>CAYNTW010000056.1:0-36618 GCA_964400085.1 uncultured Steroidobacteraceae bacterium | reverse complement strand
GCTGAAGGAAGTGCAGACCGGCAAGTTCGCCAAGCAATGGATCGAGGAAAGCGCCACCGGTGGCAAGAACTACCAGCGCATGCTCAAGGAGGACAAGGATCGCCAGATCGAGAAGGTCGGCAGTGAGCTGCGCGCGCGGATGCCCTGGCTGAACGAGAAACGAGCTTGAAGGCGACGCCCGCGCCTCGCACGGGTCAGTCCAGGAAGGACTGACCTCGAAGATCGATGTAATCATCTGCAGGAGAGACCGGTCATGACACCCAATCCCGATCGAGTGCTGATTTTCGACACGACGCTGCGCGATGGCGAGCAGGCGCCCGGCTGCAGCATGACTCAGCCGGAGAAGCTGCGCGTGGCGCGCGCCCTCGCCGAGCTCGGTGTTGACGTGATCGAGGCAGGATTTCCGGCCGCCTCGCGCGGAGATTGGGAGAGCGTCAATGCGGTCGCCCGCGAAGTGCAGGGCCCGACGATCTGTGGCCTTGCCCGCTGCAACCGGGAGGATATCGAGCTGGCGGCGCGCGCCCTGAAGGACGCGCCCCGTCATCGCATTCACGTCTTCCTGGCCACCAGCGCGATCCATCGCCAGTACAAACTCAACATGGCGCAGGAGGAGATCCTGAGAACGGCTGTCGAGGGCGTACGCATCGCGCGCGATCTGTGCGACGACGTGGAATTCTCGCCGGAGGATGCCTCGCGCACCGAGTTGGAATTTCTGGCGCAGGTCGTCGAGGCCGCGATCGAGGCCGGCGCGCGCACTGTCAACATACCGGATACGGTCGGTTACACCGTTCCGGACGAATTCGCGGAGTTATTTCGCTACCTGCGCAAGAATGTCCGCGGCATCGAGGGGATCCGGCTTTCGGTCCATTGTCACGATGATCTCGGCATGGCCGTTGCGAATAGCCTCACGGCCGTGGTGGCGGGCGCGCGGCAGGTCGAGTGCACCATCAACGGCATCGGCGAGCGCGCGGGTAACTGCTCGCTGGAAGAAGTCGTCATGGCGCTGAAGACCCGGGAGGCGTTCTTCAACGTCACGACCGGGATCCAGACCAACCGCCTCTATCCGACCTCGCGATTGGTGTCGAGCATCACGGGCATGCCGATCCCACGCAACAAGGCAGTAGTCGGCGAGAATGCCTTCGCCCACGAGGCCGGCATTCACCAGCACGGAATGCTCAAGCATCACTCGACTTACGAGATCCTCCGTCCGGAGGACGTAGGCTTGTCACGTAGTCATCTCGTGTTAGGTAAGCACAGCGGACGGCATGCGTTCCGCGACCGCGTGATCGCTTTGGGCTTCGAGCTCGATGAGCTGGAGTTCAATCGCGTGTTCGAGGAGTTCAAGGCGCTCGCCGACAAGAAGAAGGAGCTTTTCGATGGTGATATCGAGGCTCTGGTGCTGCGCGCTGAAGGATCCGCCGCGGGTCCCTGGAGTCTCGTGGACCTGCAAACCGTCGCCCATATGAATGTGCCGGCGGAAGCGATCGTCCGCTTGAAGCACGCCGACGGCCGAACCGCCGAGTGCACCAGTACCGGCGACGGACCGGTGGATGCGGCGTTCAAGGCAATCGAGGCGGCGACCGGCATCAACGTGATGCTGCGGAAGTTCGAGGTTCATGGCGTCACTGAAGGTGAGGACGCACAAGGCGAGACCGTCGTCTATGTCGAATACAACCAACGGACTTATCGCGGCTCGAGCGTGAGCACCAACATCATCGAGTCGAGCACCAAGGCGTTTCTGGAAGTCATCAATCGCATCGAGCTTTCGACTTCCGGGAGCCGCTCGCGCGAAGAGCGCTCGAGCGCGGCCCGAGTCGCGCAGAGCGCGGTTTAAAGGAGTTTTCGCATGCCTATACCAGCGACACCGTTCATCTGGTTCAACGGCAAGCTCGTGCCTTGGGAAAAGGCGACCGTGCACGTGCTCTCCCATGCCCTTCACTACGGCTCGTCTGTGTTCGAAGGCGTCCGTGCCTATGAGACTGCACAGGGAGTGGCGATCTTCCGATTGCGCGATCACACCCGGCGCCTGTTCGACTCCGCCAAGATCTACCGGATCACCATGCCGTTTTCGCCGGAGCAGGTGAATGAGGCCTGCCGGCAGGTCATTACGGCCAATGATCTCAGGCGCGGCGCGTACCTGCGTCCGGTGGTCTTTCGCGGGTACGGCGAGATGGGTGTCGCGCCGAAGAACGAACCCCCCACCGAGGTGGCCATTGCGGGTTGGGAGTGGGGGAAGTATCTCGCGCACGAAAGCGACGAACAGGGTGTGGACGTTTGCGTCTCGTCCTGGCAGCGAGTCGCTCCCAACACCCTGCCCGCCCTCGCCAAGGCCGGCGGCAACTATCTCTCCGGGCAACTCATCGGCGCCGAAGCGCGTCGTCTCGGCTTCTCGGAAGGCATCGGGCTATCGACCGATGGCACCATCAGTGAGGGCTCGGGCGAGAATATATTCATCGTCAAAGACGGCGTGTTGATGACTCCGGCCCTGGCGCACTCCGTTCTGGGCGGCCTGACGCGCGATACCATCATCCGCCTCGCGAAAGAGCGCGGTATCGAGGTGCGCGAGTGCGCGATTCCTCGTGAGCTCCTGTATATCGCCGATGAGGCGTTCTTCACGGGCACCGCGGTGGAGATTGCCCCGATCCGCTCGGTGGACCGACTCCCGGTAGGCGACGGCAAGCGCGGTCCGATCACCGAAACGCTGCAAAATGCGTTTTTCGGATTGTTCACGGGCAAGACCGTGGACAAGTGGGGGTGGCTCGACCACGTCGAGTTCGCGACGTCCAGGCCGCGCGCCGCCGCTGTCGGCTAGTGTTTTTTGGGACTTGATGGTCATGTCACGCGCACCACAAACGATGTTCGAGAAGGTCTGGGAACAACACCAGGTGATTCCCGAGACCGCTGATACTCCCGCCGTCCTTTACATCGATCTGCACCTGATCCACGAAGTGACCTCGCCGCAAGCTTTCACGGTCCTGCGCCAACGCGGTTTGCCCGTGCGCCGTACGGATCTGACCTTGGCGACCATGGATCACTCGACGCCAACCCGCACGGAGCAGGTCTTTGGTGGCGCTCCCATCTCGATCGAGTCCGCCGCCAAGCAGGTACGGGAGCTCGAAACCAACTGCGCCGCCTTCGGCGTGGAGTTGCTTGGGCTGCGCAACTCGCAGCGTGGCATCGTGCACATCATCGGACCGGAGCTGGGGATCACCCAGCCCGGGAAAACCGTTGTGTGCGGTGACAGCCACACCAGCACGCACGGCGCGGTCGGCGCACTCGCGTTCGGGATCGGCACGACCGAGGTTGGCCACGTCCTTGCGACGCAATGCTTGTTGCAGCGTAAGCCGCGCACGCTGGCGATCAATGTCAGTGGCCAACTCCGCCCCGGAGTCACCGCCAAGGATCTCATCCTGGCGATCATCGGGAAGATCGGTGTCTCGGGTGGGACCGGGCACGTCATCGAATACCGGGGGGAGACGATTCGAGCGCTCGACATGGATGGACGCATGACCGTATGCAACATGTCGATCGAGGCTGGAGCCCGCGCCGGGATGATTGCGCCCGACGAGACGACCTATGCCTATCTCGCCGGGCGCCCCCGCTCACCGCAGGGAGCGGCCTGGGATCGCGCTCTAGAGCGTTGGAAACGGTTGCCGACCGATGCCGGCGCACGGTTCGACAAGGAGGTGGACCTCGACGGGGCCGCGATCGAGCCGATGATCACCTATGGCACCCATCCGGGCATGGTGGTCCCCATCTCGGGCTCCATTCCGGTGAGTAAGGGCGACGCGGTGTTCGAGAAAGCCCTCGCCTACATGGGATTGGAAGCCGGCGCGCCCATCAAGGACCAGACTGTGAACGTGGTCTTCCTCGGCAGCTGCACCAACGGCCGGTTGTCGGATCTGCGCAGCGCCGCAGGTATCCTGCGCGGCCACAAGATCGCCAAGGGCGTGCAGATGTTGGTTGTGCCCGGATCGCAGCAGGTCAAGAAGGAAGCTGAAGCCGAAGGCTTGCACAAGGTTTTCATCGAGGCCGGCGCGGAGTGGCGCGAGTCCGGATGTTCGATGTGCCTCGGAATGAACGGCGATACCGTGGCCAAGGGGCAGTACTCCGTCAGCACGAGCAACCGCAACTTCGAGGGTCGCCAAGGTGTCGGCGCCCGCACCTTGCTGGCGAGCCCGCTCACCGCCGCCGCCTGCGCAGTGCGTGGCCGCGTCACCGATCCGCGCGAACTGATGAATGGCTGAGTCTCGTTAGGTTTGAATCCCGATGGAACCGATCAAAACTGTCCGCTCGCGTACGGTCGTCCTGCCGAATACGAATATCGACACGGACCAGATCATTCCGGCACGCTTTCTCACCACCACCATCCGGGAGGGACTGGGACGGCATCTCTTTTCGGAGTGGCGTTATGACGCGCAAGGCGCGCCACGTCCGGACTTCCCTTTGAACCGCCCGGAAGCGCAGGGCTGTCAGATCCTGGTCGCGGGACGGAACCTGGGCTGCGGCTCATCCCGCGAGCACGCGCCCTGGGCCTTGTTGGACTATGGCTTCCGTGCCGTGGTGAGCACTGAAATCGCCGACATCTTCCGCAACAACTCACTCAAGACGGGCCTCTTGCCCGTGGTCGTGGATGAGGCGACCAGCCGCTGGCTCATCGATCACCCCGGGGCTGAAGTGACCATCGACCTCGAGTCGAGCACGTTGACCCTACCGACCGGGGATTGGGTGAAATTTCCCATCGAGGCGTTCTCGCGTTACTGCCTGTTGAATGGCGTCGATGAGCTCGGATTTCTCCTCGGACGCATGGGCGAGATCAAAGCCTACGAGCAGCGTGTCCAGGCATGAAGGCGCACGTTGCGGTATTGGGTGGTGACGGCATCGGCCCTGAAGTCGTTGCCGAAGGGCTACGCGTTCTGCGGGCAGTCGCTGGGACGTATGGCCACGAGATCTCGCTGACGGAGTTGCCCTTTGGGGGCGTGGCGATTGACTCACACGGCGATCCCCTACCCTCCGAGACGCTCCGGGTGTGCTTGCAAGCCGACGCCGTGCTGTTGGGAGCGATCGGTGGGCCGAAGTGGTCGGCGCCCACCGCCAAAGTGCGGCCGGAACAGGGTCTGCTGAAGCTCCGGAAAGAGCTCGGGGTCTACGCGAACCTGCGGCCTGTGAAGTTGCAGCCGGCCCTGGTGAACGCGTCGACGCTGAAGCCGGAGGTGCTCGAGGGTGTTGACCTCGTCTTCGTGCGCGAGTTGACGGGGGGCATCTACTTTGGGGAAAAGACGCGGGACGCTCAGTCTGCGAGCGACCTCTGCACCTACACTGTGGCGGAGGTTGAGAGGATTACCCGCGTCGCGGCGCGTCTCGCCCAGGGGCGGCGGCGCAAGCTGACCTCGATCGATAAGTCGAATGTGCTCGAGACCTCACGCTTGTGGCGGGAAGTCTGCGAGCGCGTCATGAAAACGGAGTTTCCGGACGTGGCGCTGGAACATGTCCTGGTCGACGCGGCGGCGATGCACCTCATCCGTCGGCCCCGCGATTTCGACGTGCTCGTGACGGAGAACATGTTTGGCGACATTCTGACGGACGAGGCCTCAATGTTGGCCGGCTCGCTGGGATTACTCCCCTCGGCTTCGCTTGGCGATGGACGGCGCGGTCTGTACGAGCCGATCCATGGCTCCGCCCCGGATATCGCGGGCAAGGGCATCGCGAATCCTGTCGGGACAATCCTGAGTGTCGCGATGTTGTTGCGGCACTCCTTGGGGTTGTCGGCGGAGGCCGAGGTCATCGAGAAGGCGGTAACGAGCGCCATCGCTGATGGGGTCCGGACGCCGGACATCGCGAGTCAGGGAGTGCGTGCGTTCACCACCCGGGAGGTGGGGGACGCGGTGCTGGCGCGCTTGGGGAAAGCGCACTAACGCGCTGCCGCACGCACCCGCGGCTGTTCAACTGCTCGCCTGTTAGCCGGTGGTGCCCACCCGTCGGGCCGGGACCTCGATGACAGCGGCGGCGCGGTCCAGAGCGGCTTCGAGGTCGGCGCGGAGGTCTTCGAAGGCCTCGATTCCAACAGACAGGCGGATGAGGCCGTCAACTAAGCCAGCTTTCTGGCGCGCGACGGGGTCCATGGCCGCGTGAGTCATGGTCGCGGGGTGAGCGACGAGGCTCTCGACGCCGCCGAGGGATTCGGCGAGTGAGAAGTACTGCAGGTCCGAGACGAACTCGCGGACGGCGTCGTGACCGCCTTCGAGCTCGACGCTGACGATCGCGCCGAAGCCGGTTTGCTGGCGTCGCGCGATGTCATGGCCGGGGTGAGTTGGTAAACCCGGGTAGTACACACGGCGTACGCCGGGCTGCTCGTTGAGCCACTGTGCGAGGCCGAGCGCGTTGCGTCCATGATGGTCGAGGCGCGCGTGCAGGGTGCGCAGACCGCGGAGTGTCAGGAAGCTGTCGAACGGTGCGCCCGTAATGCCGAGGCAGTTCGCCCACCACACGAGTTGCTCGTGAACCTTCGGGTCTTTGGCGACAACGGCGCCACCGACAACATCACTGTGACCATTCAGGTACTTCGTCGTCGAGTGTACGACCAGGTCGGCGCCCAGCGCGATCGGCTGTTGCCAGGCGGGAGACAGGAACGTGTTGTCCACGACCACCATCGCGCCGCTGTCTTTTCCGAGCGCGGCAAACGCTTCGATATCGGTAATACGCAACAGCGGATTGCTCGGCGTTTCGATCCACAGCAACGCCGTCGGCTTCGACAACGCGGCGCGGACGGCCGCTTCATCACCGAAGTTCACGAACTCGACCTCGCGCTCACCGCGCTGGTGCCAGGCGTTGAACAGGCGGTAGGTGCCACCGTAACAGTCGTGGGGCGCGACAATGCGACCTTTGGCCGGAATGAGATAGCCCACCAGCGTAATCGCCGCCATGCCGGTGGCCGTAATGACCGCCCCCGCACCCAGCTCCAACTCCGCGATCGCCGCGCCCAACAGGTCGCGCGTCGGATTTCCCGAACGGGTGTAGTCGTAGTTGCGCTTCTGCCCGAAGCCGCGGAACGCGAACGTCGAGGTCAGGTGAATGGGTGGAACGACACAACCGGTCGCGTCATCGCACTCGAGGCCCGCCCGCACCGTCTGGGTGATCTGGCGCGGACGCGCCGGCTTCTTCGTGTTCTGAGTCATGCAGCACCTCCGAGCGCTGCGGCGAATATTCCGCGCAATTGATCCGACTCCTTCAAAAAGGCGTCATGGCCGTAGATGGATGAAATCTCGACGAGCTTCGCGGTTGGGAGCCTTGCGGCCAGGCCGCGCAGGTCCGACAGCGGAACGAGCTGATCCTCGCGGATCGCCACAATGGTCGTGGGGACGAAAATCCGGGTGGCGTCCACGTGATGCAGGTCAATGGATTCCGACAGGCACAGAATCGCTTCGGCGCTGTACCGGTCGGCGAAGTCACTGCCGCGTGCGAACAGGTAGCGCTCGACTGGAAACACAAAGCGCTCGCCTTCGCGAGCCGGTGGGGCATCAAACCGCGCTTCGAATTCCTCGGCGCTTCGATAGGTCGACATGGCGAGCGCGCGCGCGAGTTGCAAGCCGTCCCTGGGACGCCCGCACTCGACCGCAAAGCGCAGAATTCGCCGTTGCACGCTACGCCACGCGGTGGCCATGGGGTGCGTGCGATCGGCAGCGCCGATCACAACGAGTTGGCTGACGCGTTCGGGATATCGCTCGCCAAAAGCCAGAGCGACCATTCCGCCGTAGGAGCCACCGACGATGGCAGCCAGGGACTTCAGGCCGAGATTGTTGAGCAGACGGACCAACAGTTCGGCTTGATCGTAAGTGGAGACGTTGGGGAATGCCGTCGCCGTGGCGCCCTCGGGAGCATAGTGGCCGGGCCCAGTGGTCTCAAAGGCGCCGCCCAGGTAGTCGAAACTCAGGAGCCGGAACCGCTGAGCATCGAGAGGCCGTCCGGGGCCGACGACTTCGGACCACCAGCCTTGGCGGGGTTCTTCAGTGACAAATACGCGGCGGTGGGCGGAGATGCCGCCGAGGGCACAGACGACTGGCGCGTTCGCCGGGCCAGCGAGGCGCCAGGCGATCCGGATGCCAGAAAGGCGACCGCCGTGGTGCAGGGTAACTTCGCCAGGAACCTCTAGAATCCCCTCTCGCACGACAATCTCGAGCGCAGGAACGGGTGCGGGCGCGATATGCGCTTGCGCTCGGTGACTGGGGACGGCTTCGACTGAGGCGCTCATCAATGCTCCGCAAACCTGACACGGCTCACCGTCCTGTTTGCAGAGCGCCTGCCCGTCGTCGGGGCAGGTTGTTGCGTCCATCCTCGCCTGGCTTGGATCGCCCGGCTCGAGGCTACGCAGACCGCTCATCTACCTATTCCGAGCCCAATGCCCGAAATAGCAGGAGTTGGCACCTTCCCAGAGTGGTTAAGTCTGGCGGTTGCCCCGGCGTCTAAGGGCCTATCCCTCAGCCGGTCTCGATGAGTGGGCGAATCTTATGGTGTGCTGGCGCAACACGTCAAGCGGCGGAGCGCCGGTGACGCTCCGGCTTGTGACGCGTTTAGCGACTGATTCGGGCGCCGCTGGCGCTCGCTATCGTCCCTGGCGCGCTGATGGCCCGTGGCGCCTGGCGCAACGCGCTCCATCATGCTAATGTACTAACGCGCTATTACATTGGGACAGAATGAAAACGCATCGCACCTTGAGCCCCCGCCAGGAGGCGCTCGCTGAACGCAATTTGTGCGTCGCGATCGCCGCGTTACGCACGCCGGACGAAGTCCGCGCGTTTTTCCGGGACCTCTGCACGCCCGCCGAGATCCAGGCCATGGCGGATCGCTGGGCGGTGGTCGATCACCTCAAGCGCGGCCTTCCATACCGGGAGATCCACCGCCTGACCGGCGTGAGTGTCACCACCATCGGCCGCGTGGCCCGCTTCGTGGGGCGTGGGAATGGCGGCTACGAAGTCGCGGCGCAAAGATTGGAGGAAGCCAAACGCGAGCCGGGAGCAACGCGTGCCGAAGGTGGTCGCAGCGCCGAAGCCGGAGGTCGCCATGGATGAGATGCGGCTGAAGCTGGCGGTGCAGAAATCCGGTCGGCTGACCGATCCCTCGATCGATCTGCTCACCCGTTGTGGGCTCAAGCTCTCCCGAGGCAAGGATCAGCTCATGGGCTTCGGCGAGAACATGCCGCTGGATGTCCTGTTCGTGCGCGATGACGACATTCCAGACCTGGTGCAGGAGGACGTCTGCGACCTCGGCCTCGTCGGCTTGAACGTGTTGGAAGAAAGCCGGTTGGAGCTGGCTTCCCACGGACACGCGGCGCGCTTTCAGCAGGTGCGTACGCTGGATTTCGGACGCTGCCGCCTGTCGATCGCTGTTCCTGAAGGCATGTCGTTCGAAGGCCCGAGCTCGCTGCGCGGCCGCCGGATTGCGACCACGTATCCTTTCCTCCTCGAGCGCTATCTTCGTGAGCGGGGCATTGGCGCCGAAATCGTCACGCTCTCGGGAGCCGTCGAGATCGCACCCCGCCTCGGGCGGGCGGATCTCATCTGTGATCTCGTCTCGACCGGCTCGACGCTGCAGGCCAACCATCTGCGTGAAGTGGAGACCGTCCTCGAAAGCCACGCGGTGTTGATCCGTACTCCACTACCGCTGCCGCCGGAAAAGGATGAATGGGTGGAGCGGCTGCTGATGCGCATCGAAGGCGTGCAGAGCGTACGCGAGAGCAAATACATCATGTTGCACGCCCCGCGCTCGGCCTTGGCGGAGATCCGCAAGCTCCTGCCCGGGAGCGAGTCGCCGACCATCATTCCGCTCGAAGGTTTTCCCGATCGCGTGGCGGTCCACGCCGTGTGCCGTGAGAACGTGTTCTGGGAGACGCTCGAGAGTCTGAAGAAGGCCGGCGCGAGCGCCCTGCTCGTGCTGCCTGTTGAAAAGATGTTGGCCTGACCCATGCGCGTCCTCGATTGGAGCAAGCTCTCGGAGCGCGAACGGCGCGCCGCGTTGGGACGGCCTTCACCGGAATCGCGCGCGGACATCGCCAAAGTCGCAGCGGAAGTGATCAACACGGTTCGCCAGCAGGGTGATGCAGCGCTACGCATCTTTACGGAGCGGTTCGACGGGATAAAACTCGACTCACTCGGCGTCACACGAGCGGAGTTCACCGCCGCGCGCAAGGAGCTCAGCACGGCGCAGATCGCCGCGCTCGAGCGAGCGATCGACAACGTGAGCCGGTTCCACCAGGCACAGATGCCGAAGCCGTTCGCGACCGAAACCATGCCCGGCGTGCATTGCGAGCGGATCATTCGACCTATCCAGGCCGTCGGTCTCTACGTGCCGGCCGGCTCCGCGCCACTGCCATCGGCCGTGGTGATGTTGGCGACACCGGCGCGCATCGCCGGCTGCCCGCGTCGAGTGCTGTGCACTCCCCCCAACCGTCAAGGGCAGGCCAATGCGGCGGTCCTCGCCGCTGCCGAGCTGTGCGGCATTGACACGGTGTTCAAGGTTGGCGGAGCGCAGGCCATCGCCGCCCTCGCCTACGGCACTCAAAGTATTCCGAAGGTCGACAAGATCTTCGGCCCGGGTAACGCGTGGGTCACCGCCGCGAAACAACTTGCCGCCAACGATCCCGCCGGCGCCGCATGCGATATGCCGGCGGGTCCCTCAGAGGTTTTGGTGATCGCGGATGACAGCGCGCGCGCCGAGTTCGTCGCGGCGGATCTGCTTGCGCAAGCCGAGCACGATGTGCAGGCGCAAGCGATTCTCGTCACGACGAGCCGCACTCTCGCGGACACCACCGTGAGCGCGATTCAAACTCAACTGGCCGGCCTCTCGCGGCGCCCGATTCTCGAACAGTCGCTCGCCTCCAGTCGCTGCATTGTGGTCGCCGATCTGGACGAGGCGATTGAAGTTGCCAATGAGTACGCCGCCGAGCACCTGATCCTGGAAGTGCGGGAGCCACGGCGGTGGTTGCCGCGTATTCACAATGCGGGCTCGATTTTTCTGGGGGCCTGGTCACCCGAGCCGATGGGAGACTACTGCTCGGGGACCAACCACGTTCTGCCTACCTACGGGTACGCGAGGGCCTACAGCGGGCTCTCGGTGCTCGACTTCGTCAAGGGAGTCACGGTACAGGAGCTATCGCCGGCGGGGCTGCTCGCGCTTGGGCCGACAGCAGTGACGTTGGCCGAGATGGAGGGACTGGACGCGCACGCGAATGCGGTAACCCGGCGGTTGGCGGTACTCAAAGGAGTGAATCAATGAGTTGGGTGAGCGAGCTGGCCCGCCCCGATATCGTGGCCTTGAAGCCCTATGAGCATGCCTCCTGGGAACCCTCCCTGGAGCGCCTCCATGCTAACGAGCTGCCCTGGCGACCGGGTCAGGATGACACGGTTGCCGGCTTGAATCGGTATCCGGAACCCCAACCGCACGCACTCGTCGAAGGTCTCGCGCGGCTCTACGGTGTACCACCGGAATGCGTCCTGGTCGGTCGGGGGAGCGACGAGGCTATCGATCTCCTGACCCGTGCCTTCTGTCGCGCGGGTCGTGATGCCGTGTTGGTCTGTCCGCCGACATTCGGCATGTACTCCGTGAGCGCTCGAATCCAAGGCGCTGAAGTCATCTCCGTCCCCCTGCGCGCGGAGGCCGGATTCACGTTGGATGAGCGCGCGGTGCTCGAGCGCTGCACTCCCGAAGTGAAGCTGGTTTTCCTGTGCTCACCCAACAATCCGACCGGCAATCTGTTGGATGAGCAGTCCATACTGCGGCTTGCTGGCAAGCTCGCGGGTCGCGCCGTCGTGGTCATCGACGAGGCCTACGTGGAGTTTGCTGGGACGGAGAGCCTCGCGCGCCACCTGCCGCGACTACCGCATCTGGCGATCTTGCGAACGCTCTCCAAGGCACATGCTCTGGCGGGCGCCCGATGCGGAGCCCTGATCGCCGATGCCGAAGTCGTCGCCTTGCTGCGCAAGGTGATCCCGCCGTATGCCATTACACAAATGACCCTGGAGACCGTTCTGCGGCGGCTCGAGCCCGAAGCGCTGGCACAGTCCCGCGCCAACATCGATCTCATCCGCAACGAGCGCGCACGGCTCATGCGGGCGCTGCCCGAGCTCGCCCGTGTGGTGCGAGTCCGGCCAAGTGATGCAAACTTCATCCTGGCGCAGTTCAGCGATGCCGGAACGGCTTTGCAGCTCGCCCGCGACACCCGTTTGCTGGTACGCGACGCGCGGGGCTATCCCGGGCTGGGGCAAGCATTGCGCATCACGGTGGGCACGCCGGAGCAGAACCATCGGCTTCTCGAGGCGTGGCGATGAACACGTTGTTTATCGATCGCGACGGGACCTTGGTGGAGGAGCCGCCGGATGAGCAGGTTGACTCGCTCGAGAAGATCCGCTTCATGCCCGGTGTCTTTGCGGCGTTGAGCGAGCTGCAGCGACGGGGTTACCGCTTCGTCATGGTCACCAACCAGGATGGGCTCGGCACCCCCTCCCTGCCGCAGTCGGCCTTCGAGAAACCCCAGGCGTTCATTCTCGAAGCCTTCCGCTCCCAGGGAATCGAATTCGACGCGATCTTCATCTGCCCGCACTTCAAGACGGACAATTGCTCGTGCCGCAAGCCGAAGACGGGGTTGCTCGAGCGCTTCGTGCGCGAGGCGCCGGTGGATCTTGCCGCGAGCGCCGTCATTGGCGATCGTGATACCGACCTGCAACTCGCGACCAACCTGGGGGTACGGGGCTTCCGGGTTCGTGCCGGTGGCTCGCCTGAAGAGACGTGGCCAGCGGTGGTACGGGCCATCACCGCCCGTCGCGCGAGCATCCAACGTCGCACGAAGGAAACCAACATCGAGGTCGCCGTCGACCTGGACGCAACCACACCCATCCAGATCGCCACAGGAATCGGGTTCTTCGATCACATGCTCGAACAGCTCGCCAAACACGGCGGGTTTGCGCTCCAGCTCACTTGTCAGGGTGACCTGCAGATCGATGAGCATCACACGGTGGAAGATTGCGCTCTTGCCCTGGGTGAGGCGCTGCGCCGGGCGTTGGGCTCCAAGGTGGGGATCGCACGCTATGGCTTTCTCCTGCCGATGGATGAAGCCCAGGCGCAAGTAGCGATCGATCTGTCGGGACGCGCTTTCGCACAGTTCTCCGGACGTTTTACCCGTGAAGCCGTGGGAGGATTGCCGACGGAGCTGGTGCCGCACTTCTTCCGCTCGCTGGCCGATTCCCTGGGCGCCGCCTTGCACGTGAGTGTGACCGGCGAAAACGCCCATCACATGATCGAGGGTTGCTTCAAAGGCGTGGGCCGGGCGCTGCGCCAGGCATTCCGGCGCGAGAGCGAGGAATTGCCCAGCACCAAGGGAGTGCTTTGATGGACACCGTGATCATTGACAGCGGCGGCGCCAACCTCGCCTCCCTGCAATTCGCTTTCGAGCGGCTCGGTGCGCGCACCCAGGTCAGCAGCGACGCGCAGACGATCACCAGCGCGCCGCGAGTTGTTCTGCCTGGAGTGGGAGCCGCGGCGGATGCCATGCAGCGGCTGCGCAATTCTGGCATCGCGGCGCTGCTGCCACGGCTCAAACAACCGGTGTTGGGAATCTGCCTGGGGATGCAACTGCTCTTCAGTCGCTCGGAGGAAGGGACGACCGACTGCCTCGACATTCTTCCCGGCACGGTGCAACGTTTGCGAGCCGCGCCCGGGCTGCCGGTGCCGCACATGGGCTGGAATCAACTCTCACCCGTGCGGGACGATCCCCTTCTGGAGGGCATCACGCCGCAAAACTACGTTTATTTCGTACATAGCTACGCTGCGCCGGTTGCCGCCACGACGGTCGCTACGACCGAATACGGCATACCGGTCTCGGCCATCGTCCGCAAAGACAACTTCTGGGGCGCCCAGTTTCACCCTGAGCGCTCGGCCGCGCCCGGCGCCCGTTTGCTGGCCAACTTTCTGAGGCTCGAGTGATGTTGTTGATTCCCGCGATCGACTTGCGCAACGGACGCTGTGTGCGCCTGTTTCAAGGCGACTTCGGCGCCGAAACGCGCTACGAGCACGAGCCGCACGAGCTGTTGCGACGCTATCGCGAATTTGGCGCTTCCTGGCTGCACATAGTCGATCTGGACGGAGCCAAGGACGGTGTACTCGCGAACCGCTCTGTCATTGTGGCACTGGCGTCCCAACGCGGTGTAAAGCTCCAGGTCGGAGGCGGAGTCCGCTCCGCGGCGGTCATTGATGACCTGCTGCGCAACGGCGTCGAGCGAGTCGTTGTTGGCAGCGCCGCCGTCGAGCGTCCGCAGGAAGTCGCCGAGTGGTTCAATCGCTTCGGGACCGAGCGCATCTGCCTCGCGCTCGACGTCCGTATGGATGCAGACGGCGAGCCTCGTGTCCGCACTCACGGCTGGCGCGAAGGCACGGCGATAAGCCTATGGGAGGCGATCAGCCGGTATCCCTCCGGCATGGTCAAACACGTACTGTGCACCGACATCGAGCGCGACGGCGCCATGTCCGGACCCAACCTCAACTTGTACCGTACCGCCCTATCCCGTTTTCCACGACTCTCCTGGCAAGCTTCCGGAGGTGTCCGCGATGCAGCCGATCTCGCCGCGCTGGCTGATATCGGAGTGGGCGCCGCGGTAAGCGGCAAAGCTTTGCTGGAAGAACGGATCACCCCCGAGGAGCTGCGACCATTCTTGCCCGACGTATCATCCCCTGCCTCGACGTTCGCGAAGGCCAAGTAGTCAAGGGCGTTCGTTTTCGCGACCACCGGGTCGTGGGCGATATCCTGGAGCTCGCCGCCCGCTATCGTGACGAGGGCGCGGACGAGCTCGTCTTCTATGACATCACCGCGAGTCCGGAAGGCCGCTCGGTCGACCGGGAGTGGGTGCGTCGGGTCGCGCGAGTGTTGGACATCCCATTTTGTGTTGCCGGCGGTATCCGTTCCGTGTCGGACGCGGAGGAGATTCTGAACGCCGGTGCGGAGAAGGTCTCGATCAACTCGCCGGCACTCGCCAACCCGGGCTTGATCGACTCTCTGAGCGCTCGGTTTGGGGCTCAATGTGTGGTGGTGGGAATCGATAGTCAGCTCACCGAGGCCGGCTATCGAGCCTACCAGTTCACGGGCGACCCGACCCGGACCCGGGAGTCGGGGCGGGAAGTGTTGGCTTGGGTTCGGGAGGTGCAGGATCGCGGCGCCGGAGAGATTGTGCTCAACTGCATGGGAAGTGACGGCGTGCGGCGGGGTTATGATGTCGAGCAACTACGCACGGTGCGGGAGATTTGCCACGTGCCGCTGGTCGCTTCGGGCGGCGCTGGCGCCGTCGAGCACTTTACCGCCGTCTTCAAAAACGCCACCGTGGATGCCGCGTTGGCGGCAAGCGTGTTTCACACCGGCGCGATCGCGATACCGGATCTGAAGCGCGAGTTGCGCGCGGCGGGCATCGAGGTGAGGCCATGAACGGCAGCCGCGTCATGCAAACCGCCGATATCGAATCGCTCGATTTCGGTAAGGGTGATGGCTTGCTACCCGCCATCATCCAACACGCCGGTACTGGGGCGGTGCTGATGCTCGGGTACATGAACAAGGAAGCCCTGCGGGAAACGTTTTCGCGCGGACACGTCGTGTTCTTCAGCCGCAGCAAGCAACGACTGTGGGAAAAAGGCGAGACCTCCGGTCATGTCCTCGAGGTCGAGAGCGTTCGCACCGACTGCGATCGCGATACGCTCCTGATCACCGCACGCCCGCGTGGACCGGTGTGTCACGTCGGAACGCGTACCTGTTTCGGGGATGACCGGGTTACGGCCGCCGAGAGCCTGGGTTTTCTAGCAACTCTCGAAGGCGTCATTGCCCAACGGGCGGCCGAACAGCCGGATGGGAGCTACACCGCGCGATTATTTGCGCAGGGACCGCGCCGGATTGCGCAAAAGGTGGGCGAAGAAGGGGTCGAGGTCGCGCTCGCCGCGGTGGTGGAAGCGGATGACAAGGTCATCAGTGAATCCGCGGACCTTCTCTTTCATCTGCTCGTCATGCTGAAACACCGCGGATTGTCGTTGGAGCGCGTGGTCGCGGAACTACAGGCGCGACACGCGAGCCGCTAGCGCGTCGAGAGCGCGCCAGCCTTTTTGTCCGCGTCAGCCGCTTCCTGATTCCGCCCGCGCACACGCAGCGATTCGGCCACGAGACGCCAAGCGGCAGCTTGCGCTTGCGGGTCGCCCGTACCCAAAGCGAGCGCCTTGCGCCCCATTGCATCCGCTTGCGAGGGGTTGTTCTCGCTCAGGCGAATCTGACCGAGCTCGATCCACAGCAACGGATTCTGAGGCTCGATTCGCAGCGCGCGCTCAATGCTGGCGGCAGCCGGCGCGAAAGCACCCGCATGCGCCTGGGTGTGGGCCTGCTGAACCAACGCGTTGGTCGCGGGGCTGAGCTTGAACTGCTTCGGCGGTGGGCGTGAGGGCTCCTCCGGCACTGGAGTGGCTTCAGCCGGCGGTGCGGGCTGTGGCTGTGCAGTACCGGGACCGGGTGGAGTGCCGGCGGGCGGCTGTGATGCGGGGGATTCGGGCGGGTGCTGAAACACAGAGCACGCCGCGAGGCTCGCTGCCATGAGCAGGGAGGTAAACAACTTGGGACGCATGGCGGGATCATATCGCGTCGATCAATCCCGCGAGCGCCAGAATGCTCAACGCATCAGGTCGCGAATCCACTCCCCGGCGCGCTCGACAATGGACTGCAACGAGTTCCCGCCACAGCCGGGCTTCATGGGCAGCTCGGTGCCAACGGGCACGGCGATCGGTACGGCATTGTTGTCCGAGCAGCTCTTGTCGACCCGCAGGCCGCTGGAATAATCGATCCAGGTCTCCGCGAGCGACTCCGGCATGGGCGCGTCCCACGAGGTGGTGCCGAGCCCGGCCATGAGGCGGGACCAGATCGGCAGAGCGCCGGAGGAGCCGGTGAAGCCCGTCGGCAGATTGTCGTCATAGCCAACCCAGACCACCGCGAGATGGCTTCCCGAGAAGCCGGCGAACCAATTGTCATGATAGTCCGAGGAGGTGCCTGACTTGCCCGCCACGACCAGGTTGGCGGGAAGGATCGCCCGCGCGGCGCGCCCGGTGCCCTTCTCCATCACTTGCTCCATCATTCGGTCGACCTGGTACACCATTTCCGGCGTTGCCACCGGGGTGACCTCCAGCGGAAAGGCCTTCAGAGGCTTACCCTCGGCGCTGATCACCGCTCGCACGGCGCGCAGCGGGGTACGGAAGCCGCCGTTGGCCAGACCGTTATAGAGCTGGGCCACCTCCATGGGCGTGACATCGATCGAGCCCAACAATATCGCCGGCACCTGCGCCGGGGCGCGCTCGAGCCCAAATCGCTGCAAGGTCTCGATGATCTTGGGCAAACCAACATCCATGCCTACCCCGACGGTGGCCAGATTCAACGACTCCGCCAGCGCGTGCACGACTGGCACGGGGCCTAAAGTCTGTCGCGTGAAGTTCTCGGGCTTCCAGACCGTGCCGTTCGCCAGCTTGATGGCCACAGGGGCGTCCTGTATGACCGTCGCGGCGTTGTACCGACCGGTCTCAAACGCGGTCAGGTAGATGAACGGCTTGACCAACGAGCCCATCCCGCGGCGCGCGTCCAATGCACGATTGAATCCGTCGTAGCCCACGTTGCGACTGCCAACGATCGCAATCACATCTCCGCTCTGGGGCGAGGTCACTACAACCGCGCCCTCGAGCTTGGCGTCCGGATACTTCTTCTGCTTATCGAGGCGGGCGAGCTCGCGTTCGAGCGCTTTCTCCGCCTGCTCTTGCGCACGCGGCTCCAGGCTCGTATAGACCCGCAGACCTGCTTCGGTCAGATCCTGTTCGTGATAGTCACGTCGCAACGTGCGGCGTACGAAATCGAGGTAGGCGGGAAAGTAAGCGCCGGCCGCACGCGAAGTGACGCCCAGCGGTTTTTTCTCGGCCGCGAGCGCATCCTCCTGTTTCACGATGCCGCGCTCGGCCATGAGCTTCAACACCATGTCACGGCGCGCACGCACCCGTTCGGGATGGCGCCGAGGATCGTAGTAAGTCGGTCCACGCACAACGGCGACCAGTAGCGCGATCTCGTGGAGATCGAGCTCGGACAAGGGCTTGCCGAAGTAGAACTGGCTCGCCAGGCCGAAGCCGTGAATGGCGCGATCGCCGTCCTGGCCGAGGAAGATCTCATTGATGTAGGCGTTCATGAGATCCGCCTTGCTGAAGTGCGAATCGAGCGAAATCGCCATGATGGCTTCGCGGACCTTGCGTCCGAAGGTCCGGCGCGGATCGAGGAAGTAGCTCTTCACGAGCTGCTGGGTGAGCGTGCTACCGCCCTGCTCGATCTGCCCGGCGCGCACGTTTTGCCACAGCGCCCGCAGGATCGCGGTTGGATCAACACCGTGGTGCGAGTAGAACTTGCGGTCCTCGACCGTGGTGAGCGCCTCCGGCAGCAAGGTTGGCACTTCCTGCGGCGTGACCACGATGCGATCCTCACCGTGAATCGGGAAGATACTGCCGATCAGGAGCGGCTCGAGACGAACGATCGGGACGTCCTTGCCGTTACTATCGCGGAGGCTTTCGATCCCTTTGTCGTTGGCTACGATGCTGAGGATCTCAGCGGGACGCGTCTCATCGGCGAACCTCGCGGCGCGTAGGGCAACATCGATACGCGTTCCCTGGATGCGATACGTGCCGGGGTGCTCGAGACGATCGACGCGCCGATACTGTAGCCGCAGCAGTTCGTGCTCGAGATCGGCTGCGCTCAGCCCCAGGCCCGCGTAGAGCTCGAGTGGCGCCGCGTAGACCTGTGCCGGAAGCGTCCAGCGCCGCCCTTCGAACTGTTTGGTAACGAGGTGATCGAGGTAGAGGACATAGAAGGTCGCGCCAACCCCCACGGCCAGCACGATCGCCAGGAGGCCGAGCCAGACAATCCTGCGAAACTTCGAGCGGGTTCGTGCCATCAGCGCTTTTAGAGGAACAGCTCCACCGCTGGATCACGCAGGTTGTAATGAGAGCTCATCGCATGCGAGTAGGCGCCGGCGTTGGCGATGAGGAGGATATCGCCCTCGCGCGTCGGCGGCAGCAGTCGATCGTGACCGAGTACATCGGCGCTCTCGCAAATGGGCCCCACGACGTTCACCAGCTCCGTGGCGGGCTCATCAGCGCGCGTGAGATTGATGATCTCATGGTATGCACCATAGAGTGCCGGCCGGATGAGCGAGTTCATTCCAGTCGCGACGCCGACATAGCGGACCTCGCCCTTGGCCTTCAATTGGGTCACCCGCGCGAGCAGCACTGCGGCAGTGGCCACGAGGTACCGTCCGGGCTCGATCCAGAACTCCAGATTCGCGTGCTCGGCGCGGACAGCGGTGAGCAGGGTGTCGAGCTTGACCAGGTCCAGACTCGGCTGCTCGCTGCGCTCCGGGACGCCCAACCCGCCTCCGACATCGATCACCCGCACCGACTCGAAGTGTTGCGCGATATCGGCCAGCAGGCGCGCGGTCTGCTCCCAACTGGTCACGTCGAAAATCCCACTGCCGACATGGGCCTGCAATCCCACGACCGTCAATCCAACCTCGCGCGCGTGACGCACGAACTGCTTGAGCTCCGTGACAGGCACACCGAACTTCGAATGCGCGCCGGCAGTGCGGACGTGATGATGGTGACCGCGACCCACGCCAGTATCGATGCGCACAAAGATCTCGCGATTGCGGAACACCTCGGGCCATGCCGACACCGCATAGGTATTGTCTACAGTGACTCGTACACCCTTTTCGAACGCCCATACGTATTCGTTGCGGGGCGCGAAGTTGGGGGTGTAAAGAATCCGCTCCGGATCGATATCCGGAAAGAGCGTCAGGACCCGTTCGACCTCGCCGCGGGAAACGCATTCGAATTCCACGCCTTCGCCACGGATCGCCTGCAGGATCTGCGGGTGCGGGTTGGCCTTCATGGAGTAGTGGACCCGCCCCACCGCTGCAAGTCCTCGCAATGCGCGCGCGGAGCCGCGGACGGCATCCAGGTCATACACAAAGGCAGCGTCCCGGTCCCCGAGCGCCTGGACGAGCTGCGCCCGTCTCTGCAGCCACCAGGGCGCCGCGCGTGTGGCGACGCTCTTGGGCTGGGAGAAAAGTTGTTCCCAGGTCGGGCCCAACACGCGATCGCCGGAAACCGGTCGGATGAGGAGCTCGTGGAGCTGCTCCACCAGCCGATCGCCCTGGTTCTCGTCCACCACGAAGGTGAAGTTGAGATCGTTGGCCGCCTGGCTGACCAGGTAGATCTTCTGCTCCTCGAAGAATTCGAACGCATCGCCGAGCTGGTGGAGGATGGCGCGGATGTTACGGCCGACCAGGCTGACGGAGGCGCACGGCCCAATGACCTGCACCCGGCACAGCCGTGAGAGGCTCGTGACGAGCTCACTCAACAAGGTGTTGTCCAGGGTGTTGGCCGCCGGATCGAGTGAGACGGTGACGTTCGTCTCCGAAGTGGAGACGAGATCCACCGACATGCCGTGCTCCTTGAAGATCTGAAAAGCGTCGGAGAGAAAGCCGACCTGGTGCCACATGCCCGGGCTTTCGAGAGAGATGAGGGTGATGCCCTTCTTGGTGCAGACGGCCTTCACTTGCGCACCGCTCTCGGCGCCCTCCGCGCTCAGCACGGTGCCTTCGAGCTCCGGCGCCTGCGTGGCGTAGATATGGAGCGGAATTCGATACTGTCGCGCTGGCAGGATGCAGCGGGGGTGCAGCACCTTCGCGCCACTGGTGGCGATCTCCTGCGCCTCGTCATAGTGAAGCGCCCGCAGCAAGCGCGCGGTCGGCGTGGAGCGCGGGTTCGCGCTGAACATCCCCGGGACATCCGTCCAGATCTCCAGGCGTTGGGCGCGGAGTTTGGCAGCGAGATAAGCCGCCGATGTGTCCGAGCCTCCCCGACCGAGCAGCACGGTGTTGCCGTCATCATCGCTCGCGATAAAGCCCTGCGTGATGACGATCTGGCCAAGGCTCGACAGGCGCTCCTCCAGCGCTTCGTCCGGAGCGAAATTGCAGGTGGCGGAAAGGATGCTGGCCTTGGTGGTGGCGCTGCGCCGCTCTTCAGCGCGCAGCATGGTCCGTGCATCGGCCCATGTCACATCCAGGCCCTGAGTACGCAGGAAGCGCGCGCCCAATTCGGTCGCCATGAGCTCGCCAGTTGCCATAACGCGCGCGCGGGTGCGGTCGCTCACCTCTCCCACGAGTGCGACGCCCGCGGCAATCTGCCGGAGCTCCTGGAGATGTTTCTCCACATCCCCAATGGCAATGCCGAGCTCGCTGGCCAGCCGGTGATGGCGCTCTTCGATGGCCCGCAGCTCCTCCTCGTGGGCTCGTACCAGCGCGGAATCCAGCAGCCGCTCCAGCCGGTCCGTGATGCCGCTGATCGCGGAATGCACAATGAGAACCCGGGCACCGGCGGCGACCCGCTCGGCGGCAACTTTCGCGATGTTGCGCCAATTGGTGAGCGAGGAGACGCTCGTTCCGCCGAACTTCAGAACGATCCAGGCCGTCGCGTTGCGAGTCACTTCAGATTTCCTCTAGATTCGATGCGTAAGTACTTGTTTATATGCACCGTTTGATGGACGGCATTGGCGCCATCCCAGGCCATGAGCCGCTGCGCAGCCGTGCCAGGCCCCATTGCGAGCGGGCGGGACGCCCCCATGACCGGCGCGCGCCGGCATCCGACGCGCCCACCTGCGAGCGCGGTGAGCGGGTCACGTCATGGAATGAGGTCTTGGCCGCCTCAAGGGGGGTCAGAGCTCTTCGTCGAAGTCGCGCAGAGCCTTTTCGAGCTTTTTGTCAGCGAGCACTTCCTCGAGCTTGCTCCACGCGGCTTTGCCACGTTTGCCCTGGTTGCGAGCGCGCTTATCTACCCGGTCCAGGAGGCGGTCATAATCGGTGCCGTCTTCGGTGGGTCCGCTCAAAAATTCATCGTCGAGATCGAAGCTCTCGTTGTCTCGTTCCGACATCTAGCGGTGCAAATCCTGAAGTAATTCAACGACTCGCATACTCGGTCGGTATGCGGCAAGGCTGCGAACTATAGCGGATTCGCGCCGCCGATCAACCCTTACCTTACTAAGGGCTGCGATTCAAGCTTGGCGAGCGTCTTGGGTAGGCCGGTGGACCTTACGTCTGATCCATGCGATCGCGCACGACTACAGGCGCCCCGCGGCTCAATCCAAGCCCCTCCGCGGCGCTCTGCTCCGCCCGGGCGATCTCGACTACGCCGAAAGAGTTGACGAGGGCCAAGTACTCGCCCGGACGCGTGTCACCGTAAGTCCGCAGCATGGGAAAGGAGTGATTTCCGGCATGCACCAACGGCAGACGGAAGCGCTCGATGAGCGTCGCATCGATGTTGCTGATGAGATTGCCGAAATGATCAATTGTGATCACGACGCCCGTCACGCTTCCAGGCTCAACGGTTGGGTCGTCCACCCAGGCTGGCACTAACGCGTGTGGTTGCACCTGCTCGCCCAGGCTCTCTGGCGTGCAGCGCCCGGCGGCCAGCTCCGCCGCGATGGGAGCGAAGATGTCCCTGCCGTGAAAAGTCGCACTGGGTCGGCTAATCCCCAGCCGTGTGAGCTGCACGGCGTTGACCCGAACGATCCTCGCATCGGGATGCCGCGTGACGATCGGCGCAAGGAGGCCGTTATCGGGCGCGAGAAAAACATGTCCCTGGGCCGTAATGGCCACGATGTCCCTGGAAGTGCCGACGCCGGGATCGATCACAGCCACGTGAACGGTTCCGGCCGGAAAGTACTCGAACGAGCGCGCGAGCCAGAAACCGGCCTCCGCGGGCCAATGGACGACGATCTCGTGGGTCAGATCGATGATCCTTGCCTCCTGGAAGCGGCTGAGGATGCGTCCCTTCATGACACCGACAAAAGGCCCTTGATGGCCGAAGTCGGTGGTGATGGTGATGACACCGGAGGGCTTGTTGTTCGACGGGATCGTCATGGCTTGCGTTACCCAGGATAGCGCCTGCTCTACCGCCACGCATGCTTTAATTGAAAGCCATCCATTTCCTGGAGAGGCTGTTGAGCTCCGCCTACGACCGGCTGCCTTTGAACGCCTTGCGGGTCTTCGAGGCCGTCGCAACCCGCCTGAATTTCAGTGACGCCGCGGAAGCGTTGCACGTTACGCCCGCCGCGGTCAGCCAGCAGATCAAGGCGCTGGAGGACTAT
The DNA here is from genome assembly GCA_964400085.1 of uncultured Steroidobacteraceae bacterium. Taxonomy (GTDB): domain Bacteria; phylum Pseudomonadota; class Gammaproteobacteria; order Steroidobacterales; family Steroidobacteraceae; genus 13-2-20CM-66-19. The sequence goes on along the minus strand of CAYNTW010000056.1, from coordinate 13,385 downwards.
CTGCAGACCCCACTGCTGCGCCGCCAAGCTCGCGGCGTGCAGCTCACCCTGGAGGGCAAACGGCTCCTCCCCGGCATTCAACGCGGCCTGGACGAGCTCGAAAGCGCTCTCCAACAGATCAGACAGGAGCGCGAGAGCGGCACAGTCAACGTCACCACGCTCTCCTCCTTCCTGCAGAAATGGTTGGCGCCTCGGCTGGGCGACCTGCATGCGCGCCACCCCGGTATCGACTTCCACATGCATACCTCCAGCGAGATCGTCGACCTCGCGCGGAGCGACTTCCATGCGGCGATTCGTCTGGGCTCGGGCAACTATCCGGGACTGCACTGCCAGAAGATCATGGATGACTACCTGGTCGCCGTGGCCGCGCCGCAGGTGCTCGCCAAGTACGGGCCCTTATCGAGCTCCGACCACCGCGAGAAACTTCCACTGCTGCATGGGACCGAAACCACATGGTCGAACTGGTTCGCGGACGACGCGGAGGATCCGTTGCCGCTGCGCGGGGCATTTCTGGACGACTCGGCGGCGTTGCTGAGCGCCACGATCGAAGGCCTGGGATTCGCGATCTTGCGTTGGACCTTGGCCTCGAGTGAGTTGCAGGCCGGCCGCCTCGCGCTGGCGAGCGAGTACGCCCGACCGCATCGCTTCGCCTACTACTTTGTCTGTCCGGAACCCTATCTGAGCCTGCCCAAGGTAACGGCGTTGCGGGACTGGCTGCTTGCGCAAGGAAAACAGTTCGCGCCGCCGGCTCTGGTGCGCCAGCGCCAACCTCACAGCGCCCGGCCAAGTTAGGAACGATTTTTGCTTTAGGTGTGACCCGAATCACAACACCGAAATGGAACGGATATGGGTCTGGCCAACGACACTGTCGCACTCGTCCTGGCTGGGGGTAACGGCACACGACTCGGAGAGTTGACTCGCTGGCAATGCAAGCCCGCGGTGCCGTTCGCGGGCAACTTCCGCAACATCGACTTCACGCTCTCCAATTGCGTCAATTCCGGGGTGCGGCGGATCGCCGTATTGACCCAGTACAAAGCCCAGAGCCTGATCAATCACATCGGCGGCGGTTGGAGTTTCCTGGCCAGACCCCTGGGTGAGTTTGTCGAGGTCTGGCCGGCACAGCAACGCTTGCACACCTCGTGGTATACGGGCACCGCGGACGCCGTTCATCAGAACCTCGATCTCCTGCTCGCGCAGCGTAGTCGTTACACGTTGATACTGGCGGGTGATCATGTTTACAAAATGGACTACCGCGCACTGCTCGAGCAGCATGTCGCGACCGCTGCGGATGTGACCGTCTCGTGCGTACCGGTGCCGACTGAGGAGTCCGCATCCTACGGAGTGTTGGGAGTCGACGATCGCAAGCGCGTGTGCAGCTTTATCGAAAAGCCGCAGCCGGCGAGCCTCGGCTCGAGCGGGCAGCGCACCGTTCTCGCCTCGATGGGCGTCTACGTCTTCAACACGGATTATCTCGAACGGGAGTTACGCCGGGATGCAGCCGACGAAGACTCCTCGCACGACTTCGGGCGCGACATTCTTCCGAGGGCCGTGAAGGAGGATCACGTGGCCGCTTTTGCTTTCACGGACGCCAACGGCGGACCGGGCTATTGGCGCGACGTCGGCACGGTGGACGCATACTGGCAAGCCCACATGGAACTGCTCAGCCCCGAGCCGCCCATTGAGTTATATGACCCGGCCTGGCCCATCCTCACGTTGCCCGAGCAACTTCCACCGGCAAAGCTCCTGTATGCCTCGGGGCGTCACGGCTTTGTTGCGAATTCATTACTTGCCGGCGGGGTCCTGGTCAGAGGCGCGACCGTGACCAACAGCGTGCTCGCCGGTAATGTTCATGTGAATGAAGGCACGCTCATGGACGAGGCGGTCGTGTTACCCGACGCCCGCATCGGAGCCAACTGCAAGCTCCGGCGGGTCATCATTGACGCGGGAATGGAGATTCCCGACGGGACGTCGGTGGGCTGGCAGCCCACCTCACCCGTCGAGTCCGTCCGCACCGGCGGCGGCCGCGTCACATTGCTGTCACGGAATTGGTCGCCGCCGACGGTCGAGGACGACGATATTCGCTCCGTGGCGTGAGCTCGCGCGCGGCCAGCGTGGCCGACTTGGCCCTGCTTCGGCTCAGCTCGCCTTGAGCTTGATCCGTCGCTCCTCCAAAGTCGCCTGGAGCTTGTCGAAAGGCTCGATGAACTTCTTGACGCCTTCGCGCTCGAGCTGATCCGCCACCGCCGTCATGTTGATTCCCAGCCCTTGCAGACTGGCGAAGATCCGCTCGGCGCCGGGGATCTGGGCCTTCAGACGCGGCTCGGGCTTGCCCATCGTGCGGTAGGCGTTGATCGTCTCGCGCGGCATGGTGTTGACCGTTTCCGGTGCAATGATCTCATCCACGTACTTCACCGGGCTGTAGCTCGGATCCTTGGTGGATGTGGAAGCCCACAACAGTCGCTGCGGACGCGCGCCGCGACTCGCGAGCGCTTTCCATCGGGGCGAGGCGCTGAGCTCCTCATAGATCGCATAGGCTCGGCAAGCGCTGGCGATCGCGGCCTGCCCACGCAGCTTCTTGGCGTCGGCGTTCCCCTTTGCCGCGAGGTCATCGAGCTGTTTGTCGACGAGGGTATCGACGCGGCTCAAGAAGAAGCTGGCGACGGAAGCGATCTTGTCGATCGGCTTGCCCGCGGCAAGTCGGGCCTCGAGTCCATCGAAATACGCGTTCGCCACAGCGCGATAGCGCTCGGGCGCGAACAGCAGCGTGACGTTGATATTGATGCCCGCGGCGATGCTGTCCCTGATGGCTGACAGCCCCGGCTCGGTGCCGGGGATCTTGATCATGGCGTTCGGCCGCTCCAGGCGCGTCCAGAGGCGCTTGGCCTCGGCAAGGCTCGCGGCAGTGTCATAGGCCAAGTGAGGCGACACTTCCATGCTGACGAAGCCGTCACCTCCGGAGGTGCTGTCGTAGAGTTTCCGGAACAGGTCGGCCGCGCGACGCAGATCCTCGATGGTCAGCGTCTCGTACAAGGCGATGTTCGAAGCTTCTTTTGGGAGGAGGTCGGCGATCGCCCGCTGGTATTGGGGGTCCTTGTTGATGGCCGCCGCGAAGATGCTCGGGTTGGAGGTCACCCCGGCGATCCCATCGGCTTCGATGAGGCGCGCCAGGCTGCCGTCATCGAGCATAGCCCGGCCAATATCGTCTTGCCACACGCTCTGGCCCAGCTTGCGCAGCTTCAGGAGCGGATTCTCAGCGTTCGCGTTCATGCATCATCCTCACGCGCTCTTTACGCGCGTCCAATCAAGAATTGAAGCTCTCGTCCCGCGTATCCTGCCATACCCAGTCACGGACTTCCGGCATGTCCTCACCTCGGCGGGTCACGTAATGGGCGTGCTCGGTCAGCTTGTCGCGCATGAGCTGGCGCAGGTGGGCGGCTCGATAGCCGAGTTTCGGCACGCGGTCAATCACATCCATGACCAGATGAAACCGGTCGAGGTCGTTGCGCACGACCATGTCGAACGGCGTCGTGGTGGTCCCCTCCTCCTTGTACCCCCGGACGTGCAGATTATCGTGATTGTGGCGCCGATAGGTCAGCCGATGGATGAGCCAGGGATAACCATGGAAGGCGAACAGAATGGGCTTGTCGGTCGTGAAGAGTGTATCGAATTCCCGAGTCTTCAGGCCGTGGGGGTGTTCTTCCGGCGGTTGCAGCGTCATCAGGTCCACGACGTTGATGACGCGAATCCGCAGCTCGGGAAGGTGCTCACGCAAGATATTTACCGCAGCGAGGGTCTCCATCGTGGGAACGTCCCCACAGCACGCCATGACCACATCCGGGTCGCCGTTCGTATCGTTACTCGCGAACTCGAAGATACCAATACCCGCGGCACAGTGTTTGATAGCCGCATCCATGTCGAGATACTGCAGCTCGGGCTGCTTGCCCGCGATGATCACGTTGACGACATTGCGGCTGCGAATGCATTGATCCGCCACGCACAACAGGGTATTGGCATCGGGCGGGAGGTAGACGCGCACCACGCTCGATTTCTTGTTGACGACGACATCGATGAACCCCGGATCCTGGTGCGAGAAGCCATTATGGTCCTGGCGCCACACATGGGAGCTCAACAGGATGTTGAGTGAGGCGATCGCACGGCGCCACGGGATGTGCTGCGTGGCTTCGAGCCATTTCGCATGTTGGTTGAACATCGAATCGATGATGTGGATAAAAGCCTCATAACAGGCAAACAGGCCGTGTCGACCGGTCAACAGGTAGCCCTCCAGCCACCCCTCGCATTGGTGCTCGGAGAGGACTTCCATCACCCGCCCATCCGGGCGCAGGTTCGTGTCTCCCGGAACGATCTGGCCTAGCCAGGTGCGGTTCGTGACTTCAAAGACCGCGTCCAGGCGATTGGAGCTGGTCTCGTCGGGACCGAAGAGACGGAAATTGCGGCTGTGGGCGTTGCGCTTGAAGATGTCGCGCAACCACTGCCCCAGCACACGCGTCGATTCGGCCATCTTGTCGCCAGGCTTGGTTACGCTCACCGCGTAATCGGCGATCGGCGGCAAGACCAGATCGGCCAACAACAGGCCTCCATTGGTATGCGGGTTGGAGCCCATCCGGCGTGTTCCCTTGGGCACCAGCTCCAGGAGTTGCGGTCGCGGAGCGCCTTGCTCGTCGAAGAGCTCGCGCGGTTGATAGCTTTTCAGCCAGTCCTCCAGCATCCGCAGATGGGCTGGATTCGTGGCCAGCCCCGCAAGGGGGACCTGGTGCGCTCGCCACGTACCCTCGACCTGCACCCCGTCGACCACCCGCGGCCCGGTCCAGCCCTTCGGACTCTGCAACACGATCATGGGCCAGCGTGGCCGGAAAATCTTGTCGGACGAGCGCGCTCGCTCCTTGATTCGGGCGATCTCATCGAGAACGCGATCCAACGTCGCGGCCATTTGTTGGTGCATGACGGGCGGGTCATCGCCCACGACGAAGAACGGCTGCCAGCCGTAGCCGGTCAGGAGACTCTCGAGCTCCGCGCGCGGGATACGGGCCAGAATCGTCGGGTTTGCGATCTTGTAACCGTTCAAGTGGAGAATCGGTAATACCGTGCCGTCGGTGACCGGGTTCAAAAACTTGTTCGCATGCCAGGCCGTGGCCAGTGGCCCGGTCTCGGCTTCGCCATCGCCAATGACACAGGCGACAATGAGGTCCGGATTGTCAAAGGCCGCTCCGAAGGCATGCGACAGGGAATAGCCCAGCTCACCGCCCTCGTTGATGGATCCAGGCACATCGGGAGCGCAGTGGCTTGGGATTCCGCCTGGGAAGGAGAACTGCTTGAACAGTCGCTGCATGCCGGTGGCGTCGCGAGATACGCCGGGATAAAGCTCGCTATAGCTACCCTCCAGCCATGTGTTCGCCACCAGCGCGGGCCCTCCATGCCCAGGACCAATGATCGGAATGACATCCAGATCGCGCGCGATGATCACTCGATTCAAGTGGGCATAGATGAAATTCAATCCCGGCGTGGTCCCCCAATGTCCGAGCAATCGTGGCTTGACATGCTCGAGCGTGAGAGGCTCCTCGAGAAGCGGATTGTCGAGCAGATAGATCTGTCCGACGCCAAGATAGTTGGCCGCGCGCCACCAGGCATGCACACGCTGCAGCTCCACGTCGTTGAGGGGACCTTCGGTCGGTTTCAGCTCGGCGGACATGATGGCTTCCTTGGCAATTGAAACAGGCTATTCTCCCAGCCTGATCCATGTCGGTCTTGTACGGGATTATTGCGACAATCACATGATCGTCCTGACCCTCAACAGCGGCAGCACCTCTGTCAAGCTCGCCGTTTATGACACGCCAATAAACGGGGCGCCGACACGAGTGGAGACGGAGCATCATTCCGGAGCCGCAATGGATGCCCGCGCGGTGCTGAGCGGCTTCTTGCGGAAGCTTCGCTCTCCGCCTGACGTTGTAGCACACCGCGTGGTTCACGGGGGCACTCGGTTCTCGAAGCCCACGGTAATCGATGATGGCGTCGCGGAGGAAATCAGGAAACTATCGGAGCTCGCTCCGCTGCACAATCCGAAGGCGCTCGAGTGGATTGATGTCGCGCGCGCCGTTTGCCAAGGCGGCACCCGGCAAATCGCGGTGTTCGATACAGCCTTCTTTGCGGGGCTGCCGCGCCGAGCCGCGGCATACGCGATTCCTCCACGGATCGCCTTGGAGCATGCGGTCCGCAGATATGGCTTTCATGGGCTCGCGCACGAGGCGATGTGGCGTCGTTGGTGTGAGTTGTATCCTACATTATCCAGCGGTGGGCGGTTGATTACGGTGCAACTGGGCGGAGGTTGCTCGATCACCGCGCTGGAGAACGGACGAGCGGTCGACAACTCGATGGGGTTTTCGCCTTTGGAGGGGCTGGTGATGGCGACCCGGTCGGGAGATGTCGATCCCTCCATTCTGCCCTATCTTCAGAAGCGTCTGTCCACGACGAGCGAGCAGCTGGTGGAGATGTTGAATCGGGAGTCGGGGCTGGCGGGCGTCTCCGGCAAGAATGGCAATCCTTCCGAGCTGCTGGCCGATGGCACGGCGCAATCGCAGTTCGCGGTGGAGCTTTACTGCTATCGACTCCGCAAATACATCGGGGCCTATTTCGCGGTGCTGGGCGGGTGCGACGGAATCGTGTTCGGCGGCGGCGTCGGCGAGCATGCGCCGGAGGTGCGTGAGCGCGCCCTCGACGGCATGGCCTGGGCGGGCGTGGAGTTGGATCCGGCGGCGAATCGAGCCGCTCGCGGCGCTGAGGCCGCTATTCATGCGCCGCAAAGCAAGGTTCGAGTGCACGTGATCCCGGTTGATGAGGAACTGGTGATGGTGGAGGCGGCAAAGACGCTGGTGCAACGGTCTTGAGCGGACGCTGCCGCCCCGCAAATTGGAGGTGGCGGCGCGGGGAAGTGGCGCCGCAGGCTAGCCTTACGCTTATGCGCATCACGACGGCCGGGCGACGGCCTGACCCTTGCGGGCACGGCGCTTGCCCCCATGATTGTCCCCGGGGCCTGCGACTTGAGCCCGAGCCTCGCGGTGTGCGTAAATTCAATGAGCTGTCGAACAAAGTAGGAGCGCCGCTATGACTCAATTTTTTGATGCAGGGAAACTGGCCGACGATCTGCACGCGCTGGTGAGCGATGCGGAAGCGCTGCTCCGGGCCACCGCCAACCAGGCGGGCGAGAAAGCCGGGGAAGCGCGGGAGAAAGCCGAGGAATCGCTGCAAGCGCTACGTGACCGCCTCGACGACATGCAGGATCTCGTCAAAGGTCGAGCCAAGCAGGTCGACAGCTATGTGCGGGACAACCCCTGGCAGGCCCTGGCGATCGCCGGCGGTGTTGCCTTGCTCGTAGGTCTCCTGATGGGACGTAACAAGTAGTGGACGAGCGCGCACCGGCGACTGACACCGAGAGCATGGGGGGCGGATCGCACGTCGGCGCGATCCGAGGCCTGCTCGCCGCTGCGTTGGACGCTCTGCGAACGCGGCTGGATCTCGCCGCGGTTGAAGTTGAGCTCTACCTCCTGCGGGTCGTGCAGATGCTGCTCTGGGCGGCTGCTGCGGTCGCTTGCGCGCTGTTGGCGTTGGTTTTCTTGCTGGTCACGATCGTGGTCGCGTTGTGGGACTCCCATCGGATGCTGGGATTGCTGGGCGGCACGGGGCTGTTCGTTGTCCTGGCGGCCGTGTTCGGCGTCCTCGGGGCACGCACGTTTCGCAATCGTCCCAACATGCTCGACGGGACCTTGCAGCAGCTCGAACACGACCAGAACAGCGCCCGGGGGGCACCATGAGCCGCAGGCAGGAGTTGGAGGAGCGTCGGCGCGCCCTGCTCGTGCGCTGCGACGAGCAACGAGCGGAGCTGGCTTATCGACTGGAGCAGATCCGCCCCTCGACGCAGGTCGCCGAATGGACTCAGCGGGCGCCCGGCATGGCGCTGCACAGCCCCTTGGCATGGCTCGCCGCGCTGGCGGGCATTGCCACGCTCCTGCGGCCACGCCGGCTCATGTCCTGGCTCACGTTCGCCACGAAGGCGATGTCGATCATCACGCGCGCGACCGCACTGTTGAAGTTGTTTTCAACGCTGCGATCGTTGCGATCGGGATTTCGATAGCCCCGATTGCGAAGGAGCCTGTAAGTCCAACAGGCTTTTTAGGGGCGCGGTGCTACCGACGCGGTTGCTGGCACAGCGGCGGCTTCTGCCGAAGGACTCGCCTGCGCAGCCGGTGATCCGGATCCTGTGGCGGCGGGAGCGGAATCCCGCGGCTGCGACCCACCGTGATCGGGCCCTTGCGGCGCTGGGCTGCTCGCGCTGGTCCCAACGGCGGGTGAGGTCGTCGCCGATGGCGGTCTCGCAGCAGCAGCGCCGGAAGCTCCTCCCGAACTACCGCTCGGCGCCTCGGTAGCCGTAGCCGACGTGGCCCCCGCGTTGACTGGCGCGGCGGAATCCGGGGCGCCGGACTGAATGGCGGCAGCCGCTTGCTGCGGGTCCATGTCAGCCTGCAGACCCACCACGGTCGGAATGCCGTTCGCCGCCTGCAATGTTTCCTTCGCCAGATCCCAGTTGATCGCCGTGGTCGTGTTACCCAGCGCCTGGTCCAGCTTCTGCGACAACAGCTGCATATCCGGCTCGGCGGTATTCTGCCCCTCATCATCGACCGGCGGGTGCGCTTCCACGAACAACTCGCCATCGACGAACGCTACCTTCACCGGCTCATTGATGAGCCATACTTTCGTCCCAACCGGAATCAAAGGAAAGAGCGCGGCAACATCCTCCGGATACATCCGAATACAACCGTGCGTGATGGCCATGCCCACAGCCATGGGGTTGTTGGTCCCGTGAATGAGATACGTGCCGTTTCCGGCCGCCAGGCGCATTGCGTAGTCGCCCAGGGGGTTGTCCGGTCCGGCCTTCACCGGTCCCGGGGGCAGTGGATCGCCGTTGGCGATGTGCTCCTTGCGCACGCTTTCGGTCGGAATCCACACCGGATGTTTCTCCTTCTGGATGACACGCGTCTCGCCGAGGGGTGTCTTCCAATCCATCTTGCCGATACTCACCGGGTAGGTGATGACAACCGGCTTCTCGCCTTTTTTCGGCTTCGGGTAGTAATACAGCCGATGCTCGGCGAGATTGACGACAATGCCCTCACGCGGTCCCGGTGGGAGGATGCGGCGTCCGGGCAACATGACATCGGTGCCTTCGCCCGGCAGCCACATGTCCACGCCGGGATTGGCGCGAATGATCTCGTAGTAACCGAGGCTGTTGCGTCGCGCGATATCGAGCAACGTGTCCTTGTAGACCGTCTTGATGTGAGTGTCGGAACCAACCACGGACGAGCCGTCGGTCGGCAGCTCGTACACCGCAGCGTGGCCGAGGGGCGCCAAAAAGAGGGCCAACAGCGGCCAGAGCCGCTTGGCAGCCTTCATGTAGTTTCCACCAATGACGCGCATCACGCTGATATTTCTCACCTTATCCGTCCCACGAACACTTCCCCGGGGGGCGTTCAGCACCCTATTTTAGACAAAAGTCGTTCCCAAGCGTTCGAAAATACAGGCACTTCGCTTGCTGTGCATCTCTCGATTGAGCGGCGGCTCACATTCCGAAACGCGCGTGCCCGGGCGCGCGTCGGCCAACAAATCTCGAGAGGTCATACGCCATGCGCGCTTTCACAAAGTTCTCCACCGTAGCCGCGGTAGCGTTGCTCAGCACCGCCGGCTGCAGAGTCATGCATCACCAGGAAACAACCGGTCAGTACGTCGATGACACGACATTGGCGGCGCGCGCCAAGGCTGCCTTGATCAAGGACAAGAACGTGAAGTCGAGTGACTTCAGCGTCCAGGTCTATCAAGGCAACGTCACCCTGACGGGCGTGGCAAGCTCGCCTGCCGAAGCCAAGCTTGCAGCGGAGGACATTCGCGCGATCGACGGCGTGAAGAGTGTCAAGAGCGACGTGCGGATCGCTGAAACCAACCCGTCGGTTTCGAAGTAGCCCAACACTCAAGTACCATGCGGGCTCGTGACACGAGCCCGCAAACTTTCCCGCGACTTCTACGCCCCCGGCACGCTCGCCATCGCGCGTGACCTCATCGGCATGCACCTCGTGCACGATGATGAGGGTACCTTGCGCGTGGGCCGTATCGTCGAGACCGAAGCCTACATGGGGCCCGAAGACCTCGCGGCACACTCCTCACGCGGTCGCACGGCACGGACTGAAGTCATGTTCGGCGAACCTGGACATGCCTACGTCTATTTTATTTATGGATTCTGGTACTGCTTGAACGTCGTGACGGCGGCGGCGGGCGTTCCGCATGCCGTGCTGTTGCGCGCCCTCGAACCGGTCTCAGGCGTCACCGACAAGACCTGGGGACCGGGGTTGCTGTGCCGCGCGATGAACATCGACCGGCGACTCAATGGGGCTGACCTATTGGGAGATGTGCTGTGGCTGGAGAGCCCTCCCGGACGGCTGCGACGCCCTCGCATTACTCGCACGACGCGGATCGGTGTCGACTACGCGGGTGATTGGGCCAAGCGGCCCTGGCGGTTCTTCGACAGCGCTTCACCGTATGTTTCGACCGTTTCGGCGCGCAAGCGCGCTGCGCTACTGGCTTCGGCAAAGTAGACTGCGTGCAAAAGAGCGCCTCGAAGGGAGTTACTTTGCGGAAGATCTGTTGTTTCCTGCTGTCCGCCCTCGCGGCCGGCTGTGCCGCGCAGCCACAAAAATCCGATAAGCCTGACGAAGCCGCCCTCGCCAATACCAGCGGCAGCAGTACCGCCGCGGCGCCGACGCCGCTCGCGGCACAGGCCTTCTATCCGTCGACCTATAGAGTGCCGGCGAGCACGCCGACGCTCATTAGGCACGCGACCGTGCTCACCGGTACGGGAGCACGGCTCGACGGAGCTGACGTTCTGCTGGAGGACGGCAAGATTCAGGCGGTCGGCACTGGAATTCAAGCGCCTTCCAATGCAAAGACCATCGAAGGTGAGGGACTATGGGTGACCCCGGGTCTCATCGATATCCACTCCCATCTCGGCGTCTATCCGAGCCCGGCTGTGGAAGCCAACTCCGACGGCAACGAAGCCACGGCACCTAGCACCGCCAATGTCTGGGCGGAGCATTCGATCTGGCCGCAAGACCCGGGCTTCCGCACAGCGCTTGCCGGAGGCATCACTTCGCTGCAGATTTTGCCTGGATCGGCGAATCTCATCGGCGGTCGTTCTGTGGTCCTGAAGAACATACCGAGCGTGACCTATCAAGGGATGAAATTTCCGGGCGCTCCGCAAGGATTGAAGATGGCCTGCGGTGAGAACCCCAAGCGCGTCTACGGCGAAGAGAAACACGAAGCACCCTCCACCCGGATGGGGAATGTGGCCGGATACCGCGCGCAGTGGGCGGAGGCCCAGGAATATCTACGTGATCTCGAGGAATACCAGCAGAAAGTCGCCGCGGGCGGGAAGGACGCGAAGGATGCAAAACCGCCCAAGCGCGATCTGCGGCTCGACACCCTGGCCGCCGTGTTGAAAGGCGACATCATCGTTCACATGCATTGTTATCGAGCGGACGAGATGGCCACAGTGCTCGACATGTCGCGCGAGTTCGGCTACCACGTGGCGGCGTTCCATCATGCGGTCGAGGGTTACAAGATCGCGAATCTTCTCGCCGACAACGGTGTCTGCGCCGCGATGTGGGCCGACTGGTGGGGTTTCAAGATGGAAGCCTACGACGGCATTCCCGAGAACATCGCATTCGTGGATGCGGCCCCGGGTGGCTGCGCCATTGTGCATTCGGATTCGGAGGAAGGGATTCAACGTCTCAACCAGGAGGCCGCGAAAGCCATGGCCTACGGCGCGCGCGCGGGCTTCGACATCCCGCCCGAGCGGGCCATCCGTTGGCTCACCACCAATCCAGCGAAGGTTCTCGGCATTCTCGATCGGACGGGGACGCTCGAGCCGGGAAAAATGGCGGACGTGGTCGTTTGGAACCGCGATCCGTTCAGTGTCTACGCTCGGGCGAATCTCGTGTTTATCGATGGGGTCGTCCGCTATGACCGGCAGAATCCGACGGTCGCCCCGGAATCTGACTTCCTGATCGGACAGCCGGCCGCGGCGGGAGCGGATCGATGAAGGCGCTCGGGACGATGTTGGTGGGACTCGCGCTCGTCGCAGCGAGCGCCGCGGCTGCGGCGCAGGGCGCCCAGAGTGGGAGCCACGCGGTGTTGATTCGCGACGCGACGATTCACACCATGACAGCCGCCGGCACGCTGGAGCATACGGACCTCCTCATCCATAACGGCAAGATCGAGGCGATCGGGCGTAGCATCAGCGCGCCCACTGGAGCCGAGACCATCGATGCGGGTGGCCGGCCCGTTACGCCCGGTCTGTTCGGCGGTCTCGGTCACCTGGGTCTGGAGGAGATCGGCGAGGAGCCCACGGTCGACGACTACGCCTTGAAGCTCGGGGCCATGCGGCCCGAGTTTGATGTCAGCCTCGCGTTCAATCCCGAGTCAGCCATCCTCGGCGTGGGTCGCTTGGGTGGCGTGACCTTCGCGATGTTGGCACCCAGCGCTGAAGCCGGCGGCAAGGGTGCGGGTGGCACCATCATCGCGGGACAGGGCTCGATCGCTCGCCTCAATGGAGCCCTGGCGCCCACAGCGCGCGCCCTGTTCATTGACATCGGAGGCGATGCAAGCGCCCTCTCCGGCAATAGCCGCGCTGGGCAATTCATGTTGTTGCAACAGGCGTTCGCGGAAGCGCGCTCCTCGAAATCGCTGCTGCCCGGGGATCTGCGCGTCCTCACGCCCGGTGGGCGGCAAGCGCTGGCAAGTTATCTGCAAGGCAGAAGCCCGATCGTGTTTGATGCGGATCGGGCCTCGGACATCCGGCAGGTGATGGGTTTCGCCCAACGCGAGAAAGTGCACGTTGCGATCAAAGGAGGCACTGAGGCTTGGCGCGTGGCGCCGGAGCTCGCAGCGGCGCGCATCCCAGTGATCCTCAATCCACTGGATGACCTGCCCGCGAGCTTCGACGCAGTTGGTGCGACATTGGAGAACGCCGCGCGTCTGAATAGCGCTGGCGTGAAGATCGCCTTCAGCTTCGATGACCCACAGCCCCACAACATCCGTAAGTTGCGCCAGGCCGCGGGAATCGCCGTGGCCCACGGTTTGCCGTGGGATGCGGCGTTGGCCGCGCTCACGCGCAATCCCGCTGAGATCTTTGGAGTTGCGGCGGCAAACGGCACTCTGGAGCGCGGCCACCCTGCTGATCTCGTGCTCTGGAGCGGCGACCCGCTCGAGGTGACCACGCTTGCGGATCGCGTCTTCATCCAAGGTGAAGCGCAACCGATGCGCTCACGGCAAAC
>CAYNTW010000055.1:0-36653 GCA_964400085.1 uncultured Steroidobacteraceae bacterium | reverse complement strand
GAACTTCGGCAAGGCGATCGTGCAGATCGCCTAACGTTTGCGCTTCAGCGGCTTGCCGGGAACGAGGAGCTTCGAGAATACAATCGCGAGAAATTGCCGCTGCGCCGTGCCGTCCTTGTCGACCTTGGATCGCAACACGGCGCCCTCCCAGGCATTGAGCAAGAATGCCGCCAGCGCGCCGGCGTCGAAATTCGGATCGACGGCGCCATCCGCCTGTGCCGCGCGAATACATTCCTCCAGGGCGCGCGTCCACGCGGCGAGGACGGCCGAAACGCGATCTCGCACCGATGGGCTCTGATCCGCGAGCTCAGCGCTGAAATTTCCAACCAGGCAGCCCTTCGCATACTTCCACCGGTGCATGAGATCCGCGAGCGATCCGAAATAACGACGCAGGCGCTGCAACGGTGCAAGGTGTTCGTCCTGGAGAACGGCCAAGCCGCGTTGGGTCATCTCCCAGTAGCGCTCGACGGCTGCAACACCGAGGGCCTCCTTGCTCTCGAAGTGGTTATAGAACGAGCCCTTCGGAACCTTTGCGGCCTGGGTAATCTCCTCGACGCCACAGCCATTGAAGCCGCAGCGGTGCAAGGTGTCCAGTCCCGCGGAAACGATCTGCTCGCGAACATTGGGTTTCGGCATGTGCACAAATGTGACCGCTTGACCTACGGCTGTCAATTGGCAGGTGTTGTGACCGCGACGTCTTTCCAATATCGCGACGCCCCCGAAACTGGAGTCCTATCGCTGCGGTGGCGAAGTGCCTTCTCAGTTCCGAAGTGACTTTCCGAATCAACAACCAGAGCCGGTCAACATGGACGTCATCACGGAGAACGACCGGCCGGCCGCGCCGTTCGAGGCGTCGTCGAATGATTGGCGGAGGCGGACTCTTTCTCAAAGGTAGAGCGACGCAACGCGCTCGGCGGCACCCCCACGTGGCGCTTAAAAGCACGACTGAAGGAAGGCTCGGATTCATAGCCAAGACGCGCCGAGATTTGCGCGACTGTCAACCGCTCATCACGCAACCAGCCGCTCGCCAGATGCATCCGCCAGCTCGCCAGATACTGTGCTGGCGGAACACCCATGACGGCCGCGAATCGCTCGGAGAACATCGAGCGCGACAGTCCCGCGAGCTTGGCAAGTTTTGCCACCGACCATGAATGCTCCGGACGACGATGCATTGCGGCCAAAGCGAGACCGATCTTGGGATCGCGAATGGCGGCTAGCCATCCGCTTGTGTCGGCACAGCGCGCTTCCACCCAGGTCCGAATCAACCGAGTGATGACCACGTCTGCGAGCCGCGCCAGGATAGTTGCTGCACCAACGCGCCGATCGATCACCTCACTTGCCATCGCGTCCAGCAAGGGTGGCAGCGTCGGATCATCGAGCATTGCGCGGCATACATGAATAACGGGCGGCATAAGCGCCAGAAGCGGATGGAGTGCGGGCTGCCCAAAGCTGACACTGCAGCAGGCCATGAGCGTTTCCGAACCGCTGCCGCCCCCGCCTTCCAGCCGATAGACGCGATCGCCGATTTCTTCATGGGCAAGCTGGGAGAGTGGTTTAGTCAATCCGTGAGGTGTGTCGGCCATGGCATGTGGCAGGCTCGTAGGGAGCAACACGACATCGCCGGGGCCGAGTCGAGTCGGTCCAAAGGTTGCAGTCCGCAGCCAACTTTCACCGGCCACGACCAGATGCAGTCGCGCGGTAGGCTCAGCCGGAAACTCGACGCCCCACGGCCGCGTCAGTCGGCAGTGACCGTAGGAAACGCCCGACGGTCGCAAGTCCTGCAACACTTCGCTCAGCGGATCCGGAGTAGGTGGAGGTCGCGAGTCGGACAAACGGGTAAGCATTTCCGGCAGACTATCATGGAAACGCCGATGATTGGCAAGGATATTGGCCCTCTCGCGCTGGGTTTGCCGCCCACACTGTCGATCAGGAGGACTCGGATGACCGTGCCCGTTGTGCTGGTATTGGGTGCCACCAGCAAAATTGGTGGCCCGCTGATCAACCTGCTGCTGCCCGATCACGCCGCCGGACACTTGAAGCTGATTGCCGCTACGCGCCAACCTGATGCTTCACGTTTGTTCGAGCGGCTTGGGATCGAGACACGCCACATCGACCTCGACAGACCCCCTCTCGACGGCCTCGGAGCGCTCACTAACAGTTTTCGTGGCGTCGATCGACTCTTTCTGCTGACTGGATATGACGTGAAAATGCTCGCGCAGTCCAAGGCAGCTGTGGATGCCGCCGTGGCAGCCGGTGTGTCGCATTTGGTCCACGTCGGAGCATATGCGAGCCCCGATACAACCATCGTCCATCTGGGCTGGCACCAGCTCATCGAAGCCTACATTGAGCGCTCGCGCCTCGGTTGGACGCACCTGCATCCGAACAGCTTCATGCAGAATCTCGTGATGTTGACCGCGATGGGGAGCGCAGGCCCTGGTGTCATCACCCATTACATCGGCGATGCCCGAACCAGCTGGATTGATGCCGAAGACGTGGCCGCGGTCGCGGCAAGCGTCTTGCGCGCACCGCAATCTCACGCTGGGAAAGCCTATCCCCTTGCTACGGAGGCCGCTTCCGTCGCCGAGATCGCCTCGCTGATGACGGAAATCACCGGACTGCCGTGGCGCTATAACTCACAGAACGCCGAGATGTTTTTCCGCACCGTCACGGCTGCTGGAGCCGAACCGAACTATATGGCCTGTGTGAAGAATGTCTTTGACCGCATACGCGATGGCTCCTTGGCCGAAGCGGCAGACACGTTCGATACGGTCGAGCGCCTGACCGGCCGCCCACCCACTTCGTTGCGCCGTTTCATTGAAAAGCATCGAACCAGCTTCCGCGTGGACGAACTGGTAACAACCTTGGCCGATTGAAGATGGACGGCTCATCGGCGAATCGAGATGATGTGTCTCATCGCTGTGCCAGCGTCGTCAACAAGGCAGGAATCAAAGTGTCAAAAAAAGCAATCAAGGCGAGGGCTGCTCTTGCGGTCGCCGGTGCGTTGCTCGTGGGATCAGCGCACGCCGATATTCAGCATCTCGTGGTGTTCCGTTACAAAGCCGGGGTACCCGCCGCGACCAAGGCGGATATTGCCCGCCGATTCGTGCAGCTGAAGGACCAAGCGAGGCGCAACGGCCGCCCCTACATCGTCGCCATCCGCGGCGGCCAAGCCATCAGCAAAGAGGGGCTCGATCGCGGTTTCGAGCAGGCGTTCGTCGTGACCTTCAAGAATGAGTCGGATCGTGATTTCTTCGTGGGTAAGCCATACGTTGAATCGCGGGACCCCGCTCACGACTCGCTGGCGAAGGTGGTCGAACCCCTGATTGAGACCGACGCGCACGGCAAACCTACCGGACTCCTGGTGTTCGATTTCGACGACACGGTCGCGGGACGGTAGTTCGGGTCTGCGAGACATTGGCGCCTCTTCGCCAGCGCCGCAAGAGAGGACACAGCCATGAAGATTGGTATCATCGGAACAGGAAACATGGGACGTGCGCTTGGATTACAATGGGCATCCAACGGGCACGACGTGTTGTTTGGCTCACGAGATCCAAGCAAGGCGGCAGCTGTGGCCACCCACTCGTCCGGAAGGGCACAGGCAGGCGATTTTGACGCCGCCGCAAAGTTCGGTGAGGTGGTCCTGTACACGGTGCGCGATGTCTTGCCGTCGACGCTGTTGCAGACGCCGACGATGTTGTCAGGAAAGATTGTCATTGACTGTCGCAACAGCGCGATCCTTGGAATGGAGGCCCCCGATCCGCAACGCCGTCCCGGCATTCATTTCAACTCACCGATTCCTTCGCTTGCGGAGCAGCTCGCGGCCGACGTGCCGCGAGCACGAGTGGTCAAGGCGTTCAACACAATGGCCGCTCAGGTTATCGAAGTCGGCCGTAAGCAGCTGACACCGCACCGGGTCTCCGTATTTCTGTGCGCCGATGACACGCAAGCGAAGTCGGTCGTGCGTTCCCTTGCCGAGGAGCTGGGCTTTGTCGGCGTGGATAGCGGAGAGCTCGAGCGCGCGCGACTCGTCGAGGCGGTTGCCGACTTCATCCGTTGGCAAATCGTGCGCATGGGGCTCGGTCCTCGAGCGACGATCTCCGTCAATCTAATGACAAACCCCGAAGAGGAGCACACGCGATGAGCAGCTTGACGCAGCAGACCGTCGCCATCGTCGGGGCGAGCTCTGGAATTGGACTCGCAACCGCAAAGGCGGCGGCTGTACAGGGCGCGAGGGTCATCATGCTGAGCCGAACGCGCGACAAGCTGCTCGAAGCCGCCAAGGCGGTAGGGGAATCAGCCCAGGCGATTGCCGTCGATATCCTTGACCGGGCCGAGGTCGCGCGCATGTTCGCATCGCTTGGCGAAATCGATCATCTCGTCCTGACCGCCGTCGGCGACGAATACGGCCTCTTCGGTTCGATCACTGATCTGACCATCACACAGGTGGAACGCAGCTTCGACAAGCTCAGAGGGTTTGTGAATGTCACGCGTGCCGCGGTCCCGCTGATGCACAAGACAGGGTCGATCACGTTGCTATCTGGCGCCGGCGCGGTGAAGCCGCCGAACGGCACATCCCTCGCCGCCGCCGCGAATGCATCGATCGTGAGTTTTGGGAGGGCGCTCGTGCTGGAATTGGCGCCCATCCGGGTCAATGTCGTGATGCCAGGCGCCGTCGATACACCTCTTCACGGGGAAAACCGCTCAAAGGTCAGGACTTGGGCGCAGTCTCTGCCAGCCCGCTATTTTGGCCAGCCTGAAGATATTGCGGAGGCGATCCTGTTTTTAATGATGAACCCATACGTGACAGGACATACTCTCCTTATTGACGGCGGCTATCTCGCCACTTGAACCGATCCCTGCGCCAGCACCTTGAAACTCACCCTGCTTGTACCGATAGCCCGATCACTGCAGCTTCGTGAGGCTCGTCGAGTCGATTCGGCCGAAGCCGCTCGGGTCGCCCAACGACCAGCGGTTGTCAATTCCGAGGCGGTAAGTGTCCGCCACCGTGACCTGGAAAGTGATCGTCAAGACCCGCCAGGTCGTGTTGTTGAACACAATGGTCCCAGGCAGAGCCTCGGTCGTTGCTGCGCGGATTGCAAACAAACGGATATTGGCACCGCTGCTCTGCACGGAGGCAGTAAACGAGTATTGGCCCGGCTGCAGATATACACCCTGATAAATGCCCGCGTAACCCTTGTCGAATCCCTGAATGACACCGTACAAGCCGCCAGGCTGCCCGACGTTATCGCTGGCGACGCCGGCCATACCTTCCGCTGACCAAAAGGAGGTACCCACCTCCGAGAGGAACGCATTAAGATGGTCAAAGTCTGAGTTGTACAGCCCGGTCGAGTCGGTTGCCAATGCAAAATCGTACACCGGATCGTCCCCGGAGAAGTCCGTGGTGGCCATATGGTCGAGATCTTGGCTGATGGCCCCGGCCGCAGAGATTGTCAACACGTTGTTATTGAAACTCAGGTCCTTGGACGGCGTCTTTGAACCTGGGTGGTACGGATCGGTGTTCAAAGCGGCTATCGGATAAGGAGCCGTGAAGGTGTTGTCGTGAACATTGATGCGTGAGATCTCCACCTGTGACTGATCGGGTGCCGCCGCTGTCCAGTTGATGAAGGCAAAGCCGTGCGAGCCGTTCGTCGCCATGTCATTGACAACGTTGCTATAGACATTGATGTCGTGAGATGGGCGAGGCGTATCGGAGTTCCACCATCCGCTTCTCCGCGGATCCTGGTAGCTCGCCCATACGTAGATCCCGTCGTCCAAGGTCGTAACATTGTTGTCGTGCACGTCCACGAAGGAGCTGTTCATCAGACTCACGCCGTCGGAGTTCAGGCTTGCAGGGGCGGTCGTGCGGATGCCATATACTCGACCGTGATCGCAATTCCTGATGGAGACGTTGTATGCCATGGCACCCTTAATGGTGACGTCGGAGATCGAGAAGTTGGAGACCTCACTGAATCCGATAGCGTGCTCCATGATGCTGGTTGTGTCGTCGCCGGTGTACGACATCTGAACAGTGCCGGAGCCAGCCACTCCCACATTCGCGGTCTGCCCCGCGAAAATCAACGGATAGTTACTTTCCGACCAAGAGTCGAACGAGATGCCTCTATCGCGCCAGCGACCGAAAGAAGGTGTGTGTGCATAGTCCGCCGGATTGAGGCTTTGCTTCAAGGTGGCGCCCGCGTCCAGGTTCAGTGTGACACCGGTCTTCAATTGCAGATCGCCGCTAAGGAACGTATAGCCACTCGGGAGCTCGACTGTGCCGCCGCCCGCGGCGCTGGCCGCATCGATGGCGCTCTGGATCGCCGCGCGGTCGTTCGTGACACCATCACCCACCGCGCTGTAGGGTGGGCTGATCACGTTAATATTGACGCCAGCGACGGTGTTCGCCGTGGCGACGAGAGCTATGAGACCGAACCCCAGCATGTGGGACCTCGCCAGCATCCGTGTTGCCAGAAAGTGCGCAGCGCCTCCTGGTATTTCCGGGGACGACTTTTGCCCTGAGTTGTTGAGGCGCATAGATGGTCCTTCCTGCGCGAGTCGCGACTAACGGACAAGCTCGATATTGCTGAACTGGATGATTGGCTCGATGTCCGTGTAGTTTGCCATGTCAGCTTGCAAGGCAGGCGCATTGGGCAAGAACGCGGTCGCAAAAGCCTCGATCGACTCGCATACAAAATGGCATAGCGCCACGAAATTCGGCGGCGATCCCGGCATCATACCCTGGACGCCCCGCTCTACTCTGCACTCCTTGATCGCATCGCCGAGAAGCTCGAGCGAGCGGGGCATATGCGTTTTCAGATAATAGTCGGCATCAAACCGGTTGCCCGGTTTCGCCGGATAGAGAATGCTGACTGTGATCATTGCCTCCCCCTACCTAGGCCGCCATTGCTGGGGCGAGGCCAACGAGTCTACATATTCAAGGTAACTCGAAGTCAAGGAATTTCGGGCGTAGCGCTCGAACTCCTTCAGCTTGTATGGGTCAATGACGTACTTCACGCAACAGGTGATCATGGTCTTTTCCTTCTGCGACAGAGGACGTCCGCGATCGGACCCACGCAGTGTTGAAAGCCCAGGCTGCACGGCTGCTCTCCGGCTGAGGACCCATCGCCTACACGAGGCCAGCCGCAATCGCGCGCAACACCGCCTTGGTACGGTCGATCACACTGAGCTTCGAGAAGATGCTCGAGACATGATTCTTAACGGTCCCTTCCCGCAGCTCGAGCGCCTGCGCAATCTCCCGATTGCCGATCCCACTGACCATCAGGCGCAGTATCTCCAACTCACGCTCCGTTAACGGCTCGACCAGACCATACGTGTCGTCACGGTAGGACTGTTTGATGCCATCGCGTGCCAGGTCAGACACGAGCGGCGCGTACAAATAGGAGCCGCCCGCTGCGACCGTGCGAATCGCCTCCGCCAGAGTCTCCGGCGTGGCGCCCTTCAGCAGATATCCGCGCGCGCCGGCTTTGATACCCTGAATCAACGCATTGTCATCTTCGAAAGTCGTCAACAGCAGAGTCGCGGGCAGTCGGCGCTTCCGAGCCAGAGCCTCCACAACTTCTACGCCGTTGAGCTTCGGCATGCGAACATCGAGCAACAGCACAGCAGGGCTGGATGCCTGGACGGCCGCGATCGCCGCGTCACCGTCGGCAGCCTCGGCTACGACCTCAATACCGCCCAACAGTTGCAACAAAGCCTTGAGGCCACTGCGGATCAGCGCCTGGTCGTCGACGAGACACACGCGGATCAAAGCATACTCCCGGCCATCGGCAGCATTCCCTCTATCGTGAAGCCCTCGCCTTCGGTGCTTCGGAAAGACAGACTCCCGCCCATCATTTCGAAGCGCTCGCGCATTCCCGCCAGCCCGCTTCCGGCAGAAAACTCCCCGCCACGCCCGTCGTCGCGGGCTGTGATACTGATACCGCTGCCTGAGTTGCGCACGTCGATGGCCAACTGGCGTGCTTGGGCGTGCCGCACGGCATTTGTAATGACTTCCTGCACACAGCGGATGATCGTTTCCGCTAGGGCGGGATCCGATATGGCCAGATTCGGCGGTATCTGTAGGCGTACCTCCAGTACCTCTCGCGCATTCTCCGCAAGCTTCTCCAACGCGGCGCGCAGGCTGGTCCGCTGGACGCTCCGCAAGCGGCTCACCACCGCACGAACTTGCTCGAGCAGCTCGCCCGAAGCGGTTCGTGCACAGGCCAAGTGTTCGGCCGCAGGCCCGTTGATCATTCTGCTCGCGACATCGAGTTGGATTGTCAGCGTCGTGAGCGTATGCCCCATCACATCGTGAAGGTCCCTTGCGATTCGCAGCCGCTCGGCTAGCCGGGCGCTTTCGTCCAGCAAGGTACGTGTCGCCTTCAGCTCAGTATTGGCGCGAACCAGCTCATCGCGCGCTGCCATTTCACTGCGAAGCAGTTGCGCAGCACCCACGGCAAACAGCTGAAACCCTCCACAAGTCACGAAGACGAGGACCGCGTCCGCATCGGGATGAGGACCGCTGCACTTGATCAGCGCGAGCGCGACCACCTGTGCGCCGGTGACGGCGATGGCGTGCCGGAAATCCAGACGCAAAGCGAATTGCCACGCAACGACAACCAAAAGGCAGGACACGATGAAACTAGGGTACAACCAGATCAGTATGATTCCGCATAGGGCCTGCAGCGTTGCCAACAATGCCTGATGGGTGGTCATTCTTGTGAAGCCGCTGTTGGGCATCATTGCATATGCAATTATGAATACCGCGTACGCCGCTACCCATTTGACGAGCCAATGCGGTGTGTCGGTGAGGTGCGTAGGCTCCAGGACGGCAGCGAAGCCAGCCTGCAGTCCCACGGCGACCACCATGGCGATGGAGGCGTAACGCAGAAGTCTGTTTCGACGTGTGAATTGATCCATTGCGCGACTCTCTCGAACCTCCAGCGAGTGTAGTGCAGCTCGGGTCGCCTGTCCCCATGACCACGGTCATGGGTCGTCACCATGACCGGAGCCACTTACGGTCCCCTCACCCCGCCCGCAGACTGTTGCCCGCTCGAAATATCACACCCTTCAGGAGTGGAAAATGAATATCTGGACTGCGTTTACGGCCGTCGCGACGCTATCCGCGAGTGCTCTCTTGCTCGCGGGCTGCCCTCCGGTACTGGCCGAACAGGCGCCCGCTGGTACGGCAGCGCCGCCCACCCACACTATGGATATGGGCGATGACAGCCCCAAGAATTCGGCCGCACCCGACACGGCCCGCTCGAAAGACGCCCAGGCCAAACTCGAGGCAATCAAGAAACTCGTCGGCGGCAAATGGGAAGCGCCTATGGGGGGCGGCAAGACCATCGTAGATACCTTTCAGCCGTTCGCCCTTGGGACCGCGATCCTTGCGGAGGAGTGGGTCGACGGGCAGCAGATCACCTCAACCGTGTTCTACCTGGTCGGATCGGAGCTGCGCGCCGATCATTATTGCGACTATCTGAATCAGCCTCGTTATGTCGCCAAGCCTTCCACGGATGCCTCGATCATCGACTTCGAGTTTCGCGAGGCTACCAACCTCGACACGCACCCGAAGCACTTCCACTCGACGACGTGGCACCTGATAGATGCCACCCATATGACGCAGGACTGGGTCGTCGAAGGCGGTGCCAAGGGTCACAGTGCTTTTCGCCTCGAGTTCGTAAGGCAGCAGTAGGCGATTGATCGAAGTGGCCCAACACCAACCCCATTTCGACCGTGCATAGTTGCGTGAGAACCCCGCAGTCGCCGTGTGGCGCGCGACTGCGGGGTAGGTTGTTGCCAATCGAACAAGGAACAGACGTTAGGCCGCAGACGTCAGAAGGTAGGCGTCATGATGCTCGAGCAAGGCGCGCAGCACTTGGGGATAGTCGGCCCCCACCGCCGCGCGAGCAATGCCGAACGCGTTTATCGGGCGCTCGCGGCTTTTTGAGCGCCGCTAGAGGCGTTTCGGGTCGGGGCCGCGGACTTCGCGACCTATGAGGGAGTCCTCCAAATTGGACTCCCACCACGGCGAGTTGATATCCTGAATCGGGCTCGTTATGCGAGCCCCGTCGCCTTCGGCGACGTCCGCCTTTTCGCAGCAAGACGTCGGTTTTTTCGCGGCTGAATATTGGAGGACCCCGTGTCCAAGCTCAAGGTGAGTGCATTTTCGATTTCAATCGACGGATATGGTGCCGGGCCGCGGCAAAGTCTCGAGAATCCGCTCGGCGTCGGTGGGACAGCTCTCCACGAGTGGGCGCTCGGGACAAGAACGTTCCAGCGCATGTTTGGTAATGACGCTGGCGCTACCGGGATAGACGATGACTTTGCCGCGCGCGGCTTCGAGAACCTCGGGGCTTGGATCCTGGGACGAAACATGTTCGGGCCCGTGCGGGGACCCTGGCCGGATGAGACCTGGAAAGGCTGGTGGGGAGACAATCCGCCGTATCATGTCCCGGTGTTCGTGCTGACCCGCCATCCGCGTGCGCCAATCGAGATGCAGGGTGGAACGACTTTCCATTTCGTGACAGACGGAATTCACGCCGCCCTGGAGAGAGCTGCCGCGGCGGCGAATGGTAAGGACATTCGGATCGGCGGAGGCGTTGCGACGATTCAGCAGTATCTGCGCGCCGGACTCATCGACTCGCTTCATCTTGCGATCTCACCCGTCGTCCTCGGATCGGGTGAGCGCCTGTTCAACGACGTTGACCTTGTCGAGCTCGGATACCGCTGTACGGAGCACGTGGCCACGGAGAAAGCGACTCATGTGGTCCTTACCCGCTAACCGCGCATTTGCGCACACTCGCCGCACACGCATGAACCGCCGCACGTCGCACATGACGCGAGTCGCGCACAAACCGCAAGCGCAACTCGACTGCAGCTCGCACGGCGCCCGCGCCCTGTGGCGCGTCCGATCAACCGAGCGTGGAGGGCCGCGTCGCATTGCACCAAGCCCAGAATTCGGAAGGCCGAATCCTGTAGCGAGCGATATTGCCCTCGTAAAGTCTCGCGAATTCACTGGCGGTCAGATCGACAAATCTATTCAGATCTTGCGGGGCGACGAGCGATGCGGCGCGCGACCGAATCTCTTGTTCAGTCGGCTCTCGCCGGTCCCGAACGATTCCGCCGATGAGGTCAACCAGAGCCGGCTTATACTTCATGCGAAATACATCCGGCTCGGCAACCGAGTCGCGTACGATCACATATCTTTGACACGAGCGTTCATACGCCCACACGAACACGTCGCGGAGAAGGTCGACACGAGTCAGTTCGTAGACCCCCAGAGTACCGGAGACATATGCACTTTCCGGCACGTCGACAAACGATAGGGGACAAAGATCATGCTTGATGAGGGGAATGTTCGCGGCGAGGCGTGACACCCGCTTGTTCACATCCTCGAACGGCTGCAGGTACGGCACGTGAACCATGAGAAAGAACGCCTGCTCAAAGGGGTCAACGATATCGGCCGCTTTCAGAGTGATTGATCCGAAATATTCCTCAACGAACTAGAGTGCGTCGACTGATTGGTGTCCCCAGCTCGTTCTCGAGCCTGGCCGCACCGATGCCCTCTGGATGACTGAGAACGAGGCGGTAGAGAGCGTCGAGCTCGATCTTAGGATCGGACTGGGTCATAGATGTGGCGCAAATCTTCAGTTCTGGCGCGTAATCATATAAGTCTCTGTATTTACTGGCTATAGTTATTGGCGCAAATGGTCGAATTCTGGCGCAAAAATCCGATTCGAGTCGATCTGCGTTGGGCTGCACCGGGAATAGGATCGCATTGCATCGCGGACAGCGCGTCCGCCTGAAGTATTTCCGCCCGCAGACGTTCGTCGCAATCGAACTGCATCAAACCGGCCCCTACGTGGACCCCACCGAGCCCCCGAACTAACAAAGTCGATCTACAGGAGAACATTGCCAACTTCCTCGCATCAAACATCAATAGCCGGCTACGGTCGCGTGATGCTTCCCATTCCAATTCACATTTGGGAAACGATCCGCCATCTTGGTGGGGCCAGGCTCGATCTGGTCGACGAAGGAGATCCCGCCTTATTAGTGATGGTAGAGCGGGACGTCGATCAACGCATAGCGGAGTACGAACGGGCCATCAGTGAGACTCCCGAGCGTGCTGGGCTAATCGCCCTCTTCGGCTGTTTGCCTTATGGCACCGCGGACTCGCCAAGGGACGACCAGATCCGCAGAGGCATGGAGTATTTTCAACGGGAGCGACAACGGCAGCCTGAAGTGAAAGCACGAATCGCCGCGCTCCGAAAAACGGCCGCAACGTCCGGGGTCTCAGACGAAACTGAATAGTTGGCTGTGCAAGCTGGCGGAGAGGGTGGGATTCGAACCCACGGTCCCCTTGCGAGGACGCCGGTTTTCAAGACCCGGGAGTCGCGCATTCGTGCATCGCAAACGCACATAAACGCATGAATCGCGGGGACCTTTCGGAGCGGACAAATGCTACGGTTCCCGGGAATTCGCCGCAAGTGCAACTCGAGTGCAACGCGCCCGCGAGCCCGAGGACCCGGATTGCCCGACTCGGGTCCCGCGCCATTGAATAAGCAGTTTCAGCCATACTCTTGGTAAGACACATGCGGATGTTCAGGGAGCATGGGTCTCGCCGCCGTCTTCCTGCAGTGTCGGACGGTCACCCTGATTCCGCTGCGAAGGGCGTCGTTTGCTGCCCCCACATTCACCCCGTCTTCCCCGTCAGAATAGATCCAAAGCTCCCGACGGCCTTGGCAGATTCCGGATCCCAAAATCGAATACAGGCGCCACCCGAGTATCCACGCCGAATTTCCAAAGTGAGGGGATGTCGTCTCGCAAGTCACTAAGGCCATTTCCGTGCCGCGACCGGAGCAAGCACATAATCGCTTGATTGGCGAGTTACCCGATACGCTGACTGATGCGCATCGTGACTTTCTGCTGTCGGTAGTGAGTGGCGAGCCCGCCTGGGAGCGGATTGCAACAGCTGATGCCCTTCGTGCACCTGCAGCACCTCCCTGCGCTGTGCTGGAAGTTACTCAACCTGCGGGCAGACTCAAGTCCCGAAGCAGGGCCCGCGGGCCCGCTTCGAAGCTCAGCGAGAAGCACTCACCGCAAGGTTCCGAGACCGGCGCGCTCGCTGACCGCCCTCCAAGGGTGCCGTGCCGGGTAATGTTGGTCAAAAGCGCACCCCCAAACCGATATAAACGATGACCCGACCGATGCTGCAGTGCAGTACGGAAAACGGAAAGAGCAACGCAATCAGTCGAACTCTTCCTGAGAATATTCGTGCACGAGTTCAACTCCTATCCGCAACGGTTGCGAGAAGATCGTGCGGTACTTGGGAGTTCAACTGACAGGGACACTCGATGACAGGCAAATTCGTGCCGCGGCCGCTGCATCTCCACACGGTCGAATCGTTGTGCGCGGACTTGGTGAGCGGGCGGCCGGTTTCGACCGCCGGCGAAGGAGACCTGTTTCGACTCGAGGATGATCGAGCTCGCAGCGCGTTAGATTGGTACCGAAGGCGGGGCGCCGGCGCCTGGTCTGGTCAAGTGACGGTGTTCTTAGCCGAGCAGCTGGTGGACACGATTCTCGGAGCACCGTCAGAACTCCCGGTCGCCTTGGAGGACGGCCAGGTACACCATAATCGAATCCTGACACTGAAGCGGTTGGAAGCGCATCGCTTTGCGGGTCTGCATCGCTTCGGAACGCCAGAGCGTCCGCCGCAGAATTTCGTTCTGGAGTTGTCGTCACCTATTCAGCTTTTCGAAGGATCGAATGGGTCTGGCAAGACTTCGCTAGCGAACGCGATCATCTGGACGCTTACGGGAGATATCCTGAGGCCGCAGCGCGAACCGGAGAGAGGGACGGATGAGTTCAACTGCAGGATCGACGTGTCCGAGAGCAGGAATTCGGCGCCGACATTGCACAAGACCTGTCCGGTCACGCCACTTCCCGATCTAAATGTGTATCTTCCGGATAGAGGCTGGGTTCACGCAGATACATGGGTGGAGTTGACGTTCGCGGACGAGACGGGGATGGAACTAGCGCCCGTCCGTCGGAGTGTTACAAGAACGCCAGGAGGAAAAATCCATGAGAGCACCTCGGGCTTAAGCGGGTTGGGCGTCGATCCGATCTCGCTCCGAATCGGGACGGTCATGCCTGGACTATTGCCGGTCATCCGGGTGGGTTCGGAATCGGAGCTGGGAAAGGCGGTAGCCCAGCTCACAGGACTCTCAGCGTTGGCCGATTTGAGCGACAACGTACGGCGGGCGCGCACGAAGATCAATGGGGAGTTCGTCAAGCGTGAGGGTCAAAACATCGAACGAGCCGATGAGTCGTATGGACGGGCTCGGGCAGACCTATTGGGGGAAATCGAGGCGAACGCATCGATCCGCCCGGAAGAAGGGGTACCTCTACCTTCGGCGGACGCGGGCGTCGAGGCCGCAGTGGATCGCATCAATGCTCACTTCCTGGTGCTGTACACCACCTCGGTATCGGCTGCGAAGAGCGTCCTTGGGGACACGTTCGATCCGAGCAATGGGTCTTTGCGAGCCGATCTTGAGAATAACATTGGGGCTGCACTTAACGAGGTACGTCAGCTACGGCTGGACTCGCTCGGGCGCCTGAAGAGCCTTCGAAGTTTGACGGCTGAAGAGCTGTCGGGGGCAAAGGTGAAAATGGCGGAGCTGATCCGGGATGCAGCGGCGCTACATGAGTTAGCTCGAGATCCGGGCCGGGAAACACGGCTGCGACTCTACGCGATGATAGCACTGTGGGTGCAAGAACACCCGAGAGCTCGGGAGGTGGAGGACTTATGTGTGGTCTGCGGAACCTCGCTGGACGAGGTTAAGGACCCGATCACGGGTCGGTTGGTGAAGGAACACATCCATGAGGCAGGATCGAACGCGGGGCTGATATCCCAAACTCTGAAGCGGTGGGCTGATGTGGCTCTCGGCGAGCTGACACAGAGCCTCCCGACGGGCCTCCGACGGGAACTGGAGATCGAAGGACCGGAACACCCTTGCGACTTGATCCGACGCGCGCTGACAGAGGAACTGTTCGACACGGCTCCATTCAAGGGAGTGTTGAGCGGGCTGAGGGGAGCGACGACGGAAGCTTTGGACCGGATCCTGAGGGATCGCCCCGCCCTGCCGTCTGCGCCACCAATTAGGTTGCCGCCGGGGTGCGCAGGGTTACAGTCAGCCTTGGTCAAGTTGGATCGTGGGATTCGCTTTGCGGAGTGGCGCCGATCGCACGATGAGTTCTGCGCGAGAATGTTCGTAGAGGTGATTGGACGGGCATCATCGGCGGTCCGCGAGAACGACCAGCCGCGGACTTTGGCAGGGAAGCTATCGGAGCTGGATTCCATGGTGAGGAGCGTTGCGCCACTGGCGCGTGCCATGATGTTATGCGAACGGTTAAAAAACGACTTGAAGACGCGCCGGGCGGCCGAGAAGCGCCTCGGCGAGTACGCAGTTGCGAGTGCAGCCCTGGAGAAGCTGCTCCCTTTGGGTGATCTGGCAGATCTCCAAGTAGCGAGATTGCGGCAGGAGCTCAAAGCGCAAGCGTCCAAGTGGCGCGACAGCGTCTACCAGGCAGGCTTTCCGGCTGCAGCTCATGAACTGCTGGATACAAAGACGTCCCGAAAGGGACACCTGGAATTGATTGTGGGTGCGGGCGGTGTCTCGGCGCCTGCCCATCACGTGACGAACGCGTCGGCGCTGCGCGCGAGCTTGGTGGGATTCTATATCGCATTCTGGGAGTACGTCCTGAAGGAACGCGGTGGCCTGCGACTCATGATCCTGGACGATCCGCAGGAGTTGTTTGACGAGGTGAACCGGGAGAGGCTCGGGGAGACGCTGCCCAACCTGGTGGGGGTGGGTGGTCAGTTGCTGGTGACGACGCACGATCGTCGCTTTGCGGGATATGTGGCTCGATTGAGAACGGCGTGCGCCATGGAGCACCGCTCCGTTCACCCCGCCACGAATCAGCAGCCGGTCATACGTGTGCCGCTCTCGGTGGCCGACATTGCGAAGAAGCGAGAGGCATTCGATGCGGACAAGAATTCCGAACATGCAGCGCGCGAATACGCAGGGGAGTGCCGCGTTCACATTGAAACGATGCTGTCGGATCTCTTCGACGAGCCGGCCTATTCAGGATGGGTCAACGGAAACTCTCGACCAACGCTATCGACCTACGTTGATAAGATTAGAGCGCTGTCGAGAACGTCCCCGAAAGGAATGTTCGGGGCCACTGTGTTTACGCGCTTTGTGGATCACCCGGGAGTCTCGCCAACTTCTCAAACAGGAAAACTACTTAACAAGCCGCATCACGAAGACAAGCGATGGATTACTGCCTCAGAGGTCGCCGCGTGTTCGAAGGAGCTGAATGAGCTGGTCGAGTTGGCAGACAAAATGCACGAGGAGCGGCGGAGGTGGCGACATAAGGATCGCGAACCCACCGATGGTGTATCTACGGCGGTACCCACACTGGAGTCGCTGAACAGCGTATCAGTTGGGCCAGTACGGATTGCGGTCTGTCCGGATTTGGCTGCGTTTACGCGCGAAGCCCCATCTGGAGAGAGCCAGGAGGCACTGGAGTATCTTGACCCCACTGTGTTTGAATCAAAGGCACTGTTCCACCTCCAGCGGGATAACTTCGGATTTGCAGGGATGCGAGGATCGATCGCGATCGTGAAGTCGGAAGCCTCCTCAGCAGGGGATCGAACCCTGGTGATCGCGCGGGACGGGACTCGCGTTTATGCGCGCCGGGTACTTCGTGGAGAACAAGATGGATGGATTGGCCTTGCAGGAGAAACGCCAGACCCACGGCGGAGCCCGCGGACGCAGTTCTTTCGAGAGAACGAGGTAGCACTGCACGAAGTTGTGGGCATTCTATTCCCTCGAAATCTGCCGCTCTCTCGGGGGCGCGATGAGGCAACTCCCATCGAAGATTCGTCGCTCCTGAAAAAAATCGACACCGCGTATCGCGTGAGTGAGGAGAGCGCGATTCCGCTAGTGTTGCCGAAACAGATCGCATTGGCAGGTCGATCGATTCCTTTGGACAGCTTCGACCACCACGAGGGACACCCCGTAGCGCTGATGCTGGACGACGGCTCGAGCATTTTCAAACGGGTGGGCGCCAGCCTGCCTGGCGATTTGAGCTATTTGCGTGAATTCGAGAGCATTGGAGGGCTGGGGTCATCGAGAACGCTTGTAGTGGGCAAACCGCATCCAGGGCTAAGGTCCGTGGTTTACGCACGCCTCATCGTAGGAGTCCTTTACGGCCGCTAAGGCTGCGGCTGTTTCATCTGGCCTTTCGGATGCAGCCGCCGTGGATTGATTTCCCTTGTTCCTGAGTCGATCGGGCTCGGACCCGCGCTTTCCAATGTCACGGTTGGAATCCCGGTCGCCCTGTTAACGAATCAGGCCAATTGTCGCAACCGTCAGCTGGACCACTGGTTTGCAATCACGAGCTGGCAGCCAGCCTCCGTGCGGCTCACACAATCTCGCTACAACATAAACTCGTCGGACTCCGAGTCATCGGCCAGTGCAGGATGAACTTCGTTACGCATCTGTTCAATCGCCTCTGCCATATCTCTAATCGTGGGATATCGCAAAATTTGGTGCGGATCTATTTCGACGGACAGCCGCTGCGCGACCCGGACGCTCAAATCCATGCTGGTCATCGAATGGCCACCCAACGCGAAAAAACTATCAAGAATTCCCACTCGCTCCACTTGCAACAGTTCCGCCCAAATCTCTGCGAGCGTGCGCTCGAGATCGGTGCTTGGAGCTAGATACTCCCCCACGTGTTCAGGTCGCGCCAGCGGGCTGGGCAGCGCTTCCAGATCCACTTTCCCGTTAGGCGTCAGCGGCCACGCCTCCAACGCGACCCAAGCGGAGGGGATCATATACTCCGGCAACACGTCCTCCAGTTGGTCGCGCAATTGTGAGAATAACGCAGGTCGATGTAGGCGCTTAATGCCACAAGGACGGTTCGCATACCGATTCCAGCAAACGCCTCCATTCACCCGAGGTGGGTCTCGTACAAGCGACTGCGTCTTTGGGCGGCGAAACAGCGAGCCGCTAAAGGTGGCGCCTGAACCCGGTTGCAACCTGATCTCATAGCCGTAAGCCTGGCACAGATCCGCGATGCGCTCCGGGTCGATGCCCTGCACCTGCAGTGTTTCCAGGCGCGATCTGAGCTGACCGACTGAGCACGTCTCATCGCTGGATTCGATGAGCGCATGCAGCGCTGCAGGTTCTGACAAGCGTGCATTCGGAATGGCACGGAGGCAGACCGTGCACCAGCGCCTCTCGCGCAAACAGTCTTCGAACTCAGACAATCCGCCAACAGCCTCATTCCAGTCAAGAGGCTCCTGTGCGGCCGTTTCGCCTCGCCACCCTCCCCGATGCAGGATCACATCGTACCGATAACAGGTGAGTTCATTGCGTGTCGTGCCACGCTTGAGGAGAATCTCGGCAGCGCTGATCGCCTGCACCCTCCCAGGGAGCGCGAGAAAGAACTGCGGATCGATCACAAGTTCTTTCTCTTGTGCCACGGCGCGGTTCACTCGTTTCCGCAACTCTTTAACCGTCATCGCCGGGTCAGCTTTAAAACATTGAACGGCTCCATGGAACAGGGGCAAGAGCCCCAGATGTCGGACATCCCCCAAGAAGAGTCTTCCACCCTCTCTTAGCAGTCTGGCTGCGCGCTGGATGACCGTGACGAGATAGTCAATGTTCGGAAAATATTGTACGACCGAGTTTAAGACGACAGTATCGAAGGACCTTTCCGGAACGCTCTCAAGGTCCATCGCCGAGCAACAGATCAGTTCGACGTGAGAGAACTGCTCCCGCCCGCTCATCCATCCTCGAAGCCGCTCGATCGCGACGTCCGATATGTCCGTCGCAACATACGC
Organism: uncultured Steroidobacteraceae bacterium; assembly: GCA_964400085.1. Taxonomy (GTDB): domain Bacteria; phylum Pseudomonadota; class Gammaproteobacteria; order Steroidobacterales; family Steroidobacteraceae; genus 13-2-20CM-66-19. The sequence goes on along the minus strand of CAYNTW010000055.1, from coordinate 17,737 downwards.
TTCGCACTGGGGCGCAAGATGCTGCAATAGCAGACCAACTCCGCAACCAATTTCCAATATTCGCTGCGGACGAAATTCCCGAAGCCGCTCAACGGTTACGGCTACCCACTCGCGCATCTCAACCACAGGAATCGGCAGCCCGGTAAAACTGCTCACCCATCCAGCAAAGCTGGGGTCACAGCTCGTAATATCCACCGCGTAAGTTGCCTGGTAGATCTCCTTCCAGCGCTCAACCCACTCCCAATGCTGTATGTCATCGGCACTGTCGCCGGCCGGATCCGGCGGCGATTCCTCGTTACAGACAACATAGGCGACCAGCCTCGTATTGTCTGGCTCATCTTGCGAAATGACCACCACGGCGTCCTGGACCTGTGGGTGCTGCCGCAGCTGCGCTTCGATCTCTCCGAGCTCCACGCGAAACCCGCGAATTTTTACTTGACGATCATTACGGCCGAGATACTCAAGTCCTCCGTCCGCCCGCCAGCGTCCCAGGTCTCCCGTCTTGTACAATCGTGAGGTGGGCGCGCAGGAAAATGGGTCCGCCAGGAATCGCTCTGCGGTCAAGCCCGGTCGATTTAAATAGCCGCGCGCGACGCCCGCGCCGCCCACGTAGATCTCCCCGGTCACCCCTTGAGGAACGGGTCTGAGGCACTCATCTAACACATAGGCGCGAAGATCCCGCAGAGGCACTCCCACACCGCGATATTCATCAAGCTTGATGTCTGCTTCACCGAGCACGTGATGTGTCACATGGACGGTTGTCTCCGTGATTCCATACATGTTGACTAGTATCGGCCGTTCAAGGCCGTGGCGCGCGGTCCACGGTCGCACAGCGCGAACTGGCAGCGCTTCCCCGCCAAAGACGACCACCCGTAGGCAGTGGCGCGCCTGCGTGCCGCGGTCCTGGGCTTCAATCAGGCGTGTAAAGGCACTGGGTGTGAGATTCAATACGGTGACTTTCTCCGCGCAAATCAGTCGGTAGAAGTCCTTCGGAGAGCGGGAGACGGCGTACGGAACGACCACGAGTCGTCCCCCATACAACAGTGCCCCCCAAATCTCCCAAACGGAAAAATCAAAGGCGAATGAATGGAACAAGGTCCACACGTCTCGCTCATTAAAATGAAACAAGTCATCAGTAGCCGAAAGCAACCGGGTCACATTTGCGTGCTCGACCATTACGCCCTTGGGCTTTCCGGTCGATCCTGATGTATAGATAACGTAGGCCAACTGGTTGGTTTTCCTTCCAAGGGTTGCTGTTGGATTGCACATTCCACCGGCGATAGCAGCCTCTCGTAAGGGGTTCTCGATTGTCACCCGTTCCACTTCAGCGAATGCCACGTTATCCTTGAGGCGTTCCTGTATCAGAAGTACCTTGGGCGCCGCATCGTTCAGGATGTAGGCCAGCCGCTCGGGCGGATAAACTGGATCGAGAGGCAAGTAGGCACCACCTGACTTCAAGATGGCGAGGATACCGATGACCATCTCGAGACTGCGCTCGGCGCAGATTCCGACCAACTCGCCCGGACGAACGCCTCGGGCCATCAAGCGGTGCGCCACCTGGTTGGCTCTGAGATTCAGCTCCAAGTAATTCAGAGAGCGACTTTCATAAGTGACCGCTACAGCGTTTGGCGTTCCGGCCGCCTGCTGCTCAAAGATTTCGTGGATAAGCATGTTTGGCGCGATTCGTTCACCTCCACGGCGCCAGTGGCGCATATCCTGTCGCGCATCTGCGTGCTCTTGGTGATCACTTTGTGGATTCATGGACTTCGCCTCATTGAGTCGCTCGGAGTCCAGGCGGATGCTTGCGCTCGCAGCTGATCCGCATCTGCGCACGGGCGGGCTCTCTCCCGCCGTGCCCCCGCACAGAAACCTTTTGGTCATTCCTTAGCCCTCAAGTCTGATATCCAACGTTTGAGGGTACGATTCCCAGTCGCGCGTAAACGCCTCAGCCGCCACAGTTAGGTGATGTTCAAACTGAACCAAATGTTTCTCCCCAACAAGGTCAGGTCGATAGGCGACAACGCCGCGAATTCCGCTCGGCGTGTCCAGAAAATGGGGTAAGAAGTTGCGGGGCCGAATAGCTGCTTTGATTGGGAAAGGTTGAGGAAAGGGCTGAACCACGATATCGCGCAAATTCGGGACTGACATCTGCTCCCAATATGACGGCAGCCAGTTGAAATGGAAATCCCAAATCGGGCGGAGCAACGCCGCTTGTAGAAAAGAAACCTGGGTGAAATCGCCATGGCTTCTTGCTACATCGAACAGCTGCATCACGCGTCGTAACAGTTCTCTAAAGCTTTCCCCCTGGCGCCTGTCGATGCGGAGCAAGAGTAGTCTAGACAGGAACCCGACTGTGTGAACCAGGCCCGGCTCGTGACGTCCATTCTCAAGGCAGGTGACTATTAAGGTACTTTGACTGCACCAACGGAACATCACGACGACATAGAGTGTCAGAATGACAAAGGCAAGATATGTGTGCTCGCGTCGGGCAAGAGCCCTCAGCTTCTCACTCAACGCACCGCACAAGGTGAATTCGTAGACAGCACCTTGGAAAGATGTGGCGGCCCCCTCGTGAAGGGGCATCCGGGCAAGGGATCCATCCTGCACCTGTTGTTGCCAATACGCCTCGTGCGTTTCACGCCAGAGGGGACGTATCTTGTCTTGCCACACCGCGTAGTCAGCGAACTGCAGCGATAGGTGTGGCAGCGAGAATGGCGCTTGCTGCTCGCCTTGGCTATACAGCGTCCACAATTCTCGACCAAGAATGATGTTTGAAAGTGCATCGGAAACCAACTGATGCAGCGAAAAGAGGAGGACATGCTCGTCTTTAGAGCGATGTAATAGGAGTGCTCGAAAGAGCGGACCCCGAGAGAGGTCCACGGTCTTCTCGACGAATCGGGCGCTGAGAAGGTTTTCCCTAGTCTGACCGGTACTGGGGTCGATGCCCTCAGCATTCATGACCTCCAAAGCCGATTCGCTGTCTGGGTCGATATGTTGGACGGGAATGTGGTCGTTGGTCAGGATTCGCGTACGTAAGGCTGCGTGGCGTTGCACGAGGACACGAAGGCAATATTCCAGAAGCGGCACATCAATGTGACCTAATATCCGAAACGCTGACACGCACTCGCGTGCACTCACCGGCACCGGCTGTTTGACAATGGCACTCCAGAACACGCGTTGAAATGAGGTGAGGGGAATGGGGGCGTTCTTGTCTCGAGGTTTGAGCGGTCCCGCCTCCTCACAACCGTTGCCTTGGATGAGCTGGATCACACGCTGCTTTGAGGCGCGAAGCGCCTCAAGCTCCTTCGGATGAAGGCTCCCCTTGGCGGCTCGGACACGAAGCCGATTGTTCTCTACCCAGATAGCCACGCCGCGGGAATGAAGTCTGGCAAAAAGTTGCTCAATGCTCTCCATCTGGATACTCTGCCCGCTGCATCGCGCTTTGCCAAACGTGTCACCGGGGTCTTCGACCCGCTAGACTACGCACGGGCCTCACGGGCACTGGGCACGCGAACTACGCACGCTCCCCGTGTTCCGCCAGTTGCAGAACGCTACCGACCGCAGAGGCGAGGCTGGTCCAAGCCCTAGTAAGAGTGGCCAAGCGACGCGATCCCTTTGGAGTGACGGCATAATAAATGCGCGTACGTCCACTGACGGCCTCGCGTCGCGCCTTCAACACGCCAGAGCTCTCCAGAGATCGCAACGCCGGGTACAATGCGCTCTAGCCAAGGCGGACTTTTCCCGCGTGGCACGACCGATCTCTCGAATCAACTCGTAGCCATTCTGTGAAGCATGCGACGGACAATGAGCTCAGGGACGCCCGACATGAGACTGGCGGGGATTTCGTTCACTGCTGGCAAACTCGGCCGTCCAGCAACTTGACTTTGCGCCTCGCCTGAGCGGCATGCTCTACCGAGTGCGTCACCATGACCACGGTCGCGCCGGCTGCATTGCTGCTTGCCAACAGCTGCATGATGGCGGCGCCATTTTCGGTATCCAGGTTACCCGTCGGCTCATCGGCTAAAATTAATTTCGGCTCGGCAACCAGTGCGCGCGCGATGGCCACGCGCTGTTGCTGCCCGCCGGAGAGCTGATGTGGAAAGTGCCTTGCACGATGGGAGATGCCCACGCGTTCTAGGGCTTCGGCCACCCGTCGCCTGCGCTCGGGCCGCGCGATGCCGCGATAAAGGAGTGCGACTTCCACGTTTTCCGACACCTTCAAGTCATCGATCAGATTGAAACTCTGAAAGACAAACCCCACTCCGGCGCGGCGCACCTGGGTAAGTTGCCGTTCGTTGTAACCTGACACCCGCTCCCCGAAGAACCAGTATTCCCCACCGCTGGGGCTATCGAGGAGCCCCAAAATGTTGAGCAGCGAGGACTTGCCGCATCCGGAAGGCCCCATGATGGCGACGAACTCGCCGGCGGCGACCTCAATCGACACACTATCCAGTGCACGGGTTTCAACCTCGGTGGTGCGATAGATTTTTGAGACCTGCTCGAGCTTCAGCATTCTTACCCTACTACCTTGTCAAAGTAAGCCGTTCGGCGCGCTCCAAGCCGCTGTAGTCGGAAGTGATCACATCCTCGCCTGCACGCAGCCCGCCTAACACCTCGAGCTGATCGACGTTGCGGCGGCCGAGTTTGATGCGTCGTTTGCGGGCGGCGGTACGATCCGGATCCAGGACGAAGGCCCAATCGCCACCCGTGCGCTCTAAGAAAGCACCCGAGGGCAGCACCATGGTCTTCACATCGCTGCCGAGAGTGACCTTACCTTGGACAGCCTCTCCGGGAATAAGTCCGTCGGGCGCCTTGGCATCGAAGGCGAGATCAATGGTAAAGGCGCCCTCTTTGACTTGGGGATAGACGCGGGCCACGTGCAGCGTCCAATCGTGCTCTCCAATGCGTGCGCTAGCGATCTGACCCTTACGCAGCCGCCCCAGATAGTACTCGTCAATTTGCGCGGAGAGTTTGAACCCGGTTTCCGGCGTGATCTCTCCTAAGCGGTCGCCTCGATTGCGGTTCTCGCCCACCTTAAGGTCGATGGCCGTCATGCGTCCGGCCACTGGGGATCGCACCGTCAAGTTATCGAGCTTCGAGCGAGTAATCTGCACATCTTGCTGCAGCTTCTCCAGCTGCGCGCGAATCTGCGGAAGTTGTTCGAGCCGTAAGCGATCTTGCTCGGCATTACTTTGTGCCTGGACCGGACGTAAGCGGTTGTCGTAGTCGAGCTCATCTTGAATAGCATCGCGTTCTTCCGCCGTGACAAGCCCGTGTTCCGCGAGTGGCTTGCGGCGCGCGTTGAGCCGACTCAATCGCGTAATGTTGTAGTCGATCTGCTCCAGTGCGCGCACATTCGCCAGATGGTTTTGTTCAAGCTGCGTCTCGTAGGCTTGCAGTTGGGTGATGGACTCGATAAGCCGGCCCTCGCGCTCAAGCACATCGAGCTCCAGTTCCGTATTGCTGAACTTGACCAACGGCTGCCCTGCCGCCACGAAATCGCCGGGCTCGACCAGAACCTGGTCGACTCGGCCGCCTTCCAGAGCATCGAGATAGACAGTTTCGCGGGGCACGACTTTGGCCCTAAAGGTGACAAAGTCGCGAAAGACGCCGGTCTCGACGCGCGAGAGCACGAGAGTTGAGGCCGCGACCCGAACACTGCGCTCACTATGGGTCACCGAGTAGATCAGGACAGCTAAACCAAGGGCTGCGACGAGGGCCCCGCCTGCAATGATCCCGCCATGGCGCTGCCAGAAAGATCGCTCGATCGGGCGATCCATTACAGAAGCCATGGTGTCCTTGATTGCGTGAGCGCGGATACGCCAGCCATGTCCATCGTGCTGCGAGCGTTGTTGTATCTAAGCGTCAATACTATACCGCCTCGGGTGATTTGGGGGAGCACGCCCTCCGCCACACCCGCGTTTCAGCTAGGACTCGGCCGCATGGAAGCGGTTCCCCTTCCTTGGCGAATTCGGGGCCGGGCATCGGAGCCTAGATGCTAGGATGCAACGTAACCGTCCGCTTACGCTTGGTTGCAGCCTGCGCCTGCTGAGCGCACCACAAGCGATAGTACCGACCCTTGCTTTGCAGCAACCTCCGGTGAACACCGCGCTCGGTCACGGTGCCATTTTCCACCACAATAATCTCATCGGCATGCATCAGACTTGAGAGGCGATGCGCGATAATCACCGTAGTGGAAGTGGCGGCCAACGAGCGCAGGTTAGTGAGGATCTCGCGCTCGAGCGCGCTGTCCAACGATGAGGTCGCTTCGTCAAACACATAGATGGGTGCGCCCTTCAGGGCCGCCCGCGCAATCGACACCCGCTGCCGTTCTCCCCCAGACAGCCGCACCCCCCGCTCGCCGACCAGCGTGTCGTACCCTTGCGGCAGGCTGGCAATAAAGCTCGCCAAGCCCGCAACACGTGTGGCGCGCTCGATCTGTTCGCTCGTGTAGCGCGAATCGCCTAAGGAGATGTTGTAGCGCAAGGAGGCGTAAAACAACACCGCGTCTTGGGGTACGACCGCGACGGTGCGACGCACCTCACACAGCGGGATCATTCGCAGCGAGTGGCCATCTAAGCGGATGTCGCCCGCGCAAGGCTCGATCATCCGCGTGAGCAAGCGCACGATCGTGGACTTCCCTGCCCCACTCGCCCCGACGATCCCCAGCGACTTTCCCGCCGGTACGGTAAAGCTCACGTTATGCAACACCGGTCGATCTGCATCGTAAGAGGCCGACACCGCGCGGAATTCAATCGCGGCCGGTTCCGGGGCACGCCCTGAGTGCGCTTCGTCGCGAGATTCTGTCGGCTCCTCAAACAGCTGCATCAGGCGATCGACCAAAGTCACGCCCTGGATGAGCTCTTGAATTGACACGCCCAACATCTCCAGTGGCCGTGCGAGCTCCAGAACATACGTATTCACCAGAACGAACTCTCCCGGTGTCATCCGGCCGTGCCACACCTCGCGACAGGTATAGAACGCTGCGAGTGAAAAGAGCGTACCGATCAAGAGGGCATTGAGCAGTCCGCGCACGCCGGAGCGCACATGGAAGCGGATCCATTCCCGTTCCATACAAGCGGCCGCTTGTGAAACGCGGTCTTGAATGGCAGCCTCGGCTGTAAAGAGCTTTACGGTTTCGTAGTTCAGGATCCCGTCCGTAATGGCCGCCGCGACATCCACGCGCGCCGTCGCTGCCGAGCGGTACGCTTGTACCACCGGACCCATGCTTATGGTGTAGACGGTGGTATAGGCCAGCAAGGCGCCGCTGAAACACACCAACAGAATGGGCGCTCTCAGCTGTCCAATAATGACCAGGATAGTCAACAACTCCACCAGGATGGGACCTGCGGTGAGCAGCAACAGACGCAGCACCATCTGGTAGCCATCCAAGCCGTTCTGCAGTATCTGGGTCAGAGCACCGGTTGCACGGCGCAGATGAAAAGTCAGCGGTAGCTGCATGACGTGCGCGAAGGCCCGCTCGCACAGCCGACTGAACAGTCGGCGCTCGAGTCGCGCAAAGATCAAGGTACGGATCTCCGTGAGGATGCGCGCCACGGAATAGCAGGCCACGTAAACCGAAACCAACAGGAACGGTGGACTGAGTGCGCCACGATGCGATACCAAACGATCGACCAGCGCCTTCAGTGCGAATGGTGTCAAGGCCATTAACACAGCCGTCACGATCACGAGCATCACGATCAGGAGCAGACGCTGAATGAGTCGGGGTTCGCCAGATGCGCAGACGCGGGTCGCCAGCGACAGCACTCGCAGCGCGCGTCCGAGACGTGGTAGCCAACGCATCAGGCGCACACCTCTAAATCAGGCTACCCAGAAGGGGGCTCCGCACCGGCTGACCTAGACCAGCGACATCACGCGGTCGCGTTCCTCAAAGGTCAGCTTCATCGCACGCAGCCGCGCGACCAGATCCGCCTGCAGCTGCTCGCTGCGCACCGGTTCGCGAATGGACTCCAAGATCGCTGCCTCAGCGGCGGAGATGCGTTGCGTAATGGGCCGCCCCGTGCGCTCATCCTCAATGAGGCTGCCGGTGTCGGACTTGCGATAGGACAGCTTCGGGTACGCTTTTCCGGGAGTCCACAGCGTGTTCCAGCGCGAGACCGCGTTGCGCATGGGGGTGAGCCATTTCGCAACGCTCTCGGCATAGGATGCATTCAGGTTGGCATCCCGGAAGTAATAGGACATGTTCATCAGGACATTGCGGCTGAAGGGATAGAGAAACTCATAACTCTCATAAGGGGTGAGCGTAAGCTCATAGCGCTTTGCGTTGTGAAAGTAGGGACTGAAGCGGTCGAAGCGGATCGGAAAGACGCCCACGGGAGGGGGCAGATGGAACAGCGACGGTATAATCTTCACATAGCGTTCATAGACCTCCTCACTCTCCCCGGGAAATCCGACCAGCAGGTTCCAACCTGGGCGGATGCCATGGGTGCGGCAATGTTGCAACAAGCGCACATTGTTAAAGGCGGTCGTGCCCTTACGCATGATCTTGAGAGTTGAGGTGGCGAGGGCTTCGATGCCGGGTTGGATCTCCAAGACACGAGCGGCCGCCAAAAGACCCACCTCTTCTTCGCTTAAGTCAGCCTTGACCTCGTAAAATAAAGAAATGTGCTCCGGTGGGCGCAGTTTGCGAAACACTCCCTCGAAATACTCCCGGGGCAAGATGTTGTCGCAGCAGAAAAGCCGAGAGACTCGCTCCCCGTACCGCGCGATCAAGCCCTCGATCATCTTGAGGGCTCGCTGCGGATCCATAGCGCGGTAGCTCATCGACTGGCCGTTGAGGCCGCAAAAGGTGCAATGGGCGCGCTCACCCCACCAACATCCCCGCGAGGTTTCGAACATGATATCCGGCTCACGGCCGTCCGGATCTGTGGCGACCTTACTCTCGAAGGAGTCCAGGAAATCGTCGTAATCCAGGGCGACTTCGGCGTTGATGTCCCGTTCGGCGCCCATCCCCTGAATGCCACGCAATTGCTTGGCCGGTTGCCAGGTGCCCCAATCGGGGGGTACGCCTTCGCGATCAACGACATCATCGATGGACAGGCTGTTGTCCCGACTGAAGACCCCATGAATGTGGTGGCACTTCTCCGCAGCCCCATTGATCGTGTGATGGACGAACTCCGGGAACGAGACCAGGCTGTGGCCTGAGAACACGAAATCGATACAATCGACGTGTTGCACGATTTCGATCCCCATCGTGCCTTCGCAGTTCGCCCCTCCCATCACAATCACTTGTGAGGGTCGCGCCAACTTCAAGCGCCTCGCGAGCGCAAAGCTGGCCAGATTTTGCTGAAACATCGAGGTGAGTCCGACCAGATCAGCCTCCGCCAGAGCATGCTTGGCAATCAACTGGTCGAGGGTGATTGCGAGCTGGCTCCGCAGCGGCAAGATCTTCGAGACCAGATCTTGGAGAAACTCCTTCTCGAAGTGGCTGGCGAAGCGCCGCATGTACTCATCCGTGTTGTCAGGGAGCTCCGGAAAGGCCACCTGGCGAAAGAGCCATTCACCGAAGGCGGTGACGTGACTGGCATGCCCGTGGGCTAAGTTTTCATACATTCTCGGACCTAACATGGCACCGAACTCGTGGCTCAAGTACACCACGCGCGTCGAGACGGTCGGAGACTTCTCTGCGATCACCGAGCGCAGTTGCGTCAGCGCGATCGAAGGGTAACTTAAAGAGGCGAACGGCATGCTCACCAGCGCGATCTTATATTCCCCTATCACGGCCCCTCCTTCGGGCGCACGCATCCCATTAAATGTCACGCAATGCCGACAGGTAGGCCTGAAAGCTACCGACGCGAAAGACTTCGCGCTGGTAAGTCGTATAGTCGACCGCCCGCCCCACGGCACCGTTGGCAAAGGGAGAGATCACGGTCTCACCGGAGAAAATGCGCACCATCTCTCCGGGTGATGACAATGCGGCCGCCCCGATAAGCACCGGGGAGTCACCTTCCGGGTGAACGATCCCGAACTCGAATGTCCAGGTGTAGAAGGTCTCGAGTTGGAAAAAGGGGCTTCGCTCGGCGGTGGCGCGCGCGTTGGCGTCCTGGAGTTCCGCAGCCACCCGGCGCAGCACCGAGGCCTCGGCCTCACCGCTGTCGCATGCGCTGATCAGGGCTCGCAAGCAGCGCTCACTGTCACGGTCGGCCGTAGTCGGCTGTATATTGCGACCCCGCAGCGCCCAATCTTGCACCAGGGCCCGATAACCCTCATCGAACATCATGGGAAGGTGTCCCAATACATCGTGAATGAAGTCCGGTTCCGCGGAGTGCTCGAGGCTGCGCCAGCGGCGCAAGCGCCGCGAGAGCGGAAAGGTCCGTTCAGAGAGCATAGTGCGGTATTGTGTGACTGGGATGTACCCGTCAACGTACACCGCCGCCCAACCGATTTCGGCGAGCCACTCGTTTAAGGTTGCCAGCGACGGTACACCGGGGGGTAGTGAGCGCAGCCAGGCAAACCCTCGTCGATAGACCGGATGATGCCAGGTGGAGGCGTTGGCTAAGCTCGCCACGCGATCCAACATGGCATCCCACACTTGCCGGTCTTCGTGACTGCGGAGGGGATCCGGGTGTGTATTTCCGGCGCGCTGCATAGCTCTTTACCATCGCGATCCGCTGCGATTCGACGTCGCCTAAGACCCTACACTGTGTCAGGTTAGTGGTGCAATGAGCGGCGTCGGGGTGCACGACTCAAGCCAGGGCCATCACGCGTTCACGCTCCTCGAACACCAGCCGCAAGCCACGCAACCGTTCGAGCGCCGGTCGCTGCTCAGTACCCAAGGTGTCCAGACGCGTCGGCGTTGCGATCCGCCTAAGCAGCTCCAGCTCTTGGCTTGAGAGCCGACTCGTCACCGGGTAACCGGCCCGAGTATCCTCCACCACAGGCCGCTGTTCGACTTTTCGGACACCCAGCTCCGGACGCGTCGGTGTTGTGCTCCACAGGTTGCGCCATCGCGTGACCAATTCCGTCATGGGTGTCAGCCAGTGCGCCACGTCATTTGCATAGCTGGCGTTAAGATCGGTGTCTCTGAAGTAGTACGCCATATTCATAAGGGCTCGCGGTGGGAAGGGATAGGCAAACTCGTAACTTTCATACGGGGCAAGCGACAGTCCAAATTGTGCGGCCTGCGTAAAGTAAGGACTGAAGCGGTCAAATCGCACCGGGAAGATGCCTGTGGGGGGCTGTAGGTGAAAGAGATTCGGCAACAACTTCATGTACTGCTCATAGACGGCTGCGCTTTCTCCGGGGAATCCGACGAGCAGATTCCAGCCCACCAACACTCCATGGGCGCGGCAGTGCCGTAATAGACTGAGGTTCTGGAAGGCCGTCGTACCCTTGTGCATCAGCTTCAAAGTCGAGGTGGCCAGAGCCTCGACGCCCGGTTGGATTTCTAAGACTCGCGCGGCGGCAAGTGTTTTCACCTGCTCTTCCGTCAGATCGGCCTTGACTTCGTAGAACAAGGTGAGGTGATCCGGAGGGCGCAGGCGGGGGAAGACACCGGAGAAATATTCCCGCGGGAGGATATTGTCAACGCACTGGAGCTTGTGGGTGCGATTGCTGTAGCGACGTATGAGCCCCTCGATGAGCGCGAGAGCGCGATCCGGATGCATTGCACGGTAGCTCATGGACTGGCCGTTCAGACCGCAAAAGGTACAGTGCGCGCGCTCGCCCCACCAACACCCGCGGGAAGTCTCAAACATGATTTCCGCAGGGCGCCCGAGCGCAGGTCCCGGCAAGCATTCCCCGAGCGACTGGAAAAAATCCTCATAGTCCAAATCGAGCTCCGCATTCACATCGAGCTCTGGCGCACTGGGGCGCACCCCCAAGAGCTGGCTAGCGGGGCGCCAACTAGACCAGTCCCACTCTTGCCCGGGTTCCACCACTGACTCGATTGAGCGACTGTTTTGTCGGCTGAAAACCCCGTCAAGTCCGTGACATCGTTCGGGTTGCCCCTCGATCACATTGCGCACGAACTGCGGAAAAGAGATCAGGCTGTGGCCTGAGAAAACAAAGTCAATCACATCCACATGGTTGATGAGCTCGATTCCCATGGTGCCTTCACAGTTCGCGCCGCCCATGACGATGAGCTGCTCAGGTCTGGCGGCCTTCAGTCGTCGTGCGAGGGCGATACTCGGCAAGTTTTGTTGAAACATTGAGGTCATCCCCACGACGTCGGCCTCGTCCAGGGCGTACTTCTCGATGAGCTCATCCAGCAAGGCCGGCAGGCCTGCGCGAAAGCAAGTACAAATACTGGTGAAGTGTTGCAGCAGCTCTTTGTCTAAATGGCTGGCGAATCGCCGCACGTACTCGGGGGAGTTGTCCGGAGAGTCTGGGAACGCCGCTTGCCGAAACAGCCACTCCCCAAAGCCGCTGATTGTGCTCGCACGCCCGTGGGCAATGAATTCATACAACTGCACGCCCAGACGAGGTCCGAACTCATGGTTCAAGTAGATAACATCCGCACACAGCTTCCCATCGAACGTTGCTTTCAACACGCTCTTCAGTTGCGTGAGCGCGATTGAGGGAGTGGCCAACGCGGCAAAAGGCATGCTCACTAACGCGATTTTGGGATACATCGAATGCAGGCCTCGGGTCACGGGGCGGGAATCGAGCCGGTCCCCCTCCGAACTGATGGTAAGGAGGTTGTTTAGCGTCGTCCACGCCGAACGGCGTGGTACTTAAGCGAAATCTCTAGAGTTTGAGGGCCGCGGCCGCACTGAGCAGTCGATCGGCATTGGTCGCCAGGAGCGGTGTCAGGGGCAACAGCGGCTGTGCCAGTTGACGCAACCACGACTCAAACCCCGGCGCATCTCGTTCCACAGCGGTCAACTGCGTACACGTGGCCAACCCGCGCAGCAGAGCCTCCCGTGCGGCCGGCGCAAGCGGGTTGTCGGCTTGGATGTCCCAGCAGACGGAGGGCCCCAGCCCAAGGAGCCGACTGAGCAACATCAAGAGCACCTTAAACGGCGGGGTGGCGATGCTCAAGAGGTCCTTCATATCAACCTGCGCGCTCGAGATAGCGGTGCCAAAGGCCAAAATCGCAGCATGCGTGGCTACTTGTACGACCGCAACGCACTGGTCGTGCTCTCGTGCGCTCAGTCTCACAACGGAGGCGTTCCAGGCTCGCAGACAATTTTCAAACCGCTCGCTGCGCGGCCCCGGGAGGAAACGGACTGCGCAGACCGCTTGGCCTTCGAAGCCGATGCTGGGTGCGAACATCGGGTTGATGCCCAACGTTTCGACCTCGAGACCTTTGGTTTCGATCACCGATTGCACGACGGATTTGACCGAACCGGTTTCCACCAACAGCGCATCCGGATGAATGGCCTTGCACAGTCGGGGTAAGGCTGCGCACAGCACATCCGCCGGTAAGGCGGCGACCACCAAATCGGCTTGTTGGAGAGCGATCGTGAGCTCGGAGTTTGGCGCCCGCGCATCGGTATAGTGCACGCCCACGCGAGGTGTGATGTCGAAGCGCTCGACGGTCGCACCCAACTGCACCAACTTCTGAGCCAGAAGGCTACCGAGTGCGCCGGCACCGATGACCACCACGCGATTAAACTCCGCTTGTAGTGCCGTTCGACTTGACATCGCGTTTCAGAACATGGAGTTGCGACATTGCAGCGTGAAAATTGGGTCCCTCATTGGATATACGCAGGAATAGAGCGGCCCGTCACGGCAGGGGCGCTATCGGCGTCACCGGACTCGGCGCGTCGTTTCATGGCGCGCAGGGCCTGCAACCACAGCGCCGCGAGGGTCTGGATCTCTGAGGGGCTGTACAACCGACCCGCCCAGGACCACTCGGCCACCAGTTCCGGTCCGTCTTGCGCAGCCGCGATGTGAGCGAGGACCACAATACCATGGGTAAGCGGACTTTCCGCATCGCGTGCCCCGAAGGCCAGATCTTCGGGCCCGACGGGCCAGCCTGCAGCGCTATCGCGCCTGGGGTGCACGTGACCTAAGTAGTTGAAGGCAATCTGTGAGCGGCCGAACGGCTCCAGAAATGGTGCGGTGTCGGGATTCAAGTAGCGCAGCATACCGAAGCCCACGCCGTTGTTGGGAAGCGCCTCGAGTTGCCCCCGGATCGTCTTTAGCACACGCTCCAGACCCTGCCCGGTTTGCAGCGCCGGCTCCGGCTCGAGCGCACCGAGATCCACGCACACCGGAAAGGCATTCGCCATCGGTCCCACCGTGCGTGCGAGACTGACGTGGTTCCAAAGCTCCTCGCGACCATGGGTCTCGAGATCAAAGCGCACCGTCTGGGGCGATGCCGGGTCTTTCTGGCGGCGCCACGCAAGGATCGCCACCGCGAGCGCGGCCAGAAACACATCCTGGATGCTAGCCCGCAGCGCAAGTGGCGCCGGAGCGAGCAACGCGGACATCGTCTCGGCCCCAAGCCTCACCTGCATACTCTCAAGAGTGCTGGCTCGGTCGATCGACCGATCCAGGGCTCGCTTTCCGAGTGGGGGGTCTGGCCGAGCCAACATGGTGGTCCACGTTGCCAACTCCGCGACGCGAGTCGGTTGGAGCGCTTCCGCGGACATCAATTGCGCCCAGTCTAGGAATGAGGTTCCCGCATCGGTAGGGCTCCACGAGGTGCCGGTTCTCACCATCGCGTAGGCCTCCTGGAGGTCCTTCAAGAGAATCTCATGCGCGACGGGATCGGCGGCGACATCGTGCGTAAAGAGCAGAAGCCGTCCCGCCTGGGCCGTTCCCGCAGTGAACCACAGCACCTGGAGCACACTGCCCGCCTGCGGATCCAGCCGTGTTTCGGCCAGTCGTGCCTCGCGAATCATGCGAATCAGAGGGGCCGTACCCTCGAGACCCTCCAGATCAACACGCCGATATACATCCTCGACCGCGACGGTTTCGGGAGAGCGGATTTCCAGACGCCAGCGCTCCGTATCCCCTGAAGGGTGCGCGAGGATGCGCAAGGTCTCGTGGTAATCCAGCAGCAGCCGCAACGCTTTGAGCAAGCTCTTCTCGTCAAAGTCTCGGGGCACCTCGAGAAAGGAATGCTGACTGGCGCGTCCGATCCGCGAGTCCCGCTCGGTGAGCTCTCCCATAAACACAGTGCGGGGCAAGATGCCAACCTGCGCACGGGGTTCGGGCATCGGGGCGGTGTCTCGCAACACGACCGTCTTCGCCAGCGCGGCGATGGTTTGGTGCTGAAACGCGTCGATAGGCTTCACCATCAAACCGCACTCCCGCGATAAGCGGACGAGCTTAATGATGGAAAGGCTGTCGGCACCGAGCTCGAAGAAATTATCCTCAACGCTCACCGCATCCAGACCCAGAACCTCCGTAAACAGTCGGCAGAGCAGCTGTTCCTCCGGGGAGTCCGCTGCGCGACCGGTGCCGCCTGTCGGAGGGTACGCCACTGGGAGCGCGCGGCGATCCAACTTGCCGCTCGGTGTCAGCGGCAGTGCGGGGAGCTCCACGAGCGAGGTGGGGATCATGTACTCAGGCAGCTGACGCGCGAGAAAGCGGCGCACCTCCTGCATGTTCAGGGGTCCGGTATGGCCCGAGGACCGTGCTGGGACGAGATAGGCCGCGAGGCTCCTTGCACCGCCGCTCCTGTCTCCTACCACCACGGCCGCCTGCACAACGCTCGGGTGACGGGAGAGGACGCTCTCGATCTCCCCCAATTCAACGCGATTACCGCGGATCTTCACTTGTTGATCCGTACGGCCCAGATATTCCAGCTGCCCGTCGGCGCGCCATCGCACGAGGTCTCCGGTGCGGTACATTCGGGCCCCCGGTGCTGTGGCAAACGGATTGGCCACAAAGCGCTCGGCAGTCAGATCGACGCGACCGGCATAGCCGCGCCCCACGGCGCTTCCGCCGACGTACAGCTCACCGTCACTGCCAATCGGTGTGGGCGCTAGGTACCGATCCAACACATACAGATGTGTGTTGGCAATCGGTACGCCGATGGGAATCGAGTCATGCGAGCGCTGCACCGCGCTCACGGTCGACTCTGTCAGGACGCAATGTGCGACATCATCGGAGCACTCGGTCGGTCCATACGCATTGATGAGTGCGATGGCGGGATAGGAGCGCAACCACTCTCGGCACAAGCGCGGCGGCAACACTTCCCCTGTCAGCACCAAGTAGCGCAACCGACTCAAGCGCCAGGGGGCTTGGCCGCCGCTCAAGGAAGCCAGCGCCGGAGTCAGTACCGAAGGCACCACTTCGACCAGCGTCAGCTCTTCGCGGGCGACATATTCGAACAGCTCCAGCGGGTCACGTGCGGTCTCATCCGGCACAATATGGACCTGAGCGCCGACCAACAGGGGGGCTAAGAATTGCCAAACGGAGATGTCGAAGCTTTGTGAGGCATTCTGTAGGACTCGGTCGGCTGCGCTCATTCCGAGCAACCGCACCTTTTCCAGAAGGTGATTTTTCATGCCTGCCTGCTCCACCATCGCTCCCTTGGGCTGGCCCGTAGAGCCTGAGGTGAAGATGATGTACGCCAGCTGCGTGGACCGAGGTCGTATCCCCAGATTGTCGCAGGGCATACGATCAGCCTCTGAGCTGGTGAGCGCGAGGAGCGTGAAATCACTCCCCGCCTCGCGCAAGGCGAGGCGCGCGGCATCTCGCTCTGTATCGGTGCACAAGACCACTCGGGCGCGAGCACTGTGCACGACCGCCCGGATTCGACTGATCGGTTGAGTCAGATCCAAGGGAAGATAGGTTGCTCCAACCTTCAGGATCGCAAGCAGTCCCACGAGAAAGGACGTCGTACGTTCGCAGTAGACGCCGACCACATCCTCTGGACGAACTCTGTGTGTGAGCAACAGGTGGGCCAGTCGGTTCGCTCGTGCGTTGAGTTCGGCGTAACTGACTTTGCTGTCACCAAAAACGACCGCGACGGCATTGGGGTTGAGGTGGGCCTGTCTTTCAAACAGGTCCATCACGGCAGCGTCCGCGGCGATCTGCGAGGTGTCGCTCCAAGCCCGCATGACCTGTCGACGCTCGGCCGCGGTCAGGATTTCGAGAGCGCCGAGACGCTGTCCTGGATCCCGCGCCACCTGCTCCAAGACCCGGATCCAGCGCTGAACCAAACGCTCCACCGTACCGCGATCGAACAGGTCAAGCGGATACTCAATCTCGCCGCTCACACCGCCGGGCGCACCTTTGTTGGAGCGCTGCTCCACCAGGTTCACAAGCAGATCGAACTTGGCCGTTGGATGCTCGAAAGGCTCGGGCTGCACAACCAGGCCGGCCAGCGTCAGCGTGACGGGCGAGGTGTTTTGCATCATGAGCATGATCTGAAACAGCGCGTGTTGCGCCGGAAGACGCGTGGGATTCAGCGCAGCGACCAGGCGTTCAAACGGCAGCTCCTGGTGCGCATAGGCGGCCAGATCCGTCGTGCGCACCCGCTGCAGCAGCTCCTCAAAGCTCGGGTTCCCACTGGTATCCGTGCGCAACACCAGGGTGTTCACGAAAAACCCCACCAGCTCATCCAACGCATCATCCGTGCGACCGGCCACCGGGGTCCCGATCGGGATATCCTCACCCGCCCCTAAGCGCATCAGCAGCGCCGCCAGCCCTGCCTGCAGCACCATGAACAACGTCGCGTTGTGGCGCCGCGCCAGCCCTTGCAGTTGCGCGTGGAGCTGCGCCTCGATCCGCACCGGCACACTGTCCCCACGGTGGCTGGCCACTGCCGGGCGCACCCGGTCAACCGGTAAACTCAGCTGCTCGGGCAGATCCC
>CAYNTW010000054.1:0-37637 GCA_964400085.1 uncultured Steroidobacteraceae bacterium | reverse complement strand
CGGGCACATTGTTGTAGAAGTCGATGTAGCGCCGGCCAGTCTCGTCGAAGACATAGGCTCCCTGCCCCCGCACCAGCTGAATCGGGTGACGGTAGAAGAGTTCCGCACCGGCCCCAAGTGATCGCTCGCGACGCCTTAGAAGCATTGTCGAATCCATATCACTCATATGGCACTCCCTGTATCCTGGGCGAGATACATGTCGCGTTGGCGGGTCTTCTCCTTCCGAGCCATCAGCATGCCCGCAACCACCACAAGGACGGCAACGAGTGTGATCATGAGCGTGGCGAGCGCGTTGATTTCCGGCGTCACTCCCAGGCGAACCTTGGAGAAGATCATCATCGGCAACGTAGTCGTGGATGGGCCTGCAGTGAAAGTCGTAATCACGAGATCGTCCAGCGATAAAGTGAAAGCCAGAAGCCAGCCGGAGGCGATCGCAGGCGCGATGATGGGCAGCGTGACAAAAACAAACACACGCGCGGGCGGCGCACCCAGATCCATTGCCGCTTCCTCCAGCGACTCATCCAGGCTGGAAAGGTGCGACTGGACGATCACGGCGACGTAGGCCATCGTGAGCGTCACGTGTGCAATCACGATCGTGCTGAAACCGCGCTCTGATGGAACGAGGGGAAGCGGTGCGAAGGCTACAAACAGCAGCAACAACGACAGCCCCGTGATGACCTCGGGCATCACCAGCGGCGCGCTGACCATTCCGGATAGAATCGTGCGCCCGCGAAACTGCCCGAAACGCGCCAGAACCAGACCGGCGAGTGTGCCGAAGATCGCGGCAATCGTAGCGCTGACGGCGGCGATGCGCAGGCTGAGCCAGGCCGCTTCCAACATTCGATGATCGGCGAGCAGCACGCCATACCACCGTGTGGAAAAGCCGCCCCAGACCGTCACCAGTCGCGAGTTGTTGAACGAATACACGATGACGGAAAGGATGGGAATGTAAAGGAACGCGAACCCGATCGCGAGCAGCGTTGGCAGTACCCTGGAGTGTTTGTGACTCATTGCGCGCCCTTTACCGATGCAGCCGAAGCGCCGGCTTCCCGCGCCTGGTAACGCTGGAAGATCATGATCGGCAGCACCAGCACGAGCAGCAGTGTCATCGCGACCGCGCTGGCTTGGGGCCAGTTTCGATTGTTGAAGAACTCATCCCATAGAACCCTGCCAATCATCAGCGTGTTGTTGCCGCCGAGGAGGCGCGGTATGACAAATTCCCCTACCGCCGGAATGAAGACCAGCATCGAGCCCGCAATCATTCCGGGCAGCGACAGGGGTAGCGTGATCTGCAGGAATGCCTTGAATGGCGGAGCACCGAGATCCACAGCGGCTTCGAGCAGCGCGTTGTCATGTTTTTCGAGATTCGAATACAGCGGCAGAATCATGAACGGCAGGTATGAGTAGACGATGCCGATGTACATGGCAAGGTCTGTCTGCATGATCACGAGGGGCTCGTGAATCAAGCCCAGCCCCATCAACGCATTGTTGATCAATCCGTTGTTGCGCAAGAGGCCGATCCACGCGTAGACGCGCACGAGGAACGACGTCCAAAACGGCAACACCACCAGCAACAGCAATGTGTTTCGCCAGCGTGCGCTGGAGCGCGCGATGCGGTACGCCATCGGGTAAGCCACCAGAAGGCAGAAGAACGTCGAGATAGAGGCCACCTTGATCGAGCTGAGGAACGCGTCCAGGTAAAGCGTTTCGCGAGCGAGAAACAGGTAGTTTGCGGCGCTGAGCGAGAAGTGCAGCGCGTGTTCGCTGGTCCATTCCCACAGTGGCGTGTAGGGCGGCGCGCCGAGCCGCATGTGGGCGAAGCTGATCTCCAGCACGATAAAAAAAGGGATTAGAAAGAACAGCAACAACCATACCGACGGCACGGCAATGACGAGGCGGCGTCCGGTAATCCCGAAGCGATGCTGCAGCAGGCGGAATGTGTCCACCACCGCGCCCTACTCCGTCACCACGACGGCGCTCGACTCGTCCCAGCACACCCACACGCGATCGTGCCACGTGAATGCGCCATCAGCGTGACGGCGCGTGTTTGGTTGTGTGACGCGAACAACCTTGCCGCTGTCGAGTTGCACTAGATAGATGGAAACATCACCCATGTAAGCGACCTCGCGAATCGTGCCTGGTGCCCCATTCAAACGCTCCCGAGACGCCTCACCAGCAAGGATCATTTTCTCAGGGCGCACAGCCGCCCATACCAAAGCATCCGGCGCGGAGCTGATTCCATGACCCACGTGGATGCGGCCGCCGAGATCGGCCGATTCGATGAGCACGTGGCCGGGCTCGTCTTCGATGACCCTGCCTTCGAATATGTTCACGTTACCGATGAACTCGGCTGTGAATCGGTTCTTGGGAAACTCGTAGATCTCGTGCGGCGTACCAACTTGCACGATACGACCATGGTTCATGACGCCGATCCGCGTAGCCAACGTCATTGCCTCTTCCTGATCGTGCGTCACGACGACGAAGGTGACGCCGAGGCGCTCCTGAATGTTCACCAACTCGAATTGCGTGTGTTCGCGCAGCCGCTTGTCCAATGCGCCGAGCGGCTCATCGAGCAACAGCAGCTTGGGACGCTTGATGAGCGAGCGTGCGAGCGCCACGCGCTGGCGCTGTCCGCCGGAGAGCTGATGGGGCTTGCGCCTCGCGAACTCCTCCAGTTTCACGAGCGCGAGCATCTCGGCAACGCGTTCGGCAATCTCGTTCTTGGGGATGCCTTCCTGCTTCAGCCCGAACGCGACGTTCTTTTCGACGGTCATGTGGGGGAACAAGGCATACGACTGGAACATCATGTTCACCGGCCGCTTGAAGGGGGGCACACCTGCCATGTCATGCCCATCGATGAAGATGCGACCGCCGGTAGGTGCCTCGAACCCAGCGAGCATTCTCAAGAGCGTCGTCTTGCCGCAACCAGAGCCGCCCAGGAGGCAGAAGATCTCGCCGCGATAGATGTCGAGCGTGACGTCGTCAACGGCAGTGAAGTCGCCGAACTTCTTCGAAACCCCCTCGACACGGATATAGGCAGTCGCCGCCGGATTCCTCCAGGGTGCTTCTCGCTCGCGCAGACGCCCCATCTGCGGCCGCGCCTTCTCTGCGATTCCGATGCCCGACATTCCAACACGCATTCGTTCAGTGAAAATCTTTGTCCCGGTAGGTGTCCTTCCCGCCCATGACGGTGAGCAGCACCTTCGTCTTCAGGATGTCCGCCGGCGGGATCGTCAGGATGTCCTTCGACAGCACGACGAGATCTGCAAACTTGCCCGGCGTCAGCGTGCCGCGCTTCTGCTCGTCGAAGCTCGCGTACGCACCGTCGCGGGTGTAGTGCCGAAGAGCCGCTTCCACGCTGACACGGTTCTGCGGATACCAACCGCCCTTTGGCGTTCCTTCCGGCGTGAGGCGCGTTACCGCAAGGTGTATGCCGAGAAAGGGCGACATGTCGAATCCGCCCCAATCGCTGCCGAAGGCCTGCACCGCACCCGCGTCATCAAAGAGCTTGTAGGCGAGGGCGTGCGAGGCCCGCGCTGGCCCCAAAAGCACTGCGTAGTTGTTCAATTCCGTCGCGTCCGGGCTTGCCATCCACTGCTGAGTCGACACGATCACACCGAGCTGTTTGAAACGAGGCAGATCGGATAGCCGCGGTACTTCACCGTGCTCGACCCGATGTCGCCGCCCGTGCGTGCCATTCGTCTTTTCGGCGTATTCGAAAGCGTTCAGGGCCATGTTGATCGCTTTGTCGCCGATGGCGTGCAGCAGGACCTGGAAGCCTTCCTTGTCGTACAGCGCCACGGTCTTATTCAGATCGTCCTGCTCCCAAAAGGGGATGCCGGTGTTGTGGGTACCGATGTAGGGCTCGAACATCGCCGCCGTCTGCGCATCCACCGTGCCGTCCAGGAATCCTTTGATCGAGCCGAACTCCATCACCGGGCCTTTGAACGCATCGCGCAACCGTTTGTACTCGGTAAGATCGGCTTCGGTCAGCGGTGTCTTGAGATAATGCCCCTTGGGCGACCCGCCATCCTTCGGCAGGATCAACGGCGCAAAGCGAATACGGATCTTGAACGCGTTCTCCTTCAGCGCGCGCTCGAAGATCGGCTCGTCCTCTGCCGACCAGGACGCGTTCTGTGCCGCCGTGAACCCATCCGCCGCGAACTCGTCCATATGCTTCAGGAAGCTTTGGTAAGTCTCCTCCGCCGTCTCGTGCGGAATGCGTCCCCTGACCAGGGATTGCGCAGCTTCCTTCAGCTCGCCGGTGGGCTCGCCGTTCGAGTCGCGCATGATGTGTCCATTCGGGGGGTCCTTTGTATCCCGCGTGATACCTGCGAGCTGCAGCGCCTTCGTGTTGGCCAATCCCATGTGGCCGTCGCGTTCCAATACGTACACCGGACGATCCGAGATCACGGCGTCGATGTATTTCTTGTCGACGGTCTGGTTCGGAAACCCGGAGTAGACCCAGCCCGCGCCGGTAATCCACGCGAGCTTCGGATGCGACTTGGCGAAATCCCCAAGCCTCTTCTGGAAACCCTCCAGCGTTTCGATCCCATCGAGCTTCACAGCGTTGATGGAAGGACCTGGAAAGTGCGTATGAGAGTCCTGAAATCCCGGTAGCATCAGCCGGCCGCCGAGATCCACAGTGACGGTCTGCGGCCCTGCCAGGGCGCGGATCTCCTGAGAGGAGCCGACCGCCACGATCTTATCGCCAGAGACGGCGAGCGCTTCGGCGGACGGACGCGCATCGTCGGCGGTCCAGAGCTTGCCATTCACAAAGATGCGATCGGCGCGCGGCGTCGGAGCCTGCGCGCCCGCCGCGAAGGGCAGGCAGATCAACACCCAGAACCACTCTATCTGCCAGAGCGCGCTCGAGACGCGCGCATTTTTGCATTCGCTCACGTGACGTTCTCCCCCAGTTGTTTCTCAATCGATCCTGTGGCCTTCGCGCCCGAGATCGTCGGCCGATGCATCCTCCAGTTGGATGAGTGACGATCAGTGTCCAGTGGTGAACTGTTGCCAACCGCGCGTCATCAACCGCGTGGTTTCTTCGCTGACCGCGAGGTCGGGAACCAGCTTCGTCATGATCTCCGGCGGCGGATAGATGCTCGGATTTTCGATAATTTCCTTACTCACGAACTGACGTGCGGCGCTGTTGCCGTTCGGGTAGTGCACCAGGTTTGTCACCGCCGCGATCACTTCCGGCTGGAGCATGTAGTTGATGAACCGATAAGCGTTGTCCGGATGCGGTGCATCCTTCGGAATCGCCAAGCTGTCGAACCACATGATCGTGCCCTCCTTCGGAATGGAGTACGCCACTTTCTGACCGGTCTGGTTCTCTTCCGCACGGCGCGCGGCCTGCAGAATGTCACCGCCGTAACCGACTGCCAGACACACTTCCCCGTTGGCCAGATCCGAAATCATCCTCTGCGTGTCGACGTAGCGAATGAACGGACGCAGTCGCATGAGTGCTTCCGTCGCAGCCGCCAGATCCTCCGGTTTCTGGCTGTTTGCGTCCTTGCCCAACGCGATGAGGACCATCGCGTACATCTCGGAGGCCGAGTCGACCACAGTGATGCCGCAGCTCTTGAAGTTCTTGACCACCTCGGGCTTGAAAAGCATGTCCCAACTGCCGAGCGGCGCGTTCGGCATGGCGGCCTTCACCTTGTCGACGTTGTAGCCGATGCCTCCCGTGCCCCACATGTAGAGAACCGAGTGCGCATTCTCCGGATCATGCTGAGCCAGCCGCCTTTGTATGTCGGGGTCCATGTTCTTCAGGTTCGGCAACTTGCTCTTATCCAGCGGGAGATAGAGTCCCGCTTTGATCTGCCGTTCGAGAAAAGGGGCCGAGGGAACCACGACGTCATAACCAGAGTGGCCGGACGAGAGCTTCGCTTCGAGCTCTTCGTTGCTGCCGTAGTTGCTCACGTCGACCTTGATGCCGGTTTGCTTCTCGAAGTTTGAGATCGTGTCCTCGGCGAGATAGTCGCTCCAGATGTAAAGATTGAGGAGCTTCTCTTCGGCCGGGGGCGCGCCGGGCGCGTCCTGCTGCTTGGCGCAAGCGGTTGCCAGGACACCCGACATCACCGCGAGGAGCAGGCTACGGCGCAAGGTGTTCACGAGCGTTTTTCTCCGAATTTCAGCCTGGTCCTGACTCTTTAGAAGGACGGATCTCGAAAAACCGTCTCCCCTCCAACGAGAGTCAACAGAACCTTCGTGCCGGGAATGCGGCTGACCGGAATCTGCAGCAGGTTCTGGTTGATCACGATCAGGTCGGCGAGCTTGCCCTGCTCGAGGGAGCCGAAATACTCATCGCTGTGGAGCGCGTAGGCCCCGTTGATGGTGAACGCCCGGATGGCGTCCTTCAGCGGCACGCCCGGGCCCGTACCGAGGGGTCCGGCATACTTGCCTCCCATCGTACCTTCGCGCGTAATCAACACCTTCATGTCGAACCAGTCGGAAAGCGGATCGACCGGCCAGTCGCTGCCCTGGGCGATCCGCACTCCAGCCTGGTTGAGGTAGCCCTCCGGTTCGACTCGGTTGAATCGTGTCGGACCGAGGTAGTCTTTGGCCGCGTCTATTGAGTCGAAGGACGGCTTCGCCCATTGGAAGCCCATGTCCGGAATCACGTTCAGCTGTTTGAATCGCGGCACGTCGGAGGGATCGACGAGCTCCGCGTGAGCGATCTGGAGTCGCACGTCTCGCCCGTGCAACTGCTCGCGAACGTATGCGTAAGCATCAAGGGTGTGACGCACGGCTCGATCACCGATGGCGTGCACCTCCGGTTCGATTCCGGCATTCGCGAGCGCCAACAGCAAGGCTTTGAGCTGCGGCAACGGAGTGTACGGATCCGGGCCGCTGGCCGGCCCCGGCACCCAGTTGGGCTTCTCGGCTGTTCCGTTGTTGACTAGATAGGGTTGCAGCATGCTGGCGGTCTGCGCCGGCCACTGCAGCACCCCGTCCTGAAAGATCTCGCCGGAATTGCGCACCCAGAGATTGGCGCGCGGTTCCATCGGACCCGTGTCGAACTCTCGCTTGAGATCAAGAATGCGCTGGACGGCAAGCTCCGGCTTTGAGACTGCGTCCGGTTCGACGTCAGGTGCCATGTAGGCCCTAGCGGTCAGACGCCCCTGTTTCTGGAGTGTCGACCACGCCTCGATGTCAGCCTTGCTGGCAACCTGCATCATGAAGGCGGTCTGGCCATCCTTACGAAAGGCGTCGAGCGCGGCCTCCGCCGCCTTGAGAGTGTCAGCAGCTGTGGGAGCTGGCATCGGTCGACTTATGATCCCCTCGGCGGCGTCCTCGAAGATGCCACTCGGCTCGCCGGATGCCTCGCGATCGATTCGACCCGCGTGGGGATCAGGGGAATTGCGTGTGATCTTGGCGAGCGCGAGTGCCCGAGAGTTAGCCAGGGTCGTGTGCCCGTCGGTCGAGCGAACGATGATCGGACGGCGTGTCTTAAGCGCATCCAGGTTGGCTTTCGTCACCTGAGTGCCTGATGGCTGCATCGCCTGCCGATACCATCCCACGACCGCGAGATAGCCGTCTGGCTCCTTCGCACGGGTTTCATCGAGGCAGGCCTGAATTTTCTGTTGAAACTGCGCCACGGTCAGCGGCGCGTATTTGAGGTCGCAGTCCAGTAGCTGAGACCCGCCCGCGATTGCGTGGTTGTGCGTGTCGACCAACCCGGGCATGACCATCTTGCCCTGCAGATCGATGACGTTCGTCTGCTTGCCTATGAAGACGCGGGCGCCTTGATCGGTGCCAACATAAACGATACGCCCCCCTTGGATTGCAATCGCCTGCTGCACACTGTTGCGGTCATCGACCGTGTAGATGAATCCGCCCCGCAGCACCAGATCTGCGGGGGCGGCCGCGTTCGTTGCCGCGGCGGGGTTCAAAACGCCCAGGGCGAGCGTCGCGGCGGCGAGTCCCACCCACGATCCGATGAGTCCAGCAGGCTTCATGACAGCACTCCCCCATTGACTGCGCATCGCCGAGCGCTCGCTCGGGTCGTTTCGTGGTTAAAAAGATTAACTGCTCAGACGCCGCCGCGCCAGTGTTTCGATAGAAGTCTCATAGACCACGGCCTCCGGCTCTAAGTTAATAATATTAACCGATGGATTTCGCACGAGGCAATAATGCGCGCCCCGGTTTGACAATCATCCAACTTCAGGTTAACGTTATTAACTTGGTGGCGAGTAGCGGCTGATGGACGACGAGAAACTCCAACGATTACGCGCCCGCTTTGGAGAGCAGGGGATCTTCGAAGCGCAAGATCCGATTCTCGCGCAAGCGGCACAAGCGATCCGCTCGGCCGGTGGCAAGCGCTCCTTGCCCTATTCCGGTATACCGACATTCCTGGGCCTGCCACACACGGAAAGTCTTGCGGATCTCGACATCGCTGTCGTCGGCATCCCCATGGACCTGGGCGTCTCCAATCGCAGCGGCGCCCGACTGGGTCCGCGCGCGGTGCGCAATGTTGAGCGGATCGGCCCCTATCACCCGACGTTCCGCAATGTTCCTCAAAGCCTGGTTCGCGCGGCGGACGTGGGTGATGTTCCATTTCGTAGCCGCTATAGCCTCGAGCAGTCCCTCGAGGATATCGAGGAGTACTATCGGGTCCTCAAGTCCCAGGGAATCCGCCCGCTTTCTGTCGGCGGTGATCACTCCGTCACGTATCCGATCCTGAAGGCATTGGGGAAGGATACGCCGCTGGCACTCATCCACATCGATGCGCACTGCGACACCATGGGCGCATACGATGGCTCGAAGTTCCATCATGGCGGACCGTTTCGCCTGGCCGTGCTCGATGGTGTCCTCGATCCCGAACGTACCATCCAGATCGGGATTCGCGGGGCATCCAACATGTACTGGGAGTTCTCCCACGCCGCCGGAATGACGGTCATCTACATGGAGGATTTCATGGCTCTGGGGGTGTCGGGAGTCATCCAGAAGGCACGCCAGGTGGTGGGCGATGCGCCGGTTTATATCTCCATCGATGTGGACGGCTTCGATCCGGCGTACGCCCCGGGCACCGGCACGCCTGAGGTCGGCGGAATCGTCCCACGCGAAGGACTCGCCTTACTTCGCGGGTTGAATGGGCTGCAGGTCGTCGGGGCCGATGTGGTCGAGGTCGCACCCGAATACGATCCGACCACTAACACCAGCCAGCTGGCCGCGCAACTCTTGTTCGAGGAATTCGCGCTGATGGCGCTGTCGAGGAGCCGATCGTGAGCCGTCTGTCTTCGACAGCGGAAACGACGAGCTGAGAAGAACTAGATGAGGAGTCCCATGCCGCGAGCGCTTTCCTGCCTGGTTGCGTTGTTGCTCGTGACTGCGGCAGCGACCGCTGCAAAAGCTGGCGAGCTGCCAACGGGAAGTCCATCCGAGCTTGGGTTCTCGCCGCCCCGATTGGAATACCTCGACCACTTCTACGCCGACAAGGTACATCGAGGAGAGCTAGCGGGAATCGTCATCCTGATTGCCCGCCACGGAAAGATCGCGCACTTCTCTGCACTCGGGTCTGCTGATATCGAGAAGCACAAACCCATGCAGCGCGACACGATCTTCCGTCTCTACTCGATGACGAAACCGATCACCTCAACCGCATTGATGACTCTCTACGAGGAGGGCCGGTTTCAGATGGGGGATCCCGTATCGAAGTACCTACCCGAGTTCGCGCATCTTCGCGTGCTGCGCAGTCCAGAGGGTGATATCAAAGACACGGTACCCGTCGAACATGAGCCCACTATCCAGGATCTGCTGCGCCATACAGCAGGGTTCACACACGCACTCGAGACTACCCCCTTGGACGTCGAGTACACCAAGGCGAATCTCTTCAGTGTGGACGTCTCACTCGCGGAGATGACGGAGAGACTCGCGAAGCTGCCCCTGCAGTACCAGCCCGGTACCAAGTGGAACTACAGTGTCGGTCCGGATGTTCAGGCACGGCTCGTGGAGGTGCTGTCCGGAATGCCCTTCGATCGCTTCGTGCAGGAGCGGCTGCTAAAGCCCTTGGGAATGAAGGACGCCGGATTCTGGGTGCCGCCAGACAGAGCGCAACGCCTGGCCACTGTTTACTGGATGAAGGATGGCAAGCTCACGCCCATTGACGACGTCCACGGATCTCCCGGAGATATCTGGCTCTCAGAGCCCTGGACAGTGAACAGTTACAGCGTCAACCACAAGCGCAAGGGCGGCAGCTACGGACTCGTCTCAACCGCGACAGACTACTTCAGATTTGGCCAGATGTTGCTCAACGGCGGGGAGCTCGATGGTGTGCGGATCCTGAGCCCGCAAACCGTTCAGTTCATGGCCCGAGACCACCTGGGACCCATTGGCATGCCGTCGGAGGACGGCAAACCGTCCGGGATGGGATTCGGTCTCGGATTTGCTGTGATGGAAGATCCGGCCGCGGCGGGTTACATAAGCTCCAAGGGCAGCTACTTCTGGGCAGGGTACGCCTCCACCTACTTCTGGATCGATCCGAAAGAAGACATGGTGGTCGTCGCCATGACTCAGCACGTTGACGACAACGTCCCCGCAGCTGGGGCTCTTCGGTCTCAATTCCCCACACTCGTTTACAGTGCGCTGCTAGAGCGATAGCCCACGGCGGCAGCTCGAGTGCGACCGAGCTGCAAAACCTTGTCAAGGCGCGCGTACCCTGCGACAGTCCTGTAATGCCAGCTGCCGCAAAGTCTGCTCGGAACAAACGCAAGAGCGCGTCCGTGGGTCCGGCTCATGCCCCGACGCGTGAGCGAATTCTCGATGAGGCCGAGCGCCTCATCGTCATCAAGGGTGTGTTCGGCTTTACGCTGAAGGATATTTCCGACCCGCTCGAGTTCCGCGTTCCGGCGATCTATAAGCATTATGAGAGTCGGGATGACGTGCTCGTCGCCGTGTCCCGGCGCTTCATCGCACTGCTCTCCGAGCAGTTCAGCTATGCGCCGGAAGCACTCGCCGAACCGCTACGCACATTGCAAAAAGTCGTCGAGGAGTTCGCGCGCTTTCACATGGCGCATCCGGCCTATGTCCGACTTTCCCTGATCGATTTCGCCACTCCCGAGGGAGGAATGGAGTACATCCGCCTGGCCGCCGGAGGTCCCTTTCGCTCCAATCTGACTGCCGGCCCGCTTGCGCCGATGCACCGGCGTTTGCGGAATTTGCTCGAAGCGGGCGCAAGAACTGGGGACTTTCGCGAGATCGCGCCGGTCGACTTCTACCGCTTCATCAAGTCCGTGCTTCTGCTTCGACTCGTGTTTCCGGATGATCTGCTGACCACCGCCCCAGCCAACGCCGCGACCCAGCGCAATGTGGAGAGGATGCTTTGGGACACGGCACTGCGCCACATTGCCCCGCGTCCCTAAGCCAAGCCCACCAAGGCGAGGTAGGCCCAGTGTAGCCACGGCGGCTCACGATTGCCCGAGCACCGCTGCCGTCAGTAGCGATACAGAAACGTCACCCCGTACGTCCGGGGCCGCAATGTGACATCGGTCCAGGCAGACGGATATCCGCCGACAGCTCCACCCCGGATCAGCGCCAGGTCTGGGTGGGAGTTGGTTAGATTGTTCACAAACAGGGATAGATCGCCGCCGGCCAGAACGTGGGCGCCAAAGCGTGCGTTCAGCACGGAGTAAGCCGGCACCGACCTGTTCAGAGGCTGGTAGGTGGAGGACGTTGGGCTCGTCGTACCCGCGGCTCTCTCAGTGCTGCTGTGAGTCAGGTCCGCACGGAAATAGAATGGCTGCTTTTGCAAGAGGTTGAAGTCGTACTGCGCCGAGACCGAGAAGGTCATCGGGGCGCCGACTCCGGGCACTCCGGATCCCTTGCTGTACAGGAGTATGCCGTTGGGCGTGCGAGCGTCCTCGTCGAAGGTGGTTTTGTTGTAGCCGAACGTGCCACCCAGTTCCAAGCCACGCAACGGAGTGCCCCGCAGCCCGATGTCGAATCCCTGCGAAGTGGCATGTCCGACATTGTCCGCAAACGCATAGCCACATAACGGCAGCGCCACGGAGGACTGGATGTTCGACCACCTGATGCGATAGATGCTTGCATCCACCAGCGCGTGCCCATCAAAAAGCCGATTCTTGCTGCCAACCTCGTAGCTCCACACGGAGTCAGAGTTGAACACAGTGGGTTGCTTTGAATCGCTCTGTTTTACTGCGGCGAGGGGAATGGCCGGATCGACGTAACCAACCGCCTGCAAGTCTTGCCCGCACTGGCTTACAGGGACGAGCAGGGAGGCCCCGGCGGGTCGGAAGCCTTTTGCCGCCGTGGTGTAGAAAAGGTTTGCGTCATCGAGCTGGAACTCCAGCCCGACTTTGGGAGTCGTAGCGGTTTCACTCCGACTGCTGTGCGTCACAGGGTACGAATCCACGCAGGCGGTACCTGCGGCATTCAGACCCGCCGGACACGGGCCGGCATAGGCATAGTTGTTGTTATTCTCTGGACCGCCATATGTCCCATCCACGGTCAGCTGGTTGCGCGAGACCCGCACACCCGCGGTCAGCTTCAAGCGCTTCGTGATCTTCACATTCGTTTGGACGAATACGGCTTCCTGCTTGTCGAGCGTGGCGATGTCGGACGTCCAGGAAGGCATTCCGGTTACCAGCGGAACGCCGAAATAATTGAGCGAGGCGCTGCTGCCCGGACCGAAAGGCGCCCCGCCCGCGACCCCGGCCAGAAACGGAGGGAGCCCGGTAATCTCCAGCACGGGTGCGTTGATGAGGAAATTTTCGAAAATCGACTGCCCGGCAGCCTGGCGCTCGTGGGAGTAGAAGAGTCCCACGACCCAGTCAATACGAGCATCCTTCTCGGAAGACTGCAGTCGCAGCTCCTCCGTAAAATTGCGCTGCGAGTTGGTATATAGCGAGGCCGACTTGTCCCCGGCACGATAAGCGGCCGAAATCCCATAAAGCCACTCGTAGAGGGTCGTGTCGTCGGACCACTGGTACTCGTCGCGGTTGAAATACGAGGTGTTGGAGACGATGTCCACCGGCCCGGCTGAGACATTGATCAGCAGCGCCGGCAGATAGAATCGATCGTTGCCGATGTCTCTGTTCGGCACAGGGATGGCGTTCAAGGCCGGATTGGTGGCGGGATCGCCTGCATCGAAGACTACTCGGGCGAAGCGGCCAGCGCCGGGATCGGAGGTCGCCGACCAGAACGTATCCAGACCATCGTTGAAGTTCTGCTTCTGATACGAAACCGAAGGCGTCACGGTGACCGCCTCGTTGGGCGCATATTTCAGGGCGATGTGGAATCCATCCACACCCGAAGAGTTGGTGTTCCGGCGTGGCGTCCCGGTCGCCTCGAAGTTGATGGACTTACCGTATAGGCTGCCGTCCGGGGCGTTGGTGGTCCATGTCCCGGCAACACCGTCGATATAGCCGCCTTGACGGCGATAGAAGGCGCTCGCGCGAAAGGCGAGATGATCCTCGATGAGGGGCATGCCGAAAGCAAATCCGGCCTCATAGCTCGGCGCGCCGTACTGTGTGTTGCTCACTTCCGCGCGAGCGTAGCTCGAGACGTGATGGAGGTCCGGTGTGGCTTGGATGAAACGAACCGTGCCGCCTTCCGAGCCCGCCCCGAACAGCGTACCTTGCGGCCCGCGGAGCACTTCCACACGCTCGAGGTCGAACAAGGCCGGGAAGGTCGTTCCCGGACTGTAGCCGATGTTGCGCACCTGGATCGGAGTGTCATCGATGTAGATGCCGGTCGTACCCGCACCGGCGCCGGAGGAGATTCCCCGGATGGAGACATCGTTGCCGCCGTTGCCAATGCGGTTGATGTTCAGTCCTGGCGTGAAGCGAACGAGATCGTCCACCTGCCGCAGGCCCTGGGTGTCCATCTGCTCCTGCG
This sequence comes from uncultured Steroidobacteraceae bacterium, assembly GCA_964400085.1. Classification (GTDB taxonomy): domain Bacteria; phylum Pseudomonadota; class Gammaproteobacteria; order Steroidobacterales; family Steroidobacteraceae; genus 13-2-20CM-66-19. The sequence goes on along the minus strand of CAYNTW010000054.1, from coordinate 23,774 downwards.
TGAACGCCGTGATGCTGATAGGGACCTTGCTTTCAGTCTCCGAGCGGCGCGTGGCCGTGACGGTCACTTCTTCCAGGCCACCGGAGGATGTGGGCTCGCCATCCTGAGCCTGTACAGCCCTGCCATTGACCTCCTGCGCTGGTACAGGGCTGGAACACAGAGATACCGGCAACAGCAGAAACGTCGTCCGAATGATCGATACACGTGCGGCCGAGGATGGTGAACGCGTCATAGAGGTTCTCCGGAGAAAACAGGTCGCCAGCCCACTCAGTACCTACACACGAGACACGCTGCCGACACTCAACACCCAAGGGCGGCTAGCGCGCGCAACGGCACGCCACCGCCAATTATTGGTTACATCGACGGTTGTACGTTAACTATATTAACCATCGTTAACTACATTAACCTACGATCACGTGGGATGCAACTCGCGGCCGGCGGCACTCGTCCGGGTGCCCTGAAGCGGTGCGCGGCGGGTTCGAATCGCGTCTCCGTGACGCATTTCCAAAGCAGAGTCGGGTCATGAAAATTCTCGCGCCCGCCCATGACCGTGCGCAGGACCCCTGGGGTTTTTGATCTCCTCCGCGGTCCAGTGCCTGGGCAGCAGGGACAGATGACGTCAGACCCGCGTGCGATCTTCGCGTGGAATTTAGACGTCGGAAGTCAGCATTCGCGGCACCATCGTGTCGTGCACAGATCGAGCGGAACAGCGGGATATTTTCCGCCCCGAGAGCATTGTGTCCGCATGCCAACTGAGGAAAAATACCAAGACTGTCACAACGCTCCATATCAAACATAGGGAAAGGCCATGAAAGTACTGCAGCGCGATAAGGACTATCACACTTACGGCGACTACCTCACGTGGTCTGCCACCTATGGCGACGAGCTGATCGATGGCACCGCCTTTGTCAGAGAGCCACCGTCTCCCTCATTCTCACACCAAAGGGTGGTCGGTGAGCTCCATCGCCAGTTAGCCAATGCACTCAAGGGCAAACCCTGCCGCGTATGCGTCGCGCCCCTTGACGTCCGCTTGCCCAAGTCCACCGAAGAAGACGAGCAAATCGACACTGTGGTGCAACCCGACGTTTTCATTGTTTGTGATCTTCAGAAGATCGACGCGCGCGGTGTGCGCGGTGCGCCCGACTGGATCGCAGAGGTGCTCTCACCGGGTACCGCCCGCCACGACCGCCGTCGCAAACTCCCGGTTTATGAGCGCGCCGGCGTCGGCGAAGTCTGGCTAATAGATCCCATCGAGTGCGCGCTGACTCTCTACCGGCTTGAAGCGGGACGCTACGGAGGCGCGACCCTTGTCGGGCTCAAAGGACAAACACCGCTCACAGCAGTTCCCGGCGTCACCGTTGATTGGGACCAGGTGCTCGCCGAGATGCTCTGAGTCGAGCTGGTGACGCAACCACAGCGAATCAGATTCATGGCGCTGCTCTCTGGCCTTCACGTGCCGCTTCCTTGACGATCTCCGCTCCATCTACGCTCGTCAGCCAGCCTTGCGCGACCAGCCCATCCACGCTGGCCCGAACGGCTCTCACATACGCGGCCGGACTGCTATATAAGCGATGCAACACCTCGGGCGCGAATGGGAACTTGTACCCGTGGAAGAGACAAACGAAGGGGCCGGATTTCGCACCGACCCAGCGAGCTGTTGGAACATCGACGTAGGGGCTGCGCACTCCCCCTTTCGCGTTACCGAACGCGTCTACGACGAAGGCTTCGTCGGGAGGTAACGCGGTCGGACTGGACTTCAATTCCAAGGGTGCGGCGTGCGGCGCGGCCTGCCCGTCACGTACCCACAGGTCGAGATTCCGCCAAGATGCATCGAACACATAACGAACCGGAAAGTCGCTCGGCATCACGCCCTTTGGCGAGCAGACCTCAGCTTCGTTATCGTGTAGTCGCCCGTGAGCTCGAGCAGCGTCAGCGTCGGTGGCGAACGAAAGATCCTCCCACGGATCCACGTGTGCGGCCCCTGCAATTTCGTAGCGCCGGAACAAGTCTGGAAACACATCGCCATCGGGCCTCCGCGTCTGCACGTTGGTCTTCATGTCCCCTTGAGTAAGTAGCTCGATCACCGGGACGCCGGCGGCGGCTGTGATCAGACGGGGATCTCCCTCGGGAGGCTCCTTCCAACATTGATTGATCGGGACCTGCCACGGCGGGCTGCCGCTGTAAAGGTATCCGTCGTAGAGGGCCTTGCCATCGGAGCCGACCTCGGTCCGGCCGAACACGCTCGCATAGAGCCGCGCGTAGCCGGCCGTCTGGGACTGACCCGTCATGTAGAGTCGCGCGGCCGCTCGATGCAGGGGATTAGTCGCGCTGGAGCTCTTCAACAAGGCTCCGACCTGGCTGAGGATATCCCACGCCAAGCCCGTCTCGTCCAGCGGGGTCGTGGGTTGCGAGAACGGGTTGATGGCCTCGACCGCACAGGCTGGGCCTCTGCGAGGGTTGGGCATCGACACAGTGGCGTAACGGTGGCGATCGAACTCGCGTAGCGCCTTGATGGTGTTGGGTTTGATGGTGATGCCTACCCACGAGTCACCCGCGGCAATGAAGTGCGGGTACGACTCGGCCCACATGATCGGCAGGTCGATATCGACCGACGGGTTCATCGGCTCAACGATCACGGTGCCGCTGGCACGTCGCGGGTCGCGCGGACGGCGCACGAGGATACGTGTGGTGTAGGGCCCTCGAGCAAGGACCTGCAGGCCCTGGGGAGTCCAATCAAACACCCGGGCCTGGCCGCTGAGAAGGTATTCCTCCTCGACATAACCGTGCCGGCTCAGGTCGAGCGGGCGAGCCTGATGGCGGGCGGCCGAGAAGGCGTAAGAGGTCGAGGTTTCAGGCAGCGCGGCGCTGATTTCGGGCAGTGGGGGCGACTCGGCGGGCGCCCCGAGCGCGATGCTGGCGAGACCCAGACACAGGCCGAGCGCGATTGCTATCAATTTGCTTGAGCCCATGCCGGAAGTGCCCCTTTGCTCGGCGCCTGACTACAGTCGTGGCCGCTTCGGTCGCCGCGACGGGCTCGGCCGAGGGGTGAGCCGCACCGCCCATTATGCGGGACCGTCTGGCGGTCCGCCATCCACCGAAAGTTGGAGCCCGGGCACTCCACCAGAAGGCCTACAACATCGGCTTCAGCAAAGCGCGCCTCCCCAACGGATACCCCGTGCTTTACTCGAGCGCCAAAGGCGCCGTTGAAATAGACGAAATTCAACATTACATCGTAGCGGATAGCAGGCAAGCTCGCGCAGTTGTGGGATCATATGAACAATGAGCACCTCGGAGGACCGTCCGCGCGCCAAATCGTTGCACCCGCTACGGGCGTTGCTGCCTTTTCTGCGTCCCTATCGCGGCACTCTGGTTGCGGCGGCGTTCGCATTGCTGGTGGCTGCGGCTGCCATGCTGGCGCTGCCCATGGCATTGCGGCAGCTCATCGATCGCGGGCTCGCGACCCGTGACTCCGGGACGATCAATCTTTATTTCATCGGATTTCTCACGGCCGCCGGGGCTTTTGGCATATTCGCGGCGCTGCGCTTTTATCTGGTGACCTGGGTGGGCGAACGGGTCGTTGCCGATCTGCGTGCCGCTATCTATCGGCGCGTGGTGCGGATGGACCCTCTGTTCTTCGAGACCACACGCGTGGGTGAGGTGCTGTCGCGGCTGACCACGGATACCACCCTGGTGCAAGCCATTTCCGGTGTCAATCTCTCTATTGTACTGCGCTCCAGCCTGAGTTTGATCGGGGCGCTGGTGCTGATGGGCTTGACCAGTGCCAAGCTGACTGGCGTCATCCTGGCCCTCATACCGGCGGTCGTGGCGCCGTTGGTCCTCACCGGTCGGCGCGTGCGTGGTTTATCAAGAGCCTCTCAGGATCGGGTCGCCGACACCAGCGGGCTGGCTGGAGAAACCCTGAATGCCATTCAAACTGTGCAAGCGTTCACGTTAGAAGAACTTCAAAGTCAACGTTACAGCAAGGCTGTGGAAGACAGCTTTGCCACCGCGGTTCGCCGCACCCGCGTACGGGCCACGCTCACGGCGGTCGGCATCATCTTGGTGTTTGGCGGTATCGCCTTTGTGTTGTGGCTGGGCGCGCGGCAGGTGCTGGCCGGCTCCATGAGCTATGGTCAGTTGGTGCAGTTCCTGGTTTACGCTGTTTTTGTCGGCACTTCCGCAGCCTCGCTCACCGAGATGTGGGGCGAAATCCAACGCGCCGCGGGCGCTATGGAGCGCCTGGCCGAATTATTGTCGGCAACCCCCAGCATCGGTGCACCGCTGCAGCCTGTGGCCCTGCCGCGAAGGATCCGCGGGGCGGTTCACTTCGACAATGTGACTTTTCACTATCCGTCACGGCCGGAGACAGCGGCGCTCGAGAATTTCAGTCTGGACGTCTCGCCCGGAGAGACCGTGGCCTTTGTCGGGCCTTCCGGTGCGGGTAAAAGCACTACCTTTCAATTGTTGTTGCGATTTTACGATCCGGATGCCGGGCGCGTGCGCATCGATGAGATTCCGCTCATCGATTTGAATCCGGAGGATGTCCGCCGCAGCATCGGCCTGGTGCCTCAGGAGACGGTACTGTTTGGCGCCAGCGCCCGCGAAAACATTCGTTATGGCCGGCCGGATGCGACGGACGCGGAAATCGAAGCAGCCGCCGTCGCGGCAGCGGCTGATGAGTTCTTGCGCAAGCTACCGCAGGGCTATGACACCTTCTTGGGTGAACGTGGCACCCGACTTTCCGGCGGCCAGCGGCAGCGGATTGCGTTGGCCCGCGCCATCCTCAAAGATCCGCCCATTTTGCTGTTGGACGAGGCGACGAGTTCCCTCGATGCAGAATCCGAACGCCTCGTGCAACAGGCCCTCGAGCGGATGATGAAGGGGCGCACCACCATAATCATTGCGCATCGTCTGGCGACGGTGCTCAAGGCCGACCGGATCGTCGTGATGGATCACGGGCACAAAATCTCAGTGGGTACGCACGCCGAGTTGCTAAAGCACAGCCCGTTGTATGCGCGCTTGGCCGCGCTGCAATTTACTTCGGCAGACCTTCAACTCGCATAGTTTTTTGCGCTTTGGCGCGCTCTCGGCTGACACGGCCCGCGCATCCGTTTACGAAATCTTGGCGAGCACCTCGTCCCAATCGATGGTGACGCCGGGAACGGCAGTCAGTTGTGTTCGTCCTTCGAGCTTCAGAAGGGTCGCGCGTCCGTAACGGCCAGCCTCGAGCCGGTGCAGGGTCAGCGTGCAGCTGATGGGATCTATGAGCCAGACCTCGCGGACGCCGGCGCGCTCGTAAACGGGAAGTTTGACGATCTGATCGTGCCTAGCCGTACCCGGTGAGAGCACTTCTGCGAGCCAATCGGGGGCACCGCGCATGCCGCGTGCGTCGATCTTCTGAAGGTCGCAAACGATGAATACATCGGGTTGCACTACGGTATCAACTTGGTCGTCCTCCTCGGTGGACTTGGGTAAGCGGATGTCAAACGGAGCGACGTAGACACGCCAGGGTTTGCCCTTGAGTGCACTACCTATCTGGCGACAGAGCTCAGCGACAATCCCCTGGTGCGACGGTGATGGAGCAGGCGGCTCTCTGACATAGGCAGTGCCATCGATCAGTTCATCACCATAAGTGCCGGACCACATGAGATAGTCGGCGTAAGTATGATGATGTGTGTCGCGCTTGAGGACTGTCATAGCCGTGCTCGCCTTATTGACCCGGATCGCCCCGAACCTATTGTCATTTTCCCGCAGTTCGCATGCAGGCTCAATACTCGCCGTGCGATCGAAACATCCTGTTTCGTTGTTCTATGCAGCACAAGGCTCAGCGATCCCCGAAGTGTGCCCGCCGATACTCCAATGGCGACATTGCCAAGCGACGCTTGAACACGCGGGATAGGTGCTCAGGAGAAGCGAATCCCACCGCCCGGGCGGTGGCCTTGACCGACGCCCCGCCCTCGAGCCGGTGTCGCGCTGCTTGCAAGCGCAGCGTCTCGACAAAGCGTGCCGGTGTCGACGACGTCTGCGCCTTGAAGCCGCGGGAGAATGTGCGCTCGGACTCGCCCGCGCGCGCGGCCAGTGTCACCAGGTCAAGTCTTCTGCCGATGTTCCTTCGGATCCATTCGACCAACTCACCATACCGGCCGGCTTGCGCTTGCAACTCAGAGGAGTACTGCGCTTGATTGCCAACGCGCCTCGCCGTTAGCACAAGTTGGCGCGCGACGCGGGTCGCGAGCCAGCGGCCGTGATCCGCTTCGACCATCGCGAGACTCATGTCAATCCCGGACGTGACACCGCCTGATGTCCATACGTTACCGTCCTCAACGTACAGCGAGTCCGCTTCGACCCGCACCGTCGGGTAGTGCTTCCGGAAAGTTTCGGCGGCCGACCAGTGGGTCGTCGCGCGTCGGCTCCGGAGCAGGCCCCAGTGGGCTAATGCGAACGAACCGGAACAAACGGACGCCAGTCTGCGTACCTGCGGCGCGGCTTTGACCACCCATTGCCGGAGACGATCGTCGCTGATCGCGGCCACGAGTCCGTCGCGCCCCCCGCCGACAATGATCAGCGTATCGATGCGAGAAATCGCAACTCGACGCAGCGGCACTGTTTCGCACCGCAGGCCGTTCGTGACCGTCACCTTTCCGCCGTGCACGGACGCGAATTCGACAGTGTAAGCCGGCGCCGCGACGAACTCATTAGCGACAAAAAACGCGTCGGCTGGCCCGGCCATGTCCAGCAACTGCGCCCCATCGAACAGCACAAAGACGATCTTTCGAGGGTGCACGGGCCGGTTGGCGGAAATGCGCATGGAATTGACATTTTCGCCAACCGGCGACCGATCCACAATCCCGCTCTGTTGCCGGGACTGATCGCCCGGCTCTTCGGAGACGGCATGACCAAGCTGGGTACGATGAGTTGGATCGAACGGACAGGCGGTAGGCTCGCATGGCACGAACGGCTCACGCTAATCGGTCAGGCCGTGCTGGCGCGAGCGGCGGCCGGAATGCGGAAACGGTCGGGGCTTAAGATCCGCCTGCGCGAGGTCAAGGATATCGTGCCGCCGGACTCCTCGATCACGCGCGAAGCGATTGCGTTGTCTCAGGATCTCGGCAAGCCGTTCCTGTTCCATCATTGCGCGCGCTCCTATTTCTGGGCGCGTCTACTCGATCAGGACTCGAGGCCCTTTGACGACGAGGCGGTCTTCACCGCGCTGATGCTTCACGATCTCGGCCTGACCGAACACGGCCGCCAAACTGCCGACCCTGGGCACTGCTTCACGCAGGTGGGGGCGCGGAAAGCATGCGAATTGGCACGCAAGCACGGATGGAGCGATCGCCGCGCAGAGCTCACTGCCAATGCGATCACGCTGCATCTCAACGTCCTGGTTGCCGACCGCCACGGCAAGGAGGCGAGTATGGTGCGCGTCGGATCAGGCGCTGATGTCGCGGGTCTGGGCCTTTACGTTCTGCAACGCGACCAGATTGACGAAGTCGTGTCTCGCTTCCCGCGTTTGAGCCTCAAGAGGGAAATGTTGGCGACGCTCGAGGACGAGTCGCGGGCACGGCCTGACAGCCGAATTGCGTTCCTGTGCGACCGTTTGCATTTTGGCAGAATGATCGAGCGCTCGACCGCTTTCTCGGAATAGGCGGGAGATCGGCTGCTCGTTCGGGTTATCGCGGGTTTGAGCGTCGCATTGGCCGGGTGATCTCTGCCTTCCCATAGTGCTCGCCTATGCAACCGTCACGGATGAAATCGGCCATCATCTGGAAATAGCCGGGCGCAAAACGGGTGGAGATGCGCTCGCCCTTTTCGCTCAGCTCATATTCGGTCATGCCGTGCTCCGCACCGGGATAGACCGCGAGGGTGTAATCCTTACCCTCTTCTATCAAAGATTTGATGCGCTTGGCGGTCTCGGCGCTAGGGGCTTGCATATCGTCGCTGCCGAGCACCCACAGCTGCGGTGTAGTGGAGGCTCGTAAGGTCGGCATGGGCTCGTAGTGGAACGGTGTCTCGAAACCGAGGTACTGAGCAATGACAGCAACGATCTGTTGCTGGTTGAGGGGCAGAATGTAGCTCAGGAAATCACCATGCACATCTTTGTACCAGGGCTCTGACTTGTATTTCTGACGTAGGGCATCGAATGCCTCATAGCCCTCCTTCCCGCCGGTCTCGACGACATGGTCGCCAGCGCGTGCCAAATGCAGGGCCTTGGCGGTGTCCGCGGCGGAATGATGGTGGAGAGACATGTCCAGCGCGACGCTTTCCTGGTCCTCCTCCAACGGTGTGACCGCGAGGCCGAAACTTACGATCGCGAAGTCCACTGGCGCGCGGTTCGCCGCTAGCGGTACGACCCAACCGCCTTGGCTCCCTCCTTGATAACCGATACGTCCCAACCGAGCGCCGGCGAGCCGCTTGGCTTGATTCATAGCGGCGATGGCGTCCCTGGCGAGAAGGTCAAAATCCTGGGTGTATGTGCCACCAGACACACCGGTGCCGCGCTTGTCGTACACAAACGCTCCGATGCCCTGGGCGGGAAACATCCGCTGTAAGGCATAAGAGTCGAGGGCGGAATCGTGCTCGGCGCCGTGCACCAGCACGACGACGGAGACCTTGCCACTGCCATGTGGTAACACCAGTCTCCCGACCAACTTCGCGCCGTTGCTCTCGAAAGTGACATTGCTCACATCGAACTCGATGCGCCTGCCTGACTCCTCGCCAAAGGTTATCTGGCCCTTCCCACAGTCGGAGAACGAGAGGATCTTGCCGTCCGGTCGATCCGACCAACCATAGGTGCTGCTCCATGTGCCATTTGCCTGTGAGTGCAGCTTGCCAGTCTCACCAGTGAACATCCGCCACCGCAGCGTGTTGTCGTCCGAAGCCGCAATGTCGACGGCCGTGCCGTCATTCAGGCGATATGAGCCAATATGACAATCCTTCGTGGGGTCGGCTGTCGCGATCCCCCCAAGCGACAGCAAGACTCCGCAAAGCGCGAGTGCGGCAGCAATCTTCATCACCAACTTTCCTTGTGAATGCACCAAGGTCGAGACTCGATAGCCAGGTTATCATCAATTGGAGTGACGATTACGGTCTGGCTGCCTGAGGATTGAGGCAGATCGGCGCAAGCGCGAGCCCGTCGGCGTAGGAATGCTGGCGATGGCGTAGCCAATGCACAGGAAGCACGCGACCGCAACCGGAATAGCGATCGCGCCGAGCGCGGCGTAGCGCAGCAGGTCACCGGCGGATTCGCCGCCATGGGATCGCATGACCGCGAGCGCGAGCACTGAGTATGGGAGCACGAGCAGGCCGGCCGATCGGGTCCCGGGCAGTAGGACGCGCCGCTTGATGGACAATGCACAGTGACTGACGGCATTCAACATCAACGCGCAGATCGAGACCTTCGCGATCAGCATGAGGGTCGGGCTCCGCGAGATGAACGCGCCGATACAGATGAGCGCCGCGAACGCTGTCAACGCGGTGGCCGCCCAGAACACCGCGGTCCGGGTTGTCAGCTTTGCCGGGAGGCGCGGATGATAGATTCGGATGAAATCTTCATAGCGAAGGTATTCATCGAGGTTGTGAATGGCCAGAACGAGTGGGAACAACAGGACCAACACGTCGACAGTCATCCCGAAAGACCTCCACGGCTGTAGGCGCCGGTTGCCACGCCGGATCGTCTCTATCCTACCAGTAGAGTATGTGGCCGCCTGAATCATCAGTCATTTCAGGTATCCCAGCGCGGATCGCTGGTAGCATGAGCTGGCGTATCAGCTGCTTACCGGCCATCTGGCGGTTGCCGCCGCTGCTGCGCGGAACATGAATGGCGCGCGTGGCGCACAATCCAAGTAGTTCCAGCGACATCAAAGGGGAAAGCGCTGTGCGACTGCATCTCAAGCTCGCCGAGGCAGCGTCGATAGCAACCGCCATGGCGTCACTGTGCGGCATCGCACTCGCAGACGTGCATGGCCGGGTCAGTGATCTGAACGGCGGTCCCCTGGCGCAGGCAATGGTTACCCTCACGAAAGCTAGGAATTTACCAGGCGCCACGGCCACAACCGTTTTCACGAACGAGCGAGGCGAGTTCGAATTTGCCTCCAACGCTCCGTCCGGCACCCTGAACGTGAGAACTCTGGGATATCGCCAAATCGAGCGCGACATTCCAACCGAGAGCGCGCCGGTCACCATCCTGATGCACCCCGAGGCCAATCAGGCCGGGGTCGCGCCAGCCTCGGCGTATCTGAAGGACTTCACCCACCAGGCCGACCGCGAGGGGCTTGTCATGGCCTGCGTGGCCTGTCACCAGATGCCGGCTCCCGAGGTGCGAGATTACGCCAAACTCCTGGACGATACTCCACAGACACAGTCTCCCGAGGCGCGTGAGGAGGCCTGGACGGCGATCGTCAAGCAGATGAACTACGTCTCCAGTGTCGAGTTCGGCCGCGCCGGTGGGTTCGTGCCATCGGGCGAGAACGTGTATTCCGGCGGCGACCCGGCGCCAACCGCGAAGCTTTTAGTCAAAGCGTTGCAGGGTCCGCTGCGCGAAGTTCGGGGTTACCACTATGGAGCGCCACTGGTCGTTACGCCGCGCACGACGATCCGGGAGTTTGAAGTACCCGCACCCAACGCAATACGGGAGGCCGTGCCGTTCGGCAGCACGGATTTCCTTTATGCAGCCGATGTCAGCTCCAACCGCGTGATCCGCATCGACACCCGCTCCGGCGCGGTGAAGGATTTTACGATCCCCGGCAAGGAGATCTGGGGTCCTCATACTCTGGTGCCGGGTGACGGGGGTGTCTGGGCAACTTCGTTTTTTCCGAATGCGCTGATGCGGCTCGACACGCGCACCGAGCAGTTCAAGTTGTGGCGGCTCAATAAGCCGGGCGGCCACCCGATCGGCGTGCACGATATCTCCTTTGACGCGGACCACCGCGTCGTCACCGACCGGCAAGGAAGGATCTGGTTCTCCGATATCATGAACAACGCGGTTGGCTGGCTCGACCCTCGAAGCGGCAAGACCGGAGAGTTCAAGATCCCGCCGGTGCCAGGGCGCGAGGGTAACGAGCAGGTTTACGGGCTTGCGATGAGCCCGGATCGCGTGCACGTGTGGTATTGCCAGCTCGGTATCGGCAGCTTCGGTAGCTTCAATACCGAGACGTCGCAGTTCGAGCGGCACGTCGAGTTTGAAAGCCATACAGCGGGTCCGCGGCGCATGTCCATGTCCGATGACGGGATCCTTTACCTCGCCCTGTACGGCGCCGGTCAGTTGGCGGCGTACGATACCAAGTCCCACCGCATGCTGGGCATCTATGATCTGCCGGATCGGGCCAGCGCACCGTACGCAACTACGTGGGACCCTGTCCGCAAGGTTGTATGGATCCCAACCTCAAATGCGGATGTTATCTATCGCTTTGATCCGCGCACGCAAAACATCGGTGTGTTACCATTACCTCGAGAGCGCGGTTTTCTCCGCATGGTGCACGTTGATCGTAGTAGCGGGTTCCTGGTGACCTCCTATGCCAACATCGTCGAGCACGTCCGCGGCCCACGAATGGTCCTGCTGATCGACCCGGGTGATGGCGTCTCAGGAGCTGAGGTGTCACGATGAGCGCCGCAGCGAAGTTGCGAATCCGGCCGTCGCTGGCGCTCGCCATGATTTCGGCCGTCCAAACACTTGCGATGGCCGCAACTCCTGCGCAGGGGCTTTCGCCACTCGCGGCCCAGCAGCATTGCGACGAGTGCCACGCCATTCAGGAGATCCGCATTGGTCCACCCTTCCAGGCAGTGGCGCTGCGCTACTCAGCCGAGGGGCCCGCGGCGGAGGAACGCCTGGCGCGCAAGATCATCTATGGCGGAGCCGGCAACTGGGGCAACATTCCGATGGTCGCCAACGAACGGGTGAGTCTCGAGGATGCGCGAGCGATCGCACGCTGGATTCTTTCGCTGAACCCCAAATAGACTCGATCCTCAACGCTTGCGCATCACTCTCGACCACATACGCCGCTACGCCGTAGCGCGCTCGCTGTTCAAGCCGACCCAACTGGGGAGAGCCATTCGAAAGCTGGGCTTTGTGCAGGCGGACCCCATTCGCGCCCCGGCGCGAGCGCAGGATCTGACACTGCGTCATCGGGTTGCGAATTACCACGTCGGAGATCTCGAGCGCTGCTACCCGCGCTTGGACGTGGAAGAAGATTTCTTCGTCAATTATGGTTACCTGCCGCGCTCAATCCATGCACTCATGCATCCCCGCGTGCCACGAACCAAGTGGTCCACCGCGCGCAGCAGAAAGGCTCAGGCCATCCTGGAGTTCGTCCGCGAACGCGGCACTGTGCATCCCCGCTTGGTGGATTCCCATTTCGCGCACGGGAAAACGACCAACTGGTGGGGGGGAACGAGCAACGCGACGACCTATCTGCTCGAACAAATGCACTATCGCGGCCTGCTGAGAGTAGCCCGTCGCGAGGGAGGAATCCGAGTGTACGCTGTCCGATGCGATCTACCGGATCCTTCGGACATGGCTAGTGATAACGCGCGCTTCGATGCACTCGTCGATGTTGTGATGGCCCAGTACGCGCCGCTACCGGCTGCGAGCCTCGGCCAACTCCTCAGTCTCTTGTGTCGCGGCGTGCCACAATGGAGAAAGAAACGTGCGGCGACTCTGGCCCGGGCCAAGGGGCGCTTCGCTCAAATACGCCTCGACGGTGTCCATTGGTACTGGCCCGCGAACGAGTCACCTATGTCCAAGCGCTGGCAGCCGGACGATCGTGTCAGGCTGTTGGCTCCTTTCGATCCCGTCGTCTGGGATCGGCGGCGTTTCGGCATCCTGTGGGGTTGGGAGTATCGCTTCGAGGCATATACTCCGGCGCCGAAGCGCAAATTCGGCTATTACGCGCTCCCATTACTGTGGCGGGATGAGGTGATCGGCTGGGGAAACCTCAGCGTCGTCGACGGCAAGTTGCACACCTCCTTCGGGTTTGCGCGCGGCAGCGCACCGAGGGAGCGGACCTTTCGCGACGAATTGGAGCTGGAGTTGATGCGCTTCAGATCATTTCTGCGCCTGGAGCCATAATCTGACGGTAACGGCGCCACGCGTGCAAACGCGTATTGAATGACGTGCGGCAAGTACTCGGTGACTCCCACGTTACCGCGCCGCGCACAACCAGACGTGAAGGGGAGCATCACTCTTAGAGCTTCGTCGTCGGGCTCCCTTTAAACAAACACTTCCAATGCGTAAACTCCATTCTGTAGTATATATACATCCGCAAATTCCACGATATCCGGGCGCGCTTCCGGGAACGAATCTCAACAACAGGGTGATTTCGATGCCGAGCAATTCTCCGCTCTTCATCCCTCAGACGATCGTATGGCTATCACGACTGGCGACCAAACCATCGTTGGCCAACAGCCTGTTGAACAATCCCGTCGCCTTCGCGGCATGGTATGCAAGCATCGGCGACATCATCGAATGGCCCGAGGAAGTCATGCGCATTCAACAGAGCGAGCGCGCGAAGCGTCTCTCCTTGGAACGGATGATGAAGTTGCTCACTCAAGTCAATCATGTCTTCTCGGGGCGAACCAGCGCAGAGCATGCGCGCCTCGTGCTCGAGGGGTATGCGATTCACGACTGGGTAAATCGCCACGCGAGCGAGTTCATGGCGCTGGCCTTGGAAATGCAGGGGAAGCTTTCACGCTTGCAGATATTGGAGCTAGCGACGGACGAGGCTATCTCCCCTTTCGCTGCCCGCATCACGGAGCTGGGCGAGGCTCTCAAGCTCTCCCCTTTGGAACAGGAGATCCTGTCATTCGCGTTTCTGACGACAGTATCGGACGAGCTCAGTGGACTGTTCGAGCAATTGGCCTCGGACCGGTGGACGGCAGGAGTGCTTTGGACTGCCCTGTTCGACACCTCCACGGAGGAGCTCGCCAAGGCTCTCCGGCCACGTTCGCCGCTTCGCCTGAGCGGGTTGCTGCAAATGGCGGAACGGCGGATACGTTTGGCAACGGTATCGACATTCTGGGTCGACTTGCTAGCCGGGGCCGACACGCTCACCGAGGCGCTGCTGGAACCGCTCGATGAGAAGGTTGGCTCCGGGAGGCCCGCCCGACTTCTCGAGGAAGATCTGACTCTGGCCGTCCGCTTGCTACGGAATGCGCACGAGCCGGGCGTCAATCTTCTCCTCTACGGAGATGTCTCCTTGGAAAAGCGCCAACTGCTCCAGACCATCGTGACAGAAGCCGGTCGCATCCCCTGGAGGGTGCGTCGCCACGAAGAAGCCCCTCGGCACGTGCTTCCATCCCTGACATTCGTAGCATTTCAACTGCTCGCGAAGAGAGCCGATTCAGCAGTGCTCGTCATCGAACGGCCGGCTGACGTTCTACACACTCTGCCATCCCAATGGCTGCGCGCACTTTTCGGAATCGAGACTACGGAAGAAGAGAGCCTCCCCTTCGATGAAAACCTGTTGACGACCAACGCGGTACCCGCCGTGTGGCTGGGATCTGACATTGCCAATCTTCCCGACGACACAATAGCCCGGTTCATTTTCCACGCGCCGTTGAAAAAAGCAGAACGATCGGCGCAACAGCAGGCCATCAAACTTCGCCTGAAGAGGTTGCGTTTGAGCAAGGCGGCCACCGAGAGGATCCTCACCCTGGAAGGGGTCTCGAGCGCCCAGCTCGAGTCGGCAGCCAAAGCCGCGCGTCTGGCGGGCCCGGCAACAAAATCGGATCGGGACCAAGCCATCGTTCAAGCGGTGGAGCGCAGCCAACGTGCCCTGTCGCGCGACCTGACCGATCGCTTCAAACCGTCGGTAACCCACTATTCACTCGAGTATCTGAATACCGCCGGCCGTTTCAGCCCGCAACAGATCCTGAAGAGTCTGCGGCGGCGGCCCAAAGGGTCACTTCTCCTGTATGGCCCACCGGGTACTGGGAAGACTCAATTTACCGAGCACCTCGCTAGCGAGCTCGAACTGCCGCTCGTCAGCAAGAGTGCCGCGGCATTGTTGAGCAAATGGCTCGGTGAATCGGAGAAGAATATCGCAGCAGCATTCGAGGAAGCCGCGGCAGAAGACGCGATGCTATTTTTCGATGAAGGCGACAGCTTTCTACGCAGCCGCGAGCTCGCGCATCATAGCTGGGAAGTCACTCAGACCAATGAGCTGTTGCAGCGAATGGAACGGTTCGACGGAATCGTCGTGGTGGCGACGAACCTATTTCACAACCTCGATGTGGCGGCCCTACGCCGTTTTACATTCAAGATCGAATTCCGAGAGCTGGACCTGAACCAGCGCTGGAAGATGTTTTTGGCAGAGACGGGCCTGACTAATTCCATCGACACCATCGATAGTCAGACGAGAGAAACATGGGAAAGGCGGCTGCTCTTCATGCGTTACCTGACACCCGGGGACTTTGCGACCGTAAAGCGGCAGAGTCTCATATTGGACACTACCTTGACGCCGGATGAGTGGTTGGAGCAGTTGGAGACTGAATGCGAGATCAAAAGCGCCGCGCCGCGGACGCAAGCCCCAGCTGCTCACTAACCGAGTTGGCGGACGATATTCTCCGGACGAGCACTTGCGCGGGCTCGCCGTCAGGGCGTCGCGTCCCCATAGGGGCATCGGCAAGCCGCCGACTGCGCTAAGGGCGTTCCACCGTTACTCAGTGATTGAGTATTTTTGCGCGGTCATTGAGTAAAATTGACTTGACAGTCCACCCCGCGCCGAGCTGCTGGATCGCCAACGGATCTGAAACGCAAGCCATCGCCATTCAACCTGTGGACTCATTCGAAATGCCTCGCAGTGGTTGAAACTGGTTCGGTTGGCTCGGCGGCCGTCGGGACGCCTAGGGGCACGAACAGCGTGCTCGGATGCGCACTGTCGTGATACAGGATTACGGTCACGGGACGGGCGTCGCGCATTGATTCCTCAGCAACGAGGCCGCCCGAGTTGTAGTTCTTCTCGCTGTAGATGGAATTCACCGGTGCAATGACCAGGCGGAGTCGGCTGCCTCTCTTGATCTCCTGGGAGACGAACGTGAAGCCTTCGAAACTATAGCGCAGGGGCTCTTTCGTCTGGATGAGCCTGGGCTCGCGGAAGCCCTCACGGTACCGTGCCCGGAGCACGTCGCTGGTGAGGGGAATGCTGCTACCATCCTCGCGGATCTCGTAGACCTTGACCGCGAAGTCGGTGTCAGGCTGATTTATCGCGATCCAGGTAGTGAGCTTGAAGAACCCACTGACCTCGGTGTCCGTTGCGAAGGGCACGCTGTGGTATACCAACTCCTTGCCGCGGAGCGCGTACATCATGCGTTGGTCGACCAGACTGTCGGGATCGAGACTGGCCTCGAGCTTCGCATTGGTCACGTCGCGAGGATCGTAGATGTATCGATCCGGCTTGCCACGGGACGGTTCACTGCCGAGCGAGCCGGAAGCGAGCACGTCATCAGCATTGCTGAGCGAGTCCAGATGCAATGCACGTACTTGGCCCGTGACGGCTTCGAGCGTATCGGCATAGCGCCACTTGTCGGCAAACATGACGTAATAGGCGACCTTGTTCTTCAAGAACTCGGGTTTCGGACCCGCTTGCATGGTCCACCGGTACCAGTCGAGGTGTAGTTTCGGGAGATCCACCAGGCTTGCAGAGCCAAATGTCAGTCCCCCGAACTTCGCACTCGGCGTACGGGTTCCGGCGTGATCCCAAGGACCTATCACAAGATAGTGTCTCGCGCGCGCTTCCGGCAGCGCGTTCTTCATATGCTCGCGATAGTAGGTGAGCGCGCCCGGCTGATCACCGTCGTGACTTCCCGTGATCGTCAGTATCGGGATAGAGAGCTTCGCAAACTGATCCGCGGTTGGGTTGTAACGATCCCAGAACGCCTCGGCGTGCGGATGGGCGACCCATTCCTGGAAGATCGCCGACGGGTTGCCAAGGAGCGTGTCCAGGCTTTTGAACGGCGCACCGGACTCGAGCCATTGCCGATACTTCGTTGCCCAGTAGAGCTTATCCCCGAAGATATTGTCTTGCGCGGTGTGACCGCTCGTCAGAGTCAGCCACTGCATGTCGTATGGCGAGAAAACGTTGCCGAACATCGGAAAATCAACACCAGCGTACGGTGAGGCCACGGGCACGATCGTAGCGAGGTGCGGCGGAAATTCTTTCGCGGTTGCCCACTGATCGTAGCCGGCATAGGAACCGCCCCACATCGTGACCTTGCCGTTACAGTAGGGCTGAGCGGCGAGCCATTCCACCACGTCATACCCGTCGTGAGCCTCCTGGATCAGGGGGTGGAACTCGCCTTCCGAATTACCGCGACCACGGACATCGACGGTCAGGAAGGGATAGCCGTGAGCTGCGAAATAGACTCCGCGCCCGTGGTAACTCTCGGCAATATAAGGCGTAAGCGTGAAGATGCATGGGGCCGGCGCTTTCTGTTCCCGCGGTGTGTACACCGTGGCATTCAGTCGAACACCATCGCGCAAAGGGATCTTTACGCCCCAGTGCAGGTCGACGTTCGCAGCATCCGGCTCGGGTTCGGGAGTGCCGCTCGCCGCGACCGCGCCGACAAGCGGCAAACCGGCGAGGAACACCAATAACCACCGGGGTACTGTCTTTGCCAAGATAACTCCTTTAGTTGCGACCCTCAGGCGGCCGCTTGGCCAACATCGGTAACTGCAGCGTGGATGGCCAGCGCTCGATCGGCCATTGCCTGTGCGAGTGAAGGATGCCATCGTACCTCGACTCGATCCGTTGGAGAGAGCTTCGAGCCTCCAACCGAGCGAGCGGCGAGGTAGTCCTCACTGCCGAAACGCCACGGCCGAGCCCGCGGACCCTCAGCTGTCTCCCAAGGAAAACGCGAGGAGCACATTTCCTGCCGCTTCGCCAAAGCGGCTATAACCTGAGCTCACGTAGACCGTGCCGTCCACAACGATGGCGCCCGCCCCGTTCAACGAGCCGCCATGCGCGGCGACCCCATTGACCGTAGAAAATTCCCGCGAAGTGTCGTAATCCCAAAGGATCTCACCAGACTCGCTGGAATAGGCGCGCACATGGCCGTCCAGGCTGCCGGAGAAGACCACTCCTGCAATAGCGGTGACCGGGGCAAGTTGAGCCGGGCTGCAATGTTCACGACCGGCACAGGCTCTCGCCGCTCCGGACTCCCAGAGTTTGCTGCCGTCGTTCACGCGAAGTGCGAACAACCCGCCTCCCTTCTGCGGGTCCATGTCCACGTAGGACTCTTTCTTTCCGTCAATGACCCTTTCAAACGTCTTCCAGTCACAGTCGGAGTTCGCGACGTAGACCTTCGCGCCATCGCTGGCGGCCCCCCACTCGACTCCACCCAACGGACCACCCTTCCCAATCCTTGTCGTCCACAGGACGGTGCCCGCTCTCGAGGGGTCTAGACCATAGACGAGACCCGACTTCTGCGGGGCAACCAGGACCGGATGGCCATTCTGCGCGCTCACGAGAATCGGCGGGGCTCCGAAGTCGAAATCGGAGCCCCTGTTTGGCGGACAGTTGGAATGCGTTGGATCCAGAAAGTCCTCGCACGCGCCGTTGTAGGCATCCCCGGCCGTGAGCTGCCGCATCCAAAGGATGTGGCCGGTCGCCATGCGCATTGCCACGATGGCGTCGCTCGATGCGGTGAGCGGATCGGAGTAGTTGTTTCCCGTGCCGACATAAAGCACTTCGTTCTGTGGATCCAATGTCGGCGTTGACCAGACAGCAGCGCCCGAAGGTCCCCAAAGTTGCGTGCCGGCCTGACTCTTGCGGGTCGCGCGGGGCCGGTCGGCGATGGTATAGGTTTTCCACATGACCCGGCCGGTAAGGGCTTCGTAGGCCACAACGCTGCCTCGAAATGTGCAGCACTGATAACCCGGATCAGGAGCGTAGTTCTCCTCGTACGAGGCAACGGGGACGAAGAGCTGTCCTTCCCAGAGCTGTGGTGTGCCCGTAATCATCGCCGCAGGATGCGCGTCCGGCTTCATCTGCCAACGCAATCCGCCCGATTCGGCGTCCAGCGCATAGACGGCACCCCGCTGGTCGCCGAAGAAGAGCAGCGTATTCCGGTTGTGACGGGTGGGAGGGGATCCGACAGCGAACCCGGTACGAACAGGCGCTTGAGCCTTGAACGTCCACCGAATACAGCCGGAGCGCGCATCGAGTGCATACACAGCGCCCGACTGGCTTCCTACGAAAAGTAGCTTGTTGGAGATCGCCGGCTGACTGAACGCAAGCGTTGCACCAACGAAACCGAATGCCCACTTCAATCGAAGGCGACCTACATTGTCCGCCGTCAGACCGACCTCCGCCGCCTGAAAGCGGGTGTTGCCAGGGCTTACACCCCAGGCGCTCCAGCCGCCGCGCGTGGAGTCTTTCGAAAACGAACCGGTTGCACCGGAGCAATAGCCCGGCCCGGACGCCGGCTCATCCACGCCAGCCGGGTGGGCGTTCGCGGGCGGCAACGTGATCGTCAGGCAGAGAAAAACGGTCGTAACCGTTCTCATATTCCCACCCGTTGCGGCCAAACGGCCAACTACCTAGATGAGGCGGATGGGCCTTCGAGGCACATCAACATTCCACTATGGCTTTGATCACCCTGGACTCTGGCTTGAGCCACTCTGGGAGTGTCGTAGGCAGTTGCACCAGCGGCGCACTATGGGTATGCAAGTGCTCGATCGGTATCCTGCCTGAACGAATACATTCAATGACGAATTCAAAGTCCGCGGCTGTGGCATTGCGGCTCGCCATCAGGGTCGCTTCACGCTTGTGAAATTCGGGGTCGGAGAACGTAATGTCGGCGTTCACCACTGACACGAGCACGTAGGTGCCAGCGTGCGCGATATAGCGAAAGTTGGCTTGCATTGCCGCAGCGCTGCCGGTCGCATCGAACACTACGTCGAACATGTCGCCACCGCTGATAGACAGCAGCCGCGCATCGATGTCGGGTGTAACCTCGAGTGCATGATCGACCCCAAGCTTCTCCGTGCACAAGGACAGCCGCTCCGGTCGCATATCGACAACGGTGACCTCACTGCCACGGAGCTTCGAGAACAACGCACAGGCAATTCCGATGGGGCCACTTCCACAGATCAGAACGCGCTGATCCGGCCCGAGTCCGCTACGCCGCACAGCGTGGGCTCCGATCGAGAGAAATTCGATCATGGCGGCCTCGTCGAGCGACACCCCACGCGCCGAAAACGCAAACCGTTCGGGTACAGAAATGTACTGCGCAAGGGCGCCGTCACGATGCACGCCAAGTACCTCGAGAGCCTTGCAGCAGTTCGGCCGGTCCTTGCGACATGCACTGCATTTCCCGCACGATAAATACGGCACCACATAAACCGGCTCTCCCGGCGTGAGACTCGAGCCTTCAGGCGCTCGGACGACTTCACCCGAGAGTTCGTGACCCATCACGCGCGGATAAGTGAGAAACGGTTGGACGCCGCGGAAGATGTGCAGATCGGTACCGCACACTCCGACTCGCCGCACGCGAACCAACACCTCGTTGGGGCCGGGCGTGGGCACGGGTCGTTGCTCGACAGTCAGCGTACCGGGGCGCTGGCAAATCACCACATCCATCATCATCGGAGTGCTCATACATGCAAGCAGAATGCCTGAGCTTATAGCATATGGAAAATCAAATGTCATATATGCAAGTGGCCTTCTCGAGCCGCTCTCAAGTACTCTCTAGTGACTCGACTACCCAGGAGATGCTCATGTCCAGCGTTCGCATGTGCTTCGCACTCGATCTCAAAGACGATCCGGCCGTGATCGAGCAGTACCAACGCTATCATGCGCCCGGCGGTCCACCTGTCGCCGTCACGCGCGCTCTGCGTGCGAGCGGGATCGAGGTCCTTGAAATCTACTTGTCGGGTAACCGGTTGTTCATGATTCTGGAAGGTAGCGCCGAGTTCTCATTGCAAGCGAAGGCGCAAGCAGATGCGAACAACCCAGACGTGCAGCGCTGGGAAGAGCTCATGTGGCAGTTTCAACGGCCCCTACCCTGGGGCGAACCGGGCCAGAAATGGGTCCCCATGCAGAAGATTTACGACCTTGCTGAGCAGCCCGATGATGCTACGAATTGAGGCCACACGCGCCGGTGATGCCGAGCAGCGCCAAGCGAGAAGACCGTGGTGAAAAGCGCCAAATCCACAGGCCCGAAGCGGGGTCGAACGACGACTTACTCGGCTCCCGCGCTGGAGAAGGGCTTCAATGTCCTCGAGCTGCTAGCCAAGGAGAAGAAGGGCCTGACGGTCTCCGAGATCGCGGCTGGAATCGAACTGTCGCTCCCCGAGATCTTCCGCATCATTGTCGTCATGGAACGCCGCGGTTGGCTGAGAAAATCCGACGGCGACAAATACAGCGTGACACCTCACGTGCTGCACCTGGCGTTCAGGGCGACCTCGGCCGAGGAACTGTCCGCCATTGCCATACCCCAGATGCGCGCGTTTTGCGCTGCCAGCGACCAGTCATGCCATCTGGTCATCCGCAACGGTGACAAGGGCCTAGTCATCACGCGCCAGCAAAACCCCGGTCCGACTGGCTTGCACATCCGAGTCGGATCGGAAATCGATCTGAAGTCGTCATGCTCCGGGCACGTGTTGCTAGCGTTCGGCGCCGAGGCGCACGCGTCTTCCTACACCTCGCCAAACGCCGCGGACAAAGCGTTCGCCGCGATCTTGAGTGCGGTTCGCCAGCGAGGGTACGAGAGGATGGAAAGCGCACGTACCTTGGGAGTCACCGATATCAGCTACCCCATTTTTGACCTGAACGGGGAAATCCTGGCCGCACTGACCGTACCCTTCCTGCGCTTTATCGACGGCTCGCAAATCATGTCGCTCGACGATGCTCAGGGACTGTTGGAGCGCACCGCAAAGACCATCTCCGCCGAACTGGGCGTCAAGGCGGAAGCCGTCGATGTCCAAGGTTGACGACCCAACCGAGGGTCAGCCCGGCTAGGTCAACGGCATTCCTCCTGATGACCACCTCAATTCCGCTAGTGAACTTTTCTTTCACCTATGCTATTAAAATGCTGACGCCACTTGGACCGCGCACCTTCCGGCCGTTCTCGATGAAACCCTCGCCCAGTGAGCATCCGCACTTGTGAGAAACGTAACATGGTAAGCAGACGATTCGTGTTGGGTACACCGCTTTTGGCCGCGCTTGGTGTGGACGCGGCCGCGCAAGAACAGCCAAGTCGTGCCGACCAATGCAACCCAGCGCCGGCGTCGGGACCTGCCTATGAGCTTCCCATCGCCAGTGGACCGTTCAAGCCGACCGCGGACTCGCTGAAGACCTATCAGGCACCCGAGTGGTTCCGCGACGCCAAGTTCGGGATCTGGGCACACTGGGGACCCCAAGCCGTCGGACGCTCGGGCGATTGGTATGCACGGTGGATGTACGTTCCCGGTCACCCAATTTTTGCCCAACATCTCAAGCAGTACGGGCATCCGTCCGAGTTCGGCTACAAGGACATCATTCCACTGTGGAAGGCGGAGAAGTTTGATCCGCAAGCCCTGATGAACCTTTACGTCGCGGCCGGCGCGAAATACTTCGTCAGCATGGGCGTGCACCATGACAATTTCGATTTATGGAATTCGCGCCATCACCGCTGGAACGCGCTCGCAATGGGTCCCAAGCGGGACATCGTCGGCGCGTGGCGCGATGAGGCGCGCCGGCGCGGGCTGCGCTTCGGTGTATCCGAGCACCTCGGCGCGAGTCACAATTGGTTCTATCCAAGCCACCTGTACAACCAGTTCTGGCCCAAACTCGGCGTCGACTATGACGGGGCCGACCCCCAATACGCGGATCTTTACCATCCGAAACACAACGAGCCGTACAAAGGACATGCGGACACCTGGTATACGACGAATCCCGCCTACCATCAGATCTGGTTCAATCGCGTCCGCGACTTGATCGATTCCTACGAACCGGACTTGCTCTACTCCGATGGTGGCATTCCATTCGGAGAAGTCGGGCGCTCGCTCGTCGCGCACTACTACAACAGCAGCATCGCCAGGCACGGTAGAGTCGAGGCGGTTTACAACTGCAAGGGGGGTGCCGAGACCGCCGGGGAGTTCTATCCCGAAGCCTGCGTGCAGGACGTCGAACGCGGCGTCATGAGCGGCATCAACCCGCGGCCCTGGCAGACCGATACATCGAACGGCGACTGGTTCTACAGGGACGGCGATCGGTACAAGACCGCACCCGATGTGATTCGGATGCTCGCTGACATCGTCAGCAAGAACGGCAACCTGCTCCTCAACGTGGTTCTTTACCCGGACGGAAGCCTACCGCCGGAATCGCACACCTTGGTTTCCGAGTTGGCGCCCTGGATGCGCGTGAACGCCGAGGCCATCCATGGGACCCGCCCATGGACCGTTTATGGCGAAGGGCCAACTCAGATCGTGAGTGGCGCCTTCAAGGAAAGCGCCGAATACACGGCCGAGGACATTCGTTTCACCACCAAAGGTCACACGCTTTATGCCATCACGCTCGGCGAGCCGCGCGGACGCGTGACCATCACTTCGCTCGGCCGCGGCGCCGGCCACGAGAAGCGCGCCGTGAAAAGCGTGCACCTGCTGGGCCTCGCCCAGCCGCTGAAGTTCCAGCAGGCCGATGGAGCACTCGTCATCGAACTGCCGCCCCGGCTACCCACGCCCCATGCCAGCGCCTTCAAGATTTCTTTTGGCGCATGAGCCATAGCCTCAGACAGTCCCTTCCAGCGGCCGGTGCGTGAAAATGGAACCCAGCGTTCCAAACACCGAGACTGCCAATCCC
>CAYNTW010000053.1:0-37904 GCA_964400085.1 uncultured Steroidobacteraceae bacterium | reverse complement strand
GGCGCACCCGTCGCATTCCACTCCGTGAGCACCTGATCTCGTTCGGCCGGACTTAAAATAACCAACCGACCCAGGTACTGGTGTGGATCGGCGGCTATCGAGCGCAGTACCCGCTCGAGCCGTTCGGCGAGAGTCTCAACCGCTGCGGGCGCGAACACATATGGTTGATAGCTGAAATGCAACTGCAAGCGCTCGCGCCCCAGCGTCGTCAAGGTCAACGGATAGTGTGAGGGATCTGCCCGATGGGGCT
The DNA here is from genome assembly GCA_964400085.1 of uncultured Steroidobacteraceae bacterium. Taxonomy (GTDB): domain Bacteria; phylum Pseudomonadota; class Gammaproteobacteria; order Steroidobacterales; family Steroidobacteraceae; genus 13-2-20CM-66-19. The sequence continues at coordinate 37,654 of CAYNTW010000053.1, read as the reverse complement.
TTCTAGCGTGCACGCGCAGACTGCCGTCCTCGAGAGCCCACCGCGCGCTCATCTCCGATCGGCTCTCAAACACAAGCAAGGTATCAAACAACTCGCCACCACCGGCCAGCTGCTGGATGTCGGCGAGACTGAGATGTTGGTGGGCAGCCAAGCCCGTCTGCTGGTCTTGCAGCGTCTGTAAGAGTGCACTGATCGGTTCGCTGGGGCCCAGCTTGACCCGCATCGGAACCGTGTTGGTGAGCAAGCCCACCATCTGCTCGATGCCAGGTAACTCGGTGGGGCGCCCCGATACGGTGAGTCCAAACACCACATCGTCTCGGTTCGTCAGTCGGCTAAGCACAATCGCCCAAGCACCCTGTACGAGCGTGCTCACGGTGATCCGCAGCGCCCGCGCTGTCTGACTCAACGCCTCGGTGAGGCTGTCAGGCAGAGTCCAGTTGAACCCAACTGGCGACTCCCCGGGGCCGGTGAATGCTGCTGCAGCAAGTCGCGTCGGTCCATTGAGTCCTGCTAGCCTCTCGCGCCATGCGGCGCGCGCGGCTTGACGATCCTGCCGCGCAAGCCAGTGAAGATAGTTCTCGTACGGCACCACCGGTTTTAATGCCGCCTCATCTCCCATCGAATGGTACAGGGTGAACAACTCCTGGAGCACCAGCGGGATGGACCAACCGTCCAGCAGGAGGTGATGGCTCGTCATCACCAGAAATGCGCGCTCGCGCGCGGCACGCAGGAAGGTAAATCGGAGCAACGGGGGTCGTTGCAGGTCGAACCTCTCGGCCTGGTCGTGACGGAGGAACTCGCGAAAGGCGTCCTCGAGAGCGCAAGGCTCCAGATCCGAGAAATCTTGCGAGCGCCACGGCAGCGGCACCGAGTGCACGATAACCTGCACTGGCTCTTTTAACTGCTGATGGAAAAAGCCCGCGCGCAAATTAGCGTGGCGTCCGAGGAGCACTTCGGCAGCCCGCTTAAGGAGACTTTCTTCCACGACACCGTGGAGCTCGAAAGCCTCTTGAACGATGTAGCTGTCAGCGTAGCGCTCATCATACAGGGCTTGAAAGAGGAGTCCGTGCTGCAAGGGGGACAGCGGCAGAATATTTTGAACTTTGGAGCGCATCGATTAACTCCGACAAGATAACGGGCTCCGCGCGCGAGGTGACCTGACTAACGTGACAGCATCGCCTCGAGATGCTCGATGTCCTCGGACGCGAGAGCGACCAGCGGCAGGTCCGAAGGGGTGAGCAGACTCGAGGGGGAAGCTTGCGCGTATTGCACCAGGGTGCAGAGCATCGAGCGCCAGCTCTCGGCGAGATCGCGGATCCGTCGCTCATCCACCCGATGCGCCACCCAGCGCCACGCTGAGTGCAGCTGCGGCCCGCCCGCCGCCTGTTCTACCCATGCAGTGAGCTCAAGTGCATACCGAGGCGCTCGTGCATCTTCTACCTGGATCACATCGACCTCCGGCGCCACGGACCACGCGCCAGCGGCGCGGGTTTCGATCTGTCCCAAGTAGTTGAAGCTGATCGGGGAGTTGGAACACTGTGCCAAAGTGGGGGCGGTATCAGGATTGAGGTAACGCAGCACGCCATAGCCGACCCCTTCATGGGGAATAGACCGCAACTGCTCTTTGATCTGCTTCAGGGCGCGCGGCAAGTGTGCGCCACCGTGAAGTGCATCGCGCACATCGATCCCGGCCAACTCAACGCACACTGGATACAAGGTGGTGAACCAGCCCACCGTGCGCGACAGATCCAAGTAGCCATCTCGTCCATGGGCTTCCAAATCCAGCCGGACCGCATCACTACACCGCAGCTCATGGCGAGCGCACCAGTCCAGCAAGACCAGAATAAATGCACCCACCAGGGCCTCTTGAGGATGCAGTCGAATCAGCCCATGCAGTTCCCGGAGCAACTCCTGGGTCGTTGCCCCATCGACAGTGACCTTCAGGCAGCGTGTGCTGCCTGCACGGTATTGCTCCTCGAGGGTTGACTCGCTCACGCCACAGAACGGCTTCTGCAATTGCGTGAGCCAGTACGGCAACTCGCGCAGGTGCTGCGATATCGTCTGTGCCCTCTGCAACGCCCAATGCCGGAATGGCGTATCCACTGGTGCGAGCACCGGAGCTTGCTGGTGGCACACCGCTCGTGCAATGAGCTCCAAGTCTTGCAGCAGTATGGTCCAAGAGACCGCATCGACGATGAGATGATGCAACATTAGCAGGAGCCGTCCCCGCCGCTCACCCGCATCGAACCACACCGCTTCAAGCATGCGGCTCTCTTGCGGGCGCAACCGGCTTTGAGCCATCAGACGGTGTTGCTCATAGACGCTCGCGCGATCCGAGTCGCCCACACTGGAGATATCCACCCGTTCGAGGCCGATCGGAGGTGTCGGCCCATCGGGCGGCGGGATTTCTAACAGGGCCTCACGTGGCAAGAGACGCGCCTGCAACACGGGGTGCTGAACGGCGAGGTGCCGCAAGACGGCGCTCAGGCGCTGCAAGCCGATGGCGACCGGAACCTGTAGGAGGATCGCCTGCTGAGAGGAGGCGAAGTCTGGTCGCTCAAGCAACCAGTGCATAATGGGAGTCAGCGGTAGTGGACCCCACGCGCATTCCATGAGCGCCTTCGGGGTGGGGGCTCGCGCGGGGGCCGCCGCAAGGGCCGCGACATTTTGCAACTGCATAATGTCGCGCGGTGTGAGCTCAAAACCTTGCTCCCGAGCGCGACTGGCCAATCGAATCGAGCGAATGCTGTCCCCACCTAAATCGAAAAAATTGTCTTCGATCCCGACGCGCTCAACATCCATAACTTCGGCAAACAAGGCACACAAAGCGCGCTCGGCTGCCGAGCGCGGCGCGCACAACCGCGAGACCATCAGATCCGGCGCAGGCAGCGCCGCGCGGTCCAACTTGCCGTTGGCAGTTAAGGGCATTGCCGACAGCACCACAATCGCCACGGGCACCATGTAGTCGGGCAACGTTTTAGCGAGAAACTGACGCAACTCCTGTGATGCGACGGCGGATGTGGTGACCACGTAACCGATCAGACGTCGCTCGCCGGGGGAGTCTTCGCGTGCAACCACCGCCGCTTGCGCGACTTGCGGATGGCGCAGCAAATGCAGCTCTATCTCGCTAAGTTCAATCCGATAGCCACGCAGTTTCACCTGAGAATCGGTACGTCCCAGGTACTCGAGCTGTCCATCGCAGCTCCAGCGCGCCACATCGCCCGTGCGGTACATCCGCTGACCGTTGAGTTCGAATGGATTGGCAACAAATCGCTCGGCGGTCAAATTCGGGCGGTTCAAGTAGCCACGGGCCAAGCCGGTGCCGGCAATATGTAACTCCCCGGCCACCCCGACCGGCGTTGGCCGCAGCGCGCTATCGAGCACATAAAGGCAGGTGTTAGCGATCGGCCGACCGATCGGGGTACTCTCGAACCGATCCTCTGTCAGCTCGCAAGCCCAAGAGGTCACATCGATCGCCGCCTCAGTGGGTCCATAGAGGTTGTGTAGGGCAACGTGGCGAAAGCGACTCTGGAACGTCCGCCGAAGTGTCCCGGACAGCGCCTCACCGCTACAGAAGACCCGCCTGAGCGCAGGCAGATAGGGCACGTCGCATTCCGTCAGAAAGACCTCAAGCATGGAGGGCACGAAATGCGCGACGGTGACCTCGCTCGTGCGCAGCAGCTGCCCGAGGTACTCCGCATCTTGGTGTCCCTGCGGACGGGCAAGCACGACACACGCCCCCTGCAGTAGAGGCCACAGCAGCTCCCAGACTGACACGTCAAATCCCAAGGGTGTTTTCTGCAAGACACGATCGGCGGGCGTCAGCGGGTAGGTCGACTGCATCCAGCGCAGACGATTGACAATGGCCGCATCAGTCACGACCACCCCTTTAGGCGCGCCCGTCGTGCCGGAGGTATAGATCACGTAGGTGGGACAAGCGGGATTTAGGGGGGTGCTCCGCTCATGCGACGCGAGATGTGCGGAAGAGTACGCAAGCACACGGGAGCGCCATTCGGGCGTATCGAGGATCTCTAGCTCGACATCCTGTGGGAGCAGCGCCCGGGCATCCCTGACGGTCACGATGCGCGACAGCCGCGCTTCCTGAATGATGCTTGCGCGGCGCTGCATCGGCTGCTCAAGCTCCAGCGGAAGATAGGCGGCACCACACTTTAAGATGGCAAGCAGCCCCACCAGCAGATCGGGCGAGCGTGGGATCGCAAGGCCTACGGTGTCCTCCGGGCCCACACCCCGTGCAACCAGATGGCGTGCGAGTTGATTGGCTCTGGCGTGGAGCTCGCTATAGGTCATCGAGGTGTGATCAAACACCAAAGCGAGCGCATCTGGGGCCTGCTCTGCTGAGCGCTCGAGCTGAGTCACCAGGGTTTCAGGGCAGAGCGGGCATGCGGTGTCATTCCACTCCACGAGCAGCCGATGCCGCTCGGGTGCGCTGAGAATGTCAATGCTGGTTGCCGCTCGTGTCGGTTCGGCTTCCAGCGCGGTCACCAAACCGCGCACGGCCTCGCTCATGTAGCCCGTGAGTCGCGAGGGCTCGATCCGACGATCGGTTTGCGCGTACAGCACGAAGACATCATTCCGATCTTCAACAGATAGCATGAGCGGGTAATTGGTCTGCTCGCGCGTGAGGTGCACGCGAAGTGGCTGCGCTCGGTCCGCCTCAACGGCCGGGGGTTTCGATGGCGGATGGATATAGTTGAGTACCGCCGTGAACAGCGGGGCTGAGCTGGCCAGGCCGCTACAGCGCTGCGCTTCAGAGAGGGAAGCCTGCTCGTAGCGCAGCAACTCAGCCAACTCCCGATGCGTTTGCCTGACGAGATCCTCGGTGGAGGTGCCCTGAAGTCGCAAGCGCAGAGGCAAGGTATTAATGAAGAGCCCCAGGATGCGACGGGCACCTGCGCTGCCCACGAGCCTACCCAGCAACACGCTGCCGTAGACGATATCGGTTCGAGCGCTCGCACGGGCCACCACAAGTCCAAAGGCCACATGAATCAGCGTGGCGACACTCACACACAGACGCCGGGCCTGGGCCCGCACCCGGTGGGTCCACTCGGGCGCGATCGTTTGGAACACCTCTTGGACGTCCCGACCATCCCCGTGCACCTCGGCCACCCCGAAGGGTACCGTCGATTCGGTTATGTCTCCGAGCTGTCGCGTAAAGTGTTCTTTCGCCTGCGCAGACCATCTCTGCGCGAACACCTGTGCGACATGCTCCCGATAGGGCACCGGCGGGGGCAGCTGGTTGAGCGTTCCGTCAAGGTGAGCCGATAGCTCCTCAAACAGAATTTCCAACGAGAGGTGGTCCCCGATGAGATGGTGCAGGAGCAACAGTGCATAGCAGCTTCCAGTCACCGCGTCCGCAGCGATCTGGAGGCGCAGGAGGGGCGCGGTACGCACATCGAGTCTTAGGTGCTCCGGTCGCATGCGCGCATGCAGCTGCGGGATGAGATCGCCAGGGTCTAAGGACAACCACTCAACCGGCACCACCGCGCGCCGACACACAATCTGAACGGGTGAAGGCAACTTCTCCCACGCGACGGCCGTCCTCAAGATATCGTGACGATCGATGAGGGCCTGCAGGGCCTCGATCAGTCCCGTGGGGTCTCGCCCGGAGGGCAAAGACAGGAGCGTGACCAACACGTAGGTACCCACTGTCTGATTGTCCAACAAATGATGAAAAAGAATTCCCTCCTGCAACGGTGTGAGGGGATAAATATCTTGGATATTGTTGATTCCACCGGGAATTGCGCGGGCGATTTCCGCAAGCTGCGAGGCATCAAGGTGCACCAGTGGCGGCGGCTGTCGAGCGCTCGTATCGCTGCCTGCGGCTGCCGCAGCGTTCTCCGGTGGTGTGTTGGCCGTCGTCGGCCTCAGCGCCGCCGCTAAGGCGCTCAACGTCGGACTGCGAAAGACATCCGCGACGTCTGCCTCGAAGCCGCACCTACGCAATCGGTTCAGCAGTTGCACCGCCACAAGGGACTGTCCACCTAACTCAAAAAAATTGTCGTTCCGCCCGATCGGCGCTGCACTCAACAGGCTCTGCCAAATCTCGGCCAATACCTCTTCTGACTGCCCCTGCGGCCTCTCATAATCTCGTGTGGACAAGGACCCCAACCCCGGCGAGGGCAAGGCGCGACGATCAATCTTGCCGCTGGGGGTAAGCGGTAGCGCGGGCAAGACGACTAGGATCTCCGGCACCATGAAGTCAGGCAGCTTTTCGCGCAGAAACGCGCGCAGAAAGGCCGCAACGTTGTCTCGCCGTGGTAGCCTGGGTTCGCTAGTCGCTTCCGCTCTACCTTGATCGGGCTCGTCCGCAGTGGTTGGTCCTCGCAACACGACATAGCCGACCAGGCGTTTCACTCTGGGCGAATCCTCTCGTGCAATCACCACGGCTTCCCGCACCTCAGGGTGTCGCAACAGGGCCGCCTCAACATCCCCCGGCTCCACCCTGAACCCACGGACCTTGACTTGAAGATCGGTGCGCCCGATGTACTCCACGGTGCCATCGGCACACCACCGGCCCAGATCGCCACTGCGATACAGCCGTCCACCGCCCGCGTGATCGAACGGGTCGGGTACGAAGCGTTCCGCAGTGAGCGCAGGCTGTTGGAGATATCCCCGACTGACTCCGAGGCCGCCGATGTAGATTTCCCCAACCTCACCGACGGCAACGGGTCGTCGCGCCGCATCGAGAATGTGGACGCGCGTGTTGGCAATCGCCCGACCGATGGGGGGCGAGCATCCTTCGGTGGGCAGGCACGCATTTAAGGTCGCGCAGACGGTGGTTTCTGTTGGCCCATAGGCATTCAGGAAACGCCGAGCGGGGGCCCAGGTTTGCACCAAGGCCATCGGGCACGACTCGCCGGCCACGGCGAGGGTGGTGAGATCGGCCAGGGAGGCAGCCGGCGGCAATGAATTCAAAATCGACGGAGGCAACGTCACGTGCGTGATGCGATCGCAGACGAGCACCTGATGAAGCTGAGGGCCCACAAGAACACTCTCTGGGTCGGCAATCACGAGTGTTCCCCCATTGCATAGCGTGACGAACACTTCCGTCACCGAGGCATCGAAGGTAAACGGGGCGAACTGCAACATGCGACTGGTGGATCGCAACTGATAGCCCTCGCCGAGGGCAACAACCAAGTTGCACAGCGAGCGATGCTCCACCATGACGCCTTTCGGGGTTCCTGTGGAACCCGAGGTGTAGATGACATAGGCCAAGTTTGATGCCGTGAGCCCTGCGACATGAGGGTCGGTCTCGGGCAACGACACCGTCTCGCTCACCCTGACCAACGGACGTACCCCCAAGGGCCCTTTCTGCGGGAGGGAATCTAGGGCAAGGATGAGCGCGGGTGAGCTCTGTTCGAGCATGAACGCTAACCGTTCGCTCGGATAATGGGGGTCTAGCGGTAAGTACGCGGCGCCGGCTTTCAGGACCCCGAAGAGGGCCGCCAAGGTCCCCAGACTGCGCTCGCAGTACAGTGCCACGATCTCATCGGGTTTAACGCCGTGAGAAATCACGGCATGGGCGACCTGGTTAGCACGGCGATCGAGCTGGGAGTAGGTCAGCTGCCCGCCCGAGCACACGACCGCGGGAGCATCAGGCTGACATCGGACTTGCTCGCAGAAGATTTGATGAACAAGTGGCATACCCGGCGCCTGACCCGCGCTCGCATCAACGGTGCGCAGACGATGCTCCGCCGGCTGCGCCTGCGCTCGTCCCGAGACACTCACCTTCACACGGCCTCCCTTCCCAACTCACACCGCGGCGTTACCATAGCGCCACCGCTATCGACAAACAACGCTCTTCTCTCACGGTCGACGCTCTACCCTTGCATATGGAGTTGTGGCGAGGGATAGTGTGGCGAGGCGCAAGCAACACCCAACACATGAATCTGAGGAGTGCACCGTATGGGAAATCCTTTTGAGGATGAAAGCGCGTATTTCGTCCTGATCAATGATGAGGAGCAGTACTCGCTGTGGCCAGCCTTTGCGCCGGTACCAGGGGGTTGGCGTGCTGTACACGGCGAAGACACTCGACAGAACTGCCTGGACTATATCAACAGCCACTGGACTGATATGCGTCCACGATCCTTGCGCGAGGCAATGGCGGCGCAACAGGCTGCAGCGGACAAGTAATCCCTCGCGTATGAGACTTCCTTGGCGGCGGCGGTACCCGCCAACTCAAGACTCGACCGCCTGGATCTTAGAGTATGTCGCCCCTACGCTCACCTATCGGTACATAACCGCCCCGTGGCGCGCCTTGCCCGGGGTGTATGTGTTGGGCGCGCCGAAGTGTGGAACCACAACACTCACGGAACTGCTTTGGGCGCACCCGGCGCACGTTCGACCATTGACCAACGAGCTCAACTATCTGCAATGCCTGCCAGGCTTTGCCTCCCATCACGAATCCAACAAGTTGCTTGCTTGGCTCTGGGGCCGATACAAAAATGGCCACGCGGCGTTCTCGCCGCTGGGCTATCGAAAATTCTTCCCCCGGCGTGCCGAGATGGCGCAGCGACGCTTGCAGGGGCTGGGTGCCTTCACCAGCGACTGCGACCCGGTCACGCTGTATTGCCCGATTGCACTTGAGCGGATCCGCACCCTGGTCCCGCACGCAAAGTGCATCATTAGTTTGCGCAATCCAGTGGATCGGGTGTGCTCTGACTACAACATGCGCCGGCACAGTGGATGGGAGACCCGAGCTCTCGAGATGTGCGTCGAGGACGAGCTGCGCGACAGTCCGCGCGAGTTCAAACGCCGATTCGTTCACAACAGCGTCTACGCCCCGCATGTGCGGCGATGGCTGGAGGCCTTCCCCAAGTCTGTTCTAGTGCTGCGCGCCGAGGATCTCTTTCAGAGTGGGCCGAACCTTGCCCGTGAGATCTATCAATTCCTGGGCTTGCCTCCGCATGAGATCCCGATCAAGCCAGCCAACGTCGGACAGTATAAGTCGGCGCTCCCCCGCCGGCTGCGCGATCGATTGCAGCGTTTTTTTGCCCCCCACAACGCGGAGCTTTACGCACTTCTCGGGCGTGATATGGGCTGGGACTGAGCGTGCACGCGCTCGGCACACAGCTCACTGATGAAGTGGCGAATGACTCGCCCCAACTCCTGCGGATTGTCCGTCACGACCGCGTGCCCTGAGGCCTCGATTTCGGTAAGGCGTGCGTAAGCGATAGAGCCTGCCATTCGCTGCGCTTCAGCACGGGTGAGCACCGCAGAACCACTGCCGCGGACGATGAGAACAGGACAGGTGAGGCTTGCGAGCACGGGCCACAGGCCAGTGCCCGCGATTGCCGATAGATCCTCGTACTCCCACCGTGCCAGTGCAGGATCGACTTTCGGCGTAAAGCCGTGCACATCCGCCCGCAACGCGTCGTGTGCCAATTGGGGCAACACGTCAGGCTGCGTGAGAGGTCTACTGCGTTCCAACCACGACGCATATTCGGCCACGGTGGCATAGCCTCTTAAGCTGCGAGCTAGGTTGTCCCGAGCCTGCAACCACACCTCGCGCGCCGGTGTCGGACCGAAGTCCACCAACACCAACGCTGCGACAGTCGTTGGCGCTCGCGCGGCGACCAAAAGCGCGACCAGCGCCCCCAAGGAGTGCCCGATGAGCACCGCAGCCGCCGGGGCCACCTGGCGCACGATGTGCTCCACGTCCCGAGCGTGCGTCGGGGCATCGTAGCGTCTCTGAGGATCCCAATCGGAGTCGCCGTGCCCACGCAGGTTTACCAAGTAGGCCGAAGAGCACGCCGTGATGTCCCTGAGACAGGCCTTCCAGACATACGCCCCTTCGCCATAGCCGTGGATGAGCACGCTCACAGGGAAAGCGCCCGAACCGTGGTGTTCCACGCGAAGCATGAGGGCATCGGCGGACCTCACCTCGAGACGTTCCGGAACAACGACTTGCATGATTGCGCTGTGCAAAGCTCTTTTTGAGGAAGCACCCGGGATCGGTTAGGCGGTTGCAAGGGGTGAGTGGAGCTCCAGCAGCACGGCTAGATGTTCGCGTTGACCGCGAAACGGACGGCGCCCGTGGGCCACCTGCATGTTGTCGAGGAGCAATACATCCCCTGACTGCCAGGGAAAGCAGATCGCCGCCTGGTCGAAGGCTTGGCGGACGGGACGCAACTCCTCCTCGGCAATGGGGCCACCGTCGCCAAAGTAGGCGTGACGCGGCAAGCGATCGGCACCGAATAAGTCAATTAGGTCTTGCCTGGCTTGGACGCCCACGCTTGACACGTGAAATAGATGGGCTTGATTGAAATACAGTCGCTCGCCCGTGGCGGGATGGCGTGCAACGCCGTGGCAGACCTGCGTTGTGCGGAGCGTCTCGCGATCAAGCCACTCGTGCTCGATGCCGTGTTCAGCGCAGTAGCGACTTACTGCACTGGGCTCTTGCGTCTGGAACACGGTCTGCCAAGGCACATCGACGTACGGATGATAGTGCCGCACATAACGCACGCCGCGTGCCTCAAACTGCGCAATGCACTGCTCGCCCAAGGCGGCACTCACGCATCGCATGTCCGCCAGCGGAGTCTCCCCACCCTGGGTGGCGGGTTTGATACAGCAGAAGGCGATCTTCAACGGCCACTGGCGTTGATAGGCGTTCTCGTTATGGAGCGGGATGTGCTGGTCAGGGGGATACTCTGAGGCGGTAAAGATTCGATCGGCGACGCTCGTGCGCGGTGTCGAGCGGTACTCGTAGGCGAGCCGGTCAGGGCTGACGGCGGCAGCAACGTCCTCGAATTCGCCTGCCGAGCGCACGTTGAACCCGCGAAAGAGCAAGGCACCATGCTGCAGCAACTCCATCTCGATCAACTCGGGTTGCTCACGCAAGAGTGTCGCGAGCTTGAGGCCGGCTCGAGAGGGGCTGATGGTGAGCGGCAACCGCGTTCCTTTGGCCAAGTCGTGCATGCAATATCCCTTCGCCACAGCGTCTCTCCGGTTGCAAGCCCGTCGGAGGATAGCCGGATGACGCACTCTTCATCAATGTGCTTTCCGGGGGACGGCGAGTTGATGTGGAATCGGGCGCGCCGCTATATTTCTTGAACGCAGAGCGCGCCTCGCATCAGTAACAGCCAGCAATTGGGGAGCGGTTAGGACGATGCTTGTACTGGGTTGGCACGGTAGCCCGTTGTCGCGGGAATCGCATGAAGTGCGCGGGTTTAGCTTCCACGACGCCGCAGCGGCCATCTTTCGCGACGGTGTGCTCGTGGCGGCGATCGAGGAAGAGCGGCTCAATCGCATCAAGCATTCAAGTGTATTTCCCACCAGAGCGATTCGTTTTTGTCTGCAGCAGGTGGGCGCGCGCTTGCGTGATGTCGATATTATCGTCACCGATCTCTCCGAGGAGTTTTTTGACTTCGCGCTACTGCAAGAGGCGGTTTCGGATCCTCGCTCTAGCAAGCAAACAGCACGCGAGCTGCTTTCGAGTGTGTTTGAGGAGGAGTTCCAGGAGGCAATTGGTCCGAGGCTGCGCTTCTGTAAGCACCACATTGCTCATCTATATGGGACTTGGATTCCGAGCGGCTTCAGCGAGGCGCTCGCGGTATGCATCGACGGTGATGGAGATGGCGCAGCGGGACTCATTTGTCACTGTGAAGGCGAGCGCTACCGTGTGTTGCGGACGATTCCCGAGGCGCTTTCTCTCGGAAAGTTCTATGCGGATCAGTTGCCGTTGCTGGGGTACCGCCGCTTTGATGAGTACAAAGTGATGGGACTTGCGCCGTATGGCAATCCCCGAACGTACGAGGCGCTCTTCCAACAGATGTATCGCTTAACTTCGGCTGGACGCTACGAGATCCTCTCAGACCTGGAGCGGTTGGTTCTGATGAAAGAGGCAGGCCTTACGGCCAAGATGCGGCGCAAGGGGGAGCCCTTTGAGGGGGTTCACAAAGACTTTGCGGCCGCCTTGCAGCTCTCCTTGGAGCGCATCGTCGGCCACGTGCTCGAGCACTTTCAAGTCACGACCGGCCTGCGCAATCTGTGTCTCTCCGGAGGCGTTGCGCATAACTGCACGATGAATGGCCACGTGCTGCGGTCCAAACGGTTTGACCATGTTTACGTGCAGCCTGCCGCACACGATGCCGGCAATGCGGTGGGTGCGGCATTGGCGGCGCTTTATGAAAACGGACACCGTGCCGCTGCAGGGGCGATGCGCCACCATGTGTATTTGGGATCGGATATTGCTCGCAATGCGGATCTTGAAGCCCAGCTCAAGAGCTGGGCTCCGCTCATTAGCCACGAACGGATCGATCAGGCATCGCGTGTCGCGGCCGAAATCCTCGCCGCCGGTCGCGTCCTCGGTTGGGTTCAAGGAAGAAGCGAGTTCGGACCCCGAGCGCTCGGGAACCGCTCGATTTTGGCCGACCCGCGACCGGCACAGAACAAACAGATCATCAATGCCATGGTGAAGAAGCGCGAAGATTACCGACCGTTCGCGCCCTCGGTTTTGCAGGACCGGGTGGGTGAGTTCTTCGAGGTGCCCTCGCAAGATTCAGACTTTCCGTTCATGGTGATGACCCTTCAAGTGCGGCCCGAGAAAAGATCCGTGTTGGGAGCGATCACACACATCGATGGGTCGGCGCGCGTTCAGAGCGTGTCGCGGCGGGTCAATCCGCTCTATCACGCACTAATTGAAGAGTTTGACAAGCTCACGGGGGTGCCGATCGTTCTGAACACCTCGTTTAACAACAACGTCGAGCCGATCGTCGATTCCGTCGAGGATGCGATCGTCACGTTTCTCACCACGGGAATTCACGCGCTCATTATTGGGGATTACCTCATCTCGAAGCGCGAGGGCGCGCAACTCGCGCAAGCGACCTTGGATCTCAGCGCCTCGGTCCGGCCGACACACAAACTCGTCCGTCGGGTATCAAGTTCGGGCGGTGAGTCCTTCGCGATCGAGAGCAATTATGATGAGCCGGCAGTATCGGTCTCGGCGGAGCTGTTTCAGGTGTTACTGCGCGCAACGCCCGCAGCCACACTGCGACAGACGTGCCATGAGCTGGGAGTCGCGGAGCCGGATACGCAGGGCGGACTGGGGCCGGAGCTGCTACGGCTTTGGGCTTTGCGCGCATTGCGGCTCCACCCTCCGTCTGTAAAAATTGCGCCTCAGCGTGGTACGGCGACGGCTCTCGGCTAATGCTACACAACTATACGCTCACGGCCTTTCGCAATCTCGCGCACCAAAAGCTGCAGTTGATCATCACGGTCGGCGGGTTGATGGTGGCCTTTACGGCCGCCACCCTGATTGCGCTGTTTGTGCGCGATGAGCTGACCTATGACCGTTTTTGGCCGCAGTCCGCGCGCATTTACATTGTCACTACAACGCTGGCGCTGCCGGGTGAAGCCCCGATGAGATTCGATGCGGTGCCAGCCCCCGTGGCCCGGCAGCTGCGGACCGCGTTGCCGGCTTCCGACGGACAGGTGGTGCGATTGATGCACGAGGGTCACACCGTCCGACACGGGGCCGTTGAAAGCAACGAATCGATCTTTTGGGCTGATCCGGATTTCTTCGCCGTGCTGAGGCCAAAGGTCCTGGCGGGTGATCTGGACACTGCACTCAGCCGCCCCGATGGGGTGGTGCTGAGTGAGCGTTTGGCACGAAAGTATCTCGGGCGGTCCGATCCGATTGGTGAGACGCTGCAGATCGATCGGGCAGACCCGGTGCGGGTGGCCGCGGTCATTGCCGACTTGCCCTCGACCACGCACCTCGCGGCGGACATCTTCGCCTCGGGGCTGGCGAATTTTTCCTCCCTGGGCAATGCGGATGCGCAAACCGGCGCACTCCGCGAACTGAGCGTCGACACGGCAACGTATCTAAAGCTCGCGCCGCAGACCTCGCCAGCGCGGGCAGTTAATGCAGTGCATAGAGTGCTGGCCGGGTACCTCGAGTCCTTGTCGGAGCCGGACCTGCCGCTCTCGGTGAAGGTCGTGCCGATCCGTGACCTGCATCTGAGCCCTCCGGCGCTGGGCGCAGAGCGCCGGGGTGACAGCCGCACCGTGTATGGGATATCCGTTATCGCGCTGTTGATCATCGCGGTGGCGGCCATTAACTTTGTGACCCTTCTGACAGCGCGTGCTGCTCGACGATCTAAAGAAATCGCAGTACGCAAGGCGCACGGGGCTCACCGCCGGGACCTTGTCATTCAGTTTGTGGGCGAGGCGGTCATTCATGCGATCCTGGCGTTGGTGCTCGCCCTGCCCGTGGTCAAACTCATCGCGCCGGATCTCGGAGCATTTCTGCAACGTGACCTGTCCTTCGAGTTCGGGCGCGACCTCGGTCTGATCGTGCTGCTATTCGGAATTTCCATCACCACCGGTGTCCTTGCCGGGATCTACCCCGCCGTGGTGCTCGCTAGCCTCTCCCCGGTCACGGCCCTGAAGGGCGGGCCGATGCGGCGCAGCGGCAGCGCCGGACTATTGCGCAACACGCTGGTCGCTGTGCAGTTCGCCGTGCTCATCGTTTTGATGATTGGGACCACAGTCGTCTACCGACAAGTCCACTTTGCATTAAACGAAGGTTTGCGCCTGGACAAAGACCAAGTCCTGGTGGTGGTCACCGATTGCAAAGGGGCTCTCGAGGCTGAAGTGCGAAAGGTTGCCGGCGTGCGAGGGGTTACGTGCTCGCAATCGGCGCCGGTCAGGACAACGGTATCGACCGGGACTGCCGTTGCCTCCAACGGGCGCTCCACCACCGTGGTCGGGTGCGCGGTGGAGCCGGGCTTTTTCGAGCTTTACGGCTTGCGACCGCTGGCGGGCCGCTTCTTTCGTAACGGCCAGCAGCCCACTGCATCGGTCGAGGGCGGCGGCAATCTATTCTCCGGTCCGGTGGTGATCAACGAGACGGCCGTGCGACGGTTTGGATTCGCCTCAGCGCGTGCCGCGGTGGGCCAGAGTGTGCGGCGCCCAGCTGGCCCTCATTCCAGTGGAGTGATCTCGGAGATCATCGGTGTGGTCGGTGATTTTCCGGTCGGCTCGGTGCGGACCCCCATCGACGCCACGGTGTTTCATTTTGATCCTACGGCATTCAGCCTGATGAGTATCAAGCTGACGGGCCGAGATATTCCGGAATCGCTGGCGGCGATCGATGGTCTTTGGAAGAGCCTAGGCGAGCCACATCCAATTCGGCGTTTTTTTGTGGATCAGTATGTTCAAGATGAGTATTTAGACGAGGTCCGTCAAGGTCAGCTGATCGGTGTGTTTGCCGCCGTAGCGTTATTGATCTCAAGTCTGGGCCTCTTTGGGCTTTCGGAATTCAACACACAAAATCGCATCAAAGAGGTCGGGATTCGCAAGGCACTGGGGGCCGGCAACTGGAACATCGTTGCGTTGTTGCTGTGGCAGATGTCATATCCGGTGCTCTGGGCAAGCCTCGTGGCCTGGCCGCTCGCGTATTATTTGATGAGTCGATGGCTTGAAGGTTTTGCGTACCGAATCGGGCTTGATGCGTGGCCCTTCATTGCCTCAAGCGCCGCTGCATTGTTGATCGCCTGCTTAACGGTACTCGGTCATAGTGTGGCTGCCGCTCGCCGCAAGCCGATCATGGCACTCAGGTACGAGTAGCGAGGCCGTCGCTTTCGCATCTACACTCAAGGAGGGTTGCGATGATCAGGCAAGGGGTGCTTTCCGCGATCGGTCATACGCCCTTGGTGCAATTAGAGCGCTTGTATCCGCAGGAGCGGTTTCATCTGTATGCGAAGCTGGAAGGCTGTAACCCTTGCGGGAGTATCAAGGACAGAACCGCCATGGGCTTACTCGAGTGTGGCTTCGAGCAGAAGCTCATCGGTCCTGACACCACCATTATCGAATCAAGCTCGGGTAATTTGGGCCTCGGGCTTGCGCAAGCGTGCTGCTACTTTGGGTTGCCATTCATCTGCGTGGTGGACCCACGGATCACACAACAGAATTTGCGGCTACTGCGCGCCTATGGCGCACAGATCGAGATGGTCGAGTTGCCCGATCCGATCTCGGGTGAGTTCCTCCCCGCCCGCATTGAGCGGATCAGCAGATTGCGCAGGAGCATCCCCGATAGTTACTGGCCCGACCAGTATTCCAATCCGGCCAACCCTCGCGCCCAACAGCAAACGATGCAAGAGATCGTGGAGCAGCTCAGCCGCCCACCGGACTTTCTGTTTTGCGCGGTGAGCACGTGCGGTACGCTGCGGGGATGTTGTGAATTTCTCCAAGGTACGCGCTACCCGACTGAGCTGGTCGCGGTGGACGCGGAGAACAGTGTCATCTTCGGGCATTGTGCCGGCAAGCGACTGATTCCGGGGCACGGTGCGGCCCTGGTTCCGAAACTCTTCTCGCCTTCCTTAGCGACTCGCTGTGTGCACGTTTCCGATCCTGAGGCCATCATCGGTTGCCGCCGTCTGCTGCGGCGCGAGGCGTTACTGGTTGGGGGTTCGTCGGGGGCGGTGATCAGCGCGTTTGATCGTCTCCGTCATGAGATTCCCGCGCACGCGAGCTGTGTCGTCATTTTTCCGGATCGCGGCGAACGTTACCTCGATACTATCTACAACGATGCCTGGATTGAAGAGACGCTTGAAGCGCCAGCTCGCGCCGCCGCACTCAACCCACCCCGAGCTGCCTTGAACCGCCCAACGCAACCGAGCGCCCGATGATCGATGCCATTCGAGTGATCTGTGGGACGGAGATTCACCGTCTACTGCAGGGACAGGAGCCGAGCATCATGGGTGCCGTGCGGCGCGCCTACCTGGAATTTGCCGCGGGTCGCACCAGCCTGCCGCATTCAACGTTCCTACGCTATGGTCTGGATCCGCGCGACCGCATCATCGCGTTGCCGGCTTACCTCGGCGGGGAGTTCGACCTGCCGGGGATCAAGTGGATTTCTTCCGTGCCCACCAACCGTGCCCGGGAGCTTGACCGGGCCTCCGCGATCATCGCGCTGAACGATTCCCAGACGGGGCGGGTGAGCGCGCTACTCGAGGGATCCATTATCAGTGCAAAGCGCACCGCAGCGAGTGCCGCCTTGGCCGCGCAGTGCTTAGTGGCCACCCAGCCGCATCAGATCGGCCTGGTGGGACTGGGTCGAATCAATTTTGAGCTGCTGCGATTCCTGCAGCTCGTGTGGCCTGCGATCGGAGAGGTTCACGCGCACGATGTGGACGAAGCGCAGCTCAATCGTTTTCGTGACAAACTACACCAGGTGCAGCCGCGATGGAGGTTGGTGGCCCATCGAACGGCGCTGGAGGTCATGCGCGCAGCTCCCCTCACCGCCTTCGCAACGACGGCCGCGGAGCCGTATATGGAGTCTCTGGATGGGGTGGCATCGGACGCGGTGATCCTGCTGATCTCATTACGCGACTTCGCATCCAATCTCATCTTGTCGGCCAACAATGTAGTCGATGACATGGAGCACGTGTGCCGGGCGCAAACCTCCGTCCACGTGGCTTCCGAGAAGGTTGGACACCGCGACTTCGCCACGCCGCTGGCGGATCTCCTGCAGGGCAAGCCGGCGTCTTGGGCAAAGCGCGCACCGGTGATTTTCAGCCCCTTCGGCTTAGGAGTGCTAGATTTGGCGGTGGCCGCGCTGACGCTGTCGAAAGCCGTTGAACAACAAGCGGGAACCGTGATCGAAGATTTCCATCCATCTTACTGGGCAGCGTAGTCATCGAAGGATTGCGAGACTTTGGTCGCAGGGGCCTCCTTATCCGCTTCACCACCGGCGGTCAGAGCAGCCAGGGCGACAGTGACGCTTGGCATTCTGGTAGTCGCGCACCTGGGGTTGATCGTCCTGTTCTCAAAGGTGCGCCCGATGCGCGAGAGGCCGATGCAGGTAGACTTGCCGAGCTTTCCAATCTTGATATTTGAGGAGCCCGCGAAGCCGTCGCCGCCGGCGGCGGAGAAGACCGGCGGGGTGGAGCCCACTCCCCCATCCCGGCGAGCGCTCTCACCCCCATCGGCGATCCCTGCCCCGGTGGAGCCCGAACCGTCGACGGCCATTCATGAGGGCCGCCCGGACGTCGATTGGAGGCAAGAGGCCCAGACAAGCGCCCATCGGGCACTCGAAGGCTTGAATGATCAGCGCCGTCAGGGCGCAGCCCTGGCCCCGCAAGGCAAAGCGATCGAGCCCTACAAAGGCACTCCACAATCGACTTTCGGGTGGTACAAGCCGCTGCATCGGATTGAGCGCACCGAGGATGGGACAACAATCCTGTGGCTGAATGACCGGTGTGTGCTCGCGAACATGCTCATCCCCATCTGCTCTCTCGAAGCGCCGAAACCGAAGGGGGACCTATTTAAGCATATGGATGACCCTGCGGACCCACGGACGGATATCCCGTAAGAATCGGGCAAGAACGGCCAGCTCGCATGCTCAATCGTGCCATCTCGCTCGAGCACACCCGGGAGTACCTCGCAGACTCGCTATACGCGCTCGTAGATCAGCGCCTCGCCGCTGAAGCCTACACGAGATGTAGTTTTCCACCATTTCAGGAGCTGCAGCAACGCGCTGCCGAGTTACCCCTCACGCAGCAGGTGTTGGTAAAGTTGTTTCGCTTAGGGGAACACGTGGACGCCGCCAGCGTGGCCACCGCGATTCCACCTGAGGTTCTACAAGAGTTCAGTGGAGCGGGTCTGCTGCTCCAGCAGGGCGATAGTCGCTGGGCAACGCCAGGGCTGGTGTTAGTACCTGTTGAATCCGCACACGTCTTTGTGAGTACACCGCTGGCTTATCCCACCACGAACGGCCGATGGGACGTGTGGTTCGATCTCTGGTCGCACCACATCGCCCGCTGTCTGCCGCCCGCCTTCACGGGCGAGCAGGTGCTCGATATCTGTTGCGGCAGCGGCGTGTTGGCCATTTTGTGTGCCATGCGAGGAGCTACCCATGCCACAGGCTTGGAGATCAATGCGCGCGCGGTTGAGGTCGCGCGCCTGAACGCAACGCTTAACGGCGTCCACCTGCGCACCACATTTATGAGCTCGGACGGCTTGAGTGCCGTGGGTGCGCAGCAGAAGTTTGATTTCGTCGTCTGCAACCCGCCCAGCACGCCCATGATTCGGTACCCTCGTGATGCGCAGGCGCCGGAGACCATTGGTAATAGCGTACTGCGCTCCATGTTGAGTTCCCTACCGAGCGTCTTGTCAGAGGCCGCACACGGCCTTCTCGCAGCCTGGTGCTCGTTGGGTTACCACGGATCAACCTGGCAGCAGGCCCATTTCGAGGCCGTCCTTGTCGCGGCCGGATGTGCGGTCACCTCATACGTCGAGCGGGTGCCCCAAAGCGCTGAGAGCGCCTTAACCTATCTGCAACGCGACCTCGCGCAATATTTCCCAGCCAATGAGTGGCCGGAGATCAGTGCGCGCGTGCAACGCCTCATCGGGGCGCGTGCTGGGCAGTTCGACGGACTCTACAATCAAATCATTCGCTTCAGGCGCAAGACGGACACGCAACGTACTGCGCGACAGTAGTTCACGCACTGCCGACTTGCAGGCGTTTATTCAAGACCAACACCCTTGCGCGGCGGCTCGCAACTGACCACTTGACTGGCGCGCGGCATTCAAAGACTTTAGCGGGAGCACCAAGTGTGCGCTGGACCGTGGTTCGCGCGAGCCTACTGCACACCCCTTGCAGCACTCTCAAAGGAACGGAGCCTCTCATGAGGATACTCGCTTACGGATCCGGGCACGACGGGTCGATCGTGTCATTGGAAGATGGTCGCCTCAGCTACTCGATTGAAAGCGAGAAGGATAGCGAACCGCGCTATATGAGGATTTCCCCGACACTCTTCCTGCGCTCACTGCAGTTTAGCGAACCACCCGATGTCGTGGCACAGGGCCTGATGTTCAAAGCGAGCACGATGTGGAGTTGGTCGCGAGTGGTCGATAACGCGAGCTTGGGTCAGGTGTTGATTGAGACCGGGTACGCCGATGAAACCCACGCGGGAAAAAACGATAGCGAGACGGTGTTTGCCGGTCGCCGTGTGCGGTATTTCTCATCCTCTCACGTACGCTCCCACATCATGTGCGGCTATGGCCTTTCCCCGTTTCCGCAGGGGCAGCCCTGTTATGCCTTGATATGGGAGGGCCTGCTGGGGGGCCTGTACTATGTCGATGAGCAGCTTCTCATCCGCAAAGTGGGTGATGTCCTTGACGGACCGGGCGGCAAGTATAGTTTTCTCTACGCGCTCGCCGACCCTAGCGTGCACGAGAGCTCGCGGTATTGGGAGCGCCTCGAGGACGCCGGAAAACTGATGGCGTTGGCCGCCTATGGTCGGCGCGGTGAGCCCACTCAGGAGGAGCGCGAGACCATCGAGCTCATTCTATCACTTGGCAACTTCGAGTTGCGCGCGAGCCGCATCCCAGTCAAATCGAAGCTCAGCAACAGCAAGTACTTCAATATCGGTGTGGAGACACAAGAGCTCAAAGATCTTGCCTGGCAGCTCTCCAATGCGCTGTTTGATCGTTTTTACCACTTCGCCCATGAGCATGTACGACAAAAAGTGCCCTTGTTAATCTCCGGTGGCTGTGGGCTGAACTGTGAGTGGAACACGCAATGGCAGCAATGCGGACTATTCTCGGATGTGTTCGTTCCGCCTTGCGCCAACGACTCCGGTATCGGCATTGGAGCGGCGATCGATGCGCAACACCATTACACGGGATCGGCCAAAGTGAACTGGAGTGTCTATGCCGGTGAACCTTTTGTGGAGGACGTAATCGAATCCGATGAGTTTGAGCCGGTCACACTGAACCTCGCTGAGATCTGCAAACGCCTGCTGAATGAGCAGGTGATCGCATGGGTACAAGGCCACTACGAGATGGGACCTCGAGCGCTGGGGAACCGGTCATTGCTCGCAGCGCCTTTCTCCCCGGCAACTCGCGACCGACTCAATCGCATCAAGCAGCGCGAGCCATTTAGGCCCATTGCGCCGATCTGTTTGGAAGAGGACTTCACCCAGCTGTTTGACCATCACGGCCCCAGCCCATACATGCTGCACTTTCAGCGGGTCAAATCCGCAGCGCTTGGGGCGGTGACACACGTGGATGGCTCCGCCCGTGCCCAGTCGGTCAACGATCGGCAGAACCCACTGATTTGCGACTTACTACGCGAGTTTCGCAGACAAAGCGGCGTCGCGGTGCTGTGCAATACATCTTTGAACTTCAAAGGCTTTGGATTCATTAATCGCCTCAGCCACCTGTTCGCCTTTGCACGGGAGCGCAGCATCGACGGGCTGGTCGTGGGCACCCGATTCTGGAGGCCGAAGGCTACGGCGCACTAAGGCCTGCGCCTCAGGCCAAGTGGCGGTCCTGAGCTTTTGGAGCGCTCTCCAGCCGACAGGCTTCCCCAATAATCATCTTCCAGAGATCTTGAGCGAACTGGGCGGAAAGCCCGCGCTCGGTGGCGCGACGCGCGACCCGTTCGGCCACCTCTTGGATGCGGGCCGGCTGCATCATGGGGATTCCTAGGTGATCTTTCATCTGTCCAATTTTTAAGCACACCTCAAAGCGCTCCGCTAACGCATCGAGCAATTGCATGTCGATTGCGTCGATGCGCTCGCGCATCGCTGTGATGCCCTCCGCCGTTATCTTTGCCATGTTGCTCATGCCTCCGTTTGATGCCTCTCACGTTGAGCCGTATCCGCCAAGGCGACATCACAGCTAGCATTGAACTCATCACCGGAGGCCACCTCCAACAGCGCCCGCACTTTCAGAACAATCTCGGCGAACTCCTCGATGGGATCCGAAAGGGCGACAATCGCCCCGCCCGTGCCGACCGAAAGTCGCGTTCCATCGAGCACCACGGTTCGAATCACAATGTTAAGTTGCGCGCTACCGGTCACTGACAGGTAGCCCAGAGAGCCGGAGTAGATTCCGCGAGCGCCCTGCTCCAGCTGCTTGAGAATCGCCACCGTGCGCACTTTCGGGGCACCAGTCATGGAGCCGCCGGGAAAGCTGGCCCGCACGCAATCGAGAACTGTGGCATCGGAACGCAGCTTGCCGCGAATGGTGCTCACCAGCTGATGCACGGAAGCGTAGGATTCGACCGCAAACAATTTAGGCACATGTACGCTTCCGACCTCACAGACACGGTTGAGATCGTTGCGCAGTAAGTCAACGATCATGAGATTTTCCGAACGATTCTTGATACTCGCTGCCAGCTCCGCGGCGCGCTGTTGATCGGCTTGACGATCGGCCTCACGAGGAGCGGTCCCCTTGATCGGCTTTGATTCGACCACGCCGTCGTGAGAGACCTTCAGGAACAACTCCGGGGACGCACACAAAATCGACAGCGGTCCAAATTTGACAAAGGCTGCCTGGGGCGCGGGGTTCACGCGGCGCAGGGCGAGGTAGGTTGACAGCGCGTCAAGGTCGCATTGCGCCGTGATCTGATTGGTTAAGCAGACTTCGTACGACTCCCCCTCCCGGATATACATCAATGCTCGCCGGATTAAGTCTCGATACTCCGAGGGGCTGTGCCGCCAACGCAAATCCTGCAGGGAAGCGGTGCCGTTGCCGGCTAAGCCATTTCCGGCTGCGCCACCCTTGCACGCGCTGAGCAGCGCTGTTTGAGTCTCCTGCACCCACCGTTCGTTCTCCGCGCCAAGACCGCCTGCCTCATCGAGACATAAGACCCATATGCGCCCCGTGAGATGATCGAAGCCGATGAGTCGATCACAAAACATCCAGTATGCGTCGGGCGTGGGTGACTCGGCGAGCGCTTCGGCAGATGAGCTCTCCAGGAGCTCGTATCCGAAATACCCGACATAGCCGCCTACAAAATCCAGCTCCACCTCAGGCACAAGACAAGCGCGGCGTGCGAGTTGGGTTTGTAGATACGACAGCACGTCCCCGGTGCGCTCAATTCGCTGTGCTCGGCTGAGGATCTCCAGCGTCTGGCTGCGGGCACGGTAGCGCACCAGCTCTGCTCGTGGACCGCTCACATCCCCCATGTAGGAGAAGCGCCCGATCTCCCCGGTATGCATGCTGCTATCGAGCCAGAAGGCAAACTCATCCTGTCCGTAGAGTTCCGCGAAGGCCACCTGCGGCTGTACGGCCGCCTGCACCGCAAAGGCATACACGCGCAATGACGGCGGCTCTGGGACGGTGCCGGAAACCGGGTTTGCGTGCTCCGTTCTGGCCGCTCCTGCGGGTGCTTTTGGTGGCAGCGTCCGCCCGCGCGGCGCACTCAACTGAAAGAACCGCTGCATCAAGGCAGCGCCATATTCGGTGCAAATCGATTCGGGGTGAAACTGCACACCCCAAAGCGGACGGCTGCGGTGGCGCAAGGCCATTAGAACCCCGTCTTCTGCCCAAGCGGTCGCCTCCAACTCCTCAGGCAGATCGCACACGGCCAGTGAGTGATATCGGACGGCTGCGAACGGTGATGGCAGGTTCGCAAAGAGATCTGTGCCAGCGTGAGACACCTGACACAGTCTGCCGTGCACGGGCTCCGGCGCCAGATCCACCCGCCCGCCGAAACAATGCGCGATCGCCTGATGCCCGAGACACACGCCTAACACCGGGACGTTCCCCTGCAAAATGGCCTGTGCGGACAGTCCCAAGTCGGTGCGTCGTTGCGGTCTTCCCGGTCCAGGAGAGATCACAATGCGACTGACGTCGAGCTGTTCAATTGAGTCCCAGTCCCGCTCGTCGTTGCGCACAACCAACGGGGGTACGCCACTGGTCTCAGCAATTAGCGCGTACAGGTTGTACGTAAAGGAGTCATAGTTATCGATTAACAAGGTCTGTGTCACGGTTGCACCGCAACGATATCGCGTTTCCGTCGCGGACGGTTATCCCCGGAGAAGAGCAGAACAACAGGCTCGTACTCCTGAAGCTCCGCATCCGAATACATCGCGTAGGCACACACGATTAAGAGATCCCCGACAGCCGCACACCGCGCGGCGGCCCCATTCAGTGAGATGGTGCGAGTACACCGGGGTGCCTCCAGCAGATAGGTAGTGAAACGCTGACCATTGTTGATGTTGTAGATCTCCACGTGCTGGTAGGGCCGAAGCCCTGCTGCTTCAAGGAAATCCGCATCCACCGCACAAGAGCCTTCGTAATGCAGCTCTGCTTGAGTCACTTTCACGCGATGCAGCTTCGCCTGCAACATCAGGTGCAACATCCGCTGTTCTCCTCTACATCCTACTGTTTGATCCAGCTGTCCAATGCACGAGCTACATCAGCCCCGGTATGGACGTAGCTGAGTACGCGCTCATCGAGTGCGGGAAACATCGCGCTGGAGTAGAACCCCGATCCGTGCACGACAACACGATCGGGCTTTGCCAGCACGCCGCGATCGAGTGCATTAAAGACTCCCACAACAGCCATCACGAGTGACCATTCAAGAACGGCGCGCGGGTCGGCCGGAAGCTCAACACCGCCACCGGCGAGCAACCTGCGGCACTGGGCATATCGATCAAGACATTCCGCAAGGCTCACCACTATGCCGCCGCCGCCGTACTGTCGGATTAAACGGGTCATCTCAGGGGCTGTCGGGGGGTTATGCGTGTAGAAGGTTTGGTCAAGAATCTCGTTCGGATCAAAGGTGGTCGAAGGAAACTGACAGTCGATGCGTTGCACATAGCGAGCGCTCGTGACGTCCAGGGCGTAGCGCGGGACATTTTCCGAGGAGAAGCTCCCGTGTTTGAGGTGCAACACCATGTCGGGCGTGGCGAGGTGCTGCACCAGCAGGAAGCCAGGGCGATCGGCGGCACGCGTCACCCCTTCGTCCTCGAGAATTTCCCGTCCTAACGTGTAACCCAGTAGGCCATACGCGCTCGAGACAGCATGAGCATGCACACGGTGCTCACGATGTCGACCGCGCACAGGGTCGAGTTCGTGCTCGATGAAGGCCCGTGTCGCGTCCCCCAGTTTGTAGTTACTCAAGTCCAACGAGTACCACAAATTCGTGTTGTGTCGGTCACGTAGACGCTCGCCGTACTCTGTGACAAAATTCCGCGCGAGCTCCTTAACGCCACTTGGCTCAGCGCCGGTGTAAAACAAAATGGGATTGCGAGCTCTTAACTCATCATCACTCCCCAGGCGACTGCCCGGGAACTTAGCGCGCGCGAGCGCGGGAGCAAACGTAATGACTCGCAACTGCTCCGGCCGCGTGAGGCCAAGCGTCACAGCACGCTCCACGGCGTCACGCAGCGCAATTCCCTTATTGCCCGAAGTCGGCGCCACAATGGCGACCCGTTCTCCGGTTTTCCATATGTATTCGAGCGCGCGCCCCACCATCAGCAGCGATGCCAGTGTTTTGGTGGTATGCGTGCCGGGGTTCTGCATCAGATCCAGAAGCACCAGCTCACTGTTGCCGTAGCGGCCGAGTACCGTCCACCGGGCCGTCGCCACGGAAAAGAAATCCCGCAGTGCAGGCGTCAGCTCCGGCAGGACGAAACCGGGCGAGAAGCCCAAGGCGGTTGTGCCGGCATTTTCTGCAAGCCGTTTTCCGACACGACGCAATCGTTCGTAGTAATCCGTGATGAGATTTCGCGCAATCGGGTCCTCGGCAGGATCATCGTAATGTTGCTTCATAACGCTCACGGTCTCGAGGAATTACCGGCCTAGTGTTCTGAGTCGCCCGCGTAGCTCCAGCAGATGATCACACACGACATCCATCTGCGCCGCGCGGAAACCCAGGGGTAACTCTCGCGCATGCAGGCGCAATGTTTGCACCGCTTTGTCCGTGAAAACAACATCACCCGCGCGTGACACGTGCACGCCATCGCCGCAACCGACACGCTCATTCCACGCGACCGCCCCGTGCGGAGACATATCAGCGGGCAAGTCCAGCGTGATCGCCCTTCGGTGCACACGAACCGGATAGCCGCCCGGTAGTCCGCTCGGCCCTGGCACATGGGTGCGAAGTGCCCGATCGAGCAGTAGAGAGCGAACGAGGGTTGCGGCCTCATGGCCTGCAATCAGACACAGCTTGCGACGTGTGGCAGACCTGACTTCACTTAAGGCTGGCGCCAAATCCTCAGCTTGTGCCCCATCGATCCAAGCCATCGCCTCATCCGATACATTTCCCGGCGCGTGCAAATGCCGGTGATGGGCCAGGAGTTGTAAGGTTTGTCGCACCTGAAGGCGCCGCGTCCACCTCAGCGCCGCCGCAAGGGTTGCCACATTGCCGATGCCGCAAAATATCGGCAAGCCGGCAGCCTTAAGAATCGGATTCACGGCATCCGGAAAACAACCGTTGATAAAGAGAGTCTCCGGACTTAGATCAGCGACCGCGCGCGCCAGTCGTGCAGTCAGCCGCCAATGCAGCGGCAAGGTCAGCCCGAATCCAGCCGCTTGAACCAGTTCAGTCCACCGTGAGGGAGAGGACTCGCCCTCCCAGGGTGACTGGTAGGAGACGCAGCTGATGACAATGCGCGGCTGCAACTGGCGAAGCGTCGTTCCGATGCTGTCGGCGGACTCAAAGTCCACAACCAACGGATGAAAGGTCGGCCCACAGTGGCGATTGCGAACACAGCATGCGGCCAACATGCAAAGCTCAGCCGCCGCGACACCCGAGCGCGCCAGTATGGCCACTCGAAAAACCGAGCCCAATAGTTGTGCGAACGAAACACACAGCGCTTGGGCCAGAACGCCGGCTCCCGCCACAGCCACGTCAACTCTCTCTGGCGGGAGAAGCGTGGACGCCCTGGCCATAGGAGGCGAACTACAGAGGAGCCCTGAGCCGACTAGAAAAGCGCTTCGTGCCGGTCACAGCCGTTCAGCGGTGCTGTGATGCGAGGCAACTTTTTTCGGGAAATCAGTTACCTGCGCTTTTGCGGGCTGCAAGATCCCGGAAACAGCACAACAGATCCTCTCCAACGACCCTGCCGACACTTTGTCCAAAGGCAGCAATAAAGCGATTGAATTCAGCTGGTGACGCACGCGGAACAAAGGATTTCCGGAAGCGTCCGTGACGACATCATCACGCTTCTTTAACCGCACCTTTCTGCCACGTGCCGAAGCCGTCAACAGCTGACGGTAGACCTCGCGTGCCGGCGGACGCGGTAGGGTATTGCTCATTGCGCGCGCGGTGTTCACCGTCGCCTGCCGCCGTTCGGGATCCTCCAATATTTCGATGAGATCAAGTCCCCACCCCTCACAAATCTCCAGCGGACTAGCAAATGCTTCGACCACAACGCTTGGCAAGCGTGCCAACTTAAGCAGCCGGGATACCTGGGAGGAGGACACCTTCAAAGCCCGCGCGATATCATCTTGTGACCGAAAGTGACCGGCACGCAACCATTCCGCGTAACTCAACCCTCTCTCGTAAGGGCTGATATCCTTTCGGTGCCGATTCTCAATGTCCATCGCCACAATCGCTTCCCGATCGGAGAGCTCGCGGAGCTCGACGTTGAGGAGCTTATTGAGATGGCGCGCAATGAAGAGACGGCGTGCGCCATAGATCAGCTCGAATTCGTGAGATGGGTCATCCGCAAGCTTACGCCCGAGCACTGGCACAAGTTGACCATGACGCTGGAAGCTCTCAATCTCCGCTCTACACGTGTCCTCCGTCACGTGCACTTCAAGTCGGTCGTGTAGCGACCACATCCGGCAGCGAAATGGATTTACTGCAACGACTGCCCCCATTTCAAATCCTCCCTGAGATTGAACGGTTAAGTCCGACCTGCCCGAACTCTGGATGCCTTGATACAATCAAGATACAACTTAGTCGCACCGCATTCCATAATATACGACAGCGACACCGGCCTTTCTTCAACCGTGTGCTCGTTGGCGCGATGATTAAGGGTGCAAGACGCCTGGCACCCACACGTCGCGAGGTGCCCGGCTGGAGGACAACTATTGCGCGCCCGCTCGTAAGCCCGACAGCTCAACCTATTCATCGCCAGAGAAGCATACCAGCCTATCAGCCGATATTCCTGATACCCCGACGAACCGGTATTGTTCGTAGGCTCAGCTGACGTCGTGCATTCGTAGCACCAGCAAACTATTAGCACGCGCGAAAGGCATCGAAAGAAGCGGCCCCCGAATTGGAGCGTTGGAGCGCGCTCCCTTCACACAGATGATCTTTCACAGCCTGAGTTGGTGAACCTAAGATAGAAGCAATTTTGTCTGAGTGATCAGTTGGACGCGAGATCCACGTCGCTCAGTATGAGCGCGCTTGCGACTACGGCGTGCTTCAAGCTGTCGCAAGCTCGATATCGACGTGGCGTCGACAGCTACCTCGACGTCCTGGACTCGCAACGCTCCACGTAGCGCAACAGAAGCTGATCGAGACACGACTGCAACAGCTTACCAATACCGTGACGCTGTACAAGGCGCCTGGGGGGCTGTTGGTCAGAATGAGCTGTCTGATCGGAATAGACGAGGCACCTTAACAAACTCACTCTGCTTTGCCCTGTGCCTGGTTTGGATCGGCATTGACGCCTCAACACTGATCTCAAAGCTGAGCGATCACGGTCACGTGCGCGCGGTCAACGCCGTGACGAGGTAGGTAGCCTTATGTAACCGCGCCCGGCCCGAGCTGGCGAGCGGAGAGTTACCCGTTCGAACGCAGTCCACACGAAGCTCATTCGTCGTTTTCCCTCGGGTTCGTTGGCATGAGGACCGGATCGCTCGTCGTCCTCTGATCTGCGCGCAGTAACCCACGCTTTGCGAGCCGCGCCTCGATGGCACGAACCGTCCGCCCATGTTTTGTGGCGATGAGCGCAATGGGATCGCCGCTTTTGAACGCGTCGATCAACTGCTGCTCCTCCTCGTCGGTCCAGCTCTTGCCCACACTCTCAGGAAGTTGGGCCCTGCGAGCCAGTCGGGCGTTCATCTGATCTAGCGCCAGGACGGCAGTGGACATCGCCCGATTGACCTCGATCTCGTTCACCACCGAATCCTCGGGCAATTCACTGCCGGTCTTGGGGTGAACACCCTGCACCAACGCCTCGAGAACTGTTCGTGCACGCTGAAATTGACTCTTAAGCGCCGACATGCTCTGTCCCTCCTCTTGCCTGAGCCTGCCTACGATCGTCAGTAAATTCAGTACGACCTCCGAGCTGCTCGATCACATTCGAGAGCGCTTGCAGTTGGCCGTATAGCTTCTCCGCTCCACAGCGAAAGAGAACCCGCCCCATTTCGGGGTGGAAATCGGATACGTCGGCGTACATGGCCTCGATACTGATTGTGATTACATCGCGTACCAGGTAGATCTCGCCGAAAATGTCTTGCAGTCGGTTCCGCACCGTCGCAAGACGTCGCTCGCTTTCGTCCGGAATGCCATTAGGAACCGTTGGGGGCGTTGAATCGCGTCCTGTCACAGGCGCCTTCCTTTACTTAAGGCCACCGGACGAAAACAGAATGCAAAGGACTACACCGATACCGAGTATCCAGAGAACCACGCGAGGGAACTTCGGAGTGAAATCCTCGTATGTCTCAGTACAGAAGGGGCACACCGTGCGATGTATGTACCCTTGGTATGTGATCAAGCGGGGCACCATTCGCCTGCCGCACCCTCGACACTGCACGCGATCGTCATGCATTGAGTAGAACCTCCCGGCCATCACTTTCGCATCACCGCTTTGGTAAGCCGACTCTTGGAGTCAAATGGTATTCCTGCTGGCGACAGCCGACTACAGACAGGAGTCCTTTGTATGCAGTGTTATGTGTTTGAATTTTTCGGAGGTAGCAGCGACGGATGCGTGGCGAGTTAGCTCGCAACTCCACCGTCAGGCGACCCGTATCGCAACGACGATGAATTGGCCTCTCACACGGATGTCGTGATCGACTTCCGCCTACAACGTCTCACCAGCGTCCGCGGGAGCATGGTTGTCCGTCGTGCCGGCCAAATGTCGCTGATCGGTATCAATTCCTGGCGCCGTTCCACACGCGTCCTGAGCTGTAGACGAAGCAGCGGAAGGACCTCTTTTACGCCGCCTACTGCCTAAGTAAGCGGATGACACCTGCGAGCGGCTGTGACCAGCAACTTCCGCAACAAATGTCCGCGCGGCCCGCTCTCGAGCTGGCGAGGCGGGAGGATCCATCCCCCCTCGGACGGGTGCCGTTTCTCCAGAAGTTCCTTCGTACAACTCAATCAGCACGCCATGGCGCAACGAGTGCGCAGTCGCGCCTAGTTGCGCTCGGGTCAGTCCGATCCTCTTACATAAACGGTAAAACTCCCCTGACCATTCCTTCATGCTCGCGTACTCGACCGGGATCATGGACCCGTGCCGGTCGGGCACCAGCTTCTGCGCTCGCTCGACCGCCTCGCGCTGCATCGGGCCGAGCGGGGCCGGCAACCTCCGGGGACGACCGCCTTTAGTTCCCCAGTCCACATTGACGCACCCCATCAGATCGATTGACAGGTGCGGGCGCCACGCCCATGCCTCACGAGCACGTAGTCCAAACGCCGCGATCAAAAGGAGTTGACAGACGAAATGCTCGTTGCCGGTCTCGGTAGCGCGCCGGTAAATCTCTCGGAAGCTGACACCAGCTCCATGCTCGGACTTGTCGCGATCCGCGGCAGCCTGCCGGCGTGTCAATCCTGGGTGTTCGTCACAGTACCGATCGATGACTGCCAGCAATTCACCCTTTCGCAGCCATGTTACCAACGTCCGCAGGTGAGACACATAGGTCGCCATTGTACTGCTCGCAAGACCTCGCTCGGTCCATCGTTGGAGAATGTCCAGTGCATGCTTCGATCGGAAGTTCGCGAGATGCCAGAGTTGATATTTTCCGCGATACATCTCAATGAGCATCGATTTCATCACATGGCGCCGATCACTTCGAGTCTTCCCACTCACACCCTTGCTAGAACACGCAGCGACACCGCCATTCTGATAGTGCAGGACGCGCAGCTCTCGGAGCAGTTTTCCAAGCCGCCCGCGGTATCCGGCTCCGCGGCGAGGTCGCGGCTCGGGTCGCTTGACATGCCCGCGTTCGACAATCCGAATGACCTTCCTCCATCTCTTCCTTCGGTTGACTACGGCGGTCCTAGATGTAGGCGGTCCCAGTGATAAGTGTGACGGACTCTCGCCCACCCCGGTGGACTGACCAGGGGCGTTTTGCTCGACAGGTTTCTCTGCGTGGCGTTCGGGACTCATTCGATTTCTCCATTAGAGGTGGATGGATTGTGGATGGATAGGTAATAAAAGGAGTCGATCGGATTTAACGCCTTCCCCAGGGCAACAGACGCCCTGGGGAAGGATAGAGACAGATGGCATTCGTGAGCTCTTGCGAGCTCTCTGCACTTGAATGCGGTAAGCGTTCCAGTCCCGCTGGCCACGGTGACTGCCGGCACGCCGGCGCGTAATTGAAAACGACATGCTATTGCACTCCGTTGGTAACGCGGACTCCGAGTATTCCTCGGTGCCATGTGGGCCCACAGTGATTGTGGGAATCGATGTCCCGAACTCTTCGACGGTGAATGCCTTCGTGTGCCACCACGATTGCCGTCGACGCACCCCTACACCTATCGACACTCCCGAGCTACGGGGATCGATCGATGTCGGTTCCGCGTTCCCTTCGTCCAGGCCATCGGTGTTTCGACCCGGTCATCAGGCGAACGAGGTCCAGTTGGGATACAGGCGAAGCGGGACAGTAGTGAGTATTTGGCGCGTGGAAGTAACGCCCAAACGTTGGCTTAGTTCTTAACGCCAGTTTGACGCCAGACGTTATCGACAAAACTTCAAAGTCCAGACGATCCGTTGCCGTCAATCCCCGCAAGACCCAATGGATTGGGGAGAGTGAAAGCCCTGAGTCCCGCCAAGAGCTCGCTGCGGGACAAACGCTAATAGGCCTACAGAGGCGTGACACGCACCGACTGAACGGTGCGTCTTTTCTTCAGTGCCGCCGCACTCCCGTGCGACAGCGTTCCAGCCTCGATTCGCGGCGAGGTCCGCTCTCACAGGCACCAAGGCCTGGGGAAACACCCTTCGCGGGCACCGCTCGGAAGCTGCGCCGGCCCCGAGATCTGCAATGTTCAACAGACCCGACTCCGTGAAATTTCCAACTAGGGCCTGTTATTTGCGCTGCTCCGTATTCCGACTCTCCAGATGACTTCAAGTCGTTGATTCCCGAGACGGTGCTCGCGTCTGTTCTCTATTAGGCTCCGTACTCTGTTTTTCGGTCAAGCCCCTTGCACGCGAGATGTGCGACATCGCTCTTGCGGGTCCCAGAGAGGCTCAACATTTGCCGAGTCGCAGTAAACGCTGCACGACTGGCACCTCTCCTCCTGCGGTGTCCGTGCAATTCAAACAATGTGGGGTACTGTGAAGTTGAGATGCGGGACCCGGCCGGGATTGCAGCCCGGTCGGGCCCCTATCACAGCAGCCCTTACAGGAGGCCCACCATGAGTTCGAGACCATTGCATTCTAGCCGCCGACTTCGGTCGGCACCTCCCCAATCATCATCGAGTGCGGTATGGGTCCCGGTAGGAAGTCTCGCGTCAGCCGGCTGCGAGGCAATCGGCACGGGCGCGGGGGTTCAATCGTGACCACGCAAGACCAGAACCCGTCGCACGAAGATCCGCGGCGTCAGGCGGCCCTCGCCTTCGGCGCCGCGCTGCGAGCCGCGCGCGTAGATCGAAGAATCAGCCAGGTGAGTCTCGCTAACTTGGGCAACCTTGACACCAGCTATTTGTCGCTCTTGGAGCGCGGACTGCGCGTCCCAAGTTTCTTGGTGATCGTCCGACTGGCCGAGGCACTCGACGTGAGCCCGGTAAAGCTGTTTGCCGACGGAGTGGCTCGCCTCCGGAGAAAAGACCGTGGGCTGTCAGTCCTTTACCGGCTCGCCTATCGCGAGATGGACGACATTATTGAGGTAGGACCCGGGTATCCAGATTTGACCGCCGTAGCCAATAGAGTGGTAGTCGAAAACACGGCGCGCAAGGCTTTTAACCAAGACGAATTGACCCACATCGTCGAATACATCCGGACAAAGGTCGTCGAACTGCCGCAAGGGAACACATAGGGAAGAGCCAGCTGTGCAATACCGCCCCAGGGAACGGGGCGGTTTCCTCTCCGGCGTACACCAACAGCGCCTACGAGAGATCTCAAGGCCTCTCTCGCTTATTGTGGTACGTACGCTTTGTGTTGAAAATCTATGCCAGGAGTTCTCGCCCCGAACTCGATTCGGCGGACATCCGCCGCTGTCTCTGGGATCTACGGGATGGATGTGAGACCCGTGCTCCCCATCCCAACCTTCTCCTGAGTGAGCGCCTGGGCTATCGAGCTCGTGCGCCCATCCACCGTGCTCTCCTCTCGCGCACCCCAGATCCCTGTCTCTCTAACTAGGCCACTCGGTTTTCGCAGCAACCGTTTGCTTCTCTCAACTTATTCTTTCGAGGAGGGCTTATCGTGACTACGGTTCCTAATTCAAAGCACAGCATGACTGTCAGAGCCATTGACATCGGCTGTGGCCGCACCAAATTCACCACATCGGACCGTGGTACCTGGCGGTCGTTTCCATCAATCGCACCGCGCACGCAGGCCGATCGTATCGCCGCGAAAATCGTTACCAGTCGGCATACCGTGGAGGTTTGTGTCGACGGAATGACGTACGAGGTCGGCCCCCATACCACGTCCGGGGCTCGGCACGGCGAGATCGCACTTCGCTACGGAGAAAACATCGAAACACCCAAGTACCGTGCTCTTCTCTACGGCGCACTGCACACAATGCAAGTCGATCATCTCGACCTTCTCGTTACTGGGCTACCCCTTCACCAGTATTCCACACACCATGACGCTCTCAAGCAAGCACTCAAAGGAACACACACGATTCGCCCAGGCGTTTCTGTCGAGATCGCCGATGTAAAGGTCGTCCCACAGCCCGTTGGAGGGCTGCTCGCCTATTTGCTTGAACACGGCGGAGACCGGAAGCGCCAGATGGATCGCACATATCTTCTGGTCGACGCCGGCTACACCACCTTTGGTTGGCTGTGCACAGAGGGGTTGAACGAGATTCCCGGGCGAAGCGGAAGCGTCATTTGTGGTATGTCGGAGTATCTGTCTGAAATTGAGAATGTACTTGGCCGAGTGTTAGGCAGGTCCTATCCCTATCGTCAAAAGATCGACGAAGGCCTACGCAAAGGTAGGTTCCGAGTCTCGGGGCGGGAGTTTGATTTACAACTCCTTCGTTTGCTCGCCGAACCCGTTGTGGACCGGGCGGTGGAAGCCATGTGCGACTACGTGGGAGTGCTTCGCGCATCTCAGGAAGTCGACCAAGTGGTCATCGTTGGGGGAGCCAGTGAGTACTTCGCTCCAGGCTTGATGCGCGCTTTTCCAGAACGGAACATTCATACCGTAATGTATCCCGTGTATGCGAATATCCGGGGGTTTTACTGGATCGGCGAAATCCTGAGCGGCCGCGAAAGCGAGTTAGAAATAGCGGAGTGCCTATCATGGATAGTCGATCCCGCGAAAAGGTGATCAGGGTCAGCTTGCGCTACGGCTCGAACAGCAACTCCGCGCTGGTCCGCGAACTGCGCAAGCGCCCGCCGTACGAACGCGCGAAGTACATCCGACAGCTGACCGATGAGGCGTTCCGGGCGCGCAGGAGCGAGCGCCCGGTTTATGGCGGGCCACCTAGCCCTCGGCCAGACCTAGGGAAGTAGTTTCGATGCGATCATCAACACCGCGAATCCCCCACTCTTGGTCACTGAGACAGTGGCCGACCGACATCTTTCCGGGCTGCACCAGCAAAGCTCGCTACTTGATCAGAGTCCACAAGTCGGAGCTGCTCGCAGTGGGCGCCATCGTCCGCATTCGCCGTGAGCTCGTCGCCATTGGTCCCAAGTACGTTCGGTGGCTAGAGAAGCACGTTGATCAAGTGCGCACATATAAGTGTCCCGCCAACCGGCAACCAACCGATAAGCTCGACGGCTAGGGTGGCGCATGAACGCGCAACTTCTCGTCCAACTTTGGATGTCCCGTAACAGGGGCGGTGTCAACAAGGTGTGCATACCGCTTCGTCGACGCCGGCGACTTGTGGCCTAGCACTGAGCCGATCTCCAGCAGATTTGACCCGTTCTGCGCGAGCAACGACGCGCACGAGTGTCGAAGGTCATGCCACCGGAAGTTCTTCAGGTTGGCGTGCGCGCGAATGAGCTTCCACCGATACTCGATCCAGTCCTTGCTTACCGGGTATCCATCCGCAGTGATGAGGACATGGAGACCGACCACCGTCGCTCGCTTAAGCTCCTGCAACGCCGGAATGACGCTCGTCGGCAGATAGCCGCCCCTGGACTCATTGTTCTTGGTCAACAAGATCCGCACGTGCTGCCGCTCGAACTCGATATCTGACCACCGGAAGCGACGTAGCTCGCTCATTCTCACACCGGTTGCGATCGAAAACAGAATGGCCACATAGATAACCAGCGAATGCTCTCGAGCAGCGGTCAGCAGTGTGTGCAACTCCTCGTCCGAGAGATAGCGCACGATCCCAGGAGGCTCTTTCAGCATGAGACGCGGCGGCCAGACGAGCTTCAGCGGAATCAGCTCCGTCGCACGGCCCCAGTTCCAGCATGCGCGCAAGATGGACAGATAACGATTTACGGTTCCGGGCTTGCGGCCCACCCTCAGTTTGTCTCGCGCTTTGCGCAGAGTGATGGCGCCGAGGCGCAACACCCTAACGTTACCGTAGTGGGCCACCCACCAGCCCAACCGCTGTGCGATGGTCGCGTAATCACCGAGGGCCTGGATCTCAGGATCGTCCAGGTACTCTCGCGCCAACTGCGCGAGCGTCAGGCGCGTGAGGTCCGGATCGACATCACTACGGCTGCGATGCTCACGCAACTCCCGCGCATGCTCGTCCGCCCAGGCGACGGCCTCGGCGCGGGTCTTGAATGCGCGCGCCACAGGTTTGAAGGGTTTGACGCGAACCCACGCGACAAAGGAAATTGAGCCGCCCTTGTTCCGGCGTTTCTGGATCGACGCCACGACCCGAGGCCTATCGTCCGCTCGCGGCCGAACTGGCCTCTGACTCTAGTGCCACTCGGCGCGCAGCAAAGCACGCCAGGACGTCCTTCAAGGACGTCGTAGCGGGCTTCGCAAACAGCACGAACAGACAGTGGCACTCGGGGATTGCAGGGAGCGACGGCGCTCTTCGCCGTTCGCGCATAAACGCATTCCTCGCGACGCCCGCGAGAAAAGTGCAACTCGGAGTGCAACTCGGAAGAAAGCCTACGGTGAGGTAGTCGACGTAAGTTTTTGATTGCATGGCGGAGAGGGTGGGATTCGAACCCACGGTCCCCTTGCGGGGACGCCGGTTTTCAAGACCGGTGCGTTAGACCGCTCCGCCACCTCTCCTTCTTTCAATTCAATAACTTATATGACATTTCTTTGTCAGTTTAGAGCAACAGCTTCCACTTCTCGGCTGGATTGATTCCATGGCGAGCGCACATATTACCAAACTCGCCGTCCGGTCGTTATCCGCGCGTCTGTGGGATGCAGCGATACCCTGAGGCCGCCGCTTACCTCTGCGAGTAGCGCCCCACCCTCAAAAGCTAACAGCACCCCGCACTCCATAAGTGCGCGGCGGCCGTACGGCAGCGGAGAAAATCGCCTCCCCGGCCAAAGGTTGTGGAGTCACCAGGTTCAGCACAGTTCTGTTGGCAACGTTGTCGACATAAGCGGTCACCGACCACCGCCGACGATCGGCGTGGTAGCCGAGGCTCAGGTTTGTCCACCAATACGCGCCCTGCATTTGCTGTGGTAGGAACTCGAGCCCAACCAGCGTTGCGGTCTGGTAGTGCGAGCTCGCTTCGGCAACGAGAGAACCCGTACCGATGGGGAAGGTTTGCTGCAGCCCCAGATTGAGCGTCCAATGAGGCGACTGCGGCGGCGTCCTCCCGCTGCAATTGACGTCATACACCGTCCTGACTGGAGTCGCTGGGCAAGAGGTAGCCGCCGGTGCGCCGAAGTTCGGCAGCGTGTACGCGAACGAGTCGTAGCTCGAGTCGAGATACTGTGCATCGGCGGCCAACAAAGTCGTGTCTGTCAGCAGATACTGCGTTTCCAGCTCCGCACCCTTGATAGTGGCTTTACCGACGTTCTGGGTCGCGAATACCACCACCCCGGCGCTGTCCGCCACGATATGGGAGATCTGCTGGTCGCGATACTCCCAGTAGAATGCCTCCACGTTGAGCTGCAGCCGGTTGCCGAGAAAGCGATTTTTCGAGCCCAACGTGTAGGCAATGACCTTCTCGGGATTGTAGACAGGATTGTCATGCGTGAAGTAGAAGCCGCCGGACTTGAATCCGGTCTCGACACTGGCATACGCCAGGGACTGCGGCCTGACATCCCACTCCGCAGCCCCACGCCACGTGAGGCGGCTCCAGCTATTGCTCGTATCGAGGTTGATGGCAGGGTTGGGCGCTACAATCTCTCCAACTCCACCGATACACAGCGGTGGTGGCGGCACTCTCGCGGGATTCGCGCTCCAACCCAGAAATGGCAAACAGAGGGATTGCGCGGAATCGTACTGTCCGGCCAGGCTCTTTTCATCGTGAGTCCAGCGCGCCCCTGCCGTCAGCCGCAAGGTGTCGGTCAACGAGTACCGCAGGCGACCGAAGGCGGCAAAGCTCCTGGTCTTTGGTCCGTACGCCTGTACCGAGGCGTTGTATTCCTGGTCATAGATCGCAGGCCCCACGTGAATGTTTTCATCGAGGTAATAGACCCCGGCCAGATAACTCAACGGTCCCGATTCC
>CAYNTW010000052.1:26779-38157 GCA_964400085.1 uncultured Steroidobacteraceae bacterium | reverse complement strand
ACGCGCGTACCCACACACCGCCGGGACGCGGCGCGTGTGGGTCCCGCGCGGCTCCTTGGAAAATGCCGAGTAAGCGCATTGCGTCGCGCGTGACCAACTCGAATCTTGGGCGCGCCGCATGCGGCGCGCGCCCGCCATGGATGGCGGGCCGGATTACGGCTCCAGGATGGTTCGACGAGTAGGCTGTCCGGCATGTCGGTACGCCGGAAAAAATCACGGTCCGGCCGTGATTTTTTCCGATGCGCATTTTCCCAGGAGCCGCGCGGGACCCTCACGCGTCGCGCCCCGGCATGACGCGAACCGGCCGAAGAGCCACGCCCCCCTCACGCATCGCCCCCGACGATCACGCGCCAAGACTCCGCCTCCCCCACCACCCACAACCAAACACCTAACCACACGCCCAACACTCCTCGAAACACCCCCACCAACCCCCCCATACCTCAACTTCCTGTTTTGTCAACTCACCCACCCCAAACCTGTCGTCGCCCGCTGACAGATTGCGACACAGCTCACAACCCGCTTTACTACGCGCCAACAAAAAGCGACATCCGCCGAAACCCACAGGAACACAACATGCAGTCGAGCCGAACCGCGCGAGAGGCGCGCGGCGCTTGAGTCCTACGGGTGTGGGCGTGTGAACGTGCAGAGTGGATGTTCAACTTGGTTGTATTACGAACGAACGGGTTGGGGAGCTATGGCGATCAGAGTGTTTCGCAACTACTGGAAGCGTCCGATGGCGGTGCTCGCCGGCATGGAGCTGCTGGTTTTCGCCGCCGCGTTATGTCTGATTTCGTTGCCGCGTTTCGACGGGGAAAGCCCGCTAGCAGAAAGTGACATCACGGCAGTCCTCACCCGCGGACTGCTGTTCGCCCCGGTGCTGAGCCTCGCCATGGCCGCGACCGGCCTCTACAACGAGCGCCAGTCCCTGAGCCTCGGCGGCCTGCTCACGCGTATCCTGGTGAGCTCCCTCGGCGGCATGCTCGTCATCGCGATCGTCGCCAACCTCATTCCCGAGCTCGCCTTCGCGCGCGAAGCGCTCCTTCTGGGCGTGGTGCTCGTCGGCGCGGGCTCCGCGGGTTGCCACTTCGTGCTCGCCAAGCTCGCCGGCGAACAGGTGTTCAAAAAGCGCATCATTGTCTACGGCACCGGCAGGCGTGCCGCGAGCCTGATGCAGAAACAGGCCGCGGGTAACCTCGGCGGATTCAAAACGGTGGGTTTCCTCCCCGCGGTAGGGGATGAGCCGAGCGCGGTCTCCACCGAGCGCCGCATCGAGCTGCGCTCGAGCCTCCTGGAGCACTGCCAAGGCCACTCCGTGAGTGAAATCGTGGTCGCCCTGGACGACAGCCGGGCCGCCTTGCCATTCGAAGCCTTCCTGGAATGCCGCCTCGCGGGCATCGCCGTCACCGACCTGACCGAATTCCTGGAGCGCGAGACCGGCCAGGTCAGGATCGACCTGGTCCATCCAAATTGGATGGTTTTCTCGGACGGCTTCAGCCGCAACTCGCTGTACGCCCACCTCGAGCGCATATTCGACGTCATTGCCAGCCTGGGCCTGCTTGCCCTCACCTGGCCCGTCATGCTGTTGACGGTGATAGCGATCAAAATCGAGGAAGGCCCCATGGCGACGGTGCTGTATCGCCAGGTCCGGGTGGGCGAGCGCGGCCAGCCGTTCCAACTCTTCAAATTCCGTAGCATGAGAGAGGATGCCGAGCGCGACGGACGAGCCCGCTGGGCCGCGGCCAACGACGACCGGGTGACACGCGTGGGCCGTGTCATTCGCAAGCTACGAATCGACGAGTTGCCCCAGATCATCAACGTGCTCAACGGGGAGATGAGCCTGGTGGGGCCACGCCCCGAGCGTCCGGAGTTCGTCTCGCAGCTCAACACGAAGATTCCGCTCTACCGCGAGCGACATACCATCAAACCGGGCATCACCGGCTGGGCGCAGCTCTGTTATCCCTACGGAGCGAACGAGACTGACGCGGCCGAAAAACTGCAGTACGACTTGTTTTATGTAAAGAACCGCAGTCTGCTCTTTTATCTGGCGATCCTGGTGCAGACGGTGGAAGTCATTCTCTGGGGCAAAGGCGCGCGCTAGGAGCGCCGCACCGCGGTGCCCCTGGGCCACCCCCTGCGCAAGTCCCGGCGCTCGCGGCCCAAATCGCGGCCACAACCGTCAGGCGTTGGGCCGCACCTTCCCATGCTCTCCGAGCTGCGATGGATCGCCGCTGGAGAGCGCCCTGCCAAGCCCGAAAAGCCGCTGCATGCGGCTCGCAGGCGCGTCCCAGAATTCCGCCTCGTCGATGCTCACCTCGAGCAGCCCCAGGTCTGGATCATCGAGCCCATTGGGAAACCAGGGTTCCACCCAGCGCGTCCACAGTGCCTCCATCTTCGGGCGGTCGCGCAATATCCGCGCGTGTCCCGATATGGACACGTAGTCCTGCTTGGCGACGTTCGCGTAGCTCAGATTGACCTTGCGGTGCTGATCGATTTCCCCGACCTTGGCGGAGGAAAGCGCAGTGAAGAACCACAGATGCCCCTCGGAGTCCATCTGCAACGTGGCCAGTGGACGGCTCCGCAACGTGCCGTCCGGCTCCTCGGTCGTGAGCATGGCGATTTTCGTGGCGTCAATCAGCTCAGCCAACTTGCGCATGCCGGGATCGGATTGAGTTTGTGTTTCCATGCCCTCGAGCGGAGCAGATTTCATGCCGGCACCCGGCAAGCCGCAACGTTACCGCCGCGCTGTCCCGCGCGACGCCTCCGCCTCGAGCTTTGGCAGCGCGAAAGTCATAACATTCCGCCCCGTGATCACCGACACGAGCTGCTCACCGTCGACACTGTAGGTGACCGGCGCGCCATAGATGCTTCCGCCTGTCTCGAGGCGCCACAACAACTCACCGGAGCGCGCATCCAGCGCAAAGAGCACCCCGTGGTCGGCGCCGAACACCACCCCACCCCGGGTACTCAGTAGCCCCGCGGTGTTGTCGTCCTCCGTGCGCGGCTCGTGGCGGTGCTCCCAAACCAACTTCCCGGTCGCGGCATCCAGCGCGCGGACCGCGGTATAGAACGATCGCCCGCCGGTACTGGGCAGAGTGTGCCACGACGGAAAGAAGATCATCCCCTCCTCGAGCACCGGCACGAACACCAGGTCGAGATCCGGATCATAACTAGGGGACCACCAGTTCGTGGCGCCCTTCGCGCCAGGGTAGATCGAGATCCCCTGCACACTGGCGTGCTGGTCCCGCAACGGAATGGGCCGCCCGTGGGCATCGAGCCCTTCGGTCCAGTTCTGGCGCGCGAACGGCGCACCGAAAAGGAAGCCGCCGCGATCCCGGTCGAGCACATAGTAGAAGCCGTTCCGATTGGCCCACAGGAGACGCTTCTCCACCCCTTGCGGAGTGTTGCGATCCGCGATGATGGGTGTTTGGTTGGCATCCCAGTCGTGCGTGTCACCCGGTGTGAACTGAAAATGCCAAAGCAGGCGCCCGGTGGCGCCGCGCAATGCCACGACCGAGTCGGAATAGAGGTTGTCTCCGCGCCGGGTGCTCGCGTCGAAATCGGGGCGTGGGTTGCCGACACCCCAGTAGAGCACGTCGTTCTCCGGGTCGTAAGCGCCAGTGAGCCAGGTCCCCGCACCGCCCTTGCGCCAGGAGTCCCCGGGCCAGGTCTCGTTACCGGGCTCTCCAAGCCCCGGGACGGTCGTAAAGCGCCAGCGCTGTCTACCCGTGTTGACATCATAGGCGGCGATGAAATTCCGGCCGTACCCTGGCGGGCTACCCACACCAGTCACCACCAGGTCCCGAAATACGAGTGGCGCCCCGCTGATGTAGGTTCCGGGATATTCCCCGACAGTCACTTCCCACAGGACCTTGCCAGTGGCAGCCGACAGCGCGGTGAGCTTCGAGTCCCAGGTGCCGACGAACACCCGTTCGCCGAGCAACGCAACACCGCGATTCTGCTCCAGGGGCCCCTCGCCTCCGCCGACGAACTTGTAAGGATGCTCGTGCTCCCAGAGCTGCCGACCGGTGGCGGCGTCGATCGCCATCACTCGTCCGGGTGGCGCCGTCAGGTACATGATTCCATCGCGCACGAGCGGAGTGCTCTCGATTTTGTCGTGCCCTCCGACGAGTTGATACATCCAGCGGACGCTGAGCCTGCCCACGTTGCGCGAGTCGATCTGCGCCAGTGAGCTGTGACGGTTGGAGCCGTACGCTCCCGCATAGGTGAGCCAATCGTCGCCGGGCTCCTGCGTAGCGGCCAACTCGGTATAGGAGACGTTGACCTGTTGGAGTCGAGTACTCTTCTGCGCCAGTACGCCGACACCGTCGGCCGGCACTCCGAGCGAGCGGATATAGGCAACCAACTGCCACAGCTGCGCACGAGGGAGTCGATGCGGAAGCATGGCGGTGTTGGGTACACCATCGCGGATCGTGCGATAGACCGCCCACTCCGTATCGCCGTGGCGGAACTCCCGGCCGAACAGGGCCGGAGCTCCCGGACCGCCGCTACCGTCGGGTGAATGGCACATGGCGCACTGCTCGCGAAAGAGTGCGGCGCCGGCAGTGATGTCCGCCGGAGTGTTGCTGGGAATATGAATCACGGCGTACGGGTTGTGAGTGACGACCAGGCGCGCGATTTGCGGTTGGCGCGTGCCCGGCATCAGCAACGCGGGGAGCTCACTCAGCTCGAGATCGGGAATGCGCCCCGTCAGGTCGAGATAGAGGACCTGCAAACGCCATCGCGCCCCGGGAACGGTAATGGCGATGACCCCAAACGCGATGAATACCATCGCCGCAATAACCATCCAGCGCCGTGCCGGTGATTCCGGCTGCGCATCCACACGGACCGCCAGGCTGTCTTCGGCCAAAGGCGGTAATTCTGCTTCC
Organism: uncultured Steroidobacteraceae bacterium; assembly: GCA_964400085.1. Classification (GTDB taxonomy): domain Bacteria; phylum Pseudomonadota; class Gammaproteobacteria; order Steroidobacterales; family Steroidobacteraceae; genus 13-2-20CM-66-19. The sequence goes on along the minus strand of CAYNTW010000052.1, from coordinate 33,271 downwards.
AGGGACTCGGGCATCTAGAGAGTTATAGGCTTCTTCTTGCCAAGCTGTGTAACCGGGCGCCCGCATAAATCGTGCCTACCTTAGTCCCGGTGCCAGGCCCGTTCCCGTCTCGCGCAATAGAGCGGCCAGAGACTGAAGATCAACCGGCTTCACCAGGTGCAAGTCCATGCCCGCTTCGAGGGTGCGCCGCCGCTCGGCGTCCCCGCTCCACGCAGTCAGGGCAATGATGCGGATCCGTGCACCCCATGGGTGCAGGCGTATCGCGCGCGTGGCCTGCAACCCGTCCAAGTTGGGCATGCCCACGTCCATCAGAATAACGTCCGGTCGAAAGGCTTCTGAAAGCTCAACGGCCCTGCGGCCGTCAGCCGCCGTCAAAACCAAGTGTCCCTGGGTCTGCAGTAACATGGCCAATGAATCCGCGCCGTCGACATTATCGTCCGCAATGAGTATTTTCAGCCGGGAAGATTCGATCGCGGCGGGGACGGTTTGCTTGGAGTCGGTCAGCGCCTGCAGGTCATCCGCGGTGACCAGCTGGTCCGCCAAGCGCACCAGTTGCAGGATCTGCCGCGTCATCATATCCGCTGTGCGGGTCAGCACCCGATTGTTACCTGACATCTGGCGCACGATCTCGGCCCCGTTACGTAACGAGGTGAGCGGGTTGCGCAGCCCGTGGGCAATCATCGCGAATTGCTTCTCCTTCTCGTGCGTCGCCCGCACGAGCTTCGACTCCGCTTCGCGCAGGTCCGTCACGACGCTGTGACGGCTCGTCTCGAGCGAATTGATGCGGCGCGCATGTGCCAGCAGCGCAGCGAGGAACACCCCCGCCCCACCGAGCGTCAGCAAGGTGATCGCGAAACCAGCGTACAACGCCGCCGACTGCCCAATCCGGACGATCGCGGCGAGCATCAGTGCCAGCGACCCGCTCCAAAGCAGGATGCGCCGCGCACTGGCCGCCCCAGCATTGTCCGCCACGACCATTCGCATCCAACCCAGGTCCGGACGCCGCAACAACAGGCCGCACGCGAGCACCGTGATCTCGATTCCGGAAATCAACCCAACATGCGCGTAGAAGCCGATCGCGTAAACGGCAGTGAGAGTGAATGCATAGGCGAGCACCACGGTCGTACCGACCAGCGCCGCCGCCGTGTTGACCCAAACGAACGAGCTGCGCGCCGCAATGCCACGGGCCCGAACCAACATCAAGCCGGAGCACAATAGCGCAAGCGCGACCAAGGTCCCGGCCGCCGGCCGACCCGGCCGCAGATACTGGCCAGGCTGCTCGTGGATGACCGCGTCCGAAAACAGGAACTGGTCGAGCCCCCAATCGACGTCCAAGGCGTTTTGCCATACCGTGGCAACGACCACGCACAGAACCAGCGCCGCGCACACGCGCGCGCCCACGCGATACAGAACACCGCGCTCGGTACTCAAGCCCAAAGAAATCCCACACAGCGCGAAACATACCGCGCTCAAGGGCTGCGTCGCTCGCTGCCCGGGCAGGCCGCTCTTGAGAAGGGTCAGATTGAGCGCCCACCCGAGCAGAGTGAGCACCGCGATACCGAATGCAACAGCGGCAGCGGTGCGCACGAGCCCGACAAAACCACGAGTCGCGCTGACGGAGGAGCGAACAGGATCGAGAGTTGCGTCCTTTGAGCGCGCGCAAACCACTGCCATGAGAGACGGGTACCCCCAAATTGATATTTTCTTTCAGTTCCCCGTCTGGCGGTCTTCGCGGACCGGCGCCGAGAACGAGCATGGGCGCCGCAAAGCTTCATTGTACGGACGCGATCCTAATATGGAGCGCGCGCCCCGAGAAGGGCCCACAGGCCGACTTGCATGAATTCATCGGCTCCACCATATAACAACCGTAAGCTTCACTGGCTCCGTGAGTTCGGGCCGGGACTGATCACCGGCGCCTCCGACGATGATCCCAGCGGCATCGCGACCTATTCGCAGGCGGGTGCGCAACTTGGATACAGCCCTTCCTGGCTGATGCTCTTGACCTACCCGCTCATGGCCGCCATCCAGGAGATCAGCGCCCGTATCGGACGCACCAGCGGCAGGGGATTGGCGGCCAACATCCGGCGCTATTACCCACCCTGGGTGTCGCAAACCGTCGTCACCGCATTGTGTCTGGCCAACACCATCAATGTGGGTGCGGACCTCGGTGCGATGGGCGATGCCGTGCGTCTCCTGGTAGGCGGTCCCATGCTCCTTTATACGTTGATCTTCGGCGTGCTGTGCGCGTCCGTGCAGATTCTCATGCCCTACGCGCGCTATGTGGCCGTTCTCAAGTGGCTCTCATTGTCTCTGTTGGGCTACTTCGCGACCCTGGCGATGATCCACGTGCCCTGGGGCCAAGTCCTGCGCAGCCTCCTGGTGCCGACGCTCGGGACCGACGCCCGCTTCTGGTCGACACTGGTCGCGGTTCTCGGGACGACCATCAGCCCGTACCTGTTTTTCTGGCAATCCTCCCAGGAAGTGGAGGAGATCGCCGCCGTCCCGGAGCGCCAAGCCCTCGTCCGCAAGCCGCGGCAGGCCCACAACGCGATCGAGAGGATCCGTGTCGATACGTACACCGGCATGGCTTTCTCGAACCTCGTCGCGCTGGCGATCATGATCACGACCGCCGCCACGCTGCACGTTTCGAACATCACCAACATCGAGACGGCCGCCCAGGCGGCAGCCAGCTTGCAACCGCTCGCCGGCCGATTCGCCAGTGGGCTGTTCGCCCTCGGCATCATCTCCACGGGACTGCTCGCCGTACCCGTTCTCGCAGGCTCCCTCGCGTACGCCGTGGCCGAAATCCGCGGCTGGCCGTCAGGGTTGGCGCGGCTGCCGAGCCGGGCGAAGGCGTTCTACGCGACCATTGCCGCCGCAACCCTGGGCGGCGCGCTGCTCAACTTCTCGCCGGTCAGCCCGATCAAAGCGCTTTACTGGACCGCGGTGATCAACGGGCTGGTCGCCGCGCCCGTCATGGTGATCATGATGTTGTTGAGCCGTGATCGCAGGGTGATGGACCAGTTCAGGATCCAGGGTTGGTTGCGCGCGGTGGGATGGATCGCCACGTTGGTGATGGCAGGCGCGGCCATCGCGTTGCTGTGGACGAGCTTTGGCGGGTCGAGTCAGAACGGATAGTTCAACCCGGTGAATACCGCCGCACCCTCGTGACCATAGCCGACATCGACATAACCTACCACCGACGGCCGGGCGATGGCGCGGAAGCCCACTCCTCCCACCGTGTGGAGATTCGAGCCCGGGAAGTTGCTGGTATGCCCCCAGACATGTCCCAGATCGACGAACGGCGCGATTTCCAGGTCAACATGGGTCGCCTGGGCGTCGAAGCCCCAGAAAGTGTGACGCACCTCGGCGTTGGCGGAGAACTCGTCGCGGTCGATGAAGCGGCCGGCGCCGTAGCCGCGCAGCGGCTGACCTCCTCCCACATCGCTCGTATCGCCGCCGATGCTGCTCAGAGCCCAGAACGGCAGCGGTCGTCGGGCGCTGGGCAGATAACGTATCGACGCGTGGGCCGCCACGACGGTGTCCGGCCTGATCGACCAATAGCCGCGCGCATCACCCCCAGCCTCGGTGTAGAGAGAATCGTTGAAGATGCCACCCAGGCTCGCGGCGCCACCGTAAACGACTACGCGCATGCCACTGCGGGGCGCAGTCAGATCATCGCGCGTGTCATAGACCATCGAGTACCGATTCAGCAGCTCGCTGTGGGTGCCAAGTCCAGGAACGTGTGGGAAGCGGGTCTGGATGGATGGAATCCCGGAAAGTGTGCCGGACTGCACGTCCACGATCCGCTTGCGAATGGTGTACAGCAGTTGCCAGCTGCGTGAAAAATTCCAACCGAGCTGCTCCTGGATCAATACCGTCTGCGCCGTGTAGTTGGTCTGGGCGCCCAGCTGGGTGTGGTTGCCGACACCGAAGAAGCGCGGTGTGCCGTCCCGATCGAAGTCCGCATCCGAGGTCGAGGTGAACTTGCCCTCGTGCAGGCGGCCCAACTGGTATTGGAGATCGATCCCCCGCTCGACCCGCTGCCGGACACCCGCGACGATCGACCACTGCTCGTCCGCGGAAGGATAGGCGAACAAGCGACCATGCACGCCCCAGCCGAAGTATGGGTTGCGAGTCAGGTCCGGCGCGATGATGCGCGTGATGTTGTGATTCTCATCCGTGTGCAGCCACACCGGCAGGATCCCGACCGTGGTGCCGCTATTGGGGTCGGTGCCCACCGAGGGGATCGGGAGAAACGGCAAGCGCGACAGGTCGTACCAATGGGCGAGTTGGGGTGGCGGCTGTGGCGGCTGCTTTCCGGCGGCATCCGGGGCCGGCGGTTTATCCACGGAGTCGGCGAAGCATGACAGCGAGACCGTCACGAGCAGCAGAGCGATCAGGCCCCCTCGCAATGGCCAGTCCCGGAAGAGAGTCAGCGTAACTTGGCGAAGCACGTCAGTAGTCGGTCAATGTCGGTACCGGTCAGGTTTCCCATGGTCGAGATGCGGAACAGGGTCCGCGACAGGTCACCCTGACCTGCATAGATCACAAAGCCAGCCGCTTTCAGCTCATCGTGCAACCTCGCGTACATCACCCCCGTGGGCAACCGGTACGCTCGCAGCACCACGGATGACTCCCCCAGGGGTAACACTGTCTCAATTCCGATCTCGGCCAAGCCGGCGCGTACCTGTTCCGCCAGCGCGGAGTAGTGACGGTAACGCGCTGGCCGACCACCCTGCTCTTCAAACTCCCTCAAAGCTTCGACGAGTGCGTAGTAAGCATGCACTGCCGGCGTGAACGGCGTATTGCGCTGCTCCTGAAGCTGCGCGAGGCGGCCGAGATCCAGGTAGTAGGCTCGCTCCGCCGCCTGCGCAAGCGCATCCCGCCGCGCGATCACGAACGAGACACCCGGGACACCATGGAGACACTTGTTCGCGGTGGCCGCCACGGCTCCCAGACAGCCAGCCGCGAAATCGATCTGCTCAGCGCCGAAGCTGCTGACGCCGTCCACCAGCAAACGGAGGTCCCGTGCGCGGCAAAGCTCGCTCAAGGAGCGCAGATCGTTCAGACGTCCTGTGGTGGTTTCATGGTGGACCACGGCGACATGACTGAACGGGCTGGCATTGGCCACCGCCGCATCCAGCCGCGCGGCAACGGCACGCAGATCCGGCGCCGCCATCCAGGGTCCCACGACACGCTCGTGATCGATCCGATACCGGGCGCACATCTGCGCGATCCGCTCGCCGTACACCCCATTCTCAATCACCAACAGGCGCGCTCCCTCTGGAACCAGGGAGGCCACCATGCTTTCCACCGCGGCCGTACCCGAGCCGCTCAACAAGACCGCCGACCATTGCGCCGGATCCAGCCCATACACTCCAAGCAGCCTCGAGCGGGCCTCGTCCTGCAAATCGAAGAACTCCGCCTCGCGGTGACAGAGATCCGGCTGCAACAGACTGCGACGGACACGCTCCGTCAGCGTGACGGGTCCGGGATTGAGCAACAGCATTATAGGGCTCCGCTGAGAGAGCCGAAGTGTTGCATCAGACGTGTCTTGACGTCGACCGGCGTGATGGAGGGTCGAGGCAGGTCGGCAGGGCTGCCCGGTCGGGTGAGCAGTCGTGCGAAACGTGCGCCGTCCAGGGGCGGCGCGTGCAACCACTCCGTGATTCTGCCGAGGTCGTCGGTCTCGAGGCACGCCGCGTACCCACAGGCAGCTGCCACGTTCGCGAACGAGACGTTGGGTGAGACCGTCGCTTGCCCACCCGTCGAGTCGTGTGCGCCGTTGTCCAGCAGCAGGTGGTAAAGATTCGGTGGACCATACGCACCGACCGTCGCAAAGGCGCCCATTCGCATCAAGGCCGCGCCATCGCCATCGAGCGCCACGACTCGTAGGTCGGGACGAGCCAACGCCAGCCCCAGCGCCAGCGGGAGGACACACCCCATCGAGCCGACCATGTACAGCTGATTCGGTCGATCCTCGATGGCGTAAAGCTCTCGCCCGCAGAACCCGGTGGACGCCAGTACGGCGGTCGAAGCCGCCGGGGTGTGGGCAACCACTTCCCGCAGCGCTTGTTGACGGGAGACCCGCGATTCGGGCGCCAATCGATACGGCTCGGCGGCAGCCGCTCGCATCGAGGTCCTTACGCGAATGGCATCCGCTCCTGGTTTGAGGGGATAAGACGCGACACTGCCTTTCTGCATCACCAGCGCGTAAGGCCTGCCAGTGGTATCCATGTGAGCGACCGCGCGCTCCAGAGCCGGGCCGATCTGCGCCTCCTGCGTCGGAAACAGCTCCCAGCGAATCTCCATGGTGTCCAACATGCTCGGCGTAATCGGCCCCATCAGTGCATGTTGGGGCTCATCCGGAACTCCCGGTTGACCACGCCAGGTCACGATCAAAAGTTGCGGCAGGCGGAACGTCCAGGTCAACGAGGTCAATGGGCTCACCGCATTGCCAAGCCCGGAGTTCTGCATCATTGCAATCCC
>CAYNTW010000052.1:0-26679 GCA_964400085.1 uncultured Steroidobacteraceae bacterium | reverse complement strand
CGATACCTGCGATCAACGCGACCGCATCACCTTCATTGGCCATGGACACATAGTGAAGGGAGGGGTCCTGCAGCACGTAGTTGATGAAGGGCGTGAGATAGGAGCACGGCACACCCGCGTACCATTCAAAGCCGCGCGCCCTGGCGGCCTCGACGAAATCGCGCGCCTGGATCACGGATTGCGCGCTGTCGGTATCGATTCCGGCGCGCTGCCGAATGGCGTCTGAGCGTGCGCGAAGTCCACTGCCTCGCGGAAGTCTTCCAGGTCGTTCACGCCCCGCCAGTGACCGTGCACGTAAAGGACCTCGATGTTGGCGCCGTCCGCAATGAGCGCGTTCAGCAAAGCCGGCATATCGAGTGAGTCGAAATCGGGGCGCGCGCGCAAGCTCGCGAGCACCGCTTTGAGCCGCGTCAGCCCATTGCGACTGACACTCAACATTCCAATCCAACGTCCTTGCCACTCTCCCTCGGCCGCGCCGGGATCCTGGCGCACGTCCGCCCGGCTGAGGACGCGTTTCAGAAGCACTGGCGTGCCGAACAGGCCACGATCGTCCGCACGCGAGCAGTAGGCGAAGTCGCGCACGGTCCGGTTGCTGGAGTCACTGGGTGAAGAGTCGACCACGACCGCGAAGTCTGCCTTGCATTCCACCAGATCACGCAACACGTAACTGCGGAACAACAGGTCGCCGTAGGAGATCACGGTGTCGGACTCGAGCCGATCGATGGCGCAGGCAAGCGAGGCGAGCTCATCGGTCTGCGCGTAGCGCTCATTCACGACCAGTCGGATGCCCGCCGGATCGATCGCATCGGCCCGATAGCCGCCGACGACAGTGATGTCGTTGACGTTTTCCTTCTTGAAGCCGTCGACCAGCCAGCGCAACAGCGGCTTGCCGGCAATGGGCAGCATGACTTTCGGCCGGTCGGTGGTCACCGACTCGAGCCCCTTGCCACGGCTCGCCGCCAGCACGACCGCCGAGCGCGCGGCGCTGACGCTGGAGAGGTACAGCCGCTCGGCGGCGGAATACTCATCGGCGTCCTGCAGCCGAAAGATCTCGTCGACCGAGACGATGCGATCCTCGATGTTCACCAGGGTCTGACTGGTGAAGATCTCCTTCGCGACGCTCTGCATCGCGCTCGTGGCCGAGCGGACCATGTGGTTGGCCCAGATGACCAGGCTGATGCCGGCGCGACGGAACACATCCGTCGGCGTGCTGTAGTACCGGGTGGGCACGATCACCAGCGGTGAGCGGCCGGCCCACTCCCGCGCGAATGTCAGGATCTCGTCCGCCTTGGAGAGCTTGCTGTGGATGAGGATCGCATCCGCGCCGGCGCGCCGATACGCCTCCGCGCGGCGCAACGCCTCATCCATGCCCCAGCCGGCGATCAGAGCCTCGACGCGGGCGACGATGGAGAAGTTCGGATCGTTCTGCGTGTCCTTGCCGGCGGCGATCTTGCCGGCGAACTCCTGGATGTCCGCCAGCGGCTGGCGCTCGCCGTTCAGGAAGCTGTTGGTCTTGGGAAACTGTTTGTCCTCGATACAGACGCCGGCGATGCCACGCTGCTCGAGCTTGCGCACCAGGCGGCGCAGGTTGTTGAAGTTGCCGTAACCGGTGTCACCGTCGAGCAGGATCGGCAGGTCGCTGGCGTCCGCCATGAACTCCAACACGTCGACGACCTGTGTCCAGCTCGCCTCGTTGTTGTCGCGCACCCCGAGTTGCGCCGAGATCGACAGGCCCGAGGCCCAGATGCCGCCGAATCCCGCCTCGCGCACGATCCGCGCGGACAGTCCATTGTGCGCTTCCAACAGAAATTCGAGCTGATCGCTCGATAACATCTGGCGCAGTTTCGCGCAGCGGCGCGCGCCCGCGCTCTCCGCGGTGGAGGGGCGCGACACGCGGGTGGAAGCAACTACCGAGGCATTCATTATTGAGGGTCCTGTTGTTGTTACAGTGGCTTCAGTTGGGGCAGCACTTCTTGCGCGGCCCGGGTGACGTCGCCCGGAAAATCGATCTCGATCCAGGGCAGCCCAGTCACGTCGACGACGTCGAATACCTGACTACCCTCGCGCAGCAGATCGCGGACCGCTTCCTCGTGCGGCAAGTTGGCGCGACCGCTGCCGACGTAGTCGGCGACTATGGCGGCAAGCCGACGGGCGCAGGTCTCATTGAACCGGAAGAACCCGACCGACTCGCCAATGAGGTCATACTTCAGGTCCGCAGCGAGCTGTTTGCGCAGCTCGATCGGCACGCCACCTCGCACGCACAGCTTCACGGGCTCATCGCCAGCTTCAAAGTCGCGGTCGATGAGCACACGGTTCGCGGGTCTCCCGCCGCTCACCAGGGCCGTCATAATTCCGTCATGATAGAGCACGTCGGCGTCCATGAGGAGCACCTCTCCTCCACGGATCATGGCTGCGGAGGCAGTGTGTACCGTCAGCACGCTGCCGAGCTCGAACCGGTCGTTGATGACGATTTCGGGCCTTGGCCGCCACGCGAGCCGATCCAGCTCCGCCGTGACCAACTCATGGCGCCAGCCTAGCGCCAGAACCACATCCTCGACCCCCTCCTTCCGGAGGAGGCGCAGGTGCCGCTCCAGGAGGGTCTGACCGTCAAAGCGCAGCAGGCACTTGGGTAACTGCTCCTCGGCAGGCTGTTGCAGACGCATGCCGCGGCCGGCGGCAAGAATGATCGCGCGCATGAAACTCCCTTGTCGGTTCGCTAGGGCGGCACCGGGCGCGTGTTGGCGGCCCCTGCGCGTTCCCAGAAATGCAGATACAGCAGACCCGGTATCCCCAGGAGGATCTCCCGGGCTCGTTTGGCCAACGACAAAGCCAGCCCCGCCTGGGGCGGCAAGCCGGCAAGGGGCGCCAACAGCAGGTAACCGCCCTCCTGGACTCCCAACGCGCCCGGCACGGCGAAAGCCGCGCCGCGGATCGCCTGGCCGAGACTCTCCAGCACCAGGGCGTCGAGCCAACCCACCGGATGACCAATCAGGGCCAATGTGAGGTAGACCTCGCCGGTACCCACCAGCCACCCCAACAGGCTCAGGAAGAAACTCGCGGCCACACCGCCGCCGCGGCCATAAATGCCTTGGATCGACAGGTCGATGGCTTCGGCGCGATGGATCCAATGCGACCAGTCGCGCTTGCCCGCGAAGCGACTTGCCGCGCGGATCAGCTTGCCGAAGAACCCACGCCGTTGCACGAGATAGAATCCACCGATCTGCACGGCAAGAAAGGCGCTCGCGACGAGCGCCGACGTACGCAGCGCCTCCTGCGACAGGTGCCCCGCGCGAGCTCCCAACAGAACCACGCCGAGCAGCGCGAAGAGAATCTGAGCGACCGTCTGCAGCGTCGTGCTCACGGTGATCGCCGCCGCCGCGTCCTGCATCGGCATGCCCCTGTGGCCAAGATGGCGCGCCATCAGTACAGGCCCGCCGATCTGTCCCGCTGGCAGAAAGCTGTTGGCCGATTCCCCGGCCCAGCGTGTCAGGATGGCGTCCCGCAGCGCATTGGGGTATGCGTCAGCGCCGAACAAGACGCGAATCGCCCCGGCGTCGAGCACCAGCGGCACGAGATGAAACAACGCAACGAGCAACAAGCCCCACCCCGCCGCCGCCAGAGCGGACAGGACGGCGGGCAGGCCCTGCGAGGCCAGGACGCCGATGAAGAGCAACGCTCCTGCCGTCAGGAGCCAGGTCGCTGCCCGCGTCATGGCAGCTCAGGACCGGCCGCGCCCGGCGGCGCGGTGCGACGCTTACCGCGGCGAAAGACCTGGCGAAGGCCGAAATAGCCGAACGCGTCCTTCATGTTGGAAATCACGCGCCACGCGAAGTGCATCCGCGGATCAGTCACATACTCGAATGTGAGCGACACGCGGACTTCGTTCTCACCCAGCGGCGAGATGCGGTGACGGAGCTTGTCGCCATCAAAGAGGACCAGCCCTCCAGGAGGGATACGCACCGAGCCGGGTACGATCGTGGCGCCCTTCTCACGGGTGTGCAGCTCGTAATCCAGGCGACAGGAGGACTCGTCTATGACTCCAAACAACAGCGTGTAGCGCCGGCCGGCGTAGTACGAGGTGTCGTAATGCCAACCGATATGGTCCCCTGGCCGTGTGTAGAAATACAGGGCATAGGCGTGGGGATCATCGGCGGGAGACACTTGCAGGCGCTCGCCGACGAGCTGACCCAACCACTCGATGAGGGCGGGCGATCGATAGAGCCGCGCCACGAAGGGCGCTTTCTCGTCCAACGTATGACGGCTGACGCTGCCGCCCTGCTTGTGTCCGGGCAGATAGTTGCGGTTGACCGATTCCTTCACCGCGGTGACGGCGGCGACGAGCTGCGAAGTCACAGTGGGCGGCAGGAACTCGCCCAGATAAAGGAAGGCGCCTTGGTCCAGAAATTGGCGACGCAAGGGCCCCATCGGGAAAGCTTCCAGGCTGCGGCCGACGGCCGCATTGAGGTCGGCGAAGTCGATCAGGCTGCCCCCACCGTGTGCTGTTGAGCCTGCGGCCGCACCCTGCGCACCAGGCGCCGGTAGTCATAGATCACCCAGAGCGCGAACGCGGGCGCCCCGATCGACGCGGCCAGCACGAACGGCTCAACGCCGTTGCACAGGGTCACCAGCGGAAGCAGGTAAAGGACGTCCTCGGTCTCGAAGCCGCCGATCGAGGGCTGCTGGGAGGCCGCCTTGCCGCCGAGATCCTCAATCCGCATGCGCAGCCAGAAGATGAAAGCGACCGCCACCCCTGCCACGGTGCCGAGCACGACCGACGGCGTGCCCAGGACAAGGCCGCGCTTAATACCCCAGCCCATGGCGACAAAGAGCAGAATCGTCACCACCGCATCGCTCGCCAGATCGTAGAGATGCCCAAACCGAGTCGACTTCCCGCTGATCCGCGCCAGCTCGCCATCGGTATGGTCGAGAAAGTTCGAGACGATCAGCAGTAGCGCCGCCACGTTCGACCAACCGTAAGTGCCCGGTAAGAATGCCGCGGCGGCGGCCAGGCCGACGCACAGCCGCACCGTTGTCAGGTAGTTCGGGGTGACCCACGTGTCCTTGAGCGGAGCGACGAGGCGGCGGGCGAGCCGCGCATCCCACGGGCGTGGGACGCTTGCACCACTGAGTGACAACGAAGAAGACTCGGACATGAGGCGATGCGGATAAGTCTCAAGTGCAAGCGTTACCCGCTCAGTTTACTCTTTTTCGTTCATCAAAATGAAATGAGTCCCTGGTCGCGGAACCAGCCGATGGCGTCGAGGAAAGCCGCGCGCGGCGGCCGCCAGCTATAACCCAGCTCGTGGGCTGCCTTGGCGCTGGAAAAGAACATACGTTTGCGCGCCATACGCACGCCCTCAACGGTTATCCGCGTCGATCGACCCGTCACACGAGCCACCGCCTCGGCGACGTACGCTATAGGCAACACGACAGCACCTGGTAGCCGCACGCTCGGGGGTCTACGACCAACAAGCTGCGCGATTTCCACCAGTATCTCGCGCAGAGTCATGTCCTGCCCCCCCAATATGTAACGCTCACCCACTCGTCCGCGATGGAATGCCAGCAGGTGGCCTGCGGCAACATCATCGACGTGTACGATGTTGAGCCCGGTGTCGACATAAGCGGGCATGCGACCGGCGGCCGCATCGAGGACCATCTGCCCGGTCGGCGTGGGTTTCACGTCACCGGGCCCCACCGGGGTGGACGGGTTGACGATCACTACGGGGATGCCTGAGCGCGCGGCCTCGCGAGCGAGCTCCTCGGCCAGGTATTTCGAGCGCTTGTAGTGACCGATCATGTCCGCGAGCGTTGCCGGGGTGTCTTCCGATCCCGGCGTGCCGTCGGAAGGAATCCCGATCGTCGCAACGCTGCTCGTGTAGACCACCCGGCGCAACCCCGCCTCGCGCGCGGCATTCAGAATGTTGCGTGTGCCCTCGACGTTGGTCTTGTAAAGCTCACGTGGGTCGAAGGCTCCGAGCCGATAGTCGGCTGCCACATGGAACAAGGCCTCACAACCGGCTACAGCGCGCGCCAGGGAATCGGAGTCGGCGAGGTCACCCTCAAAAACCTCAATCGCGAGGGGCCGCAGGTTACGACGGTCCGAGCCCTTACGGGCAAGTGCCCGTACCTCCCAGCCCTCTCGCAAAAGCGCGCGCGCGACCGCTGCGCCGACAAAGCCGGTCGCCCCCGTCACCAGCGCTCTCATGTGCTCTCGCGAGCGCTCGCGCGCTTTCCTGGAATGCCCGAAAAGGCAAAAGACGCCAACGAGCCAACGCGCGCCACGGCCGCCATGGAGCGATTCGCGGCTCTATAACGCCGCGCGAGCCGTAGCAGGGGCGCCAATTCCGTGGGCTCGCGCGCCAACGTCCCGAGGAGTCGCCAGATCTTCAGGTGGCCTTGGCTGTTCGCGGCGGCGGTTACGGCACGGGGTAGCGCGTCACTGGCGCTATCGACAATCACACGCATGGCCAGAAAAGGGATGTCGCTGGCACGTGCGATCTCAGCGATCGCCATACTCTCCATGTCCACGGCAGCGGCGCCCGTCTGGCGGAAGAGCTTGGATTTTTCCGCCAACGAACCGATCGCGGTGGCGCTCGTCAGCAGCTTGCCTGACAGAATGGGATTCTCTTGTGGCGCCAGTTGGGCTCTGATGGCGTCGGCTACGCGCTCGCGCCAGGGGCTCGCGGCCTGGATGCCAGCGCCAGCCACTGGGATGACCTCACTCGGCAGGAAGATCGCCCCAGGTCTCAAGGCGGGGTCCAATCCCCCCGCCATTCCCCAGCTCACCAGGGCGCGGGCCCCTGCCTGGATGAGCGCACGAGCGCTCGCGGCGGCCGCGACCAGACCCATGCCGCTGACAGCGACCAAAGTCCCGTCATCCAGTCCCATCAATGGCCCCAGCGGCTGGCCGCGGCGCGTCGGGAATCCCAGGTGGCGTGCCTCGGCCGCCAGCGCACATACGACGCCAACCACGTCGGCCGTCAATGAGTCGCCCCCGGAGCCGCCAGGTTCCGGTATGCGGCCAGCGCCCAGAGCGGGAAATAAGCGCAATAGCCGTGGTACTTGAGATAGAACACTCGTGGAAACCCCGGCGCGGTAAACGTGGGATCGCTCCACAGGCCGTCCTCCTGCTGAGTGTGCAGGAGATACTCGATTCCGCGGCTCACAGCTGTTGAGCTCACCTCGCCGGCCGACACCAGGGCGAGCACTGCCCAAGCGGTCTGGTACGCGTTGCTCGGCGCCTTCTGTACCGGCCGCCGCTGCTGGGGCAGGTAGCTGTCGTTGCTCTCCCCCCAGCCGCCGTCGGCATTCTGACAGGAGGTCAGCCAACTGACCGCGCGCCGCACGCTCGCGTCATTGGGCCCAATACCCGCCAAAGCAAAAGCCATCAACACCGACCAGGTGCCATAGATGTAGTTGGTCCCCCAACGGCCGAACCAGGACCCGTCAGGCTCCTGCTCCTTGCGCAGGAAATCGATCGCGCGGACCAACGCTTCCTGGTCTTGCGGTCGCTTGGCGAGCGCCATGACCGCCACCGTTCGAGCCGTGACGTCGCTGGTTGGCGGATCCAGCAGCGCGCCGTGATCCGCGAACGGAATGTAGTTGAGGTTGTAGTGAGTATTGTCGACGTCGAAGGCCGCGAAGCCGCCATTGCTGCTCTGCATACCGACGAGCCAATCCAAGGCACGCCGCAGCGACTCGCCATAGCGCTCCGGTTGGTTCGCCCGATGCATTGCCCACGCGATCGCCGCCGTGTCGTCCAGGTCCGGGTAGTGGCCGTTGCCGAATTGAAATGGCCATCCGCCGCCCGGCAAGTCCGGACGCCTGACCTGCCAGTCGCCCGGCTCATCCAGAAGTTGCCGAGCTTTCAACCAGTCGAGAGCGCGATTGGCAGCGTCCTTCGCCGGTGCATCGCCAACTTCCTGCATCGCAAGCGCGGCCAGAGCGGAATCCCACACCGGGGAGACGCAAGGCTGGCAATACGCCTTCTCGCCGTGAACGACCAGGAGCTTCTCGAGCGCATGTTTGGCGATCACGCGATGGGGATGATCACTGGGATAACCCAGCAGGACCATCGCCTCCAGGGCATTCACCATGGCCGGGAAAATCGCCCCCAGGCCATCCTCGCCGTTCAGGCGCTCGATGAACCACGATTCCGCGCGGCGCGTAGCGGCTTTGCGCATCGCTTTCGGGATGAGAGGCTCGATGAGCAGCCGGGCAAAGCGATCGAGAAGGAAAAACGCCCGGGCGAGACCGCGATGGCCGTCCGTCGGGAGTTGGAAGTAGTGACGCTCATTCTCCGGAGGCGTGGCGAACAACTCGCGAATGTGCACCTTGCGTGGGTTCTTCGCTCGCGGTTTGTAGGTACACAGGATAAACAGTGGGACCATCACGGTCCGGGACCAGTAGGACACCCTGTCGAGATGGAACGGAAACCATCGCGGCAGGAGCATGATTTCCACGGGGATGTAGGGCACCGCGCGCCACGGAACTTCACCGAACAGCGCCAACGCGATGCGGGTGAACACGTTGGATCGCGCGGCGCCACCTCTCTCGAGGATCGCGGCGCGGGCCCGCTGCATGTGAGGTGCATCAGGGCTGTCACCGGCGAGCTTCAGGGCGAAGTACGCCTTCACGGTGCAGCTGATATCCAGCTCGCCACCATAGTAGAGTGGCCATCCGCCGTGATCGGCCTGATGCTCGCGCAGGTAGGCGGCGAGCTTCGCCTCGAGAGATGCATCGATCTCGTCGAGGTAATGCATCATCAGAATGTATTCGGACGGGATGGTGCAGTCGGCCTCCAGCTCATAAAGCCAGTGCCCATCGGCGGCTTGCGCGTTGATCAACGCGTCACGTGCGGCGGCGATGGCTCGATCCAGCGTCGACTCCGCGGCGAGCCGGTCGAATTTGAGCGGGCGCAGCCCGGGCGCCGTGGAGGCCGCCGTTTCGGTCAGGATGGCGTCACGAGCATGGAACGGACGGTTCAAAGGCCGGATCTCCCTTCAGATCGACGTGCGGTGCGCTCCAGCGGCATAGGCCGGGCGCTCTGATTTTTTTCCGCAGTGGTAGGTCCCGCCAGGTGCAGCGCGGGTCGAGGCGAGCGCCGCGCCACAGTGGGCGCGGCCAGGGGCAGCCCCTTGGCCGCCACATTGAATAGACGCCGCAGCAGCCAGTTGCTGCGGATGGCGAGGTTCGTGGATATCTGGGTGAGTGCCACGGCCGCGTGGGAGACTTTGACTTGCGCGCCGCTGGTGAATCCGGGCGTCGCCGCGATTCTGCGCAAAGTGAGCACGGCCAAGCCGTTCGCCCAGAGCAGGAAGCGCCGGATACCCGTCTCATGGGGAGGAATCAGCAGCGTGTAGGCCAGGGCGTTGCGCAAATGGACGTGCGCCACCCCGACCAGCTCGCGCATCCCGGCATCGAAGCCCGTGCCGCCCTTGCCGGGCGCGAGCTGCGCCAGGTCGATGCCGTAGCGGCTGAACACCTCCTGGGGTAACCAACAGGCGCCGCGGCCGTGATCCTCCCAGACATCCTTCAGGATGTTGGTCATCTGCAGGCCCTGCGCGAAGGACACGGCGAGCTCCTGCAGCTCGGCGCGCCGTTGACGGATCTCCGGGGAATAGCTGCAGAACAGCTCCGTCAACATCTCGCCCACGACGCCCGCGACGTAGTAGCAATAGTCGTCGAGATCGGTCGAGCGCGGCAGGCCGCGCAGGCTCGCGGTCTGCTGAAACTTGTGCATGCCGTGGCACATGATGTCGAGGCAGCGTTGGATCGCCACACGCTGGGTCTCCTCGAAGCGCGCGGTAATCCCAACCACCCGCCTCATGTTGAGTATGAGATCGCGCTCGGCCGGGAGAGTCCGGGGCGATAACTGCACCGCCACATCCCTGGCGAGCAGATCCGCATCTTCCTTCCCGCACACCACCGCCACAAAGCGCTCCTGCAACACGAGGTTGGTCGCCGCCGCGGCGGGCGTTTCGTCCTCGATGGTGTCAGCGATCCGACAAAGGAGGTAGGCATTGGTGACCGCCGTCCGCAACGCCGGGGGGAGCTGCGGAATGGTCAGCGCAAAGGTGCGCGAGACATGCGGCAGGATTCGATTCTGGTAGTCCTCATCGGCAATGCTCGAATCCATTTGGACAGTGTCGGGCGACATCGTTCGAATCACACCACTTGAACACAGTAACGTTGCCTTGTAGCCGCTCGCGGACGGGTCATCGATCCCTGTTGCGTCCTGAAGACAGCCAGGGGCGCCCGCCGCCGGTGCGCACTTTACCATGCTATTGCGGTGGATAAGTCCCCGTAGGGCCCAAGGGTTGTGGGGGTACCGCGACGGGGGAGCAGCGCAACCTGCCTGTTTGCGAACCGTCGAGCTTCAGTACCGTCGCGCCAGCAGCCAGTCCGCGAGTGACCGCAACAGCTCCGCGCGCGCTCCAAACGGAGCCAGTGAATCGAGCGCCTGGGCATGCAGTAGCCGCACTCTTTCCTGTGAAGCCTCGATACCGATCACGGCCGGATGAGTGGGCTTGCCCCTCTCACTGTCGGCGCCGGTGGCCTTGCCGATGGTGGAGACATCGCCCAGCACGTCGAGCAGATCGTCCTGGATCTGGAACGCCAGGCCGATGGGATTGACGAATCCCGACAGGGCTTGGCTCCAACGCGGCTCCAGCGAGGGCACGCACGCGGCCGCCATCATGACACTCACTCGAATCAATGCGCCGGTCTTGCGCGCATGCATCTCCTCGACCTGGGACAGATCGAGCCTCTTGCCCTGCGCGGCCAGATCGATCGCCTGGCCTCCCGCCATACCGAAAGTGCCGCTCGCCTCGGCGAGCAAGTCCACCAGTCGGAGCCGGATAGCCGGCGAAGCCGGCAGGGCCGGATCGCGGGTCAACACCTGGAAGGCCAGCGTCTGTAAAGCGTCGCCTACCAGGACCGCGGTCGCTTCGTCGTAGGCTTTGTGACACGTTGGTCGGCCACGACGTAAGTCGTCGTCGTCCATCGCCGGCAAATCGTCATGAACCAGTGAATAGACATGGATGAGCTCGATCGCGCAGGCCGCGGCTTCGACCTCGTCTTCCGTCAGTCCCACGGCTCGAGCGGTAGCGAACACCAGTGCCGGGCGAATGCGCTTACCACCCCCCAACACGCTGTAGCGCATGGCCTCGTGCAGACGACCGGGCACCGCCGTGGGCTCCGGTAGGCGCGCCGCGAGAGCCCGCTCCATACGGGCTTGCCACGACTCGAGTTGCGCGCGAAAAGCTTCACGCTGACCCGGCTCGGCCTTCGCATCCTGTCTCGGGGAAACAGCGCTATTCACGTCGGAGCATCCGAACGATGCATCACAACCTCGAGGGCGCGTCGGGCTCGCGATTCGCCCGCTTGATATCCGAGACAGGCACCGTGGCAACGGTCTGGCGCGACGGCTTTTCGTGACCAGAGTGATCTCCGTAAAGGATCGGCGGCTCCGGAGCCATCGGTCCGCTCAGATTCGGTCCGCGCAGCGCCGCCTTCAACGCCTTCAGAGGATGGGCGAAGGTGTCATTGACCGCGGTTCCCTCGAAGCCACAGTGAGCCATGCAGTTGTCGCAAGCGGGGTTGCGACCGACGCCATACTTCTCCCACGCCGTATCTTCCATCAATGACTTGAAGCTCGGCGCGTAGCCTTCATCGGTGAGCAGATAGCAGGGCCGCTGCCAACCGAAGATGTTGTAGGTCGGATTGCTCCAGGGCGTGCATTCGTAAGCCTGGTTCCCGGCCAGGAAATCCAGGAACAGCGAGGAATGATTGAACGCCCAGCGCTGCCGATTGCCGCCGCTCTTGCGGCCGCGCTTGAAGATCTCACGAAAGAGCCGCTTGCTGGCGTTGCGACCCAGGAACACGTCCTGGCGGGGAGCGTGATGATAGCTGTAGCCCGGCGAGACGGTGATGCCCTCGATACCCAGCGCCATGGCTTCGTCAAAGAATGCCGCGACGTGGTCCGGATCCTCGCCGCTGAAGAGCGTGCAGTTGATGGTGACCCGGAAGCCCTTGCTCCGGGCCAGCTTGATGGCGGCGACCGCCTTGTCGAACACGCCCTCCTGGCAGACCGACTCGTCGTGACGCTCGCGGCTCCCGTCCAGGTGGATCGAGAACGTCAGGTAGGGCGAAGGCGTGTATTCGTCGATGTGTTTCGGGAGGAGGATGGCGTTCGTGCACAAGTAGACAAACTTCTTGCGCGCCACGATGCCGGCCACGATCTGGGGCATTTCCTTGTGGATAAGCGGCTCACCACCGGGTATGGAGACCATCGGCGCGCCACACTCATCGACCGCGCGCAGCGCATCCTCCACGCTGATGCGCTTCTGCAGGATCTCCTTTGGATAGTCGATCTTGCCGCAGCCGGAGCAGGCGAGGTTGCACTGGAACAACGGCTCCAGCATCAACACCAACGGATAACGCTTCACGCCGCGCAGCTTGCGACCGGCAATGTAACGACCAACTCGATACGCTTGTATCAGCGGAACGCCCAAAAGTATTAACTCCTATCGTGGGGCCTACGTGGGGGCCTATTGCAGGGCAAGCAAGGCTGCCCGGTGGTCTTGCCAGATCCGCGCCCATTCCAGCTTGAACCATGGCGTGAACTTCTCGGCCTCTCTCCCGGAGAGCTCGGCCTGCAACGCCTCGGGGGGGATCCAGCGCAGGGCCTGAATTTCCTTCGGATCACTACGCACTGGAGCGTCACTGCGGCCAATGAATACCGAGCACAGCTCCTGCTCCGAGCCGGCGGACTCGAACTGCGCCTGATACTGGAACTTGAACAAAAACTGCAACGGGCAGCGCAGGCCGAGCTCCTCATACAAACGGCGGTGAATCGCGGTTTCCATGCTCTCCGACCGGCGCGGATGACTGCAACAGCTATTCGACCAGTACAGTGGCCACAGGCGCTTCGACGGCGAGCGCTGCTGCAGGAGCAGCTCTCCCGCATCGTTGAAGATGAGCAGAGAGAAGGCTCGATGCAATACGCCCTGCCCATCATGGCATTTCGCCTTGCTCAAATGGCCAACCTCCCGGTCGGCTTCGTCCACCAGAATCAAGCTCTCCGAATCGGCCGCGGCCTCATCGGGGCCGCCCCACAGTTCATCCATCGCAGGCTGCGCCATGAGCATTCATCCGCACATGATAACTGTGTGACAGGAGTTCGCCAAAGCCATCTTAAGAGGGAGGCGCCCGATACGCCCGGCGACGCGCCTTGGCGACAAGCTTTCCGGCGGCTTTCCCGCCCTTCACTTCATCGGCAGGCCACAACGCGCGAGCACGGCGCGTAAGTCACGGATGGCGGGGAATACTTCATTGTTCCAGTCGGCCCCTTGCGCGTCGTAAGCCTTCTGCTCGTACTCGACGATGTCCTTGTCCTCCGCGAAGATCCGCTCCGTGAACCAGGTAACGAACGGCCACACCAGGTGGATCAGTCCAGGGATGGGTGGCTTCTTCACCGAAAGATAACCGTAAGTCCGGTTGGTGCGCTGCTCAGCATCCAACGGAGTGTAGTTCAACCACACCTCGAGCACTGGGTCGTCGGTCATCTTGATATCGCGTCCAACCCAGACCTTGAGGCTTTGCGTGGGATAATCCGTGCGGATGCGCATGTGGTCGGAAAAATCCTTCTTGGCTTCACTGCGCCTACGCACCAGGTCGACGATCACTTTCTCGCCCAGCGACGATTTGCCGCCAGTGCGACTGAAGCTGTACTCGACCTGCGCCCAGTCCTCACCGTGTTGACGTCCGAGACACTGCGCCTTGATGGAGCCCATGTTCTTGCGATGCATGAACTGATGGTTCATGTCGAACAGGTTCTCGTGCATGAAGGTGTAGTGACAGGCGACCTCGCGATTCAAGCGACGCGTCTTGTAGTCCTTGCGCTGTGAGGCGCCGAGGGTCTTCGGGAGCCGGCTCTCGGCCAGGGCGGGATCGCCCGGAAATACGAAAATCAGCCCGTCGATCTCCCTGGCCGGATAACTCTTGACGCCGTTGGGCAGCCGCTCCTTGCCCAGATAGGGCACATCGACGCATTTGCCGCTGCAGTCGTAGCTCCAGCCGTGATAGTGACACTTGAGCTCGTCGCCATTGACGACCCCCAGGTGCAGCGGCACCTGCCGATGAGCGCAACGGTCCTCGAGCGCAAAGACACGGCCGCTGCGGCCGCGGTAGAGCACTATCGGTTGGCCAGCAAAGCGACGTCCGAGTGTCTTCCCCACCAGCAGCTCATCCGACCACGCCAGGGCGTACCAGTGATCCGGATGCGAGCCGATGCGACGCAGGTCGAACGCATTGGGCGAGTTCGCCGTCCGGATGGGGATCAGGTTCGGACTCTCTTCCGACATCGCGCACTCCAACAGGATGCAAGATGACGAGAGTAACGCGCTTGGCAGCCCCAAGGTCAAGCTGAGGAGTTCCGGCAACCGGCGCGACCGGAGACTATTTTACATTAAAAATGTTACATTACTTATTGAAAATGAACTCTCTTTAGAGGCGTTTGCCGCGGCCGGGGCTGGGGTCGGGCGGGGGAAGTATCGGCTGGCGAACTGGAGAAATGTCGGCCAGTTGGGTCCGGTCGTGTGGCCGGCGCGATGCTGTCTCCAGGCGAGATCGCCATCGATGAGCGCGGTCTCCAGCGGCGGGAATTGCGACGTGCCGAGGCCTTTCTTGCCCAGTAGCTCGTACACGGGGCTGGCGCCCACCGCGCCCAAGAACATTCCTTTGGCGTCGATCCAACCTCCCTCGATCTCTTGCGCGCCGGCGCTGATAAACACAGGTCGCGGCGCGCACAACGCAATCAGCTCGTGAGCATCGACAGGCAGATCGTTGGGGGTCAGGGGACCTGCGTACTTCAGGTAGTTGCCGGCAACCCAGTGGTATTCCGAGACCGCGGCGAGGTTTTCGACCTGCTCGCCAAAAGCGCGCCGCGCGATCTTCCCGCCCCCCTGCCCCGAAGAGCCGACGAAGGCAATCGCGAACCGTGAGTCATACGCCATGGCGACCAACGTGGCCTTCCCGTACCGGGACAGCCCTTCGATTCCCACGTGCCTGGCGTCGACCGATTTGTCGGTCTCGAGATAATCCAACGCGCGACTGGCTCCCCACGCCCAGGCCCGCAGGGCTCCCCAATCCTCGAGCTTGCGCGGTTGTCCCCTGTTGGAGAGCCCGATCACCCCTCGAGTCAATCCGGCCCCATTGTCAGGTTGGACGCTGGTGGGAATGTAGATCGCGTACCCCCACCCTTTGGCCAGAACCTGATCTCGCCAGTCGGGACCCGAACCCTGGATCTGCGCCCACTGTGCGTCGGTGAATCGTTTGCGCAGCGCCGTTTGTGTCTCTGGGCTCAATCCCAACTCCATGATCACGGGTACCGGGCCGGCCGCGCCGGCAGGCGTGGTCAGGGTGAGTTGGATGTCGACATTGATGTCGGGATCAGCGGAGTTGTCGAGGTGTCCCACGACATGCTTGGTGATGAGGGGCTTACTTTCGCGAGACTCGTGATCGGTACGCTCCACGTGCCAGGTCACTTTGGGCACATCGCGCGGCACACGGCCATACACCTCGCGATCGAACAGCTCCACGATCTGGGGCCGACGCCGCTTCCACCACTCGTCCGGGGTTCGGACGCGCTTGCCATCGTCGGTGACCAACGGATCGGGAAGCTGGTACGGCTCTACTTTGGACTCGTCGAAGTTCGCATGCCGCGGCGACGACGGGTCGCCATCCGGTCCGCGACGCAACTCCTTGATGTGCAGCAGATCGAGAAGGCGTTGATGATCCTTTTCCGCAGTGAGTTGGTCCTGCCCGGCGGCCGTATTGGGCTGGGTGATAGGCAACTCGAACGGGCCAGCGGGTAGCCCTGAGCGATCGAACAACGTGCACACCGGGCTGTCGGCCCAGCAGTAACGCACACGGGTCGGTTTTGGGCCGTCCTGCGGTACAGGAAGCACGATCTTGCTGCCATCGATGCTCGATTGTGCAAATCGGCAGACGGCCCCACACAGTTCAAACCCAATCGGGCGATCGTGGCTGTAGGCGACCAGTCCGTTCTCGATGTCGCGGAAGTTGACCACGATCTGACCGCCGCTCGATATCGCGCTGACCGCGACGGGACCCGACGGTGGCAGGGGCTCGCCGTAAATAACATGTCGCGCGGCTCGCGCCAGACGCTTACCCACATCCTGCTTGTTGGTGGGATGCAGGTTGCGCGGCTCACCTATGTCAATGGTGACAGCGAGCGCTGCATGCGCGTCCGCGGCCACGGCAGCCCGTTGCGCCTCGCGGAGAGACGCCCAGTTGGAGCTCTCCCCAGGCTCGGTCGGCGCTCGACCGTAGTTGGGTAGCTGCACCACCAGGAACGGCAAGTCGGGACTGAACTGGCGGCGCCAATCGGCCATCAGGGCGCTCAGCAGTTTTTGATAGGTTTGCCACTCATCGGCATTGGACTCCCCTTGGTACCAAAGGGCGCCGCGCAGTCCGTACGAGCCCAGAGGCGCAATCATCGCGTTATATAGCGTCGTTACGCCGCCGATGGGCTCCCATGGCGCGCGCGGCGGATAGCCAACGTTCGGGGGTACGACGCGGTACTCCCATGGGCCCGCTAGAGTGATCGATTCTCCGCTGGAAAGTTGGAGCGCGCGTTGCGCACCGCCGGCCAACAGCCCGCCTCCACCATAGGTGCTGAGCACGTTGACTACCAGGACATTGTCTCCGGCGTGCAGCGCGCCGGCAGGTATCGCGTAGCTGCGCTCGGTGCCGTAACCGAAGGTGTTACCCAAGGCCCGGCCGTTGAGCCACGTTTCGTCGACCTGGTTGATGGACCCCAGATCGAGCCGAGCCGCCGATTTCGCTTGGCTCGCGCTGAGATGGATATGAGTGCGGTACCAGATCAGGCCGGTGAAATCGCGGAGCTCGGCCACGCCCCAGTAGCGCCAGTCGCCAAGTCCCGCGGGAGCGGGCAACCATTCGCCGAGGGTGGGCGCCGGCCTTGCCTGGTGCTTATTCGTCATCCGCCGCGCGCCGTTGACTGACTCGACGGTCCACGGCTCGCTGCCGGGCCGGTCCCCCGTCTTCTCGCGCCACCACGCCTCCCACTGCTCAGCGAATTGTCGTTGCGCGGCGGTCTGGTCTTTGGCATACAACGTCAGAATATTCAGCGCCGACTCATACCCGCCGAGCGAGCGAAACGCCGCGGCGCTCATCCATGGCCGGATGTTCGATCCTCCCCACGACGAATGCACCAGCCCGATCGGCACCGGCTGGTTTTTTTGCAGCTCGCGCGCGAAATAGAAACAAGCGGCCGACCAGTGGGAGACCGTCTGCGGTCCGGCAAGCTGCCACTCGAGTGGACGGGTGAATTCCGCAAGAGGCGTTGGGCTGGCGGCGTGCTCGACCGTCACCATGCGGATTCTGGGGTTGGTCGAGGTGGCAATCTCGCTATAGGCATCGCCGGTACGATCGACAGGGAACTCCATGTTCGATTGACCGGAGCAGAGGAAAATGTCGCCCACCAGGACGTCGCTCGCTGACTGCGCGCGTCCGGAGCCCGTTTGCGCCTTCAATTCGAAGGGCCCGCCCGCGCTCATCGCCGGTAGGTTTGCGTGCCAGTGACCGGCGGCGTCGGCCTGCGTGTGTGTGATCGCCTGCCCTAACGATACAGTCACGTCCTCGCCAGCGGCCGCGTAACCCCAGACCGCGATAGGACGGTCGCGCTGTAACACCGCATGATCACGGAATATTCCCGCGAGCAAAGCTGAGCCAACGTTGCCCCCATCACCCGTCGCGCTGCCGGCGCCAAACAGCGCACACGAGGCCAGAAACCAACACCCAAGCCGACGTTGCGACTGCAACGCACTCTTCGTTCTTTTCATATTCAAAGCGCTTACCCTTTCAGGTCCCCCCCGCGCGTCGGCACATGCGGCGGGCGGGAAGCTTCGAGCGCGGGAAAAGGGGGGGGAAGCCCTGGGCCACACACTGTTGCAAATTCGACTCCGCAACCAAAGTTGCTATGAGGTTGCGAGTGTGCTTATACTCCCCACATCAAGATAGCGCTACCATTCTAACGAACCGCGGCTATCGTGAGGCTGTGGTTTCTCGTGGGGAGCGCGAGGGGCTTTTCTTGAGGGGGACACCGATCATCTGGTTCTGCCTGGGCTGATGCGTACGCGCTTCAGGCTCGAGCGTTGCGTTTTTGCAACATTCTTTGCTTTTTCCGAGGGGGATTTCTAATGAGTCGAAAGACACGGCGGAATGCATCTGGGAACACCGCTCAACCTGACCGCGGGGTCCTTCAACGCCCGGCTTTGACCGGCGTTGGCCTATCCGGACTCGCCCTGGGCACATTCGCCTTGAGCGGTTCCGTTTTCGCTGCGGATGCCGCGCCCGCGCCATCCAGCGACAACAACAATGAGAACACCCTACAGGAGGTCGTGGTCACCGGTATCCGCGCCTCCCTGCAGAGAAGCCTGGATATCAAAGAGCAGTCCTTGGGCGTGGTCGACGCCATCTCGGCTGAAGACATCGGCGCCTTCCCGGACGCCAGTCTTGGTGAAGCCATGCAGCGCGTCCCGGGCGTCACCGTCACGCGCACGGTGCAAGGCGGAATGGGCAGCGGAAACGAGCTGTACACGGGCAGCCCATCGAGCGTTACCGTTCGTGGCTTCGGTGGCGACTTCACCGAGACCCTCGTCGACGGTCGTCCGCAAGCATCCGCCGCAGGTCGAACGTTCGACTTCGCCTCCGTCGGGGCCGACTTCGTCAACGAGGTCGATGTGCACAAGACGCCCGATTTCAGCCTCTCTTCCGGGGCGGTCGGTGCGACAGTCAACATCAAATTCCCCAAGCCCTTCGATCACCCAGGCTTGCAGGCGCGCGCCTTCGCCTCGACCACCGATACCAGCAACGACGGCTCGTTCCGGCCCGCTGGCGGCGCGCTGTTCAGCGATACGTTCTTCAACGATACCCTGGGCGTGTTGGTCCTCGGGGACTACTCGGACACGCGGGTCAACTCGCATCACCTCGACGTCATTGGCTGGAAGGGTATTTACCTGAATTCCTGCCAGATGGCCGGCGGTCCGGCCTGTTTGGCCAAGGATGGGAGTGTCATTCCGAAAAACTCCCTGCTCCTGGGAATTGATTCGGCGCACAACCCGGTCAACCCGGTGAACACCTTCCCAAGCTGGTATATCCAGGACTACTCGCTTTGGAACGACCGCACGGATGACCGGCGCAAGGACGGACGGGTGGTGCTGCAGTGGCACCCCTCCGATGCGGTCATGCTCACCTTGAATGACACGTACTCGGACGATCACATCACTGCGATGCGGTACGACTACACCACGTGGTTCAACGCGGGTCGCATGTACGACGTGACGCAGGATTCCAACGGCACGATCACGGGTTTCAATCACGGCCCCGCGCCCACTGACCTGGACGCCACCTATAACGCCCAGTACATCCAGAACAACGAGCTCGGTCTGAATGTCAAATGGGATATCACCGACCAACTCACGGCGGGAGTGGATGCGTCGCAATCGAGCTCGCACCTCAACCCCCACGGCGAGCTCAGCCAGCTCCAGACGGACGTGGGATACGGCCCCTCATACAACGGTAACTCGTCGAATTACGCCGCGAATGCCGCCAAGGGTTTCCCCAATGCCTACATCGCGGGAATCAACGTCGCGGGTGGCAACAACATGTTGCCTGTCTATAACACCTACGGCCCGAACGACAACCAGGCGAACGCGCTGGGCCTGAATCCGTTCATCCTCGGCTCACACGTCGCGCCCATCACCGCGCAGCGTGGCACCGACCTCATCAACAACGCGAAGGTCGACGTGGATTGGCACACGGACAACACCAACGTGGATGCCGGGCTGCAGTTCACGGAGGACACGCGTAACGCCTATACCCTGAGCAGCTTCGCGAACAACGCCTGGCAGCTCTGGAGCGGTTACGGTCCGACCTCGGGAAATACGAATGGCGTCGCCCTGCCGCCCTCGCTATTCGCGAACGCCAGCGTGATCAACACGTCGAACTACTTCCATAGCTTCAACAACAACGGCCAGCTCCCACCGATCCTGCAGTACAGCCCCTGGACGGTGTACAACTACCTGGTCAGTCTCGGGGCGGGAGGTGCGAATCCGGGCACCATCAACCCGACCTCGCAAGCTGGCCAGTGCACGGCTGGCGCCCTCGGCTGCTACTCGCCCTACACGGGAGGCCCGGAGCCATTGCCTCTGGACCCCGGATCCGTGACGCACGTCCGGGAGAAGACCTACGCACCTTTCGTGGTCTTCCAGCAAAAGGCCCAGATCGCCGACCGGCCTTTCGTGGCAAATCTGGGTCTGCGCTACGAACGGACCACGGTCGAGACCGGTGGCTACGGTCGGCTGCCGACCAGCTTGCAGGTGAAGCCCGGCGACACGACGGCATTCAACATCTTCTACACGCCCACTCAGTGGCTGACGTCGTCACATCAGTATAGTTATTTCCTGCCGAGCCTCGATTTGAACTACTCGATCCTGACGAACCTGAAGTTGCGATTCGATGCCTCGCGGACCCTGACGCGGCCGCCGTTGAACGAGATCACGCCGACCCTGAGCGTCGGTGGACGCGTGGGCGCGTTGACGGCGACCGGCAACAACCCGGGACTGCTGCCGTATCTGTCCAACAACTTCGACCTCGGCGCGGAATGGTACTACGGGCAGAACGAGTACGTGTCGATCGATGGCTTCTTCAAGCACGTGAGCCAATTCCCCGAGCAGCAGGTGGTCAACACCTCGATCAACAACGTGCAGGATCCGACGACCGGGACGACTGCGGTGTTTGCGGAGACCACCTTCGTAAACGCCCCGAGTGCGAACGTCTACGGCGCGGAGATCGGCTGGCAACACATGATCGGGTATGGCTTCGGTACGCAGGTCAACGGTACTGTCGTCCGCACGAACCAGCCGTACAATCGGTACGATCTGACCAGTCACTTCTACCTGCCGGGCCTGGCGAACTCGGCGAACTTCGTGGGCTTCTACCAGAACTACGGGTTCCAGGCGCGTGTAGCGGTGAACTTCACGGCTGAGCAGCTCATCTCGACCGTCCAGGAGCAGTCGGGCGGCGCCTTCGGTAACGAGCCGGTCTTCACCCGGCCCTTTACAGAGGTGGACTTCAGCGCTCAATATGACTTCAACGAGCACTTTAATGTGTTCTTCAAGGCGCTCAACCTCACCAACGAGGAAGTCGTGGAGCACGGGCGATTCAGCAATCAGATCTTGAACGTACAGGACATTGGCAGGACCTTTAGCATGGGCGTACGCGCCAAGTTCTAACTTGACCCAGGCAATCAAAGCGGTCGTCATTGTCGGCGGAGGAACCGCCGGATGGCTGACCGCCGGGATCATAGCCGCCCGTCATCAGGGAAGGATGAAGACGGGCGGTTTCTCGGTAACGCTGATCGAGTCTCCGGACATCAAGATCATCGGCGTCGGGGAAGGCACGTGGCCGACGATGCGCTCATCTTTGGAAAAGATGGGCGTGTCGGAGACGGAGTTCTTCAGGCAATGCGATGCGTCCTTCAAGCAGGGGGGCAAGTTCGCAGGCTGGACGACGGGCGCACCGGACGATGCGTACTATCATCCCCTGATGCTTCCCCAGGGTTTTGCTCAGGTCAATCTCGTGCCTCATTGGCGGCTCGCGGGACGTGGCCAGAGTTTCTGCGATTTCGTCACCCCGCAGGGGCGGCTCTGTGATGAGGGCCTGGCGCCGAAAACCATCACCAGCGCGGAGTACCGCGGCTTCGCCAACTACGCCTACCACCTGGATGCGGGCAAATTCGCCCCCTATCTCGCGCGGCATTGCACCGAGAAGCTGGGGGTTCGCCATGTGCTCGCCGATGTCGTGCAGGTCAACCAGGGCGCTTCGGGCGATATCGAAAGCGTGCTGACGCCGCAGGCGGGCGAGATTTCCGGTGACCTGTTCATTGATTGCAGCGGCTTTCACGCGCTGCTCATCGGCAAGACGTTGGGTGTTGGATTCAAGGACTGCGGCGACATTCTCTTTTGCGATACCGCCCTCGCCACTCAGATTCCTTATGAGACGCCTGAGGATGCGATGGCCTCACAAACCGTCTCCACCGCCCAGGAAGCCGGTTGGATCTGGGATATCGGTCTACCCACCCGGCGCGGCGTAGGCTACGTCTACTCGAGTCGCCACTCGACCGAAGAGGCGGCTCGCGAGACCCTGCTGCGCTACGTAGGTCCCCGGGGCCGGGACCTGCCGGTTCGCAAGATTCCAATCCGCTCCGGGCACCGGGAAACGTTCTGGAAGAACAATTGCATCGCGGTAGGACTCGCGGGTGGATTCCTGGAGCCCCTGGAATCCTCCGCCATCGTGCTCGTCGAGCTTTCGGCGAAGTTGCTTGCGGAACAGATGCCCGCCAATCGCGAAGTGATGGACATCGTCGCGAAGCGCTTCAACGATGTGACCCACTACCGCTGGGGTCGGATCATCGACTTTCTCAAGCTGCACTACGTCCTCACGCGCCGGACCGACACGGCGTTCTGGCGGGATAATGTCGACCCGGTGACCGTTCCGGAGCGTCTCAAGGAGCTGTTGAAGCTCTGGAAGTACCAGTCACCCTGGTTTTTCGACGAGTTCGATCGACTCGAAGAGGTTTTTCCGGCGGCCAGCTATCAGTACGTGCTCTACGGCATGGGATACGAGACCGAAGTCATGCCCGAAGAGACACTGGACACGGAGGCGCTCGCCTCCCGGCTACATCAGGAGAACGAGCGACAAACCGCGCAGTTGCGTACGCAGCTGCCGAAGAACCGCGAGCTTTTGCAGAAAATCTACCAATACGGGTTGCAACCCGTGTGAGGACGGACGTCCCAGAATGACGCAGATCGTTCCGCTCGACAAAGAGGCGCACCGCTCACTGGTCGTGGATGGTCGAGCTTCGGCCGCCTATGGCGACAACACGCGCTTCGCGCAGGTGATCGTCAAAGAGTTTTCCCAGCTCGTCGTCCATTATCCGATCCTCTTCTCGAAGCACCCGCAGACGGGGGAGCTCTACTGCGGCGCGATGTTGGGTTTCGACGAGGGTGAAAACCTGTTCCTCGAGCAGTGGACCGAGCGCGAGTTCTATCGGCCGCTCAGCCTGCAGCGCGGGCCGTTCTACGCGCACGGTGAGGATCTGGCGATCGACATGGATCATCCGCGGGTAGGGGCCGAGGGCGGACAGCCTCTCTTCACCGAGCGCGGGCAGCCGAGTCGGTATCTGCAGGGCATCATATGGGCTTTCCGGGATCTGAAACCCGGCGTCGAGATGACCAAGGTCTTCATCGCCCGGTTGTTGGAACTGAAGCTCATCGAGCCAGTCGACATCGAGGTGGAGCTGGACGACGGCAGCATGCGCAAATGTGTGGGCCTGTACACCATCAACCAGGACGTGTTGCAAAGGCTGCCCGATCCAGTCGTGCTGGAGCTCTTCCGACGCGGCTACATGCGGCTGATCTATCTCATGATCGCCTCGCTGAAGCAGGTCCCGATCATGGCGCGGAAGAAAAACTCGCGGCTCCTGGAAGCGACCGAGGGCCTCGCAGGAGCGCGTTCCTCGGCATTGGGCTGATATCCTTCTTCCATGCCTCACGCGCCCGCCGAGATCGCTGGGGAGGACTTGGAGCCGGCACGCTTCCAGCAGGAGGTCGTGCCGCGCTGCCTGCCGGTCGTGATTCGAGGGCTGGTGGGTCACTGGCCCGCCCTGCAGGCGGCACGCTCCTCGCCGCGCGCGCTCAAGGAGTATCTGGCCGCGCTCGATATCGGTGAGCGCGTCGAAGCCTTCTTCGGAGATCCTGCCATCGCCGGGAAGTACTACTACAAACCGGGCTTGGCGGGATTCAACTTTGAGCGCCAGAACCTGAAGCTTCTGGATGCGATTGGAGCCATCGTCGATGCGGTCGAGCACCCCGGGTTAAAGTCGGTCTATGTCGGATCGGTACCCACGCGCGAATGCCTGCCCGGCTTCGCCGCTGCCAATCCGATGCCGCTGCTGGCTCCCGAAGCCGGTCCGCGCATCTGGTTGGGAACAGCCTCCAACGTCTCCAGTCACTACGACACGCTCGACAACCTGGCTTGCGTGATTGCCGGGCGCCGTCGGTTCACCCTGTATGCACCGAACCTCATCGGCAAGCTCTACGTCGGACCGATTGACAACACCATGGCCGGACAGCCAGTGAGCCTGGCGGCCTCCGCCTCGGCGCCCAACCCGGAGGCCTACCCCCTGTTTGAAGAGATCCGGGACCAGGCGCTGCAGGTGGAGCTCGAGCCAGGAGACGCTCTATACCTGCCGAAACTCTGGTGGCACCAGGTCGAGTCGCTGGCGCCTTTCAACGGGCTGGTCAACTACTGGTGGGATGCCTTCAGCGTGGGGCCGGACGCTCCCTATACGGCCCTACTCCTCAGCATGATCACCATTGCCGAGCGGCCACCCGCAGAGCGTCGAGCCTGGCAGGCATTCTTCGATCACTATGTGTTCCGCAGCGCCGGACACCCTTTGGCGCACCTGCCTCCCGAACAGCACGGGCTGCTCGGACCCGTCAAGCAAAACTACGCGAAGCTTCGCGCTCGCATCATGCACATGCTGAGGCAGTGAGCCTGCAGCGTCACAGCAAGCCGGCAGCGCAGTGCTGCGCGATGAAAGCCTCGTGCGAGGGCATGGTGGCGGCGCACCTCGCAACGACCCTGTGGATGTCGTTGAGCGCCTTCTGGGCCTGTTCCGAAGTCAGGGTCTCGGCCAGCGGATCATAACCGGCGGGCCGCACCCCCTGGCCGGTGAGCAGAAACAACCAACTCTGTACCGTGAACAGCTCGTTCTCCTCCCGCGCGATACGACCGTAACCGCGGAAGAGCTCGAGGCGCTCCTGCAGGCTGTCCGGCAGCTCCATGTTGCGGCAGTAACGCCAGAATTCGCCTTCGCGCTCCGTCTGGTTGTAGTGCACGACCAGGAAGTCGCGGATACGCTCGTACTCGAACGCCAGCTGCCGGTTGTAGCGATCGATGTCCGCCTGTCTGAAGTGACGATCCGGAAAGAACTGGAACAGCAACGCGATACCGCGTTGGATCAGGTGAATGCCGGTGGACTCCAGCGGCTCGAGAAATCCCGCCGCCAGGCCGATGGCAACACAGTTCTTGTTCCAACACAGACGGCGCCGTCCGGTGGTGAATCGCAGCGGCAAAGGCGGCCGCAGCGCCCTCCCCTCGAGATTCGACATGAGCAGCCGCTGTGCGGCCTCGTCCTGCATGAACCCACTGGAATACACGTAGCCGTTGCCAACGCGATGTTGCAGAGGGATGCGCCACTGCCATCCAACATCTCGCGCAATGGTTAGCGTGTGCGAGGATAGCGGGCCACTGCGCTCGCACGGAACCGCGACGGCGCGGTCACAGGGTAGCCAGCGCGTCCAGTCCTCATAACCGGTCTCGAGCGCCCCTGCGATCAGCAGACCCCGGAACCCGGTGCAGTCAATGAACAAGTCAGCCTCGATCTTTGCGCCGCTCTCGAGCGTCAGCGATGCGATATAGCCGTCGGTCGACCGGCGCGCGACGCTTTGGATCTTTCCCTCAGTCCGTGTGACACCACGCGCCTCGGCGAAGACACGCAAGTACGCCGCGAACAGAGTTGCATCCAGATGGAGTGCGTACGTGATCGTTTCTAGAGGGGACTTGGCGAGGCTGACCGGGCGTGTGAACTTCGCTTGGCGCGCCGCTACCGCGGCGAGTGAATACTCTTCAAGCGGGCTCGCACTTCCCTGCTCACGTTGTTTGAACCAGTAGGCGGAGAACTCCACCCCGTCCTTCGGAAATCCCGTCGGGCCGAAGGGGTGTATATAAGAGTGTCCGGGACGCGTCCAATCCTTGAACTCGATGCCGAGCTTGAAGGTCGCCTGGGTCTTGCGAATGACGTCGTTCTCGTCGATGCCCAGCGCGCGGATGAAATCGATAATGGGCGGGATCGTCGCCTCGCCGACCCCAACGGTCCCGATCTCAGCCGACTCGATCAGGCGAATGCGACAACCCGCGTTCCTCAGGAAATGGCACAGGCTCGCCGCGGCCATCCACCCGGCGGTTCCTCCGCCAACGATTGCGATACTCCGAATGGGGTCGACGGGCACGATCGAAACACGACCTTGGTAGTGGCTACGTCGCGCGATGATGCGCTTGGGCAACTCCTGGCGTCCAGACGATGGTCCCCTGGGATGCCGTAGCAATAATGCCACAGACCGCTGTTGACGCAATGCGATGAAGCGTTTTATTTTTAGGATGACAGCGCTATCATTTTTGACATGACAGCGCTATCATCCGGGGGCGCTGCTGTTGCGATCGCTCGCAATTCGGTGCAGCGCGCGTCACAGAGGGGTTGAGGGGTTCCAAATCTTTTTGTCTGTTGCAGGCTTCGCGCCGGGCCATGAGCCTGTTGTTGCGTGTCTGCAACAACTTCTTCAGGGAGATTGCGAATGAGCCGAAAGACACGGCGGAATGCGTTACGGAAGGCGAGCAAGACTTCCGCGCGCGGCAAATCAGGTATTTCAAGTTTCGTATTGGGATCCGTCGCCATCAGTGGCACGCTGTTCGCAGCCGAGCCGGCAGACAAGCCGGCGGCGCCCG
>CAYNTW010000051.1:23912-38207 GCA_964400085.1 uncultured Steroidobacteraceae bacterium | reverse complement strand
TTCATTTTTTCACCCAGCTCGTAGCTCCAGACACTGTCGGGCCCGAACTGCGTCGGGGCCGGGGAGCACGGCGGTGGAATGGGCGAATTCGGGCCGCCGGGGCGGAACCCCTTGGCGATCGTTCCATATACCGTCGTGTTGTCGTTTGGAAGATAGGCGAGGTTGACCTTCGGCGACACGCCCGAGTTCTGTGCGCGGCCGTACAACGTGGCGCTCGTGCCGTTGGCCGACACTCCGCTCACCGACGTCGCGGAGTTGCTGTGGTATGTGAAGTAGCGCAGCCCCAGGGTGCCTTTCAGGAAGTCTGTGATGAGATAGGAGGTCTCGCCGAACAAGGCCCACTGATCGACTTGCAGCAGCCGGTGATTGTCCGCCAGGTTGTTGGTACCGAACAGCGCCTGGAAACCATCATAGTACGAGTAGACGTGCGAGGTCGCGTGGAAGCTGCTGTAGTAGCCGCCGGCCAACCACTGCCACGGTCCGCTGCCCGTGGAGGCAATGCGCAATTCCTCACTCACCTGCCGGGTGTAGTCATCCTCGGAAATCGAGCCGGCACCCAGGCCCCCTGCAGCGGTGGAGAAGGGGAACGCGGGTGGTGGCCCAAGGAAGCCGCCGATGTAGAACTGCATTGCCTCGGAGATATCCTGTGTCTGCAGCTCGTGCCGGGTCCAGTTCGAGGTAGCCGAGACGATCTGGAAGGTATCGAAGTCGTATTTCGCCGTCAGCGTGTAGAGGTTGAAGTTGTCCTCGAACGGTTCCGAGACGTCGAAGGGTTGATAGTGCACCTCGTTCGCGGGTGGCACGTCGATGGTGTTGAGCGCGCCCTGGTGGATGCTCTGGTACAGGATGCCCGCATCGATGCTCAGTGCGTCAATGGGCTTCACCAGCAGGGAGGCGCGGCCGCCGCGCAGCGTCTCCCAGTTGGAATCGGTGAAGCGCTGCGCGATCGGCGCGGCGGCCACATCGCCACGCAGGTAGCTGGGCTTGGTGGCCGGGGGCACCGGCGGGATCGTGGTCTCGATGGGGAACGGGTTGACGACGTCGCGGTCGATCCAGCCACTGACGCTCGTGTCCGTGCCGACTATGCGCAATGCGGCGATTCCGGGCGCCAGCGGCACATTCAACATCGCGTTTTCCGTGTGATTGAAGCCACCTCCGTCGGTGTCGGAGAGGATGGCTTGCGCGTCGGCGCCGAAGCGCTGCAGGTCCGGCTGATTCGTCACCAGCTTGATGGTCCCACCCATGGAGCCCGCCCCGTACAGGGTGCCTTGCGGACCGCGGAGGATCTCGATGCGGTTCAGGTCGAACAGGTTTGGATCGATGACCACCTTACCGTTCTGGGCCATTGCCGGCGGCGTCAGCGCCGTCTCATCCAGGTAGAAGCCGACCGTGGGTGATTCACCCCCCGTGGAGGTGAGTCCGCGCATCTCGAATTCGGTCTGGCCTGGGCCGGAGGTCTTGAAGGACACTCCGGGCACCTGCTGGGCGACCTCGACCAGATCGGTGACGCCTTGGGCTTGAAGGTCCGCGCCGGCAATGGCGGTCATGCTGATCGGGGTCTTTTGCACGGTGGAGTCGCGCTTCTCCGCGCTGACGATCACTTCCTGTAGATCGGTCGAAGGCGCCCGCGTACTCTCGGCATCGCTTGGCTGGTCCGCGCTCCAGGCCGCGCTAGCTAGTGTCCAGGAGCCCGCAAGGGCCGCGCTGAGGGCGGTGCGGCGGCGTATTGCACGTGCCGGCGACTCTGGTCGTCTGCTAGTCATTGTTATCGCTCCCCTGTTTGAATGGTTGACTGACTCAGCTTGCGTTCAGCTCGTATTTCATGATCCGACCGTGCCGGCCCGTGCGATCGCGCTCGAGCGTGTAGACATCGCCCTGCGGGCCCTTTCTTTGGCCGGTTACGGTCGCGATTGTCGCGAGATCGTCGGTGTCCAGGCGGAGCGCGCCGAGTCGCGAATGGGCCGCCAAGTGTGCGGTGTTGGTCGCCCCCACGATGACTGCAGCTACTTCGGGCCGCTGCAGAATGATGCACGAGGCCACCGAGGCCAGGTCCGTGCCATGCTTGGCGGCTATTTGCGCCAAGGCGCCGAGCAGTTGTTGAAACAGGGTCCAACCGCCGAAGTCATCGATGATCAGCTTGTACTTGATCAAGGATCGGTTGGTGAGTGCAGGACCGTGCGCGGTGCCGGGCTCCGCCTGACCCAGCCAGCGCTCCGAGAGAAAGCCGCCGGCGACCGTGCCGTAGCAGAGCAGGGCGATCTGGTTGCGGCGGCAGTACTCCACCATCGCCGTGTCGGGACGGTTATCCAGGAGCGAGTATTGGAGCTGGTGGAAGGTCACCGGAACGCCGGCCGCGACGATCTCGCGCAGGCGCGGCGTGTCGAAGTTGGTTACCCCAATGTGGCCGATCTTCCCCGCGCGCCGCAGGCGCTCGAGCTCCAGTGCGACCTCCACATAACGCCGCACGCCGTAGTCCCACCAGTGGAATTGCACGAGGTCGAGGCGCTCCATGCCGAGTCGTTGCAACGAGCGGTCAATAATGCGCTCGATATAGTCCGAATCCAACGTAGCCAGGTCCGAAAGGTCCGGTACGAACTTCGTGTGCACCTTTACCTGGGCGGCGAGCGTGGGGTGGGCGCGCCGGAATTGGCCAATGAGCTCCTCGACGCCCGTATAGATGTCGGCGCAATCGAAAGTCGTGATTCCGGCTTCGGCGAACAGGGCCATGTCCTTGACGGCCTGTTGGGGATCGATCGAGCCGTGATCGCCCGCGAGATGCCACCCGCCTTTGATGATGCGGGAAATCGCATACCCGTCGCGGAGCGTGTACTGGGGGATCAAGGGGCGTCTGCCTGGGGGAGGGGGACCGCTGTCACGTCGGATCGCTTGAAATAACGTCGCCCGGTGCGTGTGATCCGAAAGCGGGTCGGGCAGTTCGGGTCGGGACAGGCGACCTCGGCGTCCGAGCTCATCCAGTCGTTCGGATCGGTGACCCTCTGTTTCGCTGGCAGCAGCGGCAGCAAAGCGGCCAACGAATAGATCGAGAAGCCCTGCCCGGGAGGCAGTTTCAGGATCTCGCCGTGCACCTCGAAGTAATCGCCGAGGCGCGCGCCACAGTAGATGGGCTTGTCCGCCGGCCCGACCACCTCGACCCGCAAGTCATAAAGGACGAAACCGGGCTCTTGGGGAGCCGCGCCACCGCCGCTCATGCCGCGCCTCCACGCCGGTGCCACAACTCCGGGTCGGTCATGACCAACTCGAAGGCGCGACCAATGTCTGATTCCAGCGCGGCGCGGGCCTTTTTGGCATCGCCCCGCGCGAGGGCCTCGACGATCGCAACATGGAACTTTGTGCCCCGGCCCTCGCGACCATCGAAGCGCTCTGAGGCGACGCGCAGGTAAGGCCCGAACTGCAGCCAGAGGCTCTCGATGATCGGCAACAGGACGGTTGAGCCTGACTGCCGATAGATCGTGAAGTGGAAGGCGCGATTTTGCTCCGCGCTGGCCTCGGAAATGTGCTCGGCGTCCGTCTCGCTTTGTGCCGCAATCAGCTCTCGCAAGCGCGCGAGGGTCGCCTCGTCCATGTTCGTGGCCGCGCGGGCGACCGCCAGTCCTTCGACCGCGAACCGGGTTTCCATCAAATCCCGCAGGGCATCCTTCGAGAGCGAAGGTACGCGCACGCTCCGGTTCGGCAGCGCTTCGATGGCGCGCTCGGCGGCCAAGCGGTTCAGAGCTTCACGAACGGGCATCGCGCTCGTGCCCAGCGCGCTCGCCAGCTCCGCGATCTTCAATTTCTGGCCCGGCTCAAAACCGCCGCGCATCAGCCGATCGCGCAGCACCCCGTACACGCGCTCCTGGACCGTTTCGCGCTCGATACGCGCCAGCCCCAGGGGTGAGCGGTCTGACGATCGGTTGGCCATGGGCCACCTTCTGATCTTTGATCACAGATTTATAATCAAATAACAGGGCCAAGGCAAGGGGTGAGGGCGCTGGGGCGGAAGCGAGTGAGGGGCGGGCTAGCTCTACGGCGCTGAGTGCGGTGGCAGGATCTCGCCGCCGCGGCCCTGCTTATTGGCGGCGCCGCGCAGGTCGGGGATGTCGGACAAGTCGCTATCGATGATGACCTGGAGGCGTGCGTTCTCCATCATCACGAGCACGGCCGCCCAGATGACCAACAGCAGGCCACCGATCGCGCCGGCGGCGCACAGGTACTTCAACGCAGAGAGTTGCGAGTCCATGGCGTTGACCGCCGCGAGCACGATCGAGCTGATCAGGCAGATCGCTGCGACTACGCCGATCTGGGTGGCGAGGCGCATCTGCTCGCAGCGGTGTTTGTATTCCAGAATCTGTTGCCCGAGGCTCTCACGGCGCCGGTCACGTTGCTCGTGGGAGCGGAATTCCGCGATGAGCTCACGATAATGCTCGTACGCGGTCATGTACCGCTGTTGCAGAAAGCTCAAAAAAATCCAGGCCGCGAAGATCAAACTCGCTGTCGGACCGACAGCCTCCAACAGGTCTTTCAGACGAAACTCGCCCATGGAAATCCTCGCTGCGGGAGATCATCTCCCGCCGCGTTGCGGCGAGCAAGAATGACGCCCATGGGAAAGGGAACGGGTTTTGCTCTTTGTAGGTGAGTTGCTAGGGAGCCACCCGTCGAAAGCTCCCGGAGAGACTGCAATGGCTACGACTTCAGCGCAACCAACACCCGGCCTCGCCGAGCCGGATCTCGACTCGCAAACGACGGTCGGCCTGTTGCGTAAATTGTTGGATGAGCTCTCGCTTCTGTTCCGCCAGGAAGTCCGTCTCGCGACGGCCGAGCTCTCGCGCTCGCTGACCAATCTGGTGACGGGAGCCACCTCGGTGGCCGCGGCCGCGGCGGTGTTGTTTGCCGGATTGCTCGTGTTGTTGGCGGCCGCCGTGCTCGGCTTGGCGCTGGCCATGCCGGCATGGCTTGCGGCCCTGGTGATCGGTGTGGCGGTGATCCTGCTGGGATTTGCGCTCCTCAACCTCGGGCGCGCCAAGTTCCGCGCCACCACGGTCAAGCCCGAACACACGGTCGAGTCTCTGAGCAAGGACAAGGATGTCCTGACCAGGAGGGCGCCATGAGTACCGCAGCCCAGGAGTTGGGCGGTTCCGACTCGTCGGATGTTCACCAGATCGAGCTCGAGATCGAGGCCACGCGCGAGGAGCTCGAGCGGACCCTGGACGCGCTGCAGGCGCGGCTGTCACCTCGGCGACGACTGCAAGCGGCCATGAGGAATGCCCGTGATCGCGGCAGCGAGCTAGCGGATCGTGGTGGAGCGCTGGCTCGCGACGCGGCGGGGGTCGTGCGCCGACAGCCTCTGCCCTTCGTGGTGGCGGCCGTTGGCGTGGTCGCGGTCTTCACAGCTCGCATGGTCATTCGCCGGCGCAGGTGACAGGCAGACACGGACAACCATGTTGGGATCATCCGGCTGGCTGGCTCGTCATCCGCGGCTCGAGAGGGGCGCGGCAATACTCTCGAGCGATTGCTGTTCGGCATTCACGCCGTAACGCATCTCGGTGAGCGCCGCCAGGAGCAGGAGGGCGCCGGCCAGCGCGTAGCCGGCGCTCACGCGCCAATTGGAGCCGGATTCAATCAACCAACCAAACAGAACCGGTGCGAAGCTGCCGCCGACAGCCGTGCCGATAGCGTAGAAGCAGGCGATGGCGAGGGCGCGCGTTTCCAGCGGGAAGATCTCGCTCGCGGTGAGATAGGCCGAGCTGGCCGCGGCGGAGGCGAAGAAAAAGATCGCCATCCAGGCTGCCGTCTGTGTGAATGCGGACAACACTCCCACCGCGAAGAGAGCCGCCGTAGCCAGTAGCAACAGCGCGCTGATCGCGAATGTTCCCGCTATCATTTTCTTGCGACCGAGTGTGTCGAACAAGGAGCCGAGCAACAGCGGACCGGCAAAGTTGCCCAGCGTCAGCGGCAGAAGGTACAAACCTACCCGCGTCTGCTCGACATGATAGAAATGCGTCAGTACGAGGCCGTAGGTGAAAAACACCGCGTTGAACAGGAATGCCTGCGCCACCATGAGCGCGATGGCCAGTAAGCTGCGGCTGCGGTTTTGGCGCCACATGGATCTGAAGATCAGACCTAACCCGAACACCTTGCGGGGGTGGACCTCCAGACTGCCCCGCGCGGGCGTGAGCTCCCGGTGCGTGCTGGATGCGACACGGGTCTCCACATTGTGAGTTATACGTTCCGCGTCGTCGGGACGGCAATGTGTGATCAGCCAGCGCGGGCTTTCTGGGACCCAGCGTCTCAGCAGCAGGACGCCCAATCCGAGCAGGCCGCCTACCGCGAAGCCGAGGCGCCAACCAATGTTGGGCGGTAAGACACGTGGATCGAGTATCAGCAATGAGGCCGCGGCACCTGCCGCGGCGCCGAGCCAGAAGCTGCCATTCACCACTAGGTCGATCCGGCCACGGTACCTGGCCGGAATCAGCTCATCGATCGCCGAGTTCACCGCGGCGTACTCACCGCCGATGCCCAGACCCGTAAGCGCCCTGAAGAGCGCGAAGCTCAAGAAACTCCACGACAGCGAGCTCAGCAGCACCCCGGCCAGATAGGTGCACAACGTCACGTAGAAGACCAGCCGGCGTCCATAACGGTCCGTGATCCAGCCAGAAAGCAATGCCCCGACGACCGCGCCAACGACATAGAACGAGGCTGCCGCGCCAAGCTGCGCGCTGGAAATGTGCAATGTACGTTGACTCTGCAATACCGGCCCGATTGAGCCGACGATGGTGACCTCGAGTCCGTCGAGTATCCAAGTGATGCCGAGGGCAATCACCAAAAGCAGGTGAAACCGGCTCCACGGCAGGCGATCGAGTCGCTGCGGAATGTCCGTGCGCAGGGCAGCTGTTGACTTGTCCTGATGCGCCGTGTTCTCGGCCGTTGACGCTGCGCTGGCGATCGTCACGTCCTCCGCGTGTGTGCATAGGGAACGAGTTGGCGCAGAACCCTGTTCCGTAGGGCTGCGCGTGTTTTAGGTATAATGACCGCCACCTTGGCACGCACAAAGAAGACATTCGCGGCACTGTTTCGGCCTTTGAGCCTGGAGGCCTCGCGGGGCGCGCGGACCCCTACGGGCGAGGACAACCCGGCGTTGGAAGCGATCTGGCAGGTGATTGGAACGATTCCGCGGGGTCGGGTCTCAACCTATGGCGCCGTCGCGCGGGCCGCGGGTTTGCCGGGGCGCGCGCGGCAGGCGGGGTTCGCGTTGCGGGTGGCTCCGAAGGAGTTGAATCTCCCTTGGCACCGGGTTCTGGGCGCCGGAGGTCGCATTGCCTTTCCGAAGTCGTCGAAGGCCCATAAGGAGCAGGCGCGACTGCTGCGTGCGGAAGGGGTCGCGGTCAAGGACGGCCGCGTGCCTGCCGAGGTGATCACTCACATGGAAGATCTCTGAGGTCGCCGGTAGCGATGGCGTGCTCGTAGATCGCACGGTTGGTCCCGACGCCGACCGCGGTAGCTTCCGTGTTGGCCAGAGTCACTTCGCCTGGGCAACATCCTCCGGGCTGTCGATGCCGGTCTCCAGCAGCACACGCGTGAGCTCGAGGGATTTTCTCTGGGCGTTGATTGTTTGGTTATATAGATCCCTCATTGATCATGGTTGCTCTGCTGCGCCTTAAACTGGGGCGCACGCAGGCTCCCTGAAGGGAACCTCCGTGCGCCTGCTGTATTGCTTCCTCATGAGCCTGTCAGCCAAAGGGGAACCTCCAGTGACAAAGCTCGGAAAGACAGTGCTTGGGTTTGCCGCTGCCTTGGCCCTCACCGCCGGGCCGGAGCCGCGGGCTCAGCCACCGCAGAATGTCCCGCGAAAGCACGCTGAAAGTCTGCAACAACCAACGAAACAGGCGTCCGTGGTAACACGGAGCGCAACGGCAGCAACTCCGAGTCCCGATTTTTCAGGCCGCAAGCGGGTTGGGAAGGCTTCGTTCTACGCCAAGCGATTCGCGGGCCGGCCGATGGCCGACGGCGCGCCGATGGACCCGCAAGGTGACAATGCGGCCAGTCGGACACTGCCGCTGGGGACTACCGCAAAGGTGACCAATGTCGAAACGGGCAAGGCCGCGGTGGTCACTATCGAAGACCGTGGGCCGTATGTTGACGGGCGCCTGGTCGACCTGTCGCCGGGCACCGCGGCCAAGATCGGTCTAACTCCCCGCAAGGGCGTCACCAAGGTTGTCGTGGCGCCGATCGCCGTTCCCTTGCCCGACGGCCGGCTCAAACCCGGCGCCGCGGCCCACGAGGCGCCGGATGCGCCCGACACTCTGCCCGTGAACCACCCAGAACATCCGGTTCAGACCCACCAGCGTGTTCATCGCAAGGATGAGACGGAGCTGGCATCAGCAGATGAGGCGAAGGCGTCCGCGAGGTAGCTTCCGTAGCTGCTGTTCCGGTAGGCTCGGGGGCCTATGAAAAAAATTCCCGAGCCGGCCCGCGCGGTCGACGTGGTGTTGGAAACCGATGTGCTCGTGGTCGGCAGCGGGCCGGGCGGACTTGCGGCGGCCCTGGCGGCCGCGAGAGCTGGCGCGCGGACGACGCTCCTGGACAGGCACGGTTGTTTTGGCGGCAACATCACACAAGTGGGCGTCGAGGGCTTCGCCTGGTACCGGCACGAGAAGACGGTCGACTGCGAGGGGATTGGGATCGAGCTCGAACAGCGCGCGAAAGACATGGGCGCCGCGTTGCCCGAGCCGCAATCGATCAGCCACGCGCTCGATGCGGAGATGTTCAAGTACGTCGCGGACGTGCTCGTCGCGGAAGCAGGCATCCAACCGATGCTGCATCGTTTGTGTGTCGCACCGATTCTCGACAACGGCATCATTCAAGGCGTCATCACCGAAAGCAAGTCCGGGCGTGAAGCGATCCTGGCCAAACGCGTCATCGATGCCACCGGCGATGCGGATGTAGCGGCGCGGGCGGGCGCCCCGTTCCGTAAGACCCCCAAGGAAGAGATGATGGCAGCGTCCGTCATGTTCTCCATGGCTGGCGTGAACAAACGTCGTTTCCTGGAACAGGTCAAGGCCGATCCGCAGACCTACAAGGATTGGCAGGGCAATGGCGAATGGAACATCACCACCACGGGCAAAGAGGACGAGTTGTTCTCGCCGTTTCTGCGCAAGCCGTTCAAGCAGGCGGTCGCCGCGGGTGTGATTCCCGCGAGCCTGAGCACCATCGCGGGTACTTGGGGCACCGTCAGTGACCAGGGCGATCTCACCTATCTCAACCTGGTGCACGTCCCGGGGATCGATGGGACGGACGCCAACGATCTGACTGTCGGGGAGATCGAAGGCCGGCGCCAGGCGATCTACGCGGTGGAAGCGCTGCGGCGGTTCATGCCCGGTTGCGAGAGCGCGAAATTGCGCAACTTCGGAATGACCCTTGGGGTCCGTGATACCCGCAAGATCGACGCGCTCTACAATCTCACCGACCATGACGTGCGGGAGCAAGGCCGTTTTCCCGATGCCATCGGCATTTTTCCCGAGTTCATCGACGGCTATGGGTTGTTGATTCTGCCGACCACCGGGCGCTACTTCCACGTTCCGTATCGAGCCCTGGTGCCCAAGGGCGTGGGCAACTTGTTGGTTGCCGGGCGCAGCATCGGGGGCGACAAGGTTTCGCATGCCGCGGTTCGCAACATGATGTGCTGCGCGGTGAGCGGGCAGGGCGCCGGCACGGCGGCAGCCGTCTCGCTGCGTACCGGGGAATCCTTCGACAAGCTCGATGTCCGCGCCGTGCAGCAGGAGTTGCGGCGGCAGGGCGCTCGCATCGAGTGAGCGGGAGTTTCACCCCGCCTCGCCCCCTTTGCCGCTGGCCGGGCCGGGCTTCACGAACAGCAGAAACGGCAGGAGCAGCAAAAAGATCACCGCAAGCGCTTTGAACGCATCGAGATAGCTCAGGAGCTGCGCTTGTGTCGTACCCATCGCATACGTTTGGGCGAGTGCGCTCAGGCTTCCCGGCTGGGTGTGCGTGAGTTGACTCGCCTGACCCACGAAATCCGTGTAGGCGGGGTTCAGATTCTGCAAGTGCTCCACAATCCGACTCTGGTGAAATTGCTCGCGTCGCGTCACCACAGTCGAGGCGAAAGAGATTCCAATACTGCCACCAAAGTTGCGCGCGAGATTCACGAGCGCGGAAGCGTAATTGGAGCGGTCCTTCGGCACGTCGCGGAACGCAAGTGCGTTGATCGGAAGAAACAACATCGATAACCCGACCGCCTGTATCACACGTCCCAGTACCAGCGTGTTGAACGAGACCTGCTGGTAGAAATAATTGGACATAAAGAACAGGGAGCCCGAGCCGGTGAGCACTCCCGCCGCGATGACCCAGCGCAAGTCAACCTTGTCGATGATGCGTGCGATCACGGGAAACAGCATGATCAGCAGAATGCCTCCAGGGGCGATGATCTCGCCGGCCTCGGTGGCGCGATAGCCCATCAGTCCCTGCGCATACGCGGGCAGCAAGTAGGTGCTGCCGAGAATCATGAAACCGAACACCAGCATCATGGCAAAGCCGACGGCGAAGTCACGACGCTTCAGGAGTCGCAAATCCACCATCGGGCTGTCTTGCCGCAACTCCCACCAGACCAGCAGGATGAAGGCAATCGCAGAGGTGATGGTCAGTGTGGTGATCATCGGATCGGCGAACCAATCATCCTCCTGGCCGCGATCGAGCACCACTTGCAGACAGCCGAGGCTCAGGGCAATGAACCCGAAGCCGAGGCCGTCGACCTTGCCATGGGCCGCGCTCTTGCTGGCGCCCTCGTTGGGGGTGTGCACCAGGAAACCGATCAGGAACAACAGCGCCGCGCCGACTGGAACGTTGATGAGGAAGACCCAGCGCCACTCGTAGTTGTCGGTAATCCAACCGCCAATCGTGGGCCCGATGGCTGGAGCAACGACGGCCGCGATGGCGTAGACGGCCGTCGCCATGCTGCGCTTCTCCGGCGGGAACGCGTCGTTGAGGATGGCTTGCCCAGTGGGTTGCAAACCGCCGCCGGCGGCGCCTTGCACGGCACGTAACACCACCAGCACAGCCAGACT
This sequence comes from uncultured Steroidobacteraceae bacterium, assembly GCA_964400085.1. Lineage (GTDB taxonomy): Bacteria > Pseudomonadota > Gammaproteobacteria > Steroidobacterales > Steroidobacteraceae > 13-2-20CM-66-19. Next base: position 27,135 of record CAYNTW010000051.1, on the reverse strand, counting down.
GGGAGCAAGGCCACACAGAAGCGAGGTGACCGTGAATCCCGCGATGCAAGTCAGAAAGAAGCGTTTGCGGCCGAATCGCGCCGCGAGCCATCCCGAGATCGGCATCACGATGGCGTTCGTGACCAGGTAGCTGGTGAGAGTCCAGGTGGACTCGTCCAGGCTCGAGGACAAATCTCCCGCGATGTGCGGTAACGCGACGTTGGCGACCGAGATGTCCAGGATCTCCATGAACGCCGCGAGCGCGACTACCGGCGCGACCAGCCAGGGATGGACGTCCTGGCGTCCGCCACTTGCTGCCGCGGACGCGGTGGCGTTCATGGGCGATTCGAAGGCGCTTGCGGTGCTTCGGGCGCCGCGGCGGCGAGGTGCGCCTTGGGGCGGCCCTGCGGGATGTTGGAAGCGCTCGCCGCCTGGCGTCCTTCCTCCGGGCTCGCTTTCGCTGCGGTTGCCGGGTGGACGAGGTTGTCCGTCAAGATGCGGTTGATCTCCGTATCGACTCCTGCGTCCTGCGCGGCGTAGACGTCCGTTTGCAGCACCGCCGGCCAGACGGGTTGTTTCGAGATCGAAGCGCCGGTTAGATCGTGCACGTCGACGTTGATCGACATCGATAGCCCAAGATACAGCGGGTGATCACGCAACTCCCTCGGGTCGAGCCCGATGCGCACGGGCAGTCGCTGCACGATTTTGATCCAATTACCTGTCGCATTCTCAGGTGGCAGCACGGCCAGCGCGGCGCCGGTGCCGGCCGTCAGACCCATCACCCGGCCGTGATAGGTGTAGTGCGAGCCGTAGACGTCCGCTGTCACCTCTACCGGCTGGCCGATCCGGATCTTCTCGAGCTCCGTCTCTTTGTAGTTCGCGTCGATCCAGACACTCTCCAGCGGAGCGATGGCGATCATTTCCGTCGCCGGGTTCACTTGTTGGCCGAGCTGCACGGAGCGCCGCACGACGTATCCCGATATCGGCGCCAGCACTCGAGTACGATTGCTGGCCAACCAGGCGGAGCGCAGGTTGGCCTCTGCCTGTTTCACGCGCGGGTGGTCTTCTGGTTGCGTTCCTTGGACCGCGGCCTGGGTAGCAGCCAGGGCCGCGCGCGCTTGCCTGACACCGGCCTCGGCGTTGCGCGCGTTTTCCTGGTCCCGCTCGAGGTCTTCCTGCGAGACGCCGTGCGCCTTGATCAACCCCTGGTCACGCGAAAGGTTCTGGTTTGCCAAGGTGAGCTGTGCTTCCTGGGCACTGACTGCCGCTTCGTCCCGGCGCTCCTGCGCAAATAACTGCGCTACATCGCGCACGGTCTGTGCGAGATTCGCCTTGGCTTGCGCGAGAGATACGTCGGTGTCATGAGGATCCAAGCGCACCAGGAGCTGACCGCGCGTGACCGGTTGCGTCTGGTCGGTGGTGATCTCGATCACCGTCCCGCTCACCTGGGGCGCCAGTCGAATCAGGTTCCCGTTGACGTAGGCGTCCTTGGTTTTGACGTGATAACGGCCGATGGCAAGGTGATAAATGAGCACAGCAATGCCGATGACGAGCACCGCGGCACCGAAGATCCAGAGGAACTTATACGACTTCCTCCGGTTCTGGTGACCCTGTTCGTGACCTTGCTGATCCTTGCTCTCGGCCTTGCCGTCCGTGCCTTGTCGCTTATCCGATCCTTCATCCGCACTCATCGCTGTGCCTCCGCGGAGTCGGTCTGCGCCGCGGGGAGCGTGGTCGGGTCGGCGCCGTTCCACCAACCGCCTCCGAGAGCGCGGAACAACTCCGCCGTGTCCGAGAACCGCTGCGCGTCCGCTTGCACCTGGCCCAACACCGCGCTCTGGAACTGCTGCTCGGCGGTGAGCACGATCAACTCGCTGACGCGGCCGCGCTCGAATTGAGTGCGCGCCAGGTCGCGATTGGCGCGAGCGGCGTTCAATGCGATGGTGTGAGCGGCATAGTCATCGGCGTCGTGTTGGAGCGCCTGGAGCGCATCGGCGACCTCGACGAACGCGTTGAGCACTGTGCCACGATATTGCGCATCCGCTTGCAGGTACCGCTCTTTCGCCTCCTTCTCGCGGGCGCGCAACGTGCCGCCCTCGAAGAGCGGTGCGGTGAGGCTGGCGCCCGCGGACCAGATCTGGGCGGCCTTGCTGAACAGATCACTCGTACCGGTGGACTGTTGCGCGTATTGCGCGGACAGCGCCAAAGAAGGCAGGCGGGCGGCTTCCGCGACACCGACCGCGGCGCTCGCCTGGTGCAGCAAATCCTCGGCTTCGAGGATGTCGGGCCGCTGCCGCACCAGATTCGACGGCAGGGACACGGGCAGTTGCGGAGGTAGAGTGAAGTCGCGCAGGGTCAACACCGGAATCGCACCCTCCTGGGGCGCTTTGCCGGTCAGCCGCGCCAGGGCGTTCCGATAGGTATCGAGTTGCTTCTCCAGGGCCGGTAGGGTTGCCCGGGTGTTCTCCAGTTGGGTTTGCGCCTGCAGGGTCTCGCTGCGCACGATCTTGCCCGAGTCTTCCAGCAGCCGGGTGAGATCGTATTGAGCTTTCAAGTCCTCCACGAGCCTGCGCGTTACCTCCACTTGCTCCTGGGTGGCTGCATAACTGAACGCGGTGATGACAACCTGGTCGACGAGAGTGACGTACACGTTGAGGGCTTGTCGCTGCACACTGGACGTTTGGGCGGCTTGTGCCTCAATCGTGCGGCGTAGGCGTCCGAAGATATCGAGGTCGTAAGCAAGCGAGGGCCCAATGGAGAACTGGTTGGCGGTCGCCTGCAGTTTTTCCGGTGGCTCGTAGAGAAAACTGCCGTTGACCCGCGATCGCTGCGCTCTGGCGTCCAACTCGAGATGGGGAAGCGCGGAGCCGGCAACCGCCTGGAGCTCGAATTGAGCCGCCCTCAGGTTGTGTCTGGCGGCGTCAAGGTCCGGATTGGCTCGCAGCGCGTCCTGCACCAACCGGTTGATGGCATCCGACTTGAACAATGAATACCACTCGGCTGCGACCTCACCGCCATTGTCCGTGTGTTGCTCACCGACGGCGGTCGGTGGAGGCGCGTACGCGCTAGTTGGCGGCGCGGGTCGTTTGAAATTGGGCCCCACCGCGCAGCCACAGAGAGCACAACCGCACAAGATAGCAACTCCGGCAGCCAGCATGCGCGCGCACCGCCGAGCCCGCGTGCGCACTCGCAGGCCCAGGTTGTGCTGAAATGATGTAGGTTTCGCGTCTCTGACGTCCAATCG
>CAYNTW010000051.1:0-23812 GCA_964400085.1 uncultured Steroidobacteraceae bacterium | reverse complement strand
CGCAACTGCCGCTCGCGGAAATAACGCTCCAAAGCAGATGCTGAAGCACCCGCATCCGCGAGTGCCACGTAGGTATCGGGTCGGATGAGATAAGTGGCATCGCGCGCCAAACCGGCCTTCTCATGCTCGGGGCTCCAGTCGAAGCGATGTAACGGCAGGTCGTGTTGCTCGCACCACGTCATGAGCTCCGGGCCGGCTGTCCCATAAACGTGGACTTGCCACACCGGTTTGACCAAGGGCACGAAGTTATCACCTCCGGCAGAGGGTGCCCAGGGCAGGCGATCGCCGCCATGGACGTGACCCGCTGTGCCCGCGCTGAGGGGGCTGTCGCGATAGTTGATCATGATCTGGGAGGCGGTACGAAACAGGTATTCCCGTGCTGATTCGAAGGCCATGAGTTTCGGCATCAGTATGGGCGCGATTCGCGTACGGAGCAGGTCAGCTATCCTCCCTTCCGCGGTCACGAACGTGAATATCTTGTCCGTGGTCGCAACAAGCCTGCGTGCGAAGTTGATGCGCTCGGGCTCGTAGCTGTCGAGTAAGGACTGCGCCGCATGTCCGACCAGCACCGATTGCAGTTTCCAGGCGAGGTTGACGGCATCCCCAATCCCGGTGTTCATGCCCTGGCCACCCACTGGACTGTGGATATGAGCTGCATCACCCACCAGAAACACACGATCCCTGCGGAAGTGTTCGGTGACGCGGTGATGGACGCGGTAAGATGAAAACCAATTGACTGACTCTATTTCGACCTTCAGATGTTGGATAGCGCGATCGCTCACATCCTCGAAGCGCAGATTCTCCGCGTTATCCGCCCGCGCATCGCGCACGGTACCGATCAGGCGTGCCCGTCCCTTGCCGGCAAGCGGGAAGATCGCCAGAAAGTCGGCTTCATCCAGGTCAATGTGCAGCTCACCGTCGAATGCCGGGCCGCGCGCCTGAACGTCGGCCACATAGAAGACCTGCCGGTAGGTGCCGCCGGGAAACCCCGTCCCGAGTGTCTCGCGAACCAACGAGCGCGCCCCGTCACAACCGGCGAGATAGGTCGCCTCGCAAACCTCCTCGCGTCCCTCGGCGCCGCGAAGATGTGCCACCACACGATCGGCTTCCTGGTTGTACGCGACGAGCTCCGTACAGCGCTCCACCGATACGCCCAGCTCCTGTAGCCGTTGCGCGAGCAGCTTTTCGTGCTCGTCCTGGGGGAAGATCTGGAGATAGGAGTAGGGGGTGAGGTCCGCGCCCACGGCGGTGAACGGGAGCTGTGCCCGCCGTTCTCCCTGGGCCCAGAAGTTGATCGCCTGTACTCGGTGACCCCGGGCAACCACGGCCTCGGCCAAATCGAGTTGACGGTATAGCTCGAGCGTGCGCGCCTGCACGCCGATGGCCCGTGAAGTGGCGACGGGCTCAGCGGTTTTATCGATGATGCGCGGCTTGATCCCGAGCTTGGTGAGCCATAGCGCCAGCACCAGGCCGGTCGGACCGGCGCCCACGATCAAAACATCACTGTGTTGGGACATGGCTTGCTCCTCGAGCCTGGCGGCACGCCGGGAGGGCGGCTTGCGCGGCTGATTCCGGATACAACGCGCCCGCCCGCCTGCCAGTTGATGGTAAGCCTCACTCCGCGACTGTTTCGGTAAAATTCTTCAGCGAATGGTCGGGCAGCCCGACCGCCGGGCGTCTTTCACGGAACGCCCCGAAAACAGGAGAGCCAGTATGTCCGCCCATAGCATTCCCCTGCCGAAGATCGTTTCCGAGGCCGAATGGCGCGCGGCTCATGACGCGCTGCTGGCAAAGGAGAAGGAGCTCACCCACGCACGGGACGCGCTGGCGGCCGAGCGGCGTCGGCTACCGATGGTGCGCGTCGAGAAGGATTACGTCTTCGACGGGTCCGGCGGAAAGATCCGGTTGCTGGATCTTTTCTCTGGCCGGCCGCAGCTCCTGTTGTATCACTTCATGTTCGCTCCTGGCGTGAACGGCTGGCCGAGCGCCGGCTGCCCTGGCTGCTCTATGTTCCTGGACAGCGTCGGACAATTCGCTCGGGTTCACTTGAACGCTCGCGATGCCTCATTCGCCGTGGTGTCGCGGGCGCCGTTGGAGAACATCGAAAAATACAGGCAGCGGATGGGCTGGGATGTGGCGTGGGTATCCTCTGCCGCCAACACATTCAACACGGACTTTGGTCTAACGGTGCCCGAGGGTGAGCGCCACGGCCTGAGTGTCTTTCTCCGTGACGGCGCAGAGATCTTTCGGACCTACTTCACTTCCCGCCGCGGCCTGGAAACCGTGGGCACGATCTGGAGCTTGTTGGATATCACACCGCTCGGTCGCCAGGAGAGCTGGGAGGACTCGCCGCCGGGCTGGCCGCAAAGCCCGCCGTACCAGTGGTGGCGCCGGCACGATGAGTACGCTTGAGCTTGGGTCTACGACCCCAACTCGATCGTCAACAGGTTGTGTTGGGGTCGCAGGTGCTCCATGACAGCCGACCACGGGACGAGGGCGGCGCCGCGGCGGTGCGGATTGGGCTCACGGGTAAAGGATAGCGGCTGGTTGTTTACACTGAGCGCCGTGACTCCACAGCCTGGGTTGCGCACCTGGTAGCGCACCTCCACAGCTCGCCCGCGCAGTACCGTCTCGACGCGCAGGCCATCCAGGGCCGTCGGGATGACCGGGTCCACCCGGAACGACTGTGACTCACAACTTAGACCGAGGAAGCGTCGGAGCGTGAGTCCAAGCGCGATTCCCGCGCCGCTGGAGTAGACACGCCAGCCGCCGTCGAGATCGATCGTGCCGCGCGCGACCCGATCGTATTCCTCGCTCGCCTGATAGCGATCGGCGAATGCCGCATCCGAGCTGGAGTAGTAGCAGTTGGCTTGGCGCAGGGTCGCGGTGGGGACGATGGCGCGGATGCCAATAGGGTTCGCCTGGCATAGTGCCCGGAAGAACCGCTCGGCGTCGCCGACGTGCGCCAGAGCCTGCGCATAGCGAAGGTGAGCATGCGTATACATGAGGCCAATTTCGCGGCCGAAGAAGGTCGCGCTCTCGGCCCGTTGGAAGATCCTTTGTGGCCCACCGTGGTAAGGCATCGGGTGATCGAATAGGCGTACACCGTCCGGCGCGCTCAGGTGCTGATCGATGAGGCGCAGATGCTCGCGAGTCTGCTCAGGCGTCAGCATGTCCTCGATGATGGCGTGGATCATGGCGAGCGAGCTGTACTTGAGACTGGTCACCTTGTCACGCGGATGCAGAAGATAACGCAGTTGTCCGGCTCCTTCGAAAATCGCATAGCCGGCCAACACGCCATCGACGAGCAGCAGTCGTTGAAAGTCCCGGTGGACCGCCTCCGCCTGGCGCTCGAGGGGCGCGGCATCCTCGGTTCGACCAATAGCGCGCAGCGCGCGCGCCAACGTGCCTAAGGTCTGGAAGTGCAATGTGACGGTCCACGCGCTACACATATGCTCGCGCAGAACCGGGTCCGCCGGTTGCAGCGAATCGTTCCAATCCCCATGCCCGTAGGCGGCCAACGCTGTTCCCGGTAGCACGCGCTTTTCGATCAGTGCCAGCGCGCGCTGGGCGTGCTGCCAAAGGGTCGCTTGCTCGCCGGCTTCGGGGCTACGAGCGTCGAAGAAACGTACCTTTTCCTCCAGTACCGAAGCATCCCCGGAGGCGAGCAGATATTGCGCCAGGACCACCAACGGCCAGAACACGATATCGCCATGCGAATCCCCGGGTCGAATGCCGCGTTCGCGCTCGAAGAACATGAACCATTGTGGCCAATCGCCATCTGGATTCTGCTGCCGCATGACTCGCAACAGCAGATCGCGGATCGGCGCCGTCTGGTCCAGCGCCAGCAGCATCTCCACAGGTCCCTGGCACACATCGCGCGTGCCCCAGCCACCGCCGGAGTATTGCTCCAGGCCTCGGGGCGAGAGGTAGTGCACCAGCGCGTTGTGAGTGAGCCAGGGCACCATGTCGGCCACGCGCGCCAGCGGCTCAGCGAGAGGACTCGGAGCCGCGACGCTCATCGCGATCTTCGGAATGAGCCCCACTGACGGGCTCGCGTGTAGGGGGGTGGAGGCTTCGGGCGGCACCAGCCCGCCACGAATGCTCAGGCCCACCTGGGCCGCGGGTTCCACGATCACGCACACGAAAGGCTGTTGACGTGAGCGCTGGTCCAGGAACAACAGCTCGTCGCCGCCCACCTGTTGGAACCGCGTTCCAGACAGCGGTGCGATGATGAAGTTGCCTTGTGGGAACCGACGACCGAGGTCGGTGTCAGGGGCGGGCGTGAACACGATCGTGTCGCCTTGGAGGCGCCAGCGTGCCGCTCCCGGTGCGCTGCCGTCATCATCGTTCAGCGCGACGTGATGGGAGATGAGCACGCGCGGTGGCGCTCCCGCCAAGGTCTCGATCGACAGAGTCAGCTCCTGGCTGTCGTTGTGTGCTTCGGCTCTGACCCGGAGCAGTCCGTTGGCGTGTCGATAGATCCAGCGGCACGTTTGGGGCGTCATCTCGAACGCGGACGGCAGCTGGAGCAAGTGCCATTGGCCGCCGATCTCCACGAACACGCGCTGACCGTGCGAGCGGAACAGCCCCAGGTACGTGTGGGTGGTCGAAAGAAAGCGGTTGATGCTGACATGGCCCTGCGTAACCATTGAATGAAACACGCCGCTCATCCACGCAGTCGAGGTGAGCGCGGTTTCATCCGGTGTCGTGTGATTGCCGGTGCGCAGCAGGTGTCCGTGCGGCCGTAGGACTTGCAACTCCTTCGAGCGAAGGACGACATGGCAATGCAGCGCGTAAAAGAACGACAGGAGCTTGCCCTGCGCGTCGCGTTCTTCGTGCCGCCAGTGCGTACCGAACAAATCCCGCAGGTTGTTCGTATCCAGGTCGAGCGACTCCAGCAGCGGAGCCGAGCTGAACAGTGTTCGATTGTCCGGTGCGTGCGCGTTGGGAGCTGTCTGTGTGACGCTGGCGTTCGCTGTAGTGATCGTGGGCTCACCACTCCCCATCTTCGCCTCGGGCAAATCGAGTGCCCCGCGGGCCCGCTCGACGTCGGATGGCGCGGTCGCCTCCGCATGATTCTCAACGTAGAGCCCGAAGAAGCCTGCGGCGGAATGGCTCTTCGGTTCGAGACGGATCGGCACGTCCCGGATGACCACCATGGCGTGCTCGTGTTGCAGGCGTCGCCCCGGCAGATCGCCGCTCAGCCCCGGCGGTGACTCGCCCGCACGGGCGGCAAGCCCATGGAATTGCCTGGCGTCGGTTGCGAACGAGTTGCCCTCGCGCAGCGAGCCGATGAGGCACCATGGATAGCGACCATCGACCGCTTGGTTCTGGCGCGTGGCGACCATGTGGCCGTGTTTGGGATGGCGCAACGGCGTGTGGTCGAGATACTGACTGACATAGTACTCGTTGAGTCGGATCGCTCCGTACGAGGCGAGCGCCACGTCCTGCGCGTACGTGAGGTCAACCTCCTGCGGCGTGGCCAGGGCGTTCTCCAAATATATTTTCCAGAACCAGGCGGGCGCGCCGCGGGCGAGAGCGAGGGCGACCGAGTAGTTGATTCCCTGCCAGGTGCCGACGCCCACCAGGCGCGTGCCATCCGGATCGAGGTGAAATCGAGTCGGGCTCGAGGGTCCGAGGAGCGGTGTCCACTCGAGAGGCCTGTCGGAGGCTCGGCGGCGCAGGTAAAGATTAGTCGGACCCCCTTCGACCTCGTTACCCACGAAGAGCGCCAGGCAGACGGACTCATGATCGAAGCGGCGCAGCGAGCCGTTCAGGTTGACTTCGGCGCGCAGCCCGCCGCCGCCGGCGATGCGTAAAGGAGCCTTCGAATCCTCAAAAGCCATGGGTAGATGCCTTTCGCGCGCCTGGAGTGGCCTGGCATGCTGCCACCGAAGTAGGGCAAGGTGCAATTCGCTGCCCAGACGAAGCGCAAACGCACCGCCTGTGGCTAAGCCGACCCTCACGGAGGACTCAATGCAAGTGTGGTGCAAGTTTTCAGCGATTCTCTGCGGCGCGCTCGGTGTCATGTTGGTGAGCCTCGCGCGGGCCGCCGATCCGGCGGTAGGTCCGAATAGCCGTGCCGAGGCCACCCAAATCGTGGCGGAGATGCGCCGCATCGTCACTCCCGAGGGGGTGCAACGATTGGAAAAGGTGCGCATCGGTGGGATCGATCAATGGGTCTCCATTCGCGGGCTCGATCGCCGCAACCCCGTATTGCTCTTTATCCATGGAGGGCCGGGATACGTCACCATGCCGCTGAGCTGGTATTTCCAGCGCGGCTGGGAGGAGTATTTCACGGTCGTGCAGTGGGACCAGCGCGGCGCGGGCAAGACCTACGTCAGCAATGACCCGGCGGTCGTAGGGCCCACCCTGACACCCGAGCGCATGCTCCAGGACACCGAGGAGATGATCCAGTGGCTGCGTAAGGAGTTTGGCAAGGACAAGATCTTTGTCCTCGGCGACTCCTGGGGCAGCTATCTGGGGCTGACCATGGCGCAGCGGCATCCCCAATGGCTCCACGCCTATATCGGCCTGGGCCAGGCCACCAATTCACCCGAAAGCGAGCGCCGCGGGTGGCGCTTTGCCATGGACCACGCGCAGGCGGCGCACAATGAGGAGGCGATTCGCGATCTGCAATCCATCGCGCCCTACGCGGCAGACGGTAAGCCGGTGACGCTCGAGGCGCTGTTCAAACAGCGCAAGTGGCTGCAGTTCTATGGAGGCGCCGTCGTCGGCCGTGCCGATTTCGCGTGGGAGGGGGCAGCCGTCCACCTCTCACCGGAATACACCGATACCGACGTCAAAACCTGGGAAAAGGGTAATGACCTTTCGGAGCGCCACCTGTTGGCTTTTCTCTTGAACACCGACCTGAGCCAAATCACTCGCCTCGAATGTCCGTTGATCCTCTTCGAGGGGCGTCACGACTACAACGTCTCCTCGACCGTCGCCGCGGAGTGGTTCGCCCGAGTCCAGGCTCCATCGAAGGAGCTCGTCTGGTTCGAGCATTCCGCGCACGAAATCATGGATGAGGAGCCTGGTAAGACATTGCTCTCACTCGTGCAGTACGCTCGTCCGTTCGCCGAGCGTGCGGGTGACGTTCCCTAGCTAACGGCGCTTTTCCGAGGCTCCCGCACGAACACATCGCACGTTGCTGTGACGCCCTTCTCCGTGATGTATCCCGTCACGAGGCGGGCAGGGGTGACATCGAATGCTGGATTGGCGGCGGGCGAGTCGGTGATTCGGACCGATGCTGGGTTGCCGGCGTTGTCTTGCCCGTGGATGACGGTGACTTCCTCCGCCGAACGCTCTTCGATGGGAATGTCGGCGCCCTGGGCGACGGAGGCATCGAAGGTGCTCAGGGGCAGTCCGATGTAGAAAGGCACATCATTGTCGCGAGCGGCGAGCGCTTTCAGATAGGTGCCTACCTTGTTGCACACGTCGCCGTTGCGCGCCACGCGGTCCGTACCTACGATGCACATGTCAACTTTCCCCTGTTGCATCAACAGGCCACCGGCGTTGTCGGCTATTACGGTATGCGGCACTCCGTGCTGCGCCAACTCGAACGCGGTCAACGAGGCGCCCTGGTTACGCGGGCGTGTCTCGTCGACCCAGACATGCACCGGTATTCCGCGGTCGTGGGCCAGGTAGATCGGGGCGAGGGCCGTCCCATAATCGACGGTCGCGAGCCAGCCGGCGTTGCAATGGGTAAGAATGTTGATTCTGCGCTCGGAAGCCGTGCGCGCCAACGCCTCGATCAACTCCACCCCGTGCTCTCCGATCGCACGGCAGGTCTCGACATCCTCGTCGCAGATCGCGGCGGCGCATTGGTAGGCGGCGGCCACGCGCCGCTCACCCTGGTGCGCCTTGACGGCCGCTTTCATGCGGTCGAGAGCCCAACGCAGGTTGACCGCAGTGGGGCGCGTCGCCAGGAGCGTTCTGTAGTTGATCTCGAGGGCGGTGTCAGAGGGATCCGCGCGCAGTGCGAGACACAAACCGTAGGCCGCGGTCGCGCCGATGAGGGGCGCGCCCCGCGTCCACATCTCCTTGATGGCGCGGGCGGCCATGTCCAGCGTGGTGAGCTCGGCGATCTCCACGCGCCAGGGGAGTTGGCGTTGATCGAAAATGCGCACCGACCAGCCGTTGTCACTCAGCCAGATGGAGCGATAATGAATGCCATTGATTTTCATGTTAGGACCTTGTCAACCCACGATCACCCTTCAGGGCAGAAGCGCGATCTCGTCAAAATTTCGGGCGAACGCGCCTGACTGAAGCGAAGGCGGCTCGCGCGCCAACAGGACGGTTTGCAGGCCTGCCTCGGCCGCTGCCCGCGTCTCCCCGGGATGATCCGAGAGGAAAGCGATCGAGCTCGGCGCCAATCCCAGCGCAGTGGCGATTCTACCGTAGGAGCCCGATTCCAGCTTCGGCCCCGTGGTGGTATCGAAGTACCCCGAGAAGAGCGGTCGCAAATCGCCCTCCGGAGTGTGGGCGAACAGCAGCTTCTGCGCGGAAATCGAACCCGAAGAGTAGACGTACAATCGCAAACCGTCGGCATGCCATCGACGCAAGCCACGCACGGCGTCTTCGTAGACGTGGCTACGAAGCTCACCGCTCTCATACCCCGTACGCCAGATGCGACCCTGTAACTCCTTCAAGGGAGTGACCTTTCGATCCTCGTCCATCCACTGCAGGAGAGTCTCGCTCAGCTCGGCTGGACCCAAAGCGGCCTTGCCGCTGAGGTTTGCGACTTCGCGTGCGATGTTGGATAGCTCTGACTCATGCTCGCGTACGTATGCGGGTATCGACCGCCGAGCATAAGGGAACAGAACATCCTTCACGAAGGCCAGGCTGGTCGTTGTCCCTTCGATGTCGGTGACGACGGCGCGGACGCCGCGGATTTCGATCACGCCGGCGGCTGTCCGTACGAGGGGAATTGTTGCGCGATTCGCTCGCCCGTGAATTTCGCAACCCAACCCGCGGGCGTGGTGAACAGGCGAATGGCAGTGAAATGCGGCGCCGGCCCCATGTCGAACCAGTGGCGGGTGCCCGCGGGCACGCTGAGCAGGTCGCCACGCTCACACAATGTCATGTGCACTTTGCCGGCCGCGCGTAGATAAAACATACCGGCGCCCTCCACGAAGAAGCGGACCTCGTCATCCTCGTGTGTGTGCTCATCGAGAAACTTCAAGCGCAATTCCTTGCGATTCGGGTTGTCAGGCAAACAGCGCAGGACATCGACGGATCGATAGCCACACTCACTCTTGAGCCGCTCGATATCCCCCCGGTACGCCTCGAGAACCGCCGCATCATCCAGATTTGCAGGCAATTCCCGGGAAGCGGACCACCTCTCGAAACGTACACCGATAGGGTCTAGTGCCGCGGCAATCCGGGTTCCGTCGGTGGTGTCGAGCAGGGGCCGTTGCGCATTGTCCTCGGCATAAATCGTCAGGCGGCTCATGGAGCTCCTCCAACCTGGGCCGCGCGGCCCAGGCGTATCGTTTCGATCTCACAGCTCAACAGATGTTCGAGCCCTTCGATCACGCGCTCGGCTTCCTCGAGGTCCTTCCCCCAGCCATAGGCGCCATGGCCGCGGATCAGATAGGCCGGGGTCCCCGGTGGGAGCCGCCTCGCGACTTCGCTTGCCAATTTCGGAACGTCCTGCGAATTCTCGAATACCGGAACGTCGACGACGGTCTCGTGCGTCGCGACACCCGGGAAGGCCTTGAGCATTTCGTAGCCCTCGAGGCGGATCCCGGTCGCTTCCGGCAGATAACGGGTAAGGGCGACCACCGGGACGGAATGCACGTGCAGTACTGCGTCCACGCGAGGGAAGAGCCGGTAAATGACAGTGTGCAAAGCCGTTTCCGCCGACGGCTTCTTGCCTTCCAACGCCACACCCTCCGCATCGACCAGCATGACGTCATCACGAGTCAGACGTCCCTTGTGACGTCCTGACACAGTCACGGCGATACGGCCATCCGCCAATCTAACCGAATAGTTGCCGGAGGTCGCGGGCGCGAGGCCCCGAGCGTCCAGGCGCCGCCCGGAGGCGATAATGCCCTCGATCGCTTCATCAAAAGACATGGCCATGGGACGACGTGGGTCCGAATTCCGGTCAAATACGTCAAAATCGCAGTATGGCATTAAGGGCGTATGACACGCAGCAATCGCGCGGCTCGAGGCTGCGCCACGGGTCAAGCGGGCTCGTTGAGCGCACAATAGCAACCTATGACCTTCGATCTCTTTCCGGACCCACCAGCGATCGAGCCTGACGAGCTGTCGCTCGCTCCGGGAGCCGTGCTATTGCGGGCATTCGCGCGCGCCAGCGCCGATTCGTTGGTAGAGGCGATTCAAGGGGTTGCGCGCCAGGCGCCGTTCCGGTTCATGACGACCCCGGGCGGGTACCGGATGTCGGTCGCCATGACCAACTGCGGAGCCGCTGGCTGGATCACTGACGCGACCGGGTATCGCTACGGCCCTATCGACCCCAACACGGGTCACCCCTGGCCCGCCATGCCTGCGATGCTGCGCACGTTGGCGGCGGAAGCGGCCTCGCGCGCCGGTTTCGGTCCGTTCACCCCAGATGCCTGTCTGATCAATCGCTACGAGCCGGCGAGCCGCCTTTCACTGCACCAGGACCGGGATGAGCGCGATTTCTCGGCTCCTATCGTGTCCGTGTCACTAGGGCTGCCCGCGGTGTTTTTGTTTGGCGGCGAGCGGCGGACCGACAAGACAATGCGGGTTCCGCTCGCGCACGGCGACGTCGTGGTATGGGGTGGGCCCGCCCGTTTGCGCTATCACGGAGTGTTGCCCCTGAAGGATGGAGAGCATTCCCTACTTGGGCGTTGCCGCATCAATCTCACTTTCCGCAAAGCACTTTGACGGAAGTGTTCCGAAACCGGCCCTGGGCGCTGTCTCAGGCGGCACAGTTGTAACAATCTTCCGCGCATACTTGCAGGCGCGGGTATAGTCCCGCGCGAGATAAAAATCATCGCTGCCCCAGGCAGCGCTTCCAACCTGTAGTTGACACGGGAGGCTCCTATGACCATCTCCAGAGCGCGGATAACTCTTTTCCTGGCCGGCGCGGTCGCCGCGATGGGCGGCATGACAGCGCTAGCAGGGGAGGCGGATTGGGCGGGTGAAGAGGGACTGTCCCTGGCCAAGCAATGCGCTGGGTTGCCCAGCCACGCCGCCTTGAAGAGCGCCTTGACCGCGGCGCGCCAACAATCCAACGGTGGCTTCAATCTCGACATGTGGGCGACAGTAGTCAACCGCGATGGCGTCGTGTGCGCGGTTGCCTTCACGGGTGCGGATCGCGGTAGCCAGTGGCCCGGCAGCAGGGTCATCTCGGCGCAGAAAGCCAACACCGCCAATGCCTTCAGCCTGCCGGGGCTGGCCCTGTCGACGGCGAACCTTTACTACGCGGTGTCGCCCGGCGGCAGCTTGTATGGCTTGCAACACAGCAACCCCGTGGACACGGAGGTCGCCTATCGTGGCCCAGCCACCAACTTCGGGGCGAGCAACGATCCGATGACGGGCCACCGGGTCGGCGGTGTCAACGTGTTCGGTGGCGGGCTGGCGCTCTACAACGCCGCGCACGTGCTGGTCGGCGCGGTAGGTGTGAGTGGCGACAGCTCCTGCGCCGATCACAACATCGCGTGGCGAACCCGACACGGGTTGGGGTTGGATCACGTGCCGGGGGGCGTAAGCGGGGATGCCAAGCGTCCTGACAACATCGTTTATGACATCACGCCGCAGCCCGGGCAGCAGCAGGGCATCAGCACCAGCGGCTGGGGTCATCCGGAGTGCAGCGCGACGGCAACGATGATCGCCGGGACATTGCCGCCGACCACCCCCTAGCATTGCCCGGAGGCGGCCGTCGCCCAGGAGTACCACCTTTGTGACGGCCGTTCCCGGAGCAAGCCGTCGATCCGGGGCCGCGGCTGTGCCGACCACAGGGCGGGGGGTGTCGTATGCGGCGCAGGGAGGCGGCTTGCGTCCCTCCTGTTCGTGAGCGCAACATCACCCCCCGATTCGGTCACTCGCGCTCGCTCACCCCAACGGATGCCGGAAAACAAAACATGTGTGAACTAGACGATCTGAACGAATTCGCTCGCCGCGCGCCCGACGTTTCCCGCAGGCAGTTTGGCGCGTTTGCCGCGGCGGCAGGCGTTGCGGCGATGTTGCCCGGCTTTGCCCGCGCTGCGGACGGTAGCCTCACTGATGCGGATGTCGAGATCAAGACAGCCGATGGCACAGCGGATGCCTACTTCGTGCATCCCGCGAGCGGCAAGCACCCCGCGGTGCTGATCTGTCCCGACATCTTTGGTCTGCGCCCCGCGTTCAAGGAGATGGCGCGCCGCCTGGCGGATTCAGGGTATTCGGTGCTCGTTTTCAATCCCTTCTATCGGACACAGAAGGCGCCCACCGCCCCCGAGCATCCCAACTTCCAGGATCCCGCGACGCGCGACCTGCTGATGGGCATGGCCGGCAAGACCAACGCGGATACCATGGTGACGGATACCAAGGCGTTCGTGCCCTGGCTCGACGCGCAATCGGCCGTGGACACGAAAAAGAAGATGGGAACGACCGGCTACTGCTATGGCGGTCCGTTCACCCTGCGTGCCGCGGCGACGTTCCCGAACCGGATCGGCGCGGGCGGGTCGTTCCACGGCGGGGGCCTGGTGACGGATAAGCCGGACAGCCCGCACCTGCTGATCCCGAAAATCAAAGCGCACTATCTGTTCGCGATCGCCGCGAACGACGATCAGCGCCAGCCCGAAGCGAAGACCGTTCTCAAGGACGCCTTCGCGAAGGCCCACCTGCCGGCGGAAATCGAGGTCTACACCGGCACCCAGCACGGCTGGTGTCCGCCGGATTCGGCGGTCTACAACCACGACCAGGCGGAGAAAGCCTGGAGCCGGATGCTGGCGTTGTTCAAGACGGCGTTGGTCTAGAGATAGAGCTGCCGGTTGATCGGAATGCCGTGCTGTTGGCAGTAGGTCTCGTAGTGTTTGATGTACCACCACACGTCGAGGCTCTCGACGAAATGGCCGTGCTCGTCGAAGAACTCGATGGGGCCCTCGAGCCAACCGAACAACTTCACGCCCTGCGGGTGATCGCTGACGAGCGTATGCACCAGGCCGGGGGTCTCGTAGATGAAGTCCCCCGGACCTGCGACCCAATCATACTCGAGGTAGCGGGCACTGCCTTCCAGGCAGATCATCACCACTGTCCCGCGATGCTTGTGAGTGCCGATGACACCGGGTCCCTTGATCCACAGCACGTTGCTGAAGCGATTGCGGCGCACGTCGAAGGCGAGATGGCGCAGGGCCGCCTGCTCCCCGAACGGAATCCAGGGACTTTCCTGCTCGGTGGAGCCTACGAAAGTGCCGGGTACGCCGTGGCGCGCGATTACGTCACGATAGGCTTCCGGAACATCGACGATGCGGTAGGCCGTCGAAGGCGGCGCGGTCATGGGTGGGGACATGGCTCGACTCGCTGATCTACGATGACGAAAGCCTAGCCCGGACCCCGGCCCGAGCGCGCGCACTACAGCGCAACAGCGTTGGTCTCAGACCGCAAAGTCGCGCTACGGGCCAGCGGTGTAATGAACAACGAGGGACCCGGTCTTGGCCATTCCGGAGTTGTTGGTATAGCTGAACGCCAAGGTCAGTGATCCCGTCTCGGCCACCGCCGGGGCATAACTCAACGAGAGCTGGCACCCGGTACCGGTGCTGATGCTGGCACAGCTGAAACTGGCCGGTGCGCCACTCCAGCCGGGCGGCAAGGGATTCAGTCCCGAGGTCACGGTGAGATCGCTCGCCGGATTGCCGTCGTCCGTCACGAAGCTAACGGTCACTGGGGTCGTGGTGCCGGTCGAAACGGTCAGCGCAGTCGGACTCGAGGTCGCGGCGACGCTGTTGTTGGTCGTAGCCTTGTACGGAATGTCCACCGTGCCGGTCTTTGCCTGACCAGCGTCGTTCTTGTATGCATAAGCGAGCGTGAGGGTGCCGTTGTCCGCGCTAACGGGAGCGTAGGTCAAAGGGAGCTGGCAACTCGTATCACCGTTCACGCCGCTGCAGGAGAACGCGCTGCGAGTGCTGCTCCAGCCAGCAGGCAGGGATGCGAGGCTGGTAGTCAGGGTGAGCGCCGTGGCCGGGCGGCCGTCGTCGGTCGCGAAGGTGACCGTGACCGTGGGGGTGTTCGATCCTACGATGGCGCTGACTTGGCCAGAAGGAACTGCCGTGCCAACTACGTTGTCATTGGTCGTCGCCGCGTACGGCAAGTTGAGCGAGCCGACATTGTAGGTTCCGGCCGCATCGCGATAACTGTAATCCAAACTGAGTGTCCCACTGGCGATGGCCGCTGGGGCATACGTCAACGTGAGCTGACAGCCGTTGCCGCCGCTCACGCTGCCACAAGAAAACTTCCCCGCGGAACTGGTCCAACCCGCCGGTAGCGAGCTCAAATTGGTTAGCACCATCAGGTCGGCTGCCGTTCTGCCGTCGTCGGTCGTGAACGTCACGGTTACCGCCTGGTGGCCCGTCTTCTCGACAGCGTTGATCTGGCCGAGTGGCGCTGCGGTCGCCACGACAGTGCCGTTGGTCGTAGTCGAGTAGGGAATGTCAAGAGTTGCGGTCCGAGCCGACCCGGAGTTGTCCGTATACGTATAGTCCAGCGCGAGCTTGCCTGTCGCTGCGGCCGCCGGCGCGTATTTCAACAGTAGCTGGCACCCGTTGCCGCTGCTGACGATGGCGCACGAAAAGCTCGGGTCCGCGCTGCTCCATCCCTCTGGCAGCGAGCTCAAATCGGTCGTTACCGCGAGGTTCGTTGCGGCGTTGCCGTCATCCGTCGTGAAATTGACAGCCACCGACTGCGCGCCTGAGCCAAGCGCGGAGACGATCTGACCCGTAGGCGCGCTCGCGGCGACCACGTTGTTGTTGGGCGAGGTGGCCACGTACGGAATCGTGATCGTTCCGCCCGGTGTAATCGGCTCGTTCGCGTTGTTGATGTAGAGGTACGTGATCGTCAGCGAGCCGCTCTCGGCAGCCTTGGGAGCGTAGGTGAGGTTCAAAACACAGCTGCTGCCCTCACCGATGAGCGTACAGGCGTAATTCTCGGTTCCGCTCCAATCCGCCGGTAGGGTGGTGCCCGTCAACTCGAGCCCGCGCATTGGGCGCCCATCGCTCGAGGTAAACGTGATGCTGACGGTCTGACTGGACCCTGCCGTAACGGACACGGTTCCTGGCACCGACGGTGTGACCACCACGGTGTCCTTCGTGCCGGTAGGTCCTCCGGCGGCTCCACTGAAGCCTCCTGGTCCGGTTGTGCCGCCTGCGCCGGTATTGCCGCCTGTTGCAGGAGTGGAGACCGTCGGTGAGCCGCTGCTAGTACCGGAGTCCGTCCCGCCCTCGCAGGCGGTGAGTAACAAGAACGAGACGGCGCCGAGCAGGAAGAATCGATGAGCGCACAGCATGGCCCAAAGGCTACCGTCTCGTGCGCGTCCTGACCGACACCGTTTTGGTTAACCGCGTCACGAAATCAAAGCGCGTCAAACTGGTGTCACGGGACTCCCGGACATAACTTCAGCGGCTGTCGCCAGCCAACGTCAGATAGGACCCACCCGACTCTCACGGCTTGAGGAGCTCGACGCCGTGAGAGTCGGATGGTCCACCCGGGAGCGCCCCGGGGACGGCAGGGATCGATCCTGGTCAGTTGATCAGTGGCCCCCAGTTGCAACCGGCAGGCGCGACCAGGCTGGTGTTGGTGCCGACGATGAACGTGTTCGGGACCAGGGCGCCCGTCTTCAGCGGCGCCTTGTAGAACGAAGCGCTACCGGCTTCACTCGCGTTCGTCGCCGCGATGTCGCCGAGGTTGTCGAAGCACAGACCGTTCGTCATGTTGAGCGTCGGGCTGCCCTGCACCGTGGTCGGGCTGATCGTGATCATCGGCGTGGGCGTGCCGCTCGCCATCAGGTTGGCCTTGGCGAACTCCACTAACGTGAAGGGCGGGTTCGCGTTGCTCGACCAGAGGTTGCCCGCGGCGTCGAACGCCAGCTCCCAGGGACCCTGGATCGAGCCCTTGCCGTCATCGGTCAGCGTGATGTCCGGGGTCAGCATCGGTGTGAGCATTCCGGTGGTGGAAACCATCGGCAGGTGCGCCGCGGCGAACTCGACGATGGTCGTGCCGCCGGGGCTGTTGGTGGTCGCGGTGATCGGCACTTCGCCGTTGTTGGCCACCCAGAGGTTGCCGGCGCTGTCGAAGGCGATGCCCAACGGACCGTTGAACGCCGCCGACGAGATCACCACGGCCGGCGTCAGGTTATTGGTCCCCGTCATGTTGAGCTGCGCGGACGTGAACACCAGGATCGTGTTGTTGTTGTGGTCGGTCACCCATTGGTTGCCGGCCTTGTCGAACACCGACTGCTGCGGGAAGTTCAGGTCCGCCGAGGTGATGATCGCGACCGGGTCGGGCATGTTCGTCGTCCCCAGCGCCTTCAGCTGAGTGGAGCTGAACTTCACCAGCGCGGGGGTCATCTTGCCGCCGACGTTCGCCTGGGGATCCATCACCCACAGGTTGCCCATGGCGTCGAAAGTGACTCCCTGGGGCGCGCCGAACGTGGCGACGCTGATATTGCGATGGGGCGCGGCCGTGTAGACGCCCATCGTGAGCTGGCTCGGCACGAACTCCACGACGTTGGTGCCGTTGGCGATCCACAGGCCCTTGTTGATGCTCGTGTTGTGCTTGCACGCGGTGAGCGCGGCCGCGGCGCACAGCGCGAACAGTGCCGCCCTGGCGTGTCCAGGGCTCCCGGTATTTCCTGAAAACAACATTGCAATGTCTCCTGAAGAAGGCGTTAGAGGCAGTGACGGTTCCACGGCGCCGGTCACATTCTAGGGAGTAGTTATGCCCGATTGGTTTGTGTCGCAAGAATAAACGGGTTCCCAGGTGTTGCTATTTGCGGGCGTCGCGAGCTGACATCAAACCAACACAGAGTCTGAATGGACAGACACTGTCTGCCATCGAGAACAACTTCCCGCAGGACCTGCGTCGCGTCGCGAGCGCGCGACGCGACGCGCTTGCCGGTGTGCGACTGCGGCGGTATGAGCGTGCGTTTATCGCACGACGCCCACCGCGCTGCGCCACAGCACCCGGCCGTGCGGCCCTCAACGGGAACACCCCGAAATGCCTCTTTCGGATGAAGCGAGATGTTCATCCAATCGTCATAATTCGTTACATGCCCCATCCGAAGAGGGAGTGGACCTGGGCCATGATCGACCGGATTGCGACTGTCGAGGACTGCGCTCGCCTGCGGCGAGACGGTTACCTCGTCGTGCGTAACTTCTTTGATGCCGAGGAGGTCGCGCAGCTACTGCGCTGGACCGTGGAGCTGGAGACCGCGCCGGAGATATCCGGCCGGCATTGGATCTATCGCGAGGACAGCCTGAGCGTCCCGGGCACCCGGGTCATTCAGCGCATCGAGAACTTCTGCCCGTATCACGAGCGTTTCGATCGCCTCATCCGCAACAGTGCGTTGTCCCGCTGGACGGCCGCGCTCATGGGCGGTCCCGTTGTGTTGTTCAAGGACAAGATCAATTTCAAGATGCCCGGCGGGGCGGGTTTCAAGGCGCACCAGGACCAGCAGGCCGGCTGGAGCGCCTATGCGCCGCTGTTCTTGACCGCCATGGTAACGCTGGACGCCTCGACCCTCGAGAACGGCTGTCTGGAGATCGCTGCCGGCCGGCACCGCGAGGGCCTGATCGGCGAGCAATGGGTGCCGCTGGAGGAGCAGGGGCTCGAGTTGCGGCCGGTGCCCACCGAGCCGGGTGACGTCATTTTTTTCGACAGCTTTGTCCCGCATGCCTCCAAGGCCAATTTGACGAGCGCGTCTCGCCGGATCTTGTATCTCACCTACAACCTGGCGAGTGCGGGGGATCATCGGGCGCGCTACTTCGCGGACAAGCACGCCTCATTTCCCCCTGACATCGATCGGGACCGGGAGAAGACCTACGTCTTCAGGGTCTAACCGGGGGCGCAACATGAAGCTTGGGGCCATCGTAGGTGGAGCGATCGGTGTTGCCCTGGCCGCTTGGCTGCTGACGAGCTACGGCTTCGCCCGCATCCTCTCCGTCGTCCTTCAGGTTGGCTGGCTTGGCATGCTCGCGGTGGTCCTGTTGCATTTGCCGCAGATGCTGTTCTCCTCACTCGGCTGGCAACTCATCGCCGCCAACACGGGCGACCCGCGGCCCCAGACCCGCACTTATTTCGTATTGCGCTGGATCCGGGAGGGCGTCAACAACCTGCTGCCGTTTGCGCAGATCGGGGGCGAGTTCGTCGCCGTGGGCCTCTTGCAGGGGCGCGGTGTGCCATTGCCCGGCGCGATCGCCGGTACGCTCACCGACTTGCTACTCGAGATGGCTACCCAGGTTCTGTTCACGGTCGTGGGCGTGTTTCTGCTGGTGCAACTGGTTGGCCAAAGCAATGTCGTCTACGTGGTCACCCAGGGACTGCTGCTCGCGGCCGTGCTGGTCATCGCGGTCTTCACTGGCTTGTGGCTGGGCTTGGCTCGACTGGTCGAGAAGGCTGTATTGGCGATGGGTCGCTCGCTCGGGTGGCCCGCGGTGGAGCGGATCAGCGGCCTGCATGCCGCGCTGGTCGGGTGTTATCGCTCACCCGCGCGCATTTCGCTCGGCGGACTCGCGCACCTCGTGTCCTGGCTGCTCGGTGGGATCGAGGTTTGTCTGATCCTGCATTTCTGCGGACAGGACGTGGGTATCGGCACTGGGCTGATCATCGAGAGCCTGGGGCAGGCGGCCAAGTCTGTGGGTTTCGCGGTGCCCGGCGCGGTTGGCGTGCAAGAGGGCGGTTATGTCCTCATCGGGCGCCTGTTGGGCATCTCACCCGAGATCGCAATCGCGCTCTCCTTGGTAAAGCGCCTGCGGGAGGTGGTGTTGGGCCTTCCCGCGTTGGTTTTTTGGCAGCGCGCCGCGGCCCGGACGGCCGTCGCGCCACTGGTTTGATCGGAGGCCTTCGGTAATGCAGACGACCTGGACCCACCTGCTCGCGCGACCGTTGATACGGCCGCTGCTCGGCACAGCCGTGCGGCCGAATCACTTGACCACGTTGCGCCTGTTGACCGGGGTGGCGGCGTGCCTGGCTTTCGTTCCGGGGACCCGCGCCGGGATGTGGTGCGGCGGCGCGCTGTGGCTCGTCTCCGCCTTTCTCGACCGCGCCGATGGTGAGCTGGCGCGCATTGGCAACATGATGAGCCCGGCCGGGCACCGGTACGATTACTACTCCGACACCGGCGTCAACACGCTGTTTTTCATTTGCATCGGTTTCGGCCTGCGCCATTCGTGGCTCGGATCCTGGGCCATTCCGCTCGGGCTCTTGAGTGGCACCTCCATACTGCTGGCGAGTCTCTTCTCCGAGTGGCTGGAATTGCGGAGCCCGCCGGGCACACGGGCCTATTCGGGTAAGTGGGGCTTCGATCCGGACGATGCGTTGTACCTGATGGGGCCGTTGGCGTGGTTGGGATGGCTGAGCGCGGTGCTGGTCGGCGCCGCGATCGGCGCCACGCTGATGATGATCATCACCGGCGTGCGGCTGCTACTGCGGATTCGCCAGGCGGACCCGCGCACGGCTTAAAATTGTAGTCGCACTCCGGCTCGCCACGTACGACCGTAAGTGTCGAAGTACACCGGGTTCGTGGGGTAGCCGTTGCCCCCCGGCGCCACGGGCGGGTACTTGTTGAAGGCATTGTTGAGAGTGCCGAACACCTGGATGGACTGGCTCGCGCCGCGCCAGAACGGCAGCGTATAGCTGAGCGCCACGTTGACATAGGTCGCCGCGGCGACCGAATTTGTGTTGATACTGCCCGGATAGGCGGGGCTGTATCCTCCCTGGCCGGGGCCTACCAGCGGCAGCCCTGTGTTGGAATCGGCGATGCCATAGCGGCCCGGACCTACATAACGGATTTGCACCACGCCGGTGAAGCTGTCGTTGTTATAGGTGATGAACGCATTGCCCTGCCACTTGGGCTCGGTGTTGAAATCGCCGAAGGCCGCCGTGGGTCCCGATTGCCCTGCATAGTTGTAGCCCCTGAGGCCCGCGCCCGGATTGATGATCTGGTCATATTGGTAGGTCGCCAGCACCCGGAAGTCGAGGTTGTCATGGCGACCGGCGACGAAGCGGCTGAGCGGCAGCGCGTAGTCGAGCTCGAAATCGTACCCGCGCGTGGTGTAACTGCCGATGTTGAGGTTGTAGTTGTTGACCCCACTGATGGTGCTGAACCCACCGGTGCCGTTGGCTGTGCCCGTGATGAACTGGCAATAGAAGGTATATCCGGCGTAGCAGGCGTTGATGAGGCCGGGAGCGCCGACCTGCGAGATCGCCGCGTTGATGATGATCTGGTACCAGTCGGCCGACAACCGCAGGCCTTGCAGTGAGCCTTCGGGCGTGAGCACGAGTCCCACGGTCGTGGTATCGGCGGCCTCGGGGCTCAGCCCAATGGAATTGGCGTAGCTGCCCGCGGCCACTCGGGCCGGATCGGTTGGGCGCCCATAGCTGGGCGAGCCGGGAGGGTTCTTCCAGGGATTGACCACGGTCCCGAAGAGTCCGCCGACATTGATGGTCTGGGCCCAGAGCTCATAGAAGCTCGGCGCGCGAGTGTCCCTGGAGCGCGCCACACGCAGACGCAGCCAGTCGGTGAGGTCATCGACCAACCCGAATTTCCAGGCGGGGAAGTCGTAAGTGCTCGAGACGTCGGTGACCCCGTTGCTGTTCTTGTTGCGGGTCTCGCGCGCCGAAGCGTCGAATTCGAGGTGCTTGGCGAGCGGTAGATCCTTCAACAATGGAACTTTGAGCTCGGTGAATCCTTCGAGTACG
Organism: uncultured Steroidobacteraceae bacterium; assembly: GCA_964400085.1. Taxonomy (GTDB): domain Bacteria; phylum Pseudomonadota; class Gammaproteobacteria; order Steroidobacterales; family Steroidobacteraceae; genus 13-2-20CM-66-19. The sequence continues at coordinate 2,920 of CAYNTW010000051.1, read as the reverse complement.
TCGATGGTGCCCTTGTAGTCCACCCCGTAACTCAACAGGTACTGGCTATACCAGGGTTGGTCGGCCATATCGTGGGTGACGTTCGCCATGGAATGCCGATATTCCGCGCCGAAGGCCGCGGAGATGGGGCCGGCCCCCCAGCCGGCGAACAACTCTCCATTGGCCGAAGCCGAGACCACTTGCTGCGTAAACGCGGAGTCCTCGTGGAGCGTACGGAAGGCATACGCCAGGGCGGCTGCGCTCGCCTTGTTCGCGCCGAAAAGGTCGAGCGGCTGGCATCCCGCAGCCAACGGGTTGTAGAAAGGGTTTCCGGGAAGGGTGGCGGCGCAGACGATCTGGCCGTTGGCCGGATTGACCACGGCGTTGAGCGCCCAGTTGAGAAAGTCATAGGCGCTAGCCGGGTTCGGTGCCCGGGTCAGGGCAGGGGAGACGCCCAGGTACTGGACCGTGTCGTTCGCCAGTCGCTGGCGCGTGCCCGTCTCCCCCCACGTGTAATAGGCATCCCAGTGCCAACGGCCAGGCAGATCACCCTTCAAGCCAAGCACGAGCCGTCCGACATTGTTCGTCGTACTGTTGATGAGCGAGATCTGGTTGCTCGTGTTGGCCGCGACCATGCGGGGAAGGGCCCCATGGCGGCGGACACCGCGGCCGGCAGATAGGCGTTGTCAGGATAAATGACATTCACCGGAAAGCCGGTGGGTCCGTCGGAGCCCTGCACGTTGGTCGCACGCCGCTGCGCGAACGAGGCATCCAGGGAGGCCTCGAGACTGTCCGTGATCGCGATACTGAAGTGATTGTAGACGGACCAGTGGGTGACCGGCGGCTTGATGGTGACGTTGTCGTAGAAGTTGGGGCCGCTGCCGCCCTGGGTAGCGGTGAAAATACCCGCGCCGGAGCCGTAGGTGCCTGGGTTGAAGGGGACGAGCCCGGTCCCGGCGGCGTTGAATTGGCCAATGCTCGGTCCCGGCGGGCCAGCGGAGCTCAGGAAGGAGGTCAGCGCACCGGTGTAGGGATAGTAGCTGGTGCCGTTCGGGCCAATGACATAGTGGGGAATGCCGTTCGTCAGGTATCCCGTGTTGGTGAATTCCGCATAGCCTTGCGCACACCAGGGCCGCACCTCGCCGCAAAACCCGATTGTCTGGGAGTCCTCGTACTCGGCGCCGAGGACTTCATGAACGCGGCCGCTCGCAAAGGACTTCCCGAATGCCAAGGCCGCGTGCAGATCACCACCGTCATGGTAGCTGGTCTCGCCTCCGTCGAGCTGGAGTTTGAACCCCTGGAACTTGTCATCCATGATGACATTGACGACTCCCGCGACCGCATCCGAGCCGTATGCCGCCGATGCGCCACCAGTGACGACCTCGGTGCGGGCGATGAGAATCGACGGGACCACGTTGAGATCGACCGCCCCACCGGCGCTGGTGGGCACGAAGCGCTCCGAATTGACGAGCGTGAGTGTGCGCGTCCCGAAGAAGGGATCGAGCCCTCGCAGGTTGGCGAACTGCGCGCCGATGTTGAAATTACCCAGGCCAACGTTGGCCGCGCTCGTGAAGTTCGAGTTCTGCGGCATCTGGTTGATCACGTCGCCGACGTTCACCAGCCCCATCGACTGGATGACGCTGCTGTCGATGACAGTGACCGGGGTGGGAGTGGTGAACGTACTTTCGGCAATATGCGAGCCCGTGACCACGACCTCTTGGAGCTCGGATCCTCCAGCAGAGGCCGCCGACCGGTCCTGCTGCTGCGGCGGACCAACTTCGGCCCCCCGAGCCTCAGCCGCGCCAGAAGGTCTCTCCGCCGCAATCGTCCCTAGCGTTGCAACGCACAAGCTCACGCCTAGCAACGCATTCACACACCCGTGTGCCCCCATCGTACGTCCCTCACTGCTGTCCGTTCGTGTTATGACGCGGAGCGTGGGGACTAATATGGCCCCGAGTCGGCGCCTTCCGCGACAGGAACGGGAAGCTTTAACCGTCAGACGGTCGTGCTGATTTCATATCATGATGGCGCGGCCAGGGGACGCTTGCCGCCTCTGCCGTCTACCAAGGTGAATGGAATGCTGCTGATCGGTCAATTTGACTCCCCGTTCGTGCGTCGAGTCGCCATCGCGCTCGAGCTTTATGGGCTCGCCTATGAGCACCGCCCCTGGTCGACCTTTGGCGATGGCGAGCAAATCGCCGCTTACAATCCTTTGCGCCGTGTGCCCACCCTGGTGTTGGACGATGGTGAGGTACTCATCGAGAGCGCAGCGATCCTGGACCACCTCGATGAAGTTGTTGGACCGGCCAAGGCGCTGATCGCGGACTCCGGTCCTGCCCGGCGGCACGCGCTGAAAGTCTGCGCGGTGGCCACTGGCGTGGCCGATAAATCCGTCAGCCTCTTATACGAGGGTATGCTGCACCAGGAGAGCTCGCGCGTGTGGGTCGAGCGTTGTCGGACGCAGATCGGAACTGCGTTGGAGACCCTGGAGGCTGATCGGAGCCGACGGCCAACACCCTATTGGTTCGGGAATTCCATCGGCCATGCCGATATCGCAGTGGCCTGCGCGCTGCGCCTTCTGCGCGAGGTGCATCCGTCACTCTTCGACGATCGGGCCCGGCCTGCATTGGTCGCGCATGCCGCGCGGTGCGAGGGATTAGCGCCGTTTCGAAAAATCGTACAGCCCTTCCGTCCGCCTGCCCAGTCGGCAAGAGCTTAGCAGGCAAAAGAATTAAGAGAATACCGTTCGGCGAGGGCGCATTGGCGGCGGCGTCCGGCTTTGGGCCGCTGGCGCCGATCTGGCAGCTTCCAACTTGATGCTGCCGCACAAGAGGTCGCGCTGCCGCTGGGCTGGATTGAGTGCGGCGTGTTGGGTGAGCGCGGCGTAGCAATTGGCTGCGGAATCCCTGAACCAACACGTGCGTGATGTCGCACTGGCGGG
>CAYNTW010000050.1:0-38243 GCA_964400085.1 uncultured Steroidobacteraceae bacterium | reverse complement strand
CCAGACCTACTTCGTGGTCGCTCATTTTCACTACGTCATGGTGGGCGGCATGGTGTCCGCGTACTTTGCCGGCCTGCACTACTGGTGGCCGAAGATCACCGGACGCATGTACCCGGAAATGTGGGGCCGCGCGGGCGCGCTGATCATTTTCATCGGCTTCCACCTGACGTTCTTCCCCCAATTCGTGCTCGGTTACCTGGGCATGCCGCGCCGCTATCACGCTTATCCGCCGGAATTCCAGGTCTTGAACGTGCTCTCGTCCGCGGGAGCGACCATCCTGGCGGTGGGCTATCTGCTGCCGCTCGCCTACCTGACATGGTCGCTGTTCCGCGGCGAGCGTGCGCCAGCCAATCCGTGGGAAGCGACTGGCCTGGAATGGAAGACTCCGTCGCCACCGCCCACCGAGAATTTTCTCGTGACACCAGTCGTCGACACGGCGCCCTACGCGTATGAGCGCCGCTCGCTACGGGCACCGCCATGACCGATGCCGCTCTACCTAGAACGTTTCAATACTCCAGCGCCCAGCACCAGGCACAGACCGCCGTCGCGGGCATGTGGTTGTTTCTGGCAAGCGAGATGTTGTTCTTTGGCGCACTCTTCCTGAGCTGGATTTTCTGCCGCCATTGGAACCAGGCGGGCTTTGACGTCGGGGCGCGGCAGACGGAGCTCTTTCTGGGAACCATCAACACCGTATTGTTGGTGACCAGCAGTGCCGTCTACACGGCCGGAGTCACGTTCATGGAGGCAGGCAACACGCGCCGCCTCGTGCAGTGCTGCGCGCTCACCGCGCTCCTGGGCGTTGCTTTCATGGTCGTCAAATTCGGCATCGAGTGGCACCAGGACTTTACCAAGCACTTGTTCCCGGGCGCGACGTTCGCCGTCCAGGGTCCCGCACGGGCGGGCGCACAGATGTTTTTCGTCTTCTACTTCCTGTCCACCGCGCTGCACGGGCTGCACATGCTCGTGGGCATTGGGCTCGTGGGCTGGGTTTTCTGGCGCGCGCGGCACGGAGAGTTTTCGGTCGAGTATTCGACACCCGTGACGGTAGTCGGTCTTTACTGGAGTTTCGTCGACATGGTGTGGATCGTGCTCTATCCCCTGATCTACCTGGTAGGCCGTTCGCCGTAGGCGTTACATGGGAAAGGTATTCCTCACCTGGGTCGCCCTGTTGGCGCTGCTGGCAGTCGAGATTGGCGTCAGCTTCCTGCCGCTGAGCCCAGCCACCAGGCCGGTGATCCTCATCCCGGCGCTGGCGATGTTGGCGGTGATCCTGGGACTGTTCATGCAGGTCGGACGCGGCCCCACCATAGTGCGGTTGTTCGCCGCCGCCGGACTGCTGTGGCTACTGATTCTATTGACGCTCGGCAGCCTCGACCCGCTGACCCGCACCAACTACCCCGTTCAGCAGCTTGTCGAGGGTAACCGGCAATGACCGCACTCTCTTGCCGGTGGCGTGATAGATAGCGTTCACGATGGCACCGGCCGTACCGACGATACCGATCTCACCCACACCCTTGACCCCCAGCGGAGTCACTTCCGGATCGGGCTCCTCGACGAAGATCACGTCGATGTCGTAGATGTCCGCATTGGCAGGGACGTGATACTCGGCGAGATTGTGATTCATGAAGCGTCCGAGCCTGTTGTCGATCAATCCCTCCTCGTGGAGCGCCATCCCCACTCCCATGACGACCCCACCCAGAATCTGGCTGCGCGCGGTCTTTGGATTGATGATCCTCCCGGCGGCAATCGCGCTGACGATCCGGGTAACACGCACGACGCCCAACTCTTCATCGACCCGCACTTCGGCGAACACTGCGCTATGGGTGTTGCGCGACTTCTCCTTGCCGGCGAGCTCGGACGAGGGTGTCGCTTTCACCTCGATGCATTCCAGGCCACCCGCGGCCATGATCTCGCCAAACGAGACCGAACGCGTTGGATCAGTTTTGCGACAGACGCGTCCCTGGGCAAAGATCACATCCGTCATCCGTGCAGCCCCCAGCGGCCCATCCTCGAGCTTGCGAGCCGCCGCGAGCAACTGTTTCGCGATCTTTTGGCAAGCGAGTTGCACGGCGGCTCCCGCCGAAGCGGCTGTCCAGGATCCGCCCTCCACCGGCGATTTCGACAGATCACTGTCGCCCAGTCGCGCGGTGATCTTCTCCAACGGAAGCCCGAGGGTATCGGCGGCGACCTGCGCCATGACCGTGTAGGTACCGCAGCCTATGTCGGACGTGGCCGCCGACACTTCGAGCTCACCACCTGGAAGCAGCTTCGCTCGTACTGTCATAGGTTGAAATAGAGCATCCCACATCCCGGTCGCGAGTCCCCAGCCAATGAGCTCGCGGCCGTCCTGCATCGAGCGTGGCGCGGGCGTTCGTTTCTTCCAACCAAACTTCTCGGCTCCCTGCAGGTAGGCTTCGCGCAGCGCCTTCGAGGTGAAAGGTGTGCCGTCCATCGCGTTCTTGTCGGAGTAGTTGATCAGCCGGAACTGCAAAGGATCCACACCGGCCGCATACGCCATCTCATCGATCGCGATCTCGAACAGCGTCATTCCCGTCGCGGCGCCTGGGGCGCGCATATCCCCGCTCGTGTAGGTATCCACGCGCGCGAGGGTGGACTCCGCGGATGCATTCGGGCACGCGTAGTTCATCAACCCCCAATCACAAACAGTCTCCATGTAGTCCTCGAAGCGCGAAGTCGAGGTGGTCGCGTTGTTGGTAATCGCCTGCAAGCGCCCAGTTTCGTCCGTGGCGAGCTCCACGGATTGCACCGCTTCGGGACGATGAACGTGACTGAACATCTGCTGGCGTGTCAGCACCACCCTGACCGAACGCTCCAGCATTTTCGCCGCCAACGTCGCCAGATAGACCTGGCATTGCGGCCGCAGCCCCGAGCCGAAAGCGCCGCCCACGTACGGATTTCTGACCCGAACATGCTTGGCCGGAAATCCAAAGACGTGCGCCAGGTAGCTCTGTACGTTCTGTGAGCCCTGAGTCTTGTCGTAGACAGTGATGCGTCCGTCACCTTCCCACACCACGGTGCTCGCGTGCATTTCCATCGGATTGTGGAAATGGGTCGGTAGATGGAATTCTCTTGCGATTTTACGCGGCGCGCCGGCGTACGCGGATTTCGCATCCCCCCGACACTGCGGCGGCTCGAAAGTGCTGCGTAGTTCCTGCGGAACGAAGCGCTCTTGCAACGCGATGCGGAAGTCGGTGTTGTGCGCCTCCGCCTCGTAGTCCACCCGGACGAGCGAGGCAGCATAACGAGCCGCCTCGAGCGTCTCGCCCACTACCAGGGCGACCGGCTGCATGTTGAACAGGATCCGCTCGTTGTACAGCGGCCGAAACGGCGAGCCTGGCACCGCGACTGCATCCTTGTACTTGCTGTCCAGTCGCGCAGTCTCCGGGCGATTGAGGTGCGTGATCACCTCCACCACGCCAGGCACTTCGCGTGCGGCCTCATCATGGATGGCGATGATGCGACCTTTGGCGATCGAGCTCGAGACGACGCACCCATATAGAAGGTCGTGCACCGGATGCTCGGCGGCATAGCGGGCACGTCCCGTTACCTTCGCCACACCATCGATCCGGTTGGCCGGATCACCGATACGAATATTTGCATCGAGGGAGATATCCATCAGGCTACCCTCAGCTGATGCGTTTGTCGGTTACCGATTGCGGCTTGGCATTCGCGGCCTGCTCGAGCGCGCGCACGATCGCGCGCCGGGCCAACTCGATTTTGAAGTCATTGTCCCCGTAGCCCACCGCGCCGTCGAGAATCGCGTCCGCCGCGCTTGCGAAAGCCTCTCGCGACACCCTCTCGCCGGTGAGGCCGCTTTCCGCAACGGGCGACCTCCATGGCTTGTGGGCGACACCACCCAGGGCAATGCGTACTTCCGACATGCGGTCACCCTCGAGTCGCATAACGACGGCAACCGAGACGAGCGCGAACGCATAGGACAGGCGATCGCGTAATTTCAGGTAGGTATAGTGTTGACTGAAGTCCTCAGCCGGGAGGTCGATCGCCGTTACCAACTCGCCGGGGCGCAGCCAGTTGTCCAGCCACGGCTTATCATCGGGAAGACGATGATATTCTGTGAATGGAATGATTCGATCTCCGTTGGGTCCCGTAACTCGGACCTGGGCGTCCAGCGCGGCAAGCGCTACGCACATGTCGGAAGGGTGCGTCGCGATGCACTGGTCGCTCGCACCCAGGATCGCATGGATACGGTTCAAACCGCCGATCGCTCCGCAACCCGAGCCGGGCTCTCGCTTGTTGCAGGCCGTCTCGCGGTCGTAAAAATAATAACAACGCGTGCGTTGGTTCAGGTTGCCGCCGTTCGTGGCGGCGTTGCGCAATTGTGGGCTGGCGCCCGAGAGAATCGCCGCTGTCAACAGGGGATACTGGCGCGCCACGCGTGGATCGTATGCGGTGTCGGCGTTGGTGACGAGCGCGCCCAGTCTCAACCCGCCACTTTCCAGGTCCTCGATCTTCTTCAACGGGAGCCGGCTGATATCGACCAGGCGCTCGGGTCGCTCCACATTCTCTTTCATCAAGTCGACGAGATTGGTGCCTCCGGCAAGAAAGCGGGCGTGTCGTGCCGCGCCCTCGCGCACCGCCTCGGCTATACCGGTCGGCCGAGCGTAGCTGAAGGGATTCATCGCGCACCCTCCTTCGCGAGCACCTCCATGATGGCGTCGGTAATGTTTGTATAGGCGCCGCAGCGGCACAGATTGCCACTCATCAACTCACGAACCTCGTCCCGCGTGCGCGCGTGGCCTTCATTCATGAGTCCTTGCGCCGAGCAGATCTGCCCTGGCGTGCAGTAGCCGCACTGCAGAGCGTCGTGATCGACAAATGCTTGCTGCAGTGGATGCAACCGGTCACCGTCCGCGAGCCCCTCGATCGTCGTGATCTGCGACCCATCCTGGGTGATGGCCAGCAGGAGGCAACTGTTGATACGTCTGCCGTTGACCAGAACCGTACAGGCACCGCATTGACCGTGATCGCAGCCCTTCTTGGTGCCTGTAAGGTGCTCGTGCTCGCGCAGTAAATCCAACAGCGTGACCCAAGGCTCGATCTCGTACTGTCGCGGCCTCCCGTTGAGGGTCAACCGGAGCGTCAGAGTCTCACGAGCCCCGGCGGCCGACTTGTGAGGCGCCTCGTCGCGTACCCGCGTATCCATGGTTCCACCCGTGGCAGATGCAAGGCGTTGCAATAAGCCTGCATCCAGCAAGCTCGGTTCCTGCGATGGCCGGCAATTTCTGGCCGGGCGGCAAGCTCAGCGGTCTGTCACGATCAGATTCATGGGGATGTCGTGCGGCTGTGGATAGATCGTGGGCAATTCGGCTTCCGCGAAGCCCAGCCCTACGCAAAACGGCCGCCGCCCTAGCGCGGCAATCGTCCGGTCATAGTAGCCGCCACCGTAACCTAGCCGATAACGCCCGCTATCGAACCCAACGAGCGGCACGATCAGCGCATCCGGAATCAACACCTCGCGCGCCATGGGAATGGGAATATTCCACACGCCGCGTCGCATCCCCGTGCCGGGCTGCCACTTCCAGAACTCGACGGGAGAGGCCTTCTCAACAACAACGGGTAGGCCCACCGAACCGCCGGCCTCGATGTGCCGTCGCGCGATGTCGCGTACATCGATCTCTCCGCGCATCGGCCAGTAGATTCCGAGTGTCGGATACCGTTGCAGATCAACCGCGGCGAGCAGTTTCTGTTTCGCTTTCTCGCCCTTCTCCTGACGCACCTTGACGGTGAGCGCCATGCGACTCGAGATCAGCGACTCACGCGTCTGCTTGCGCCACTCACGGATCTCGGGCCAGTCCTTTGGCGCGGCAGCGGCGCTGTTGGGTTCGTCTAATTCGTGCATGTAACAAGCGGGCGAGCTGTAGGACCTCGGCGCCACATCGTCCGGTTCATCATCACCGGCGGGAGCGCTCGGTCGCTTCGGCATGGCATCAAGTAATGACCGCCGCCTGATAGTCGCTCGCGCCGGCGCTCTCGAAGATGTCCCGCTCATGGATCCAGCGCTGCGTCGACTCGAAGCTCTCGCGCGAATAAGGCAAGAACACCACGCGCTCGCCGGGGCCAAACAGACGTACATCCACGCGCTCTCTGTAACGCGCCGGCAGTTCCTTCGCAAAGAGAGGTTTGTATTGCTCCGGCGCGAGATCGATATCCACCTGCGCACGCTTGAGCGCTCGGAAATAACGCTCCACGTCCTCGAGCGGAGTCAGGGGTGGAATCATGAAAGCGCCCATGAACGTGGCATCCACGATCTTGCGCATACCGAGCTGCTCGCAAACGTAAAGGGCCGGGCCCCACACGGTGGTCGCGGCCACATCGCCGTCCAGGGCCGCATCCACGCGCGCCCAGGGCATCCCGCCAAATTTCAGCTTGATCTGGTCGCGAGCCAGGAACGGCTCGAGCGCCTGAATAGTGGTGTAGTGGCTTCCCGACCGGTAGCCGACCCCGATCTCCACGCCAGCCAGATCCGCCGGGCGCCGGATCGGTGAATCAGTGCGAACCATGACGGCCGCCGGCATGACGGAGTACGCGCTCCCCCACATCCGTCCGACGCTCTTAACGACCGCCTCATTCACCGTCCAGTGGCAGGCGCAGCTCACGTCCGAGTGCTTATCGCCCTTCGCGCCGCCTCCCTGCTGGTACATCTCGTACGCCCCCGAGCGCACGTCCCGCAACGCCCCCGTTGCCGGATCGATCGCCTTCGGGCGACTCTCTTCCTCATCCCCCACGAGCCGGTAACTCAGCCCCTCTTCCCGAAAATACCCCTGCTCATCGGCTATCCAGTCGTGCAGACGCCCATGTGGTCGGATGATGAACTCAGCCATTCTTACCCCTTAACCGGTTTCACCCCAATCATCGGCGTCCTCGAGCCCGCCCGCAATAACGGGGCCGGTCACGTCCGGAGGCTGGTTAAGGGCCACCCGGCCCCCATCCGTCGCGACGCCGACGGCGGTGGACATCACGGAGATCACGAGTAGCGCAAAGGCGTCGAACCAGGAAGATGTCTTCATTGGCTGTGGTCCCGCTCGATCCGCGACGGATCGTCGCGCCCACCTTGCACCCGGAGGGGTTACATGTCGGTAACACCGACATGGCGAGTGCTCATATCAATATGAGCGGCCGTTCTGTTTCCAATGCACAGCCTCCGCTGCAGTCGTGTTATCGAGAGATAACCGAGGCTCGACTGACTTTTCTACCGCCTCACTTGCAAGCTCTCCGCAACACTGCAAAGGAGCACTCAAGTGGCGACCCTCCTCCTCGAGCACACCGCGTCCGATACGATCCAACACACTCTGAGCTCACCTTCCTTGCGTACCTGGCTGGGCGACGACTGGGCCATCCTCTTCTCCCACCCGAACGATTTCGTGAGTTATGACCTCGAGATGGATCGGTGGGTGGTGATCACACGGCGTGCCTTCGCGGATCGTCATGTTCGGCCGCTCGCACTCGACGCGCCGGACCGCGGCGGTGGAGCGCATAGCTGGGTCAGCCAAGTAAGCGAGGATGACCGGACCGTGCTGCTGGAGGATCCCAGGCGGGAGCATTTCGGTCCTGTGGATCTGCAGACCCCGGTGCTACGTGAGGAGATCGAGCGTGCGGGGCGCCGGTTCGTCATGATCATCGACAACGCGCTGCGCGTTCAAAAGAAGTTCTCGTACGCATCGCTGCCTGACCTGCCGTCACCGTTGGAGTTGCTGGGCTGGGCAGATGCCCTGCGCGCCAAGCAAATCGCAGAGCAAACCGTGAACGTGCCGACCGGCCGGCGCGCGCCTCCCGCCACCCAGACCCACCCCTTTTTCGCGGCAAGGCGCCACAAGCACCGCATCCCCGATGTCGCCTGCGCGCCCTTGCCCCACGCGCGAGCCGTCTAAGCCCAGCGCGGGGCCCCGGTCCGCTGCGACGCCCCGCAGCCTAGCGCGCGCATACCCTTGCCCGCGATTCACTACATGCTCTCTCGCGGTTGACGGGCCCGCGATGCAGTCGTTAATTAACCGTTATTAACGGTTAAATTGCCCTATATATTCAATTACTTGTAGTCAAATACACCGCTCGTTCATGGGGCCGCGTGCGCATCTGGCGGGCCAGCCCAATCGTTCCAATTCAAAGGCAGATCAGATGAGACCTTTCTGGGGGTCGGCCGCCGGCGCGACATTCGCCTCGCTGCTGGTGGCCGGACCGCTCGCCGCGGCGGCGGACCCCACCAGCCAAGATGCGCTCGACGAAGTCGTCGTGACCGCGCAACGCCGACAACTCATCGGCACGACGACCACCGCGAGTGAAGGGATCGTGGTGAACGAGGAGCTGGCGTTGACGCCGGCGTTCCGTCCCGGCCAGTTACTGGAGACCGTTCCCGGACTCCAGGTCACCTCCCATAGTGGCGAGGGCAAAGCAAACCAGTACCTCATGCGAGGCTACAACCTGGATCATGGAACCGACCTAGCCGTCTGCGTGGACGGCATGCCCATCAACGGACCCACCCATGCCCATGGCCAGGGCTACACGGATCTGAACTTCATGGTCCCGGAGCTGGCGACCAATCTTCAGTACACCAAGGGTACCTACTACGCGGACCAGGGCGATTTCGCCTCGGTGGGATCCATTCACATCAGCTATCTCGATCGCATCGCCAACCAGGCCACACTCACGGCCGGCACTCTCGGATTCCAGCGTTTGTTCACAGCGGGCACTGTCAACACCCCCGCGGGTAACGTACTCGGCGCTCTCGAGCTACAGCACTACGACGGGCCATGGACCAGCCCGGACGACCAGCGCAAGGTCAACGGGGTCCTTCGCTACAGCCGCGGCGACAACAGCGACGGGCTGTCCATAACGGGCATGTTCTACCACGCGCTCTGGAATGCAACCACGGACCAACCCTATCGCGCGACATCCGCAGGCCTCATCGGCCGCTTTGGGACGCTCGATCCAACCGACGGCGGCAAGGCACAACGCGACAGTATCTCGGCTCAGTACCATGTCCCGGCCGGCCTGGGACAGCTCGACGCCAACGCCTACCTCGTCAACAATCAACTCACTCTCTGGAACAACTTCACCCACTACCTCGTGGACCCGGGGCACGGTGACCAGGAGCGACAGCACGAGAACCGGGTGCTCGCCGGCGGAGGCGCCAGCTATCGCATACCGCTGAACCAGTTCGGAATCACCACCGAATGGCTGAGCGGGGTGCAACTCCGCTACGACATCAATCACGTCTCGCGATTACCCACACTCGCTCGCACCGTCTTGACCGCGGCCGACGAGCCTTTGGACTTCAGCGAGGCCGACCACGTGCATCTGCTCGACCTATCCGCGTACGAGCAAGCGACCACACACTGGGTGAGTTGGTTTCGAACGGTACTCGGGATACGCGAAGACTACATTCACGGCATCGATAGCGGTACCAACGCCGGCAGCAAGGGCGCCTCGATCTTTCAGCCCAAAGGCAGCCTGATTTTCACGATCGCACCGACCACGGAGCTTTACGTGAGCGCCGGGCGAGGATTCCACAGCGACGATCTGCGTGGCGTGACGCAAGCCTCCGCCGCCGGACAATCCGGTGCACCTCTCATCGCCAGGCAAGCGGGCGAGGAAATCGGTCTCAGACAGGAACTGCTGGCCGGCAAGATCACCGCCACGGCGGCGATCTTCAATCTCGAAGCGCAGTCGGAAACGACCTACGACCCCGACGCGGGCCAGGACAGCGCCGGCCCGGCAAGCCGCCGCTACGGCTATGAAATCAACATCACCTACCAGGCGCGCCGCTGGCTGGAGTTTTATGCCAGCTACTCCGGCAACCACGCCCGCTTCAAAACCGATTTCGCTGACGGCACCGGCCATATCGGCCGCTATCTGCCCAACGCCCCCGCCGCGACCGGCTCCTTCAACATCTATCTCAAGGAGCTCGGCCCCTGGAGTGGCGGGCTCGAATACCGCTACCTGGGTCGCCAGCCCCTGTCCGCCGACGACCAGATCCAAGGTGGCGGCTACGGCGAATGGAATGGGGACCTCCACTACGCCTTCGGCAACTCATGGTCCCTGGGGCTCGGGTTGTACAACATCCTCGGCGCCCGCGCGAATGCGATCGAGTTCTGGTACATCGACCGCCTGCCCGGCGAGCCCCCGGACGGCGTGGCCGATATCCATGCTCACCCGCTCGAGCCCCGCGCCGTGCGCCTCACCATAGGGAAAGTATTCTAACGACCCGCTCGTTCGCGTATGATCCGCGCCACGCACGAGGTTCCCGCAAGGGATTCAAATCGGAACGCGGTGTGGGCGCTCGTCAGCGCCTGAAGCCGCGGCTGCCCCCGCAACTGTGACCGGCGAGCGAATGTCCATGAACCCACTGAGGCTACGGCCTTGGGAAGGAGGACAAACGCGATGACCCGGGAGCCAGGACACCCGCCTCGCGCCGTCGTCCTGTTGCCGGCCGGGGTGTGCTGATGACTGCGGGAGAAACCGTTGCGACGACAGTGTTGGAATGTCGCCGCGGAGTCTCTCGTGAAAAAATCGTCGTTTCTTCCCCTCCTCCTATCGGCAACCGCAAGCTTGCCGTCGCTCGCGCTCGCTGCGGAAGCGGATGACGCTGCCGGCGAAACCGTCGTCGTCAGCGCCACTCGCACGCCAACACCAGAATCACAAGTGGCGAGCAGCGTAACTGTCATTACGGCAGATGACATACAAGCCAGGCAGAGCCAGACACTACCCGACCTCCTCAAAGATGCCCCCGGTTTGAACCTGGTGCAGATAGGCGGCCCTGGAGGACAGGCGTTGATTTTCATACGCGGCGCAAACGCCAATCACACCAAGGTACTGGTCGACGGAATCGACGTCAGCGACCCCACCAGCGTCGACGGCTCATTCGACTTCAGCAGGTTTCTGACGCAGGATATCCAGAGGGTGGAAATTCTCCGCGGACCGCAAAGCGGGTTGTATGGCTCCGACGCCATCGGCGGAGTCATCGACATCGTTACCAAAAGCGGCTCCGGACCCGCACGACTCACCGCGAGCGTAGAAGGCGGCTCGTTCGACACTTTCAACCAAACCGCCGGAATCAGCGGCTCCAGTGAGCCGTTTCATTACTCCGCGAGCCTCGACCATTTCCACTCCGGCTCGATACCTGTCACGCCGCTGGAGCTGCTTGCACCGGGAGAACCGCGCAACAACGATTACTACGACAACCTCGGCGCCTCGACCAAGCTCGGCTTCGACGTAACGAGCCGATTCGACCTCGGGCTGGTGGCGCGTTATACGGACACCCATCTGCGCCTCACTGCCGATGATCCATTCACCTTCCCATCAACACCGGAAGCCCAGCAGAGCGCGAGTAATACCCACCAGTTCTATACACGCGCCACAGCGCACGTGCGCACGGCGGATGGAACGTTCGAGGAGACGCTCGGTGTTGCTTACAGCCTGTTGGACTCATCCCAATTCACTCCGCCCGCGGACGGCCCGCCGAGTTACTTCTCCGGCGAGCGGCTGAAGGTCGATTGGCAGGGCAACGTGAAGCTCGCCGCCGCTGAGATGCTCGTCCTGGGCGCGGAACATCAACGAGACGAGCTACGCTCCCCTGTAGGGGCGGATCAGTCGATCGACTCCGGCTACGCCGAGCTGCAATCCGGATTCCACGACACACTCTTCAACACGCTCAGCGTGCGCTATGACCACAACGATCGCTTCGGGGGGCGAGTGACCTACCGCGTCGCACCGGTCTATGTCATCAAGGCAACCGGAACCCGCCTCAAAGCCAGTGTAGGGACGGGCTTCAAGGCACCCACGCTCGATGAACGCTTCCACAGCTACCCTGTTTTCGGCTTCTTTGCCAATCCCACCCTCGAACCCGAGAGCAGCCACGGCTATGAGCTGGGCTTCGACCAGATCCTGGCCAGCACGAGAATCTCGTTCGGCGCCACCTACTTCCGCAACAACATCCGCAACCTCATCACCGACAACGCGGATTTCACCTCTTACGCCAACATCGGCCGTGCACGCACCGACGGCGTGGAAACTTTCGTTGCGTACCAGCCCACGAAGACAGTCACCTTGCGGCTGGACTACACGTATACCGAAGCCGTCGACGAGGTTCTCAACCAGCAGTTGCTACGCCGGCCGAAACACAAGGCATCCTTGAACGGCAGCTGGCAGGCCACGACGCGTCTGTCGTTCCATACCACCGTGCTCACCGTAGGAGACTGGGCGGACGGAAATCGCAACTTTTCCATCCCACGCCTGCGGGCACCCGGCTATACCACGGTTGACATGGCGGCCAACTTTGACCTGAACGAGAGCGTGGCCTTGTTGGGTCGCATCGACAATCTTTGCAACCGCCGTTATCAGAACCCAACCGGTTTCCTCCACCCCGGAATAGGCGCCTACGCGGGAGTGAAGCTGCGGCTCTGACCGCGGCCGCGAATCGACTACAGCACTCGACAGCAGTTGCGTCCGCCGTCTTTGGCCCGGTAGAGCGCGCGATCCGCGCGATCGAAGATGGTTTCCGGAGTATCGTCGCCGCGGAAGGTCGTGATTCCGCAGGAAGCCGTTACGGCGACCGGCTTGTTGTGGAAGTGGAAACCCATGTTCTCGATGCCGGCGCGGATTTTGTCCGCCATCACGGAGGCCTGGGCGGAATCGGTGCCCGTGAGAATCATCACGAATTCCTCCCCGCCATAACGAGCCACGAAATCGGTACCGCGCACGTGCTGCGCCAGGTGTTGCGCGATCACCCGCAGCACCTTGTCACCGGCACTATGCCCGTAGGCGTCGTTGATCTCTTTGAAACGATCGATATCCCAGGCGAGCACGCTGACAGGGGTGTTTTCGCGCTGCCAGCGCACGAACTCGTGCCGGATACGATCGTCGTACGCGGCCCGGTTGGGAATACCGGTCAAGGCATCGATCATGCGGAGGGACTGCTCCTCCTGAAGACTCTTGTGCAAACCGTGGATCTCGCGCTCCAGGTCGGAGACTCGCACTCGCATGCGCTGCGTGCGATCGAGTTGTGCCGAGACACGCGCGCCCTCGCGCGCACGGAATTCCTGGAGGTGAGTCGTAATGATGTTGAGACGGCCCCGTACCCGTTCACGTAGCGCCCCGATGTCGTCACCCCGTTGTATGTCCGCGTCGAGGCTCCTGACCTCGTCCATGACCGCGAAATCGAGCTGTTGTGTGCTTGATTGCGAGGTCTTCTGGTCGGCAGCATCGGCGGCGAGATAATTGGCGATCTCGGCGAGACGGCTGTCCATCTGCTGCAGCAACTCTTCGATCTCGCGCTTCTCGCGCAGCAGACTTGCACGTTGCTCGCCGACCAACCGCGCCACGCGCTCGAGTCCTTGAGCGAACTCATCCGGCGACAGCGAGCCTTTCGAGCGCTCACAAAGCTCAGCGAGCGCCGGGCGCAATTCCGGAAGACGCGCAAGTCTGTCCAACACCGCAACGATTGCCGTCTGAACCTGGCTCTCCCGTTCGACGGGGTCCACCATACCGGCAGCGCCTGGCTCAGGTGGAACCCGCTCGGTATCTTCATCCAATGGAGGGACATAGCCCGCAAAGGCCAGAGCGCGTGACGTCGTGGTGGCGCCCGTACTCGCGCCCGATTCCATTTCGTCCAGGGCAGCGATAGCCCGCGACAATGGCTCCAGGCATTCTTCCAGCGCGCCGAGATCGCGGTGACCGCGAACCAGGTCGCTCACCTTGCGCAGCTCGACATCCAACGGGACTGCTCGTCCACGGGCCGCCAGGCAGAGCCGGCCGATCGTGCGGCGCAGCGTCACCTCGAGTTGCGCCCAGCGAGCCTCACCGGCCTCGAGCTGCGCGATCGCCTCGAAATACTTCTGCCGCAGATCGACGTCTCGCTTGACGAATGGATCCCGCGCGCCGGTGGTACTCATGCCGCAATTATCGGCATTGCACCGCCGCGCCTGGAGAAGGCACAAGCACTTTTAATGCGAAGATCGGTACTGCGTCACAGCTTTACCGTTCCTGTTGCCGGTCGTTCCGGGCTGATGGCGTTCCGCAACGGGTAAACCCGTCTCAACTCTGCTCCAGGTCGATCTCCAGCGCCACCAGGAAACGCGAGACCATGTTGTAAGTAGCAATGACGCCGACGAGCTCCACGACCTGTCGCTCGTCGCTCAAGCCCGCCCGAACCTGCTCGAATGTCGCATCGGCCACCTTCACCTCGCGTGTCATCTCGATGGCAAGCCGTAGCACCGCTTGTTCGAGGGCATCGAACCCGGGGGGAAGATTGCCTGCCCCATCCAGCGCTTTGAGCGCTTTCAATTGATTCGGACTACCGCCCGCACGGAGCAACTCGGGTGCGTGATGCGCAAGCTCGTAATCCGCGCCGTTCAACACCGCGACCGCGCAGATCGCCAGCTCGCGCAGCTTTGGCGACAGGCTGAGCTCGGTGCGGACCGCTCCCAGGTGAGCATTCCAGCCGGCCGCGAAAGGTGGACTCTTCAGAAGGTGTCGATCCAGATTCAGGAGGCCGCCGCCGCGCCGCGCGCGGATCCGGGCGACCAGTTCGGATTCGGGTGACCCGGTGGGATCGCCGTAGGGAGTGATCCGGCTCATGTCAGCTGGTCTGCCTTTCGTAGGACGCGCAGATGCTGGAAGGATCGAGGTAACGGTCGTGCAGAACGCAGATGCCGTCGGTGGCGCGTACCGCGCCGTATGCGGAACCCAGTGTCCGCATGCCTCGCAGATGCGCCTCCACTTCCGCCGGCCCTCCACGGAAATAGACGCACGTACCGCATGACCTCGCGAGCGCCCAACCGGGCGCGTGATGCTCAGCGGAGCTCACTGGCCCAGCTTCGTCCAGAAGTCGACAAAGACCTGCGTCGAGAGAACGTAACCCAGAACGATGTTGATCACCACGCCGGTCGTGAACGCATAGAACGGCTTCCCGCCAACCGTGACAAACTCCCGAAAACGAGTGGTAAGCCCGATCGCCAGAAACGCGAACGTGAACGCCCAGGTTCGCAATGCCTGCAATGGCGCGACGAGCGCGGGCTGCAGCACTTTCTTGTAGTCCGCATAACTATAGCCATGCGAAATAATGGTCACGATGGCCGAGGCAATCAGGAAGCCGAGCACGAATTTCGGGAAGCGTCGCCAGATCTCCATCGGGTTCGGCTTGGTTTGAATGCCGGTGCGCTCCCAACGGGTCGTGGCAACGATCGCCAGCACGAAGGCCCACACCCCGATCCACACATCACGGCCAATCACCTTCATCAAGGTGAAAGCATTGACAGCCGCATCCGCGCTACCCTCGATGCCCGGCACATGTCCGGCGTAGCCGCCGTAGGTCTGCGCCGCTGCAAGACCCGCGGCATCGGCGAATTCCGAAGTCCCGATCCACGCGCCAGCCACACCGGTCGGCAGATTCAAGGCGCGCGCGGCAAGCGGCAGCAGGAAGATCGTGACGATCGCCCAGAAGATCACCAACGAAATGGCGATAGAGGCCTGCTCTTTCTTCGCACCGACCGCACCGGCGGTGGCGATTGCTCCCGAAACACCGCAAACCGCTCCGCCAGTCCCAAGAGTCGCCGCCAGTCGACGATCCAATCCCAGCCGCACGCCGGTGAAGTAGATGACGCCGAACGTAACGAGGGAGACGATGCCGGCCTGCATGATGGCCACGGGCCCAGCCCAGGCGATCAGGGTGAGCGGCAAGCCCGCACCCAACAGCACGATGCCGGTCTTGATGTAAAACTCCACGCGCAGGCCCGCATCAGCCCACGCCGGTGCACCGACCGTGTTGGACACGAGCAACCCGAGCGCAAGCGCCACCAACGGCGGCTCCAGGTTGTAGCGTGACGCCTGGTCCCACTGCCCGAGAAAATAAAGAACCAACGTGATGGAGAATACGAGCGCGAAGGCCGGTAGGAAGCGCGACAGTCTGAATCCCAGTGCGCTCGTACCGATGCCGAGCAACACAGACCACAGAGCGAACAGCGCAACGTACTGTAGCGCGTGATCGCGCAACTGCGCGACCGCCTCGCTCAGATGGCTCCACTTCGTCGGTGCAATCGCCACCCACTTGATGCTGCTGCCGTTCGCCAACAGCAACACGGCCACCGCGATCAGCCCGAGCCCTATCCAGATCGCCCACCAGTCTTCCTGCCGGAAGAGCTGGAGTCCCGATTCACGCCGCAGAATCCGGCCCCGATTTTCTATGAGTTCTGCCATGGGAGCTCCCGCTTCAGGAGCGGCAGAATAGGCCAACGGCACGGCCGCTACCAGTAACTGCCGGACCTATGTTGATAACGGTCAGGTTTGAAGCCGAGTGGCGCGAGCCGCAGCGCTGCCGAGGGTATCTGGGCACGGTACCTGCTGCCGCGTCCCAGCGGATATGTTGGAGCGGGTATGGATCAGGAGAGCGTGACAACCAGTATAGGGACGCCGGAGACGTTTTGGGCCGCGTTGACCGCGGACGACTGGTCACCCCCCGCGGGACCGCTGGTGGTCCTGGCCCCCCACCCGGACGACGAGACCCTCGGGGCGGGCGGTCTCATGCACACATGGGCCGGCCTGCATCATCTTCCGGTAACCCTCATTTCCATCACCGACGGCGAAACGGCGTGCCCGGAAATCCACGACCTGAGGTCCGTTCGCCGCGGCGAGCTCGAGGCCGCATGCCGCGATCTGGCTCCCGAAGGGATCGACATCGTGCGCCTGGGACTTCCGGACGGACAGGTCGAGCGGCATTGCGACGAGCTCCTCGAGGCAATCAAACGCCTCACCCCGGAACACGCCACCCTCGTCGCACCTTTCGAGCAGGACGGCCATCCTGATCACAACGCAACTGGCAGAGCGGCCTGGGAACTGGCACGACAGCGCAACGTGACACTTGCCGAATATCCGATCTGGGCGTGGCACCAGGCCACTCCCGTGATTTTCAACGACCGGCGCCTGGGTCGCTTCGCATTGAGTCCCGCGGCCCAGGAGGCCAAGCAGAGCGCGATTCGCCGCTTCCATTCGCAACTGCGGGAACGGCCTGGTGGACCTATCATCCCGCCGACCGTGCTCGAGCATTTCAACAGACCATACGAGACATTCGTCCTGCAGTGACTGTTGACCACTCACTACCGGCGGTGGATCTGTTGCTCCAGCCAGTGAGCGGCCTCGCTCGGGGAGACCCGGTCCGTGTCGCGATCGACACTATAGTTCGCCTGACGCATGACATCGATCGGAATCGCGCCGACCAGTGGCGCGAGGGCCCGGTGCAACACCGGATCGGCCGCGCGGGCCGGTGAGAGCAGGATGATGGCATCGTAAGGAGGGATGACCTGCCGCGGGTCCTCCAGCACGACCAGGTCATACGCACGGATCCGGCCATCGCTGGAGGCCGCGGAGATGACATCCACCTCGCGTGAAGCCACTGCCTTGTAAAGGAAAGTGGGTTGGAACTGTCGCTGCTCGCGAAAGCGTAACGCATATCGGTCGCGCAGGTCGCGCCACTCCGAGCGGGCGAAGAACTCGAAATCGCCGCCGATGCGCAATTCGGGCGCGTGCTGCGACAGGTCGGCAATGCTGCGGATGCCAAGTGATTCGGCGCGGTCACGTCGCATCGCGAGCGCGTAGGCATTCTCGAATCCGAGCGCGCCCAGCAGCACCACGCCGTGCTCTTTGCGAAGCTGGGTGGTCATTTCCCGCAACATCTGTTGGCGCGGCAGGGAATCGTGCCGGTTCATGATAGTGCTCCAGACAGTCCCCGAATAATCGACATAGGCATCGATCCCATTGCTGGCGAGCGCCCGGAAGGCAATGACAGAGCCGAGATCCACGCGTGCCGTGGCGGGTGAGCCTTCCTTACGAATCCTATCGGTCATGACCGCCGCGAGAATGTATTGCTCGGCGAAGTTCTTGGCGCCCACCACGTACGCCGCGCGCCCGGCGCTCGCCAACGAGCCAACACCAGCGGCGCCTACGCCAGCCAGCAGCACGGCGAGCCCCAGCCAGGCGAGCCGCGGCCTACGGCTGGCGATGCCCGCCTCGATCAGGCCGAGCAGTTGATCGGCGATCAAGGCCAACGCGACCGCGGCAACGCAGCCAAACAACACCGAGACCCAATCCTCCACCTGCAGGCCGGAGAAGATATAGTTGCCCAGGCTGGTCTGGCCCACAGGGGTCGACAAGGTTGCGCCCCCGATGACCCAGACGGCAGCGGTACGGACCCCGGCCATGAGAACCGGCGCCGCCAGCGGCAGCTCGATACGCAACAGCCGCTGCCGGTTCGTCATACCCACCCCGCGCGCGGCCTCGATGACCGCGGGATCGAGATTCGTCAGCCCCGTCACGCCGTTGCGCAGAATGGGCAGCATCGAATACAACGTCAGCGCCAACAGGGAGGGCAGGAATCCCAACGCCGAGAAGCCATATCCGAACAGATGCTCCCAAGCGGTGGAAATGGCGAGCAACAGCGGATAAAACAGCGCCAGTAGCGCAAGGCTCGGCACGGTCTGCACCACGCTGGCAAAACCGAGCACGGGCCAGCGAATCCGTGCATTGCGGCTGGCGGCCACCACGAGGGGTAGGCTGACCAGAAAACCCAGGGCCAGCGCGGCCGCGCTCAGGAGCACATGTTGGCCGAGATAGTCCGGCAGCAGGCGCGCGGCCGCGGCGAAACGCTCACCCACGCGCGGCCCGTTCCTGCATCAGGACGCGTACGCGCTCCGCCTGCCGACGCGGCATGTCCATCAGTGCGCGTACGCCGGCATCCGGATGCTCAATCAACAACTGGTGCGGCTCGCCATCGGCAACGATCTCACCCTGGCGCACGACAATGATCCGATCTCCTAACAGAACGGCCTCCATCACGTCGTGGGTGACCATCACCGTGGTCAAACCCATCCGCTCGTGCAACCGCCGGTACTCCGATCCGAGCGTATCGCGCGTGACCGGATCGAGCGCGCCGAACGGCTCGTCCATGAGCATGATGGAGGGGCGCGCCGCGAGCGCGCGCGCTACCCCGACCCGTTGTCTTTGCCCGCCGGAAAGCTCCGAAGGCATGCGACTCAAATAGCTGCGCGGTAGCTCAACGAGATCGATCAGCTCCGCCGTGCGCGCCTCGATCTGTTCTCGCGGCCAATCCAGCAGCAGCGGCGTGATGCCGATGTTCTCCGCGACACTCATGTGCGGAAACAACCCGATCCCCTGGAACACGTAGCCAATCCGCCGCCGCAGGCTGTAGCCGGTCACGGACTGCACCGACTCTCCATCCACGCTCACCGTGCCACGATCTGGCTCGATGAGACGGTTGATCATTTTCAGCAACGTCGTCTTGCCCGAGCCGGAGTCTCCCACCAACGCGACGAACGCACGCTCGGGGATGCTGAAACTCACATCGCGCACCGCGAAATCGCGTCCTTCGTCGAACGACTTTGACACGCCTTGAAAAGCGATCATGCGGCGTTTTTTCGTATCCGGTGCGGAGTCGGCCGGCAGTGTATAGGATTGCCCGCGAGCGGCATAATGAGGGGCAGCTTACACGCCGCGCACCGGGCGCTCTTGGATACTTCTTGCAGGAGTAGCAAGGACGGGACCTGGGCGCTGCCCCACAGAGGAACGAGCGATGAAGATCAAACGACGCGGATCGGCTTCCTGGAAAGGTGGACTGAAGGACGGCAGAGGCACCATCTCGACCGAGAGTGGCGCGCTGCAAGCCTATCCCTACGGTTTTGCGAGCCGCTTCGAAGGCCAGCGCGGCACGAACCCGGAGGAGCTCATCGGCGCGGCTCACGCGGGCTGCTTCACCATGGCGCTCTCGCTCATCCTGGGTGAGGCGAAGCTCGTCGCCGAGCAGATGGACACTTCGGCGGAGGTCACCCTCGAGCAGGTGGAGGGAGGCTTCGCGATCACGGCGGTTCATCTCACCTTGAAGGCGAAGATTCCCGGGACGGATCAGGCGACCTTCCAGCAGCTCGCGGCCAAAGCGAAGGCCGGCTGCCCGGTGTCCAAGCTGTTGAAGACGGAGATCACGCTCGACGCCACGCTGGTGAGCTAGGCCGCGCGGTTGAGCTCATTGCGTCAGCAGTGAGCGCAACATCGCCAGATCCTCGTGGCGCGTCTCCAGGTCAGAGCGCCGCGCGGCGACGCGCAGGTCCCGCAGGATCTCCAGGGAGCGTAACAACACGGGCAAGGGAGGCCCGCTGGCGGTAATGCCCTGTAGATCCTCCGCGGGGAGGCTGCTCGCGGGTTGCTCGATGAAGCGCTTCACGAGCATGTCGTGATGTTGACTGGCACTGTGGGCGAAAAGATCGCAGAGTTGCAGGAACGCGCGCGCGTTGCGCTGAAACCAGTCGGTGCGCGCATGAGCCCCCGCGACCGCCAGCAGCTCATCGAGCAGACTTCTGTAGGTCATGCATTCGCGCAGGCGCGCCTGGTCCTGCGGAAGCATGAACAACATCTTGTCGACGAGGAGCTGCGCGTAATACGGGTCGTTGGCGCGGCACAGCCCGAGCAACAGGTCGATCTCGTTGATCCCGGAGAAATCACCGGCGTTGGCGCCACGATATTCCTGGCGACCGATCCGGTACGGCTTGTAGTAGGGTCGGACACAATAGAAGAACCGCTCGACATCGAGCTGCGTGAACAACTTGTCGTTACTGCGGATGGCATCGTTGAGCGCGCGCGTGGCGGCATCGAAGAGCACATCGTTCACCGGGCTGGAAATGCCGAGCGGGACGATCCGCATGAGGGCATCCGCCGCCCGCTGAAAGGCCAGGATCCCGCGCGTATTCTCATCGATAAACAGGTACTCGTCGGTTAACGAGGTGAAGCTCTTCCGTACTCCCCCCAGCGCCATGTTGTGAGTCGTGAGGTGCGCGGTCGCAAAACGCGGCACCATTCCGAGCGAAGCGCCCACGTGCATCGCGAGCGAGGAGGCTTCGGGAAAGGGCGAGCGCTCCTCGCGCGCCGGATTGGTGAGCTCATGGCGGCGCAGTGCGCCCAGATACAGGCCTACGTTACCCAACACGCTGAAGGCACTCGCAAAGCCATCACCCGTGTTGCCCTCCTTCAGCAGGCCGACGATATGTGTCCGGCCTTCCTCACGCAGCCGATCCTTGAGTGCATCGCCGACTCCAATGACCCGTGTGCGGTCGCGCTGCGCGAAGTAAAGGTCCTCGAGCTGCGTGTTCAGCTCGACGAAGGAGGTCCGAATCCAATGATCGAAGGCCTCCGCTCGCGTTTTCATGCCCATCTCGAGTGCCCGCCGTGCGCCCAATTACTTTGGACCTAAAGTATTGTACCGGTTTTTGGCGTCCTCGGGGACTTGAACTCGCCCCGCCCCTGGCTTCATCCTGACCGCCGCACCCCATTCCCACAGCAGATTGGAATCCGTGACAACCGACAGCCAAGTCCTTGATTCGCCGATTGCCGTGATCACCACCGGGGGCACCATCGACAAGACCTACTTCGACGCCCTGAGCCAGTACCAGGTCGGTGAATCGGTGGTGCGACGGCTGCTCGAGATCGGCCGAGTGGCCTGCCCGTTTGAGATCATCGAGCTCTTCCGCAAGGACAGCCTCGATCTCACAGCGGCCGACCGCGAGGCCGTGCGCGCCAAGGTGGCCGAGCTCGAGACCAACCGCATCGTCATCACGCACGGCACCGACACGATGACGGAGACAGCACGAGTGTTGGCGGCCATCCCCCACAAGACGGTTGTGTTCACGGGCTCGCTGTCGCCAGCCCGATTTTCCGAGAGCGACGCCACCTTCAATCTCGGCATGGCCTTCGCCACGGTGCAAACCGCGGCTCCTGGGGTCTACATCGCCATGAGCGGCCAGGTCTTTCGCGCCGATCGGGTGCGCAAGGACCGGGCCGCGGGTCGGTTCGTGCCGATATGACTCCGGCCAATATGACTCCAGAAACGGCCGCATGGGTCCAAAAGAATCTGGTGGGCTGGCCCAAGTTGTGTCTGGCGGTAGCGGCCGATCTCATCACGAAATACGGCATGCCGCAGGAAGTCAACTCCAGGCAACTCGCCTGGTATGACAACGGCCCCTGGAAGCGCACGATCCTGCACCGCGAGGAAATCCAGCACAACTTCCCCTATCCCCACAAGGATATCCTGGAACAAACTGTCAACTACAAGGTCCCCGCGGCGAAGCTGGGCGACCTGGTGAAATATGACGGCAGCCTGCTGATCGATCGCACTCGGGGGGAGCTCACCGTCCATTGCAACAACGAGCAGTCGAATATTCTCACGCTCAACATCGCCGACGACCTCGTCAAAGGCGATCGGACCATAGAGCAAGCCCTCGCTTATCACGCCCAGGTCGTACGCGGCGTTCAGATCGGTGAGCCGGAAACCTATCCGAACGAGCTACGCTTCAAAGCCCCGCGACCGGCGTCCGAGACCGCCGATCCCGGCGAAGAGGCCCCGCTCCTGAAGCACCTCGGCCAATAACACGCGCTAAACTACGGCGTAAGACCCGCCGGCTGGAGTCACGACCGTGGACATGAATGACCAGGATGAAAGCCGCAACGTCGAGGACGTGCGTGGCTCTAGTGGTGGCTTCCGCCCGATACACGGCATCAGTCTGGGTACGGTGGTCGTCGCTCTCATCGCGGGCTGGGTATTTGGGGTAAACCCCCTGCAGATCCTGGGCCTGCTGAGCGGTGGCACATCGAGCGTCCAGACCGCGCCTCGGCCTCCGGCGGCCCCGGCCGACGAGAACGATCCGCAGGTGAGGTTTGTCTCGCAGGTTTTGCGCAGTACCGAGCAGGTCTGGGGCGATGTGTTCCAGTCAATGGGCCGCACGTATCAGCAGCCCAGGCTGCGCCTCTATCGGGACAGCTACCCGACGGCCTGCGGCCTGGGTGAGGCCGCCGCGGGTCCTTTCTATTGTCCGCAGGATCGCATCGTCTACCTGGACCTGAGTTTCTTCGATCTCATGACTCAACAGCTCGGCGCGCCAGGACAATTCGCGCACGCCTACGTGATCGGCCATGAAGTCGGCCACCACGTGCAGAATCTCCTCGGGATCATCGATCGGGTGGACTCGATGCGCTCACGCGGCAGCGAAGTCGAGTCCAACGCGCTCAGCGTCAAACTCGAGTTGCAAGCCGACTGCTTCGCCGGCGTCTGGGCCACTCGCGCGCAACACGAACGGGGCTGGCGCTTCGAACAGGGCGATGTCGAGACGGCGGTCAACGCGGCGGCCCAGATCGGCGACGACACGCTGCAACGCAAATCCCGAGGCACCGTCGTGCCCGAGTCCTTCACTCATGGCACCAGCGAGCAACGCGTGACGTGGCTGAAGAAGGGCTTGGAAACGGGAGATCTCAACGCCTGCGACACGTTTGGTCGGGGTCAGGTGGTCCCGCCCTGACCCCGCGCCCACGCCTCAAATTCATCGAACTCGATGGCCCCGTCGTGGTTGGTGTCGATCTCGTCGAATCCGATCTCACATTCCTCGACGGTCATGTTCTCGTCCACGTTGCGCATGAAGCGGATGAACTCTCCCAAAGTCAGCCGGCCATCGTGGTTGAGATCGTTTAAATCGAAGTCCTCCCGCAGCCGGGCGCGCTCTTCCGCGCCCGGACGAACGTAGTCGAGAGTAGTTCGATCGCGCGTCTTCTCACGCATGAGAGTGCATCTCTCTCGAACGTGTGCGCGCAGCTTTGCGCGCCGCCGCCGAACGCTCCGCCGGACCCTTGGTGCGGGATGCTTTGCGTGCGGCCGCCGACCGCTCACTCGAAGAGCGACGGCTTGCAGCGGAACGTGCTTGCTTCGAAAGCGCGCCGCGCGAAGCGGCCGAGTGTCCTTCGCGCTTCAGTGCCTGCATCGTAGCGCGGGAGCGCTTGGCGGAAGACTTCGCACGCGCCGGCGCGCCATGCCCACGCGCGTAAGCGCGCGTTGCACTTTTGCGTGTCTTTTCCGAGGTAGTTCCCTTCTTCGGTGGTTTCAGATCAACGCCGGCCCGACGCGCTTTCGACAGTCCAATCGCAATGGCCTGCTTCGTGGAACGCGCCCCGTGCTTGCCCTCTCGGATATGCTCCATCTCCTCGCGCACGAACTCCCCTGCTTGAGTGCTCGGCGCCTTTCCTTCGCGTTTGTCCTTGCGAGCTCGCTCGAGCGTCTGCTTTTCTGGCATAAGTGCTCTCCAAATATCTTCTGGCCGATATCTGGCCGATGATGCGGCACGCGGAGCGCGCCACCCGCCGCGAATCTATCGGAACAGGGCAACGTAGTCTGTCGTTCGGGCGCCGCAGCCGCTTGTCAGAAGCTGCCTACAAGGTGGCGCCGCGCGCGGCGCGGTTTCGGCTATCCTTCCGCCATGAAAAGAGTCCACGCGCTGCTGGCATTCACTCTTGCAATGCTCGCCACACAAGCCTCGCTCGCCGGCGGGGGAATGCATCCGGAAGTCGCCGAGCACGGCATGGTGGCCAGCGTTCACGAGCTGGCTTCGCGCGCTGGTGTGGAAATGATGCAAGCGGGCGGTAACGCCGTGGACGCGGCAGTCGCAACCGGTTTCGCGCTGGCGGTGGTACACCCTTCCGCGGGGAACCTGGGCGGCGGCGGATTCATGCTCATCCGCACGAAGACCGGCGATACGCATTTCCTGGATTTTCGGGAGACGGCTCCCGGGAAGGCC
Source organism: uncultured Steroidobacteraceae bacterium (assembly GCA_964400085.1). Classification (GTDB taxonomy): domain Bacteria; phylum Pseudomonadota; class Gammaproteobacteria; order Steroidobacterales; family Steroidobacteraceae; genus 13-2-20CM-66-19. The sequence goes on along the minus strand of CAYNTW010000050.1, from coordinate 13,599 downwards.
ACCGCGAACATGTACCAGGACGCGCAGGGGAACGTCATTCCGAAATTGAGCACCCTCGGCTACAAGTCCGTTGCCGTGCCGGGCTCGGTGAAAGGCCTCGCATACGCCGAGCAGCATTTCGGCAAGCTCGGACTGGCGCGAGTCATACAGCCCGCCATCCGGCTGGCACGCAATGGATACGCACTGAGTTGGAGCGACGCGCGCGCCATGTCTGACAATCCCGGGTTGGCGCAGTACCCGGATTCCAGGCGAATATTTCAAAATGACGGCAAGGGCTGGCGCCAGGGGGACATCTTCAAACAGCCTGAATTGGCGCGCACTCTCGAGCGCATCGCCGCCGCGCCGGAAGACTTCTACACGGGGAAGATCGCCCACGAGCTGGCCGACTTCGTGCAGAAGGGCGGCGGTCTCATGACCACCGAGGACCTCGCCCACTACGAGGTCAAAGACCGTACGCCGGTACGCGGCACTTATCGAGGCCTCGAGATCATCAGCGCGCCGCCTCCCTCCTCGGGAGGTATCGCGCTTCTGGAAATCCTCAACATCCTGGAGGGCTACGATATCGGCAAATCCGGGCTCGACTCGGCCGAGTCCATCCACCTGATCGTGGAGGCCTACCGACGCGCTTTCTTCGATCGAGCGCAGTTTCTCGGCGATCCCGAGTTCAGTGACCTGCCGGTACTCCAACTCACGGACAAGAGCTACGCCAAGGCCTGGCGCGGCTCGATCCAGCCGGAACAGGCGAGTAACTCCCTCACGTTGAGCCGCCCGTCGGTTTCACCGGCCCTCGCTCACTACGCCGCGGCACATCCGGTCGCGCCGCCCGTGAAGGAAGGCACCCAGACGACGCATTACTCCGTCGTCGATGCCGACGGTAACGCTGTGGCGGTCACTTACACGCTCAATGGCAACTTCGGGTCCAAAGTCACGGTGGGCTCCCTGGGATTCCTGCTCAACGACGAAATGGACGACTTCTCCTCCAAGCCGGGTGCTCCCAACATGTTCGGGCTCATTCAAGGTGATGAGAACGCCATCGCGCCCAACAAGCGGCCACTCTCGGCCATGACCCCCACCATTGTCCTGCGCGACGGCAAGCTGTGGCTGGTGCTCGGAACACCCGGCGGACCGACGATCATCACGACCGTGGCCAACATCCTCATCGGAGTGGAAGATTACGGACTCGACATTCAACAGGCGGTGAATGCCCCGCGTTTCCACGAGCAGTGGTTCCCCGACCGGGTCATGATGGAGCGCGACCGTTTCTCGCCCGACACGGTCGCGCTACTGAAGGAGCACGGCTATAACATCAGCTTCGGTGGTGTCGGCGACGGGGAATGCATCGAGGTAGACCCGCAAAGCGGGCTACGCCTCGGTGCCAGTGACGCGCGCAACGATACCGGCAAAGCCGTCGGGTATTGACCAGCGCCGTCTCAGTGCTGCCAGAGAATGTAGGGCGCCTCCAACGGGACTGCCGCCCCATCCCCGCTAGGCACGATCCGGGCCGTGTAGTCCGAAGCCGGCCGCTCCGCCGAAACCTCCGCTCCATAAGCCCACGCGTGCCCGGTCCCCACCAACTGTTGGATCGGACGCATTTCCTGCCGTAGCGGCGGGTCACCGCTTGCGTAAAGCTCAACCCTCACGCTATCCGGCGTAAGCCCATTGAGATAAATGTGCGCCTCGAATTTGTGCTTACCCTCTTCCGTGCGCACCCGCACGTCTCCAAACCGTAGCGCAGGAAATTTTTCCTCCAGGTCCCGACGCCACCGCGCGATCTGCTGTCCCTTGGCGCCCTTGTTGGCGGCACGTTCAGCGTACGCCTGCGCGGCGGGCACATAGAACTTGTCCGTGTACTCACGAACAGTGCGCGTCGCGGAAAACTGTCCGGTGAGCTCCGCCATACTGGCGCGAATACGTTCAACCCACGCCACGGGCACCCCCTGGGAGTCGCGCGAATAAAACTCCGGTATCACCTCGCGCTCGAGCAAGTGGTAGAGCGCTTCGGCTTCCGCTGCATCCCACTGCGGGTCATCACCATGCTCACGTCCATCGCCCAATGCCCAACCCACCTGCGGCTGGTACGCTTCCGCCCACCACCCATCCAACTCCGACAGGTTGACGCCGCCATTGACGAGCACCTTCATACCGCTGGTGCCACTCGCCTCCCATGGGCGGCGTGGGGTGTTCAGCCAGACGTCAGCTCCCTGCACGAGGCGCTCGGTGAGCAGCATGTCGTAGTCGCTCAGGAACATGACATGACGGCGGGCTTCCGTGTTGCGGATGAACTGGATCCACTGGCGTATCAACGCCTGGCCAGGCTCATCGGCCGGGTGCGCCTTGCCGGCGATGATGATCTGCACCGGTCGCTGGGAGTTGGTCAACAAACGCAATAGCCGCTGCGGATCGTGCAGCAACAGATTCGGCCGCTTATAGGTCGCGAAGCGGCGCGCGAAACAGATGGTCAGGATGTCCGGATCGAACATGTGGCGCACGCTGTCGCATTCCGTCGGCGGGGCCCCGGAAGCGGTCAGCTCGCGCTGCAGACGCTCGCGCGCGTACTCGACGAGTCTCTGGCGCGCGACGTTGCGGAATTTCCAGATATCCACCGCATCGACCGCGCGGATACGGTCCTCGTGCGCCCCAGCGCCATCTAACCAGCGCTCCGCGCCGCAGACGTGAGTCCACAACTCGTCGGCGGCCGCTCCCGTCCACGTGGGCGTGTGCACTCCGTTGGTGACGTAACCCACCGGCACCTCCTCCGTCGGCCAGCGGGGAAACAGTGACTGAAACAGATTGCGGCTCACCAGGCCATGCAACCGACTTACTCCGTTCACCGCGGCGCTGCCACGTATAGCGAGATACGCCATGTTGAAAGGCTCCGTCGGGTCGCGCGGATTCTGCCGCCCGAGAGCCAACAACTCCTCGCTGCTGATACCGAGGGAGCTACGCGCATAGTCACCGAGCAGTCCCTCGATGAGATCCGGAGCAAAGCGATCGAATCCGGCTGCCACGGCCGTGTGCGTGGTGAACAAGTTCCCCGCGCAGGTGGTGGCGAGCGCTGCGCGGAACGGCAGCCCGGTGGCCTCCATGAAACTGCGCGCTCTTTCCAACACCGCGAACGCCGCGTGCCCCTCGTTGAGGTGACAGACCTGCGGCTCGACCCCGAGGGCGCGCAACAGCCGCCACCCGCCGATGCCGAGCACGAGCTCCTGCATGAGTCGCAGATAGGAGCCTCCGCCATAGAGCTCGCTGGTGATCCCGCGGTACGCGGGATAGTTCGCGACGTCGTTGCTGTCGAGCAGAAACAGCCTGGTGCGCCCAACTTGCACTTGCCACGCGCGCAGCCAGATCGGGTGTCCAGGCAGATTGAGCTGCAGGCGCAGCCAGTCGCCATTCGGGCCGCGCAACGGCACAATCGGCAGCTGTCCCGGATCGTTGAACGGGTACATCGCCTGCTGCCCGCCGTTGGCGTCGATCACCTGGCGAAAATAACCTTGACTGTAGAGCAGCCCGATCCCAAACACCGGCACGCCCAGGTCGCTGGCGGCCTTGAGCTGGTCGCCCGCGACATTGCCCAGGCCGCCGGAGTAGATCGGCAGCGCCTCACTCAACATGAATTCCATGCTGAAGTAGGCGACCGTCTTCAGAGGCGAATGCGCATGCTGCTGCTGAAACCAAGCCGGCTTGGCCAGCGCCTCCTGGCGCGCTCGTTGCAGCTCGTCCACCCGAGCGCGAAACGTCGGGTCCGCGAGCAATCGCTCGATGTGGTCACGGGAGGCGGTCCGCAACACGGCCCAGGGATTGTGGGTGAGATCCCAAAGCACCGGATCGAGAGTGCGCCAGACCTGCTCGCTCGCATGATTGCCGGAGCCCCGCAAATCGAGCGCGAGCCCGGCAAGCACCCTGAATCCCTCGACGTCGTGCGGCAGCGCCCGGAAAAGGCCCCGGCTGGCTTCGGTCTGGTCGCGTTCACTCATTTTCGGCTCTCACTCCTTGCGGGCTGCGGCGAATGCGGTGGTACAAGACCGGCGCTTCATAGCAGGCTATTCTGAGCGGCGTCTATTACGGAAGTACGGACCATGGCCACCGAAACTTTTCCAATCGATCTCGGCAAGCTCCAGCCCCTGAGGCTCGATCCGGCCGTCACCACTTTGACGGACACCCAGAAAGCGACGCTCAAGCAAAATATCGAGATTTGTCGGGACGCCATCGTTTTCTTTACGGCGCTCGCCGGCGCGAAAGGCCTGTCGGGGCACACGGGAGGCGCCTACGACACCGTTCCCGAGGTCACGATCCTGCGGGCATTCATTGCCAATGGCACTCCTATCGTGCCGATTTTCTTCGACGAAGCCGGACACCGAGTCGCCACCCAATATCTGTTGAGCGTGCTGAACGGCGCGATGCCCGCCGAGAGGCTGTTGCATTACCGTGAGTTCGACAGCGGTTTGCCAGGGCATCCGGAACGGGGCCTGACACCGGGTCTGGACTTCTCCTCCGGCCGCCTCGGGCACTTGTGGGCCTACTGCAATGGCGTCGCCATGGCAAATCCGGGCAAGGCGGTCATTCTGCTCGGCTCCGACGGCAGTCAGATGGAAGGCGACAATGCGGAAGCCGCCCGGCTCACCGTCGGCAAACAGCTCAACGTCAAAGTCCTGATCGATGACAACAACGTGACCATCGCCGGCCATCCGCAGGAATACATGGTGGGCTATGACCTCACGCGAACCCTCTCGGGTTACGGGCTCGAGACGGCCACTACCCTCGGAGAGGACCTGGACGCACTCTACGTCGACCTCTGCCGCGCTTTCTCCGATCAGAAGCCACATGCCGTGGTCATCAAGAGACTCATGGCGACGGGTATCGCCGGTGCCGAGGGCAGCCCCAAGGCTCACGAGGTGTTCGAGACCGAGGTCGCCATCCATTACCTGGAGAAGCGCGGCGGGTATGAGAAGGCCATCGAGATGCTGAAGGCCGCCAAGCCCTCGAAGAGCCCCCTCACCTACAAAGGCTCCAGTGGCGCCGGCAAGAATCGCGACGACTTCGGCAAAATCATCAACGAGATCCTCGATGGAATGAGCGAGGCGGACCGCATCGCCAGTGTGCGCGTGTTCGACAATGACCTCGAAGGCTCACAGGGCCTGCACCACGTGCGCAAGAAGCATCCGGAGGTGTTCGTTCGAGGTGGCATCATGGAGCGGGGCAACTACTCCGCGGCTTCCGGCTTCGGCTCGGTGCCGGGTAAGCAAGGCATCTACGCCACCTTCAGCGCCTTCCTCGAGATGTGTGTCAGCGAGATCACCATGGCGCGGCTGAATTTCGCCAACGTGCTGGCGCATTTCAGCCATAGCGGCGTGGACGACATGGCGGACAACACCTGCCATTTCGGGATCAACAGCATGTATGCCGACGGCGGCCTGACCCCGGTGCACGGCGAGGACACGACGCGGTTGTACTTCCCCGTTGACCAACATCAATTCGCCGCCTGCGTGAAGCGCATCTTCCACGACCCGGGCCTGCGGTTCGTGTTCAGCACGCGCGCTGCCGTGCCTGACATTCTCGGCGAGGACGGCAAGCCCTTGTATCAGGGTAAGCCTTTCGAGCCCGGCAAAGACCACATCGTGCGCGCGGCTCCCGCCGGCGGCGGTTATGTCGTCGCGGTCGGCGAGACGGTGTACCGCGCGTTGGATGCAGTGTTGCGCCTGCAGGAGCAAGGAATCAAGGTGGGGCTGATCAACAAGTCAACACTCAACGTCGTCGACCCGCAGATGATGCAGACCCTGGCGGGAGTCCCGTTCGTGCTGGTCGCGGAAGGCTGGAACGTGAAGACCGGCCTGGGAAGCCGCTTCGGCAGCTACCTCCTGCAGGCCGGCTTCAAGGGCAGGTACAATCACATCGGAACCAACCGCGAGGGCTCCGGAGGCCTTTGGCAGCAGATGGGCCACCAGGGACTGGACCCGCAAGGTATCGAGAAAGCGATCCGCGCACTCCTAGAATAGCGTGCTCAAGGCCCTCGACGGCCCGCCTCGAACAGGAACCACACGCGCCGCTCGGTCTCATCGATCCAGTTCTCGATGAGACTGGCGGTGGCCATGTCCCGCAGCTCGTCAACGACTTCGTGCACCTCGCGCAGGCGCGCGGCCAGCGATTGGTTGTCCTCGCGGAGCTCCGCGAGCATGTCTTGCGGATCGACGTAATCGGCGTCGTTATCCTTGATCCGCTGCAGTCGCGCGATATGGCCGATCGAGCGCAGCGTCGCGCCGCCGACCTTGCGGATACGCTCGGCAATGGGATCGGTCATTTCATAGAGCTGGTCGGCCTGCTCATCCAGCAGCAGGTGATAGTCGCGGAAATGCGGGCCACTCATGTGCCAGTGGAAGTTCTTGGTCTTCAGGTAGAGCGCGAACACATCCGCCAGAATCGCGTTCATGCCGCCACTGATGTCGATGGAAGCCTTGGCGCCCAGGTCGGTGGGCGTGACCAGGGGCGCTTTGCGCCGTTCCTTGAGTTCAGTCTTCTTCGCGTCTTTGGTCGCCATGATGGTGCCTCGGGGGGTGGGAAGCCAAAGAATTGGAGCATGCGGCAGCCGGTCACGCTTGTCTGGTATCGATCGACCATCCTTCGAGCGCGAGCGCCGCTTGGAACCCCGGGGCCGGTCCACGTGTTTGGAGATAGGGGTTCCCCATGACGTATCTATGACAGACCAACCATCCGTTTCCTTGCTCGCCCATGGTGCTGAGCAGCTCAGCCTGGTGAGCGTCGACGCCTACAACGCGGAGCTGCGGAGCCCGGAAGGTTTTGTGGGCGACCGCGCCAGCAAACGGGCGTTCCTCTCCATGCTCGAGGATTGGCGCGAGCAGGTCCGCAAGTCCGGTGATGATCCCTTCGGCGACACGCCGACTGGGGAGATCAGCAAGAAACAGCTCGACAAGGTCCTCTCAGAGGGCGATGCCGAGGCGGCCGGAGTGATCCAAGGCGCCATCGAGGAGTTCTCGCAGGAATTCGCGCAGGTGATCCGCCGCTTCCTGCGCCTGAAGGCGTGGAAGGACACGCAATGCATCGTCGTGGGCGGCGGCCTGCGACAGAGCCGGATCGGGGAGCTGGCGATCGGACGCACCGCAGTACTGCTGAAATCGAGCGGCTTCGAGGTCGAGCTCAAGCCGATCACCTACGATCCGGACCACGCCGGGCTCATAGGCTGCGTGCAGCTACTGCCCGCCTGGATTCTGACGGGCTACGACAGCATCCTGGCGGTCGATATCGGCGGTAGCAACATCCGCGCGGGTCTCGTCAAGTTGAATACGAAGAAGGCCGACGACTTCTCCCAGGCTGAGGTGGCACGTTTCGAGTTGTGGCGCCATCGCGAGGACGCCCCGGATCGTGAGGATGCGGTGGAGCGGCTGATCGAGATGCTCAACGGTCTGTTGAAGCGCGCCACCAAGGATGAACTGAAGCTCGCGCCGTTCATTGGCATAGGCTGTCCGGGAGTGATTCGTCCCGACGGCACGATCGACCGCGGCGGCCAGAATCTGCCGGGCAACTGGGAGGCGAAAGGCTTCAATCTCCCTCAACAGTTACGCGAGGCGATTCCCAAGATCGAGGACCACGAGACCCTGGTGGTCATGCACAACGATGCCGTAGTGCAGGGGTTGAGCGAAGTACCGTTCATGCGTGGCTCCGAGCACTGGGGCGTGCTGACCATCGGCACGGGGCTGGGTAACGCACGATTCACCAACCGTCAGACAGACAAGGACGAGGGCGCCAAGAAAGGCGCAGACAAGAAAGACCGCGACAAGACAAGGGCCGACGAGAAATGACGGTCGCGCTTGGGTTCGCCTCAGCGGCGTCGCGAGTTGGGTCGTGCGTGCTGGCAGGCGCGATAGACAGCGACCATCATGCGACTGTGCGCCAGAAAGGCGCTCACGCGCTCCTCGGAATCCAGACGTTGCGAGGCGGCCAGGACTGCCTGCTGTGCTGTTTGGGTAAGCTTCGTTTCCATTTCGGGATTAGTGTGTACTGGCCTGACGGGCGCCGACCGTCGACTCACTCACAGGTTTGCAAACTCCCGCGCTGCATCCGGCGGGCGCGTGCTCACGCAAGTACCTGATTCACATGGCAAAGAGATGGGCGCCGCAGCATGACAGGCTCCGCGCCGCGCTCGCGCGTTAATCCTCGGTGAAGGCCCCGACATCATTACGCCGCCCAGTCTGGCGTGGCTCGCTCATTGTGCTCGCCGTACTATGCGGCCTTATGACGCTCCTTGCGGCCGCGTTGGCCCTGGTGGATGGAGACAGCCTACGACAGCCGCTCGCCCGCCTGATTTCCGAGCGCACGGGTCGAGCCATCCGCCTAGAAGGTCCTTTACGCGCTCATTTGCTCTCACTCCATCCGAGTTTCATCGCCGAACAAGTGACCATCGGCAATCCGCCCTGGGTACCACAGGGCACCATGGCGCACCTCGACAAGCTCAGTGTGACCTTCGACCTGCCCTGGCGTGGCCGCGCCTTCGCGCTCCGCGCATTGCGGCTCGACGGTCTCGACCTGCACCTGAAGCGCGATATCGACGCCCATGCCAACTGGTATTGGAAAGCGCCCGGAACACTCCCGGGTAAAGGGGCGCCACTCGTTTACAGTCTGTCCGTGCCGGATGCTCACGTCACGCTCGATGACGACCGCCGCCATCTGGTGTTCGATGGAATGCTGACAATCAACGGCGCCGACGTGTCGGCGCATTCCGCGGCGGCGAGCCCGGCCCGATTGCGGATCGCCATACAGGGTCATCTGAACGGCAGGGATGTCAACTTGCGAATCGATGGCGATCCGTTGGCCACGGTCGCGCGAGAAAAGCCATACCATTTCAACCTGGAGGAGCACTCGAGCGGCTCGGATCTCACCGGCCAGGCGGCTCTCTCGCGTCCGTTCGATTTCCGTCTCCTGGAAGGGACGTTCGCGGCGCACGGGGCGGACCTCAAGGATCTTTACTTCCTGATGGGTGTGATACTGCCCAACACCGGTCCTTACCGTCTTTCCGGCAAGGTCATACGACACTACACGACGTTCACACTGAGCGATCTGCTCGCGACCTCGGGGCAGAGCGATGTCCGGGTGAGGCTGGTGAGCCAGTTCTTCGAGAGCGGCAAATCACACGTCGACGTCGACCTCCAGTCGCGTCACCTGCGCGTATCCGATCTCGGTCCGCGGGCGGCAGGCCGCGCCGCTGCGCCACCTCAGGCCAAACCACTGGTGCTACCGGAGACCGAGATACGCATCGAGGGCATCCGCCGCAGCAACTCGGACATCACTTTTCACGCAGAGGAGCTCGACGCCGGGCCTTTCTCGTTCCATTCGGTCGCCGGAAAAATGTCGATCGACTACGGCGAGCTGCAGTTGGCACGACTCTCGGCCAATCTGCCTGCCGGTAGCATCACCGCGCACGGGACATTCGACGCCCGCCCGGCTATGCCGACCGCGAGACTGGACCTCGAATTTTCGAATGTGCGAGTGGGCCCGCTCTTTCGCAAGAACCCGGCGCAACCGCCGCTGGACGGGCCGCTGAATGGACATGTCATCCTGACAGGACGCGGTCGCTCCGTACATGAGCTTGCGGCAAGCTCGAATGGCACTCTGACCGCGACCCTTCCGGAGGGTGTGATGCGCGCTTCGTTCGCGGAACTGGCGGGCGCCAATCTGCGCGGGTTGGCAATGCTGCTCAGCCAGAGCAAGAAAGACACACCGATCCGTTGCGCGGCGGCGAGCTTTCAGGCGCGTGAGGGCACCTTGGTCGCGCGGCAGCTCCTGATCGATACCGATCGGATGCTCATCAGCGGCTCCGGCTCCATTCAACTCGCAACGGAGGCGCTCGACCTGCGGATCCAGGGAGAGCCGAAGCACGTGAGGTTACTTCGATTGAGCGGACCGCTCACGATCCAAGGCACCCTGCGTCATCCGACGCTGCAGATCGCTAAACAAGACCGAAAGGTCGAGTTGGTGGATCCGGGACGTGGCAAGGACGCCGACTGCGCGACGCTGACGGCGCCCCCATCAGAGCGCGAGCTCTCGTTGCGGTGAGCTCGTCGCCCTGACAGGGCTTCGGTTCTTCTTACTTGACGACGCCGTTGTGTTTCTTGCGAAAGATGCGCCCGCTCTGACGATTCTCACTGCGCTGAATGCCACGCTGCTCGCGAGCCCCTACGTGGCCATCAGCCGCGGCACTCGCCTCTCTGCCATTCACGTGCGCCTGACCCCGCTCGAGCTTGCCAACCTCGCGATTCGTGAGCGAGCCGTTCTCCATGCCGTTCTGAATGCGCTGCTGCTGGTTGACATTGCGCTGCACGTCAGCCTGCATGCGCCGCGACGAGGCTGAATTCGGGTTGCCGGTGACGCCGTTATGTTTGTCGGCGTAGATCTGGTTGCTGACCCGGTTCTGCGCCGCATTCAACCGCGCCTGCTCCGCCGGGCTGATCGACCCGTCGCGCAAGTCGCGCTTTTCCATGGTGTCGATGTGCTGCTCGCGGCGCTCCAACGAGCCGGCTTCCTTCGTGCTGAGCTGTCCCGACTGCAGCCCTTGCTCGATGCGCTGCTGTTGGTTGACATCGCGCTGCTGATCCTTTTCCGCGGTGGTGGTCTGCGCCCAGGCGGCCGTGGTCAACACGCTCATGGCGACGAGTTGAATCGCGATGGCAGTGGTCTTCATTTACCCTCCTCCGAGTGATGTTTAAATCATCGTACCCTGCGGTACTCGAGGGGTATGAACGGGTCACAATTTGGCTCGTTGACCTTACGAAAACTTAAGCCCTGGGCGTCAACGGGCGCGGCACTGCGGCGTTGGCGGCTCGAGGGCTGGCGTATCCGTGGCGCGGACACTGGCTTGTGCGCTGCGGCGTGAACTCCCGGGGTCCTCGAGCGTTCTTGCCGTGGTTATGGAAAAAAGCACAGCCATCCACAGGTGTCCCGATGAACCACACTGACATTCCTCACTCGGCTCTCGTCATGGTCGGCGATGGTAAGAAGGCGCTTTTCTTCCGCAATGAGGGCACGCCGAGGCACGTGAACCTTGTGGTTGAGCGCATCCTGGAGCAGGAAAATCCGCCCACCCGTGAGCAGGGGACCGACAAGCCCGGGCGTTACCTGGGGTCTGACGGCATGGGGCGAAGCGCGGTCGAGGAGACCGATTGGCACCAGTTGGCGGAGGACCGTTTCGCGCACGAGATTTCCGCAGCCCTCTACCGGCTCGCGCATGCCAATCAGTTCGAGCAGCTCATTGTCGTGGCGCCCCCGAAAATCATGGGCAACCTTCGCGACAGCTTTCACCAGGAGGTGAGCAAGCGCATCGTCGCGGAGATCCCCAAGGACCTCGCCGGTCTTCCGAAGGATGAGATCGCGCGCGTGATCTCTGGCTGAAGAACAGCGACCGCGGCCTCACTGGTGGGGCTGACTGACCGCCCGCCCTGGAGGTCCAGGCGGTGGCGCCGACCCGAGCGTTTTCTTCACCTCGTTGGCGCGATCGATGATGTAGGCCCTGATTGCCTTGGTGTCGTCGGGCTTCAAAGTCGACGCGAACGAAGCCATACCGCGCTCCGACAGAATGCCCTTCAACACCACGGCATCGAAGCCGTCCTGGCTGTTGAGGAGCGGTGTGCGGGTCAGGTCCGGGAAGTTGGCACCGCGTGTCTGTCCCCGGTCGCCATGACATGCGGCACAGTACTGAGCATAACGGTCGCTGCCGGCCTTGATCTGCTCGGCCGAAGCAGTGGACGGCGGAGGATCCAGCGGCGGCGGTGTATATTCCTGCGCCGGCGGAAGCTGCACGTTTCCGCCCAGCCCAAATACCAACATGCGAGAGTAGTTGGGCGCGTAATAACCGCCGAGCGTGTTGCCGCCGACGCTGATGGCGACATACTGTTGACCATCGAGCTCGAAGGTGATCGGCGGAGCCACCACTCCGGTCTGGGTATTGAAGCTCCACAACTTCTCGCCCGTCTTGGCATCGTACGCACGAACTTCGTTCGCGCTACCGCCGCCTTGGAACACCAGGCCCGAGGCGGTCGCCAGCGCGCCACCGGTGGGACCCTGGTTTTCCTCGCCGCGCCACACCTGCTTACCGGTCACCGGATCCCACGCCTGCAGATAACCCGTGAACCCCGATTTCTGATCGGGATGGTCCTTGTAGTAAGTAAATGGCGCGGTGAAGTCCAGTCCGAGGTTGTAGCCGACCGGATTGGGCGTGAAGCTCTTGTCCGCCACCATCGGGAAATAGGCGTGTTGGGTGGGGAAGTAGAGCAAGCCTGTCTGTGGGCTGTAGGCGTTCGCCTGCCAGCCATGCGCACCCTGGACGCCGGGCTCGAGGTTCCAAGGCTTGCCAACCGGGAAGCGGGCTTCCGGCTTCACGCGCGGGCGCCCCGTCTTCATATCCACGCCGTCGGCCCAATTCACGCCGGTGAACGGGACCGCGCGCAGCAACTTACCCGTGCGCGCATCGAGCATGTAGAAGAAGCCGTTCTTGCAAGGCTGCAGAATGACGTGACGTTGCTTCCCGTCCACCTTCAGATCGACCACCGTCATCGGACTGACGGCGTCGTAGTCCCAGGTGTCGGCCGGTGTTGACTGGTAATGCCAGACGTACTCGCCCGTGTCAGCTTTCACGGCGATCACCGAGGCCAGGTAAAGATTATCCCCGGTCGTTGGGTCGCGATACTGATCGTTCCAGGGCGTACCGTTGCCGGTACCGAAGTAGACATAGTGGGTGACCGGGTCATACACGATGGCATCCCAGACGGCGCCGCCGCCACCGAGCTTCCACCACTCCCCGCCCCACGTCGCAGCCGCTTTCTTCATGGCTTCGTTTTCGAAGCCATCCTTCGGATTGCCCGGCACGGTATAGAAGCGCCACAGCATCTTGCCGGTTTCGGCGTCATACGCGCTGAGATAACCGCGCACGCCGTACTCACCACCCGACTCGCCGATGAACACCTTGCCATCAGCGATGCGTGGCGCGCTGGTGATGGAGTAGTGCTTCGTCTTATCAATGGTCAGCGTCGACCAGACTTCCTTGCCGTCACGCGCATCGATCGCAACCAGTCGCCCATCGAGCGTCCCCAGGTAAATTTTCCCGTGCCAGGCCGCGATGCCGCGATTGACGATGCCGCAGCAGACGTTGCGAATCCACTCGCCCGGTGTCTTCGGGTTGTACTGCCAGAGTGTCTTACCCGTGCGCGCATCGAAGGCGTACACCTTGCTCCACGCGGTAGAGACGTAAATCACCCCATCGATATACAGGGGCGTGCCGTCCTGCGACAGGTTGGTGTCGTAGTCCGCGAACCACTTCAACCCGAGTTGTTTGACGTTGTCCCGATTGATCTTCGTCAGGCGGCTATAGCGCTGCTCGTTGTAGTCGCCTCCGTAAGTCATCCATTGCGACGGCTCGGAGTCCGCATGCAGCAGCCGCTCCGCCGTGACGTTCGCCGGTCCCGCCGCGCCAAGCGCGACCCCAGAGATTGCTATGAGCCCGAGAGCGGCAAGCCCCAAGGCCCCTGTCCTGTTACGAGTCAAAGTGAAGTCCCCCAAACCAATCCGCACATCGGACCATTGTAAACGCCTGGAAATCCG
>CAYNTW010000049.1:35716-38517 GCA_964400085.1 uncultured Steroidobacteraceae bacterium | reverse complement strand
TCTCGATCCGCTGCTTGATCAGGTCGCTGATCTCGGTCGCTTTAATCGCCATGGTAGTGGGTCCTGTGAATTCTCTCGTTTAGGCCGTCAGCTCGTACGTAATGCGGTTCAACTGCGTGCGCAACGAGCCGTCGATTACCAGATCGCCGGCCTGCAGCACGGCCCCACCGATGAGTGAGGGATCCGTCTGGCACTGCATACGAATGCCGCGCTTCAACTTGCGCTCCAGCGCGGCGGCAAGGGTCTTCCGCTGGGTATCATCCAACGGCGCTGCGGAGGTCACCGTTACGTCAACGATCTTCTCCGCTTCATCCTTCAGTTCGTCGAAGAGCGCCGAGATCTCGGGAAAGTAGGCCAGCCGATGATTGTCAGCCAGCGTACGCACGAAGTTCGCGCCGTGCTCACCCAGCTGCGGTCCCGCGATGTCGATCACGAGCTGCGCGAGCTCGCTGGATGTGACTCGCGGATTGCCAAGCAGCGCCTGTACCCGCGGATCCGACACGACAGTGGCGGCGATGCGCAGCGACTCGGACCAAGGCCCGAGACGGTTCTCGCCACGCGCTTCCTCGAACGCCGCCTTGGCGTAAGGTCGTGCGATGGTGGTTTTGTCCGACATTGCGGTGATCGCCCTAAATCTGCGTGGCCAGCTTGTTGATGAGGTCAGCGTGCGCCTTCGCATCGATCTCGCGCTCGAGCAGCTTCGAGGCCGCCGCGACCGCGATCTGTCCGACTTCCCGACGCAGCGTCTCGCGAGCCCGCGATGCCTCGAGCACCACCTGCTCCTCGGCCTGGGCCTTGATGCGTTGGGCGTCGTTCGTGGCGATGCCTTTCGCCTCTTCCACCAGCTCGTTGGCGCGGTGCTGCGCCTGGTCGATGATCTGCGCCGCACGCTCCCGGGCTTCGCGCACGATCGCATCGGCCTGCTCGCGCGCGTGGGCCAGTGCCTGCTCGCCCCTGTCGGCGGCAGCGAGGCCTTGCGCGATCTTCTTCGAGCGCTCCTCCATCGGCCCCAGGATCATTGGCCAGACGAACTTCATCGTGAACCAGATGAGCACGATGAACACGAGCATCTGCACGATGAGCGTGAGGTTGATATTCACGGTCGCCTCCCGGTCAGCGAGTTTGCGGGCACTGCAGCCTTAGTGTCCCAGTCCTGCGAGGAACGGATTCGCGAACGTGAAGAACAGCGCGAAACCGATACCGATCATGGCCACCGCGTCCACGAGCGCCGCGACGATGAACATCTTCACCTGCAACATCGGGGTCAGCTCAGGCTGACGCGCGGCGCCTTCGAGGAAGCGGCCGCCCAGGATACCGAAGCCGATGGCGGTGCCGAGCGCCCCGAGACCGAAGATGATGCCGACGGCGAGAACCGTCATGGCGTTGACGTGTGCGATGTTTTCCATTCAACCCTCCTAGGGAAATTCGTTAAGAGAATTCGTTAACTGGTGTTGGGCCAACTTCAGTGGTGCTCGTGCGCCATCGACAGATAGACGACCGTCAACACCATGAATATGAAGGCTTGCAGCGTGATCACAAGCAGGTGGAACACCGCCCACGCGAACGCGAGCAGGAATTGCATCACCACGAAGATCCAACCGCTGGCATGCGACAGCTGCTCCACCCCGTGCAGCGACAGAATCGCCAGCAGCAGGAAGATCATCTCGCCGGCGAACAGGTTGCCGTATAGGCGTAGCGACAGCGAGATAGGCCGCGCGAGGAACGGGATGATCTCGAGAATGAAGTTGAAGGGGATCAGGATCACCTTCACGACCTTGTTCTGACTGCTGAAGGGCTGCAGCGTGAATTCCGCGATGAAGCCGCCGAGCCCCTTCTCTCTGATGCTGTAGTAGATGATGAGGACGAAGACAGTCAGCGAGAGTGCGAACGTGACGTTCACGTCCGTGCTCGGCACGACCTTCAGGTGCCCGACACCCAGACCATGGGCGATGGCCGGGAGCAGATCCACCGGCAGGACGTCCATCGCGTTGAACAGAAATACCCAGCAGAAGATGGTCAGCGCCAAGGGCGCCAGCAGCTTGCTCGTGCCGTGAAAGCTGTCGCGCACCTGCGCGTCGATGAACTCCACCACCAGCTCGACGAAATTCTGGAATTTGCCCGGAACGCCGGTAGTCGCTTTGCGCGCGGCCAGGTAGAACGAGCCGCCGAACAGCACCGCCAGCAGCACGGAAAAGAAAATGCTGTCGAGATGGATGACCGAGAAGTCCGCCACACCCGAGGGCTCCTTGTTCGACAGGAACGTCAGGTGGTGGAGGATGTATTCGTTCGCGCTCGGAGCTTGTTCTGCTACCTGTTCTGCTGCCATTAACGTCTCATACTTCCCGCGAAGCTACTGACCTTCATCCGCGCGCGGCTGCGGCCTATTCGCAGGAGGCGCAGCTCCTGCCGATAAGCCTTTAGCCAACGCAACCCAGAACACGAAGAACGTTGCGACGTACGTGCCGAGCATCGCCAGCGGTACGACCTTCATCGTCTTCCACACCGCTATGAACAGCGTGATCACCACGACGACCTTCGCTGCTTCCCCGACGAAGAACGCGCGTACCGCTCGCAGCGGGTCCGTCGCAGCTTCTTTACCGAAGCTGAGCAGTGCCATCACCAAACTCGCAACGCTGCTTATTCCACCGCCGAGCGCCGCCGATAATGCGGCGCGAGAATCCGCGATCGCCCAGCTCAGCGCCGCCGCCACCAGGGCGACCATCGCTTGGCCCAGCGCAACACCTAGCGCGAGGCGTCGCGGATCGGGCTGGCCCATGGGTCCTCCGGGCTGGCCCATCGGT
>CAYNTW010000049.1:5733-35616 GCA_964400085.1 uncultured Steroidobacteraceae bacterium | reverse complement strand
CACACGGCGCAGAAGCCTGGCCGCGGCGCGCTCGCTGCGGAACGCCGCGTGGGGATGGCGCTATTGAATATGCGCCAAAATGCCGTCGAGCTCGTCGAGGCTGTTGTAGCTCACCACGAGCTTGCCCTTGCCCCCGGTGGAATGTTGGATGGCGACCTTGGCGCCGAGCTTGTCCGCGAGCTCTTGCTCGAGGCGCTTGACGTTGGGATCGCGGCCGTTGTCCTGCTCCTCGGGCGTGGCTGCCGGCGAGCCGGCCTGCATCCGCCGGACCAGAGCTTCGGTGTCGCGCACCGACAAGCCCTTCTTGGCGACCAACGTCGCGACTTCCACCTGCTGCTTGCGAGTAGGCAGTGATGCCAGCGCCCGCGCGTGCCCCATCTCGATCTCGCGGCGCTCGATACGATCGCAGACCTCCGGTGCGAGCTCCAGTAGCCGCAGCAGGTTCGTGACTCCGGCGCGCGAGCGACCCACCGCGTCGGCCGCTTCCTGGTGAGTGAGCTCGAACTCGGAGATCAGCCGCTCCAGAGCGCGCGCCTCCTCGAGCGGATTGAGATTCTCGCGCTGGATGTTCTCGATCAGGGCGACGGCGATCGCGGCTTCATCGGGAATGCGGCGAATGACCGCGGGAATCTCCGCAAGGCCCGCCATCTGGGCGGCACGCCACCGACGCTCGCCGGCAATAATCTCGTAGCGCTGTGACTCTCCAATACCCGGCACGCCCACGGGGCGCACGACGATCGGTTGAATAACGCCTTGCGCTTTGATCGAGTCCGCCAGCTCCTGCAGCGTCTCAGGGCGCATATCGACGCGGGGCTGGTACTTACCTTTCTGAAGCAGATCGAGAGGTAGGCGCGCCAGTTCCTCGCCCGACGTGACGGAGGCCGCTGAGTTTGCCGCGTCCAATGTGCCGGGAGCGGTGGCCGAACCGGGTGGGCTCGCCGGACCCGCTGGAGCTGCCGCATTCGCGGACGACGAAGCCGGGGCGCCACCCGGATTTCCGCTCGCGTTCGGCCCAGATGGATGCGCCGTGCCGTTGAGAGTGCCGCCCGCGCTCGGCACGTAAACTGCAACGGGCGCGACAGGCGCGGCCGGCCGCAGGGTCTGCCCGAGGAGGTCGGCCAGTCCTCTGCCGAGCGTGGGTTTTTTCTGGCTCATGGCGGCCGATGATAACGAATCCGGCGCGGCGGGAAGGCTGGAAATCGCCCTTGTTGCACTCGGGCGATCATCACGTGATCCGAACGCCAGCAGCGCGCCGGAAGCCGGCCGCCACGGAGCCGTTGAGAGTCCTAGTAGCCGCCGTGCGCCTTGTCCGGCCCAGCTGCGTAGCCGGCATCTTCGTCGATGTCCGCGGCTCCCGATTCTGGCGGAACACGGTGCTCTGAGGTGCCATTACTCGCGCTAGCCATCGGCGCGGTTGAGCGGCCGTCCGCGGCCAGTGTTGACTCATCCAAGGCCGGCGTCGTGTTCGGTGCGGCCATGTGATCCTCCAGCGGCCCCGGGCTCGCGTTTGCCATGTGGGCCGATTCCGCGGGGGCGGTACGGCGTTTTTCTTGCTCCTCTTCCTCGCGACGGATCATTTCGCCCGCGAGCGCGAGATAGGACAGCGCACCTCGCGATTCCTTATCGTGAAACAACACGGGCTTGCCGAACGAGGGCGCCTCCGCCAAGCGGATGTTGCGCGGAATGATGGTGCGGAAGACTTTGTCGCCGAAGTGCGTGATGAGCTGCGCGCTGACCTCGTTCGCGAGATTGTTCCTCGGATCGAACATGGTGCGGAGGATGCCTTCGATCTCCAGGACCGGGTTTACGGCCGCGCGGATCTGCTCAATGGTGCCGAGCAACGCGGACAGGCCCTCGAGGGCGTAGTACTCACACTGCATGGGAATCAACACGCTGTCCGCCGCAACGAGAGAATTCACAGTCAACATGTTGAGCGCCGGAGGACAGTCGATGAGAATGACGTCATACGACTCACGGACCGGCGCCAACGCATCGCGGAGCTTGGTCTCGCGCCCCGATGGCATCTGGAGCAGGCGGACTTCGGCGGCTGTGAGATCCTGGTTGGCCGGCATGAGATGAAAGCCGCCTGGATCGACCGCGAGCAGCGCAGAGGCGAGCTCAACCTCCTCGAGCAATACGTCGACGGAGCTGCGCTCGAGCTGCGACTTGTCGACCCCACTGCCCATGGTCGCATTGCCTTGCGGATCCAGATCCAGGAGCAGGACACGGCGCCGGGTGGCGGAGAGCGAGGCGGCGAGATTCACCGCCGTGGTGGTCTTACCCACGCCCCCCTTCTGGTTCGCTATCGCGATGACGCGCTTCATGATCACAGTGTACTGCACCGAAGGGAGCCTCCCTTAAGTCGTGTGCGGTCCCGTGGGCGCGGCGAAGCGCATCACAAAAGTTGCTCTTGTCGTCGCCATGGTGAAATATCTATTGCATGTAAGCCCTTGCGACGAGACACGCCATGCAAGTTGAGCTGGACCGCAGCGATCTAAGGATTCTGGACCTGATTCAGGAGCATGGCGATCTGTCGGCGGCGGACGTCGCGGAACGCTTGGGGATGACGGCATCCACCTGCTGGAGGCGAATGAGTCGCTTGCAGGAGCTGGGAGTCATCCGCAGGCGAGTCGCTCTGCTCGACCGTGAAAAGGTGGGGTTGAACGTCACGGTCTTCTCACATGTGAAGCTCATGGCGCATGGCCGGGACGCTCTGCTGCGCTTCGAGGCTGCGGTGCGTGAGCATCCCGAGATTCTCGAGTGCTACACGATGATGGGAGAGACCGATTTCCTCCTGCGAATCGTTTGCCGCGACATCAAGGCCTACGAAGCTTTCTTTCTGGATCACCTGTCTCGATTCCCCGGCGTACAGTCGGTCAACTCCTCCATCGCGCTTGCCGTGATCAAGGAGACGACGACGCTGCCCCTGGGCGGGACCCAAGTGTCGACCTCCCCTTCGAGCAACTCGCGTTAGCGCCTCGAGCCTCGTGACGGGCCAGCCGCGTCAGCGTGTGACTACGATCACGCAGCGTGCTTCATCCAGCCCAGGGACCCTGAGATCGCGCGAAGCAGCGACACGCCAGCCTTGTGGGATGGACGCCACCTCCTCCCGTGGCCATTTGCCCTTCATCGCCAAAACCTGGCTGTGCTGCCCTGTCAGCGGCGCAACCTTATCCAACATGTCGGGCAACGGCGCGAACGCGCGAGCGACGACGGTGTCAAACGGTTGCCCTGGATGAAGCGACTCCACGCGACCGTGGAGGCCTTCAACGTTGGTCAGCCCCAGTGCATGTGCAACGTGCGACACGAACCGGATCTTCTTTCCCGCGGAATCGATGAGCGTGAAACGGCGCTCCGGATTCAGTACGGCCAACGGCAGACCGGGGAAACCGGCCCCCGTACCCACGTCAGCGATCCTGGTTCCCTGCAGCAAGCCGTGAATCGTGAGACTGTCGAGAAGATGATGCGTGACCATCGCTTCCCGATCCGTAATGGACGTCAGGTTGTAGGCGCGGTTCCAGCGCTCGAGCTCGTCCAGGAGTTGCTCGAGCCGGGCGGCATCGCGCTCGGTCAGGGCGATACCCATGCTCTTTGCATCGTGTACGAGTCGGGGAACCAGGCTCACGGGACTCCCGCGGAAACTTGCTGCCATACTAGGAGCCAAAGATCACTACCGCCGCAAGATCATGCGACTGTTGCTAGTAGAGGATGATGCCATGATCGCCGAGGCCATTCGTACCGGCCTCAAGCGGGACGGTTTTACCGTCGATTGGGTGCATGACGGCGAGTCGGCTGACCGGGTGCTCCGCACGGACGAATTCGATCTTTTGCTGCTGGACCTTGGACTGCCGCGCAGAGGTGGACTGCAAGTGCTGCAAAGTCTGCGCGCGCGCGGGCAAGCCCTTCCGGTTCTCATCATTACAGCGCGCGATGCTGTGTCCGATCGCGTCCAGGGGCTCGATGCCGGAGCGGACGACTACCTGGTAAAGCCATTCGACCTCGATGAGCTTGCCGCCCGAATCCGCGCGCTGCTGAGGCGCAAGTCCGGTCGAACGGCGCCCAAGATCGAGCACCTGGGCGTTATGCTCGACCCCGCCACACACGAGGTGATGCGGGATGGCAGGGAGGTCACACTATCCCCAAAGGAATTCGCGCTGCTCCAGCTCCTGATGGAGCGCCCCGGAAACATACTCTCACGCGCTCAGATCGAAGAGCGGCTCTACGGCTGGGGAGAGGAGGTTGAGAGCAACGCCGTGGAGGTTCACATCCACAGTCTGCGGCGCAAGCTGGGAACCGACTTCATACTCAATGTTCGGGGAGTCGGGTACCGCGTGAGGCCGGCGTCATGACTCCAACCGCAGGGCAGTGCCACGTGCCGGCGAGGCAGAGGTCGTGACGTCCATCCGCGCCCGCCTGCTCGCCTGGCTCATCAGCGGCGTGGTGTTGATAGGGATCGCCGGCGGCTGGGTGGTGTACCGGAATGCGCTCGCGGAGGCCGATGCGTTCTTCGATTACCACCTGCGACAAACCGCTCTCATTCTGAGGGACCAGCCTGTCGAGTACTCCCTCGCACCGAGACTGCCGCCAACCGATGCCGCCTATGACTTCGTGGTCCAAGTGTGGAGTCTCGACGGCATACGCATCTACCTGTCGCGCCCGCATAGCGTGCTGCCGGATGTCACGACACTCGGCTTCTCAACGGTCGACACCAGCGAGGGCCGGTGGCGCGTGTTTGGTACAGAGGCGCTGACGAGGGTGATCCAGGTAGCGCAACCGATGCGGGTGCGTGAGCAACAGGCCGTCGATCTCGCACTCAAAACGCTGCGGCCCTTTGCGCTGCTGCTCCCGGTGTTTGGTTTTCTGATCTGGATTGCCGTAGGAAGAGCACTGCAACCCTTGCAAGGACTGACGAGCCTGGTGAAGGCTCGTCGTGTGGACGCACTGGATCCGCTTCCGGACGAACGATTGCCCGAGGAGGTGCAGCCGCTCGTGGGGGCGCTCAACGACCTCCTCGTACGTCTGGACGCCGCGCTGAGCCGAGAGCGCGCCTTCATGGCGGATGCCGCGCATGAGTTGCGTACCCCGCTCACGGCCTTACATCTCCAAATGAATACGCTGGCCCGTGCCCAGAGCGAAGCGGAACGCAACGACGCCATGCAAAACCTCTCCGCGGGCGTTCAGCGCGCCATCCGCCTCGTCGAGCAAATGCTCTCGTTCGCACGTCAGGAGCCGCGGATCGAGTTGCGACGTGAGCGAGTGCCTCTGGCGGATATCGTGCGTGAGGTTGTGGCGGAATTGGTGCCCTTCGCGGATGTGAAACACATCGACCTCGGAATCTCCAACGCACAGTCGGTTACCGTACTCGGAGATCCTGACTCACTGCGCACGCTGACTCGCAACCTGGTGGACAACGCGGTGCGCTACACACCTGACGAGGGGCGCGTGGACGTCGCCGTGGAAGCGGTTTCGGACCAGGTCGTCCTCAAGGTCATCGATAATGGGCCAGGCATTCCTCCTGAGGAGCGATCCCGGGTGTTGGATCGTTTCTATCGCCGGCCGGGCACCTCGCCTCCTGGCAGCGGCCTGGGGATGGCCATTGTCAAGGCGATCGCCGACAGCCACGCGGCGAGGCTCGCGCTGGACGACGGGCCGGAAGGAAAGGGCCTCGCGGTCAGTGTCTCGTTTCGGGCGGTTCCGGTCGCTGCGACCAATGCTGCTGGCCCTGCTGCGTCCGCAATGACTTCAGCTGCACCCGCCGCTCTGGGGGCCGCCACGCAAACCGCCCCAGGCCCTGAACCGTTTAAAAACAAGCACTAACGCGGGCCCGCGTCGTCAGAGTCCCTCTTAAGGGTCACTTAAGTCTGCCCGCCTACCGTACGCACCATGTCGTTTACTCCCCAGCAACGCCAAAGCGCGTTGCGTTGAATTCGCTTGGAGATCCAAAAATGAACCTCAGAACTCTGATCCGAAAACCGCTTGCAGCAGCGGCACTGGGCGCCGCGGTTGTCGCAGCGCCGGTCAGCGTGTTGTATGCGGTTGGTGTAACGCCCAACGCGATGACGGCCGCGGCGCCGGCTGCGGCGGTAGGCCCGGTAACATCAGTGCCGGCCACTGGCAATCCATCGGCCGTATTGCCCGACTTCAGCACCATGGTGCAGAAGTACGGTCCCGCCGTTGTCAACATCACTGTCGTTAGCAAGATGCCGGTGTCCGACAACGGCGACGACGAAGACGACAACAACGACAACCCGTTCGGCCCGAACAGTCCGTTCGCGCCGTTCTTCCGCGGCTTCCCCCGTGCGCCTCAGCAGGCACCTACCCGCGGTGAGGGTTCCGGCTTCATCGTCCGCCCCGATGGCTACATTCTGACCAATGCGCACGTCGTGAACGGCGCGAGCGAGGTCACGGTGCGTTTGACGGACCGCCGCGAGTACACGGCCAAAGTCATTGGCATCGATACCAAGAGCGATGTGGCGGTCATCAAGATCGCCGCGAACAATCTGCCGACGGTGAAGCTCGGCGACTCTCACACTCTGAAGGTCGGCGAGTGGGTGTTGGCGATTGGCGCGCCGTTCGGTTTCGAGAACAGTGCGACCGCGGGCATCGTGAGCGCCAAGGGGCGCACCCTGCCGGACTCCGGCTATATTCCGTTCATCCAGACAGACGTGCCGATCAATCCGGGTAACTCCGGTGGCCCACTGTTCAACATGCGCGGTGAGGTCGTCGGAATCAACTCGCAGATCTACAGCCGCTCGGGCGGCTTCATGGGCGTGTCGTTCTCCATTCCAATCGATGTCGCCTTGAAGGTGAGCAATCAGCTCGAGACGACCGGCCACGTCTCACGCGGCAAGCTCGGCGTGGTCATCCAGGACGTCAACCAGGGTCTGGCGGACTCGTTCGGCCTGCCACAGCCTGAAGGCGCGCTGGTTTCGAGCGTGGAGAAGGGCGGTCCCGCGGCCCAGGCCGGCATCGAGCCCGGTGATGTCATCCTCAAGCTGAATGGCCAAACCGTCGGCCGCTCGACCGAGCTGCCCGTGGAAATCGCCGAGGAGGCTCCCGGCTCTACGGTGAAGTTGGAGGTCTGGCGCAATCATTCCACTCGCGAGGTGAGCGTCAAGCTCGGCGCGATGGAAGACAAGCGCACCGCCGCCAACACCAACATGCACGAGGGCAACGGCGGCAAGCTCGGCCTGGCGGTCCGTCCGCTGACCAGTGAGGAGAAGTCACAGGCCAACACGCAACACGGCGTGGTCGTCGAAAAGGTGCAGGGTCCCGCGGCCCAGGCGGGCATCCAGCCCGGTGACGTGGTCCTCGCCGCCAACGGCGCGCCGGTCACCAGCGTGGACGACCTCCGCAACGCGGTAGAGAAGTCCAAGGGCCACATCGCGCTGCTCGTACAGCGCGGCGACACCCGGATCTTCGTCCCGGTGCGCGTAGGCTAGCTAGCGGTCGCTCAACGAAGCGAGACGAGGGCAGGCGCCAAACGCCTGCCCTTTTTTATTCAGGCACGTGGCGCGTCGGCCCTCGAGCGTCGGCGTGAGTCGCTTCGCGACTCACCCGTTCGTCACGAGCGCCGCCATAAACTCATTCACCGGCATTGCATCCAATTCGGCACGCTTACCGAACAGCGTTTTGATCTTCTCGGCCTGCCTGGCGGAGAAGTGCGCGTCGACAGCAGCTTCGAATTTTCGCACCAGGACGGGCATTCCCTCGGCGCGACGTTTGCGGTGGCCGATCGGGAAGTCCACTTGAATGCGGGCGGTAGAGGAGCCATCGCGGAAGAAGACCTGCACGGCGTTACCGATGTAGCGCTTATCGGGGGCGTAATAGTCTTGGGTGAAGGTTACGTTTTCGGTGACTTGCATCTTCGCGCGAAGAGCGTCGACCCGCGGATCGGAGGCTACTTTGTCCTCGTAGTCCTCGGCGGTGAGGCGCCCGAACAGCAACGGAATCGCGACCATGTATTGAATGCAATGATCCCGATCGGCGGGATTCGCGAGCGGCCCCGTCTTGTCGATAATGCGAACGCCTGGCTCCTGGGTTTCGATTAGTACGCGCTCGATGTCCGCCACCCGGTCCCGCACGGCCGGATGCAGCGTCATGGCCGCCTCGACGGCGGTCTGCGCATGAAACTCGGCGGGGAAGGAAATCTTGAACAGCACATTCTCCATGACGTAACTGCCGAACGGCTGGGGCAAGGAGAACGGCTTGCCTTTGAACAGCACGTCATAGAATCCCCAGGTTTTTGCACTCAGTGCAGACGGGTAGCCCATCTCTCCCGCCAGAGCGGTAAACGCATGCCGTACCGCGCGACTAGTAGCATCGCCCGCTGCCCAGCTCTTGCGCGAGCCGGTGTTAGGAGCATGCCGGTAGGTCCGCAGCGCACCCCCATCGATCCAGGCGTTGGAGACCGCGTTGATGATCTGCTCGAGGCTGCCGCCCAACATTGCGGTGACCACAGCCGTGGACGCGACACGCACGAGAATGACGTGGTCTAGTCCCACGCGATTGAAGCTGTTCTCGAGCGCGAGCACACCTTGGATCTCATGGGCTTTGATCATCGCGGTGAGCACATCCCGGACGGTCGGCGGGCTCTTTCCCTCCATCACCGCTTTGCGCGCCAGATAATCCGCCACGGCCAGAATGCCGCCAAGATTGTCGGAAGGGTGCCCCCACTCCGCCGCCAGCCAAGTGTCGTTAAAATCGAGCCATCGGATCATGGCTCCGATGTTGAATGCCGCCTGCACGGGGTCCAGCTCGTAGGATAGGCCGGGCACGCGCGAGCCACCGGGCATCACCGCACCAGGCACAACCGGCCCGAGCAGTTTGGTGCATGCTGGGTATTTGAGGGCTTGAAATCCGCAGGCCAGGGTATCCATCAGGCAGTAGCGCGCGGTGTCGTACGCCTGCCTGCTGCTCACGTTGTAGCTCTTCGCGTACTCGGCAATGCCGACGAGCACCGCGTCAGGATCGGGACGTTGAGCGGATTTATAATCGTGTGTGGACATAAAGCTCAGGTTCGTTTGTCGATCGGCACGAACTGCAGGTTTTCCGGGCCAACATAGTTGGCCGACGGTCGAATGATCTTACCGTCGCTCCGCTGCTCCATGACGTGCGCACCCCACCCGGTGGTACGGGCGATGACGAACAAAGGCGTGAACATCGCGGTCGGCACACCCATCAGGTGATAGGAGACCGCGGAGAACCAGTCGAGGTTGGGAAACATCCTCTTCACATCCATCATGACCGCCTCGATGCGATCGGCGATGGAAAACATCTTCATATCGCCAGCTTGCTGTGACAGGCGGCGCGCGACCCCCTTGATCACCTGGTTGCGCGGATCGGAAACCGTATAGACCGGATGTCCGAAGCCGATGATCACTTCCTTGTTGGCGACGCGGGCACGAATGTCCTTCTCCGCCTCGTCGGGCGTGTCGTACCGCTTCTGGATCTCGAAAGCGACTTCGTTCGCGCCGCCGTGCTTCGGCCCGCGAAGCGCGCCGATCGCGCCGACGATGCACGAATAGATGTCGGCTCCAGTACCCGCGATCACGCGCGCCGCAAACGTCGAAGCGTTGAATTCATGCTCCGCATAAAGGTTGAGCGAAGTATGCATCGCGCGCACCCAGATCTCCGGCGGCGGCTTGCGATGCAGGAGATGGAGGAAGTGTCCTCCCACGGAGTCGTCCTCCGTCTCCACAAAAATACGCTGCCCGTTGTGGCTGTAGTGATACCAATACGCCAGCATGGAGCCGAGAGACGCAATCAACCGATCTGCGATATCACGCGCGCCAGCTACGCCGTGATCGTCCTTCTCCGGGAGCGTGCAGCCCAAAACCGACACACCGGTCCGCAGGACATCCATCGGATGGGAAGACGCCGGTAGCGCTTCCAACGCGGCACGTACCGTCACAGGCAGACCGCGCAGCGCCTTCAACTTCGTCTTGTAGACGGTGAGCTCCGAGCGCGTCGGCAGCTTGCCATAGATCAGCAAGTACGCGATCTCTTCGAATTCGCAGGTCTCGGCGATCTCGAGAATGTCGTAGCCGCGATAGTGCAGATCGTTGCCAGTGCGGCCGACCGTGCACAGGGCCGTGTTGCCAGCCGGGACACCCGAGAGCGCCACGGATTTTTTTGGCTTGAAGGATGAGGGCAGATTGTCCAACGGGGAGCTGCTGGCTTTTTCATTCATGGCGAAGTTCCATCGCTTCGATCAGGCCTAACCCGCGCGACCTAAGAGTCGCGCCCAAAGAGCTCATCGAGCTTTCTCTCGTACTCGTTATAACCCAGCACGTCGTAGAGCTCGCTCCGAGTCTGCATGCGATCGACGACGCTCTTCTGCGTACCGTCCTTGCGCACCGCCTCGTAAACAGCGAGCGCTGCCTTGCTCATGGCGCGAAAGGCCGATAGCGGATACAACACCAGGCGCACCCCGACGGAACCGAGCTCCGTCGTGGTAAAGAAAGGGGTCTTGCCAAACTCGGTGAGATTGGCCAACACGGGCACGGACACCGCGCTCGTGAACTGCTTGTATTCGTCGAGACTCGTCAGAGCCTCCGCGAAAATCATGTCCGCGCCGGCGGCCGCGTAGGCGAGCGCACGCTCGAGCGCCGCTTGCTGACCCTCGACCGCGTGCGCGTCGGTTCGCGCCATGATGACGAATGAGGAATCGGTCCGCCCATCCGCGGCGGCCTTGATTCGGTCGCACATTTCCTCGGGAGGCACGAGTGCTTTCCCCGGACGATGGCCACAGCGCTTCGCCTGCACCTGGTCCTCCAGATGCATGCCGGCCGCCCCCGACTTGATGAGGTCGGCGCAGGTCTTGGCGATATTGAAGGCCCCGCCCCAGCCCGTGTCGGCGTCCACCAGGAGCGGGAGGTCGCACGCCGAGGTAATGCGGCGCACGTCCTCGCAGACGTCGTTAAGTGAGGTCATCCCGAGGTCTGGGAGTCCGAATGAAGCATTGGCCACCCCGGCTCCGGAAACATAGATCGCCCTGAAACCGGCTCGCTCAGCCAATAGGGCCGAGTAGGCGTTGATGGTCCCAACCACCTGCAAGGGACGCTCCGCCTCGACAGCCGCGCGCAGACGCGCGCCGGCGCTGATCAATGGTTCCGCCATGAGACCTCCGCGGGGACGAGCGCATTCTATACAGACGGGAGCAGCGCGCACAGGGGCGGGCGGGCCCAATTCCTACTCACCAGTAGGATTCATACCGTGGAGAATAAAACGCGCCGTTCAGGCGATCTTGACCACGGTCCGTCCCACGACACTTCCTTCGATATACGCTGGAAACGCGCCGGGAAGGTCGTCGAAATCGATTGTCCGCGTGACAATGCGATCCAGATGCCGGGGCCGGAGGTCCGTTGCGATCCGTTTCCACACGGCGAGTCGCATGTCCCGAGGGGTCGTGGACGAATTG
The DNA here is from genome assembly GCA_964400085.1 of uncultured Steroidobacteraceae bacterium. Classification (GTDB taxonomy): domain Bacteria; phylum Pseudomonadota; class Gammaproteobacteria; order Steroidobacterales; family Steroidobacteraceae; genus 13-2-20CM-66-19. Next base: position 24,194 of record CAYNTW010000049.1, on the reverse strand, counting down.
ATGCCCAGCAGACTGATAGCCCGCAGAATGAATGGCATCACGGTGGTCTTGAGCTCGGCGCCGCTCGCGAGCCCTATGCTGGCGATGTTGCCCCAGAAATCCACAGTCCGCGTGAGCCAGGCGAGCATCTCCCCGCCCACGTTGTCGATGGCTCCCGCGAACTGCACGCTCTCCAAGGGCCTGGAGCCGAAGGTGATTTCCTGGCGCCCGAGAATCCGTGCGGCTCCAAGGGTACGAAGGTAGTCCACAGCTGTCGTCTTGCCACTCACCGCGATCACTTCGTACCCGCGTGCACTGAGCATGTCGATGGCAAGACTCCCGACCCCGCCCGTGGCGCCGGTCACGACGATCGGGCCCTGCCGCGGTGTTTGGCCGTTGTGCTCCATCCGGTCGATTGCGAGTGCCGCCGTGAAGCCCGCGGTTCCGAGCGCCATGGCGGTAAAGGCGTCCAGACCGGGCGGCATCGGAATGACCCAATCTCCTTTCACGCGTGCATATTCCGCGTATCCGCCATCGTGCGTTTCGGACAGCGCGCAGCCTGTGACGAGCACGTCGTCACCCTTCACATATCGGGAATCGGAGGACGATTCGACCACGCCCGCCAGGTCAATGCCTCCAACCAACGGATAACGCCGCAGAATCTTCCCCGCGCCGGTCGCGGCGAGCGCGTCCTTGTAGTTGATATCGGAGTACTGGACCTGGATGACCACTTCGCCCGCGGCGAGATCATCGAGCGTCAGCCGCTCAAACCGCGCCACCACCTTCTTGTCCTGCTCATGGATCCGGAACGCTTTGAAGGATGGCGGCGGCATCGGTCGCTACTTTTTTTGAGATCGATCGAGCCACACGATGAGGCCCTGAGTGTTGAGATCGAGATCGGTCCGCAGCAGCTCCTCGATCTCATCGGCGCCCAAGGTCACCCCCTGCTCGCGAGCGAGGCCGAGCCACAGATCGAGCATGTCAGCCCTGATCGCGCTATAGCGATCTTGCGCGTCGGCGTGGCGCCGCGCGATCCGCGCGAACTCCGCGATTTGTGATTTGAGCGTCAGCGCAAGCCTCGGCTCGTAGGTCACCCGACTGAAATGCATCAGGTACAGAGCTTCTGGTTGGTAGGCCGCCATGCGATCGATGGATGCGATGAACTGGTCCGGATCGAACTGGCTAGGCGTCGTGGCGGGTGCGATGAAGACCCCTCGCGACGTATCCATCTCTCGGTAGGAAATTCCGAAGGTGTCGCCCGGAAAAATGCTCGTGTGTGCCGCGTCGATAACCGCGTAGTGATGCAGTGCATGTCCCGGTGTGTGTATGAGCTCGAGCTCACGCGCACCGAGACGGTACCGCTGTCCGTCCTGTGCGACATGCACCCGCTCCGAGGGAATCGGCACGAGATCTCCGTACAGAGCCCGAAAGCGCTCCTCGCCATAGACTGCTTTCGAGCCGGCGATGAGCTTTTCCGGATCAATCATGTGAGGCGCGCCGCGCGGATGGAGAACCGCGCGAGCATTCGGCAGCTCTTGCAGAAGCCGTCCCGCGCCGCCTGCGTGATCCAGGTGCACGTGCGTCAGGAACACGTAATCAACCGCCGTGCGCGCGATGCCCAGAGCTTCGAGCGCCGCGAGCAAGTGAGGAACCGAATCGTTCGTCCCGACATCGACGACGGCCCCGCGGCCCGAATCCTCAATGATATGCGCGGCAGCGTGGCCCGGATGTAGATACTCCGTGTCGACAGCCGTGATGCCATGTGGATGGCGAAAGATTCTAGGGCTCAACGCGCGAACTCCGAGTCTGCCGTTTGTGAACACCGTACGCGCACAGCGCGCCTACCCATCGTAACGTTGTACGCTACCGTATGCATATGCTCTTGATCCGAACCCTCTTTCGGGCGCTTGCCGCCTTGACAGCCGCCTGGCTCTCGATGCTCTCCGTTTCCGCCTCGGCGCAACAGCCGTCCGGAATCCCTTCGCACCAGGAGCGTGGGAATCTCATCATGGAAGGCGTTCCGCCGCTCGATGGTACGCTGGCGGCGCGCCTGGAGCGTTATCAGCAATCTCGTGAGGCGACTTTTCTCGACTGGCAGGCGGATGGCAGCATCCTGGTGGCCACGCGCTTCGGCGAGGTGGAGCAGGTGCATCGAGTCACAGGCCCCCTCGGCATGCGAGAGCAACTCACCTTCTCGGCCGAGCCGGTGAGTGTCGCCCGAGCGCCCCACGCCAGCTCCAGCCGCGGCTTCGTGTTTCTCAAGGATCAGCACGGGGATGAGAATGCGCAGCTTTACTACTACGCGGGCGATGGCACTGTGCGTCAGCTCACGAAGGGAAATTTCCTGCACGGCGCGCCTGTGTGGGCGCACGACGGCAAGCGTGTCGCATTTTATGGCAATGAGCGCGACGGACTGAGCTACGACGTTTACGTCGCCGACGTCAGCTCCGCCTCCGCGCCACGCCTCGTGGTGGGTGGCCAACAAGACACCTGGTATCCGCTCGACTGGTCGGCGGATGACCAAAAGCTGCTACTTTGGAAATACCTCTCTTTGAACGAGAGTTATTTATATACAGCCGACGTCGCCACCGGCACCGTAACGCCGCTCGATCCTGGTGGTAAGAAGGTAGGCATTCGCGCCGCGAAGTTTGCTCCCGACGGGCGCGGTATCTACCTCATCTCGGACGAGGATAGCGAGTTCGCGCAGCTGCGATACCTTGACCCCGTGAGCCACGAGTCGCGCAAGATCTCTCCAGACATCCCTTGGGATGTGGAAGATTTCGATGTCAGTATCGATGGCCGCTACATCGCCTACGTCGTGAACGAGGACGGTCATGGCCGACTGACGGTGCTGGACACCCAGCGCAGGCTGGAGCTCACGCCCCCCGGCTTGCCGGACGGCCCGATATTCAACTTGCGCTTCGACCCGAGTGGCAAACGGCTCGCCATGTCCGCGGAAGGCGCGCAAACACCACGCGACACCTATGTTTACGACTTGTCCAGGAGCGCGCTCGAGCGCTGGACGAGAAGTGAGCTCGGTCCTCTCGATCCCAACACGCTCACCGCCGCGGAGCTCATCCACTATCCGACCTGGGATCGAGTCAACGGCAAGCAGCGCATAATCTCGGCCTACGTCTACAGGCCGCGCTCCGCCGGACCCTGCCCGGTCATCATCGATATCCACGGAGGACCCGAGTCGCAATATCGGCCACAGTGGGATCCGTTCATCCAGTTCCTGGTGAACGAGTTGGGCTACGCCGTCATTGCGCCCAACGTGCGTGGCTCATCGGGGTACGGCAAGAATTTCCTGAAGCTCGATAACGGTGTGTTGCGCGAGGATGCCGTCCGGGACATCGGCTCACTGTTGTTCTGGGTGGGGCTGCAACCCGCATTCGATCGCGCTCATGTCGCGGTGATGGGGGGCTCCTACGGCGGCTACATGGCGCTGGCGTCGCTGGCCGCGTACAGCGATCGGCTGCGCGGCGGTATCGATGTCAGTGGCATCAGCAATTTCGTCACCTTTCTATCCGGCACCTCGCCGTATCGACAGGATATGCGGCGTGAGGAGTACGGTGATGAGCGCGACCCGAAGATGCGGACCTTCCTGAATCGCATCTCGCCGCTCAACAACTCCGCGCAGATCCGCCGACCGCTGTTGATCGTGCAGGGGCTCAACGATCCGCGCGTGCCGGCGACGGAGTCGCAACAGATGGTCTATCGGATCCGCTCAAAGGGCGGCGAGGTGTGGTATCTCGCCGCGAAGGATGAAGGTCATGGCTTCCGCAAGAAGGCGAACCAGGACCTCTACTTGTTGGCCGCCGCGATGTTTCTCAACAAGCTGGCGCACTAGACGAGCTGGCGCACCAGGAGCCGGAACAGGCTACCGGCTATTCGCCTTTGTCGGCGGTGAGGCGCGTGTAGGGGCGGCTCTCCGTCGACAACGACGGATGCGTCTCGTGGGCGAAATACTCAGCGATCGTCTGGATGTCCTCATCCTTCAACGTCGCGGCGAAGCCCTTCATGATCGGGTTCTTGCGGCCACCCTTGCGATACTCGTCGATGGCGCGAGCGAGGTAGTCCTCATGCTGCCCGGCAAGGCTCGGATAGGCGGGCGCGATGGTGACACCATCCTTTCCGTGGCAAGACGTGCACAACGCTGCAGCGGCCGGTGGGGTACCGGTGGACTTGCCCTCCGACACGAGCGGCTTGCCCGCGAAGTAGGCGGCGATGTCGGCGATGTCCTGGTCAGAGAGCGTGGACGCCTGTGAGTGCATGGTCAGGTGGGCGCGATCACCGCTGCGATATTCTTGCAGGGCGGCGGCGAGATATTCCGGGTGCTGGCCCTCGAGCCTCGGCACACTGTACATCGGGTACGCGTTCTTGTAGCCCTCGATGCCGTGGCAACCGAGACAGGTGTAGGAAATCGCCTTGCCATGCTTGGCATCGCCTTGCAGCGGCTGATTCTGCGCCGGCACAGTCGTGCTCGCGAGCGAGGCACAGGCCACTGCCATCACGGTCCAGACCGAACGCACACCCGATACCGTCATCTTCATTTCCGACCCCACGCAAAATGGCCCCGAATCTTACGGACTCGTCCAAGCAAATGCCAGAATGCAACGCCGCGCATGGTACGGGTGTGAACAGCACATGATCGCTTTGATACAGCGCGTCACACGCGCGGATGTGCGTGTCAACGGTGAAGTTGTCGGCGCGATCGAGCGGGGGACGCTCGCGCTCATCGGAGTGAGAAAGGGCGACGACCAGGCCGCCGCGGACCGGCTGCTCGAGCGACTCCTTGGGTACCGCATTTTCCCAGACGCCCAGGGACGCATGAACCTCTCGCTCAGGGACATCCCCAACGGCGGTTTACTGCTGGTGCCGCAATTCACCCTCGCGGCCGATACCCAGAAGGGCACGCGTGCAGGGTTCAGTACGGCAGCCCCACCCGAGCTGGCGCGCGCGCTGTTCAACTACCTGCTGGGCCAGGCGAAGGCATCACAAGTCTTTGTAGCCTCAGGAGTTTTTGGGGCGGAGATGCAGGTGAGCCTGGTCAATGACGGTCCCGTGACGTTCTGGCTCGAAACATCGCCGCCCACACCGTGACCGCTCACCCGTTATGCCGAACTTTCCGCGCCCGTCAGGATCTTTTGTCCTATCATTGAGCAGATCCAGCGTAGCGGCCATTCCGGCGCGCCAACGCTCAAAGCTTAGCGGGAGTTGACGATTATGGGCATCGGGATGCGCGAGCTGATAGTGATTCTGCTCGTCTGCCTCGTGGTATTTGGCGCCAAGAAGCTGCGGACGGTGGGCTCCGACCTGGGCCATGCCGTACGGGGATTCAAGAAGGCCATGAACGAGGGTGAGAACGAGGAGAGCACTCCTCCGAAACAGATTCGCTCGGAAGGAACGGATGCTGAATTCCCTGAAGTCGCCAAGCGCGAGTCGGGGACACGTGAAGCGGGCAAAACGACGACGACGACGGATCGCCCGGCCTGAATTTTTCGTACGCCGTCCGGCGCGGGCTCCCTCGGCCCGGCGGGCCCGCGTATGCTTCCCCTTCTCCCGTCGGGTGAAGCCCACAACCATTCATGTTCGACATCGGTTTCTCTGAGGTATTGCTGATCTTCGTCATAGCACTGGTGGTGCTAGGACCGGAGAAGCTGCCGCGTCTCGCCAGCCAGGTCGGCCGTTGGATCGGCCGTGCCCGCGCCATGGCGCGGCAGTTCAGAGAGCAGCTCGAGGAAGAGGTCAATCTCGAGCAGGTGCGTAAAGCTCACGAGGCAAAGCCGCAGAAACCCGCAGAGGCCGCGAGCGGCGCGGCGGGGGTCCATACGGCCGCAGACGCGCCCGCTCCTGCATCGGGTAACGACAGCGGCGCAGGAACCACTCACGACCCGTACGGCCAATCGCCCCAGGGCCCACCGGGCGCCGAAACAACACAGCCGCAGGATCCCGCGACCTTTGGATACCGGGGACCTGATCCAGCCGACTTACGTGCCGATACTTTCTCCCACGCTCATCCGACCAATGAGTACGGCGCGAATCCGCTTACGCCCAACGGAGCGGCCCCGCTGGAAGCGGCCCCCCTCGCAAAGAATGCGGGCGCTGAAGCCACGTCAGGTGCTGACGTATCCACGGCATCCGAAGCGAACGTGGCGGCGGCCCAGCCCGAGCCTTCGGCTGAGAGAGCCGACGCAGCGAGACCCACTGAGCGCGCAGCCGCCGGCGAGGCGTATGCTTCCAACACGGTCCCAGCCCCCGAGCGGCAGCCTGTGACCGAAGGGGCTGACACCCACAGGCACTCATGAGTGATGAACCGGAAAAGCTCGCCGAAGGCACACTGATCTCGCATCTGCTGGAGCTGCGTGATCGCCTGATCAAGGCAATGATCGGTGTCGGGCTGTGCTTCGTGCCTTGCATGATGTACTCGAACGACATCTTCTCTTATGTGTCGCAGCCGCTGCAGGAGAAGTTACCCGCGGGGACGCACCTCATCGCCACCAGCGTGATGTCGCCGTTCACGACCCCGTTCAAACTCTCGTTCTTCATCGCGGCGTTCATCGCGATGCCGTGGATCCTGTACCAGCTCTGGGCTTTCGTCGCGCCCGGCCTGTATCGGCACGAGAAGCGCTTCGCGGTGCCGCTGCTGTGCTCCGCGATCGTCCTCTTCTATGTTGGCGTGCTGTTCGCGTACTTCTTCGTCTTCCCGGTGATGTTCGCCTTCTTCGCCAGCACGACGCCCAAGGGCGTCTCGATGATGACGGATATCAACAGCTATCTCGACTTCGTGCTGGTCATGTTTTTCGCCTTCGGCGCCGCCTTCGAGGTACCGGTGGCGGTCGTGCTCCTGGTCATCACCGGCCTGGTGCGACTGGAGAAACTCACGGAGAATCGCGGCTACGTCTTGCTGGGCATTTTCATCTTCGCCGCCCTTCTCACTCCCCCGGACGCGGTGTCGCAATCCATCCTCGCGGTCCCCATGTACCTCCTGTACGAAGGCGGGCTGCTCATGGCGCGGATTCTCCAGCGGATGAAGCGCACCGAGGCCGAGCGGAAAGAGCTGCAAAAGACCTGAGCTTTGAATCGAAGTGCACCGGCCGCGCGCGCCGACCGAGGATCCCAACAATGAGCCAGGTCGTCGAAACGGCGGGCGCAACGGCCGCCGAAAACAAGCAATACGGCGGTCAACCACGCGGTCTCGCTACGCTCTTTCTCACCGAGATGTGGGAGCGCTTCAGCTTTTACGGCGCTCGCGCCATCCTGATTCTCTTCATGACGGCCACCGCGGCCCGGGGCGGGCTCGGGCTGAGCGTCAAGACAGCCAGCTCCATCTATGGTCTGTACCTGGCAGGCAGCTATCTATCGTGCGTGTTCGGTGGTTGGATTGCCGACCGGCTGGTCGGGGCGCAGCGCGCCGTCCTGGCCGGCGGCCTGTTCATCATTGTCGGCAACTCGCTGCTGGCCTCGGGCAACACCGCGGTGTTCTTCGTTGGGCTGCTGGTCACCACGTTTGGTGTTGGTCTCCTGAAGCCCAACGTCAGCACCATTGTCGCGCAGCTCTATCCGGAGGGCGGCTCGCGACGCGACGCTGGTTTTTCCATCTTTTACATGGGCATCAATCTGGGCTCGGTGCTCGGCTCCTCGTCGGTCCCGGCTTGCGCGCAGTACTTCGGTTGGCATACGGGCTTCGCGCTGCCCGCCGTTGGCATGGTGTTCGGTCTCATCCAATTCCTCGCGACCCGACATTACCTGGGTGTCTGCGGGGTACAGCGAGCGCCTGACGCGCAGCAGGGCTCCTGGATCCCCGTCCTCGCGCTCGTGGCTGCGATCACGATCATCACGGCACTAGCTCTGACGGGCTCGCTGGTCATAGATGTCAACGCTGTCGGCACGGCCGCAAGCTGGGCAATGGCGGTCCTCGCGTTGGGATACTTTGGATATCTGATCCTGTTTGCCGGCCTGACAGGCGCCGAGCGCAATCGTGTATACGTCATGGTGGCTCTTTTCGCAGGTAGCGTGACCTTCTGGGCGGGCTACGAGCAGATGGGCGCATCTTTCAACCTGTTCGCGGACCGTTATACGGATCGGCACGTCCTCGGCCTCGAGATCCCGGCAGGGCTCCTGCAGGCGGTCAACCCGTTCTTCATCGTGGTGTTCGCGCCCGTGTTGGCCGCGGTGTGGTTGAGTTTGGGCCGCCGCAACCGCGATCTGTCCGCACCGGTGAAATTCGCGCTCGGCCTGCTGTTGCTCGGCGCAGGCTTTTTTGTGATGTACCTGGCCTCCCTGCGCGTGCTCGCCGGCGATAAGGTGTGGCCCACATGGTTGGTTGGCACGTATTTCCTGCACACCATCGGCGAGCTGTGCCTGTCGCCCGTGGGACTTTCGTCCATGACGAAACTCGCCCCCGGGCGCTTCGTCGGCCAGGTCATGGGGTTATGGTTCTTGAGCCTGGCGCTCGGTGACAACCTCGCCGGCCAGCTCTCCGGTGAGTTTGATTCGAGCAACCTCTTGTCTCTACCGGGATTATTCCTGAAGATCTTCTGGTGGGGCACGATCGGCGGCGGCGCCATGTTGCTCCTCACCCCGGTGTTGAAGCGCCTGATGGTCGGGATCCGCTAAAAGCGCGCGAGCGGTTGCGAGTCCTGACACTGGCCCCATGTCGTGTCTTGACACGGAGCGCGATCTACGTGATCGTGTTCGCCCCGCGCCGTGTGAGCGGTACCATGGCACACGGGTGGCCCTCGAAGGGACGAACGATCTAAAGGGAGTCACGCGTCGCCGACGCGTTTGGGGGGTGTCACATGTTGAGCATTCGCGTTCTCGTCGCGAGTCACATCCGTCTATATCGTGAAGGGTTGGAGCGTGTTCTGGCGGAGTCGCCCGACTTCACGCTCGCAGGGTCGGCTTGCTCCGCGCCCGAGGCAATCGAGCAAACCCATAGACTCGGGCCGGATATCGCGCTCCTCGACATGGCAATGAACGGCGCTTTCTCGGTCGCCAAGGAGCTCGTCCGCCTCGGTAGTGCCAGCAAAATCGTCGCCCTGGGAATGCCTGAAGACGAAACTCAGGTGTTGAGCTGCGCGCAGGCCGGGATCGCCGGTTACGTCACGCGCGACGGATCGGTGGACGATGTTTTGGCGGCAATGAAAGCGGCCGCGCGCGGCGAGGTGCATTGCTCACCCAAGATCGCCGGCTCGCTCTTCAGGCGGGTCGCCGCCTTGTCCACGGCGCGCGCCGGACGCCCCTCCCCGGGAAGTCTGACCACGCGTGAAGCGCAGATCCTGAAGCTCGTCCAGGAAGGCATGTCGAACAAGATGATCTCCCGCAACCTCGGCATAGAGCTGCCCACAGTGAAGAATCATGTGCACAGCATCCTGGTGAAGCTGGGAATCCACCGCCGCGCGGAAGCGATCTCGCTGTTATATCAAGAAGGTCGGGCCGTGAACGAGCGCTAGGACAGGCTCGTGGCCCCTCCTAGGCCTCGGCGTGAGCCTGGCGAGCCGAGACGTTGGTCGCATCACCGCGCTCGGCGAGCAGGGCTCGGATCTCCGGTAGGCAAGAGCCGCAGTTCGTCCCCGCTTTCAACCGCGCACCGACCTGGCGCGTATCCGTGAGTCCCTGCTCGGTGATTACGCGCCGCAATGTGTCACGACCGACGCCAAAGCACGAACAAACCAGCGGTCCGGCCTCGGCCTGAACCCCGGGCGGGCGGCCGGCGAGCACACCTGTCCTCTCCAAGGCGGTCAGCTTTTGCTTGGCGAACAATCCCAAGAGCCAGTTGCGCTCCGGCAGATCGGGCCGGCGCGAGATGAACAGGCAGGCCGCGAGACGATCCTCCACCAGACGCGCGGCCCGGTAGATGCCCGCCGCGGGATCATGGTAGTCGAGATAGTCCTCACCGGGATCCAACGCGTCCAGTCGCTGCCTCATCCACTGCCCCCAGTGAGCTGGGACCTGGCGCCCGGCAAGCTCGTAACGCCAGCAGGCGTTGCCGCGAATCACGGTCCACCAGGTCACGTCGCTGACGTCGCAAGGTTTTCGTGTCAGAAGGAACCCGTACCATTCCACCGGAAACGGCTCGACGCAGACCGGCGTATGTTTGAACTCCGGCTCGCCGGAAATCGGATCGACGTTGGAATGGACCAGGGCGCCTGCCCGAGCCTGGGAAGCGTTCTCTCCGCTCCAGTGAATCGGTGCGAACAGAGTCTTGCGAGCGATCTCACCGCTGGTACGGACACGCACGACCATCGAGCCCCGCGTGGAGCTTACCCGTGCCAACTCTCCGGCGCGCAGTGCATGCGACAAGGCGTCCTGGGCATGGAGGTCCACGAACGGCTCAGGCAGGTGCTCCGCGAGGCGAGGCGACTTTCCCGTCCGAGTCATCGTGTGCCACTGATCGCGAATCCTTCCAGTGTTGAGAATCAGCGGAAATTCGTCGTCCGTGGAACCGACCGGCTCCCGTGGCGCAGTTGGAATAAACCGCGCCCTGCCGTCGGGGTGCAAGAAACGACCTTCCTCGAAGAGGCGTTGAGTTCCGCCGCGCGTGCCCCGGGGAACCGGCCACTGCACGGGCTCGAGCTCGTCGTACTCGTCGGGCCGCAGTCCAGCCAGGCCGCCGATGTCGAAGCCACGCGTCCCGTCATTCTCGAAGGCGGACAACCGGGCATGCTCGTCAAAGATTTCCGCGGGGGAGCTATAGGGAAAGCTCGCCGCGAAACCTATGCGTCGCGCCACCTCCGAGACGATCCACCAGTCAGGCTGCGCTTCTCCCGGTAGAGGTTGGAGAGCGCGCTGCCGCGAGATACAACGCTCCGAGTTGGTGACGGTGCCGTCCTTCTCACCCCACGCGGCGGCCGGCAGCAAGACATGGGCCAATGCGGTCGTATCCGTACGCGCGACGCAGTCCGAGACGGCGACGAAATCGCACTTCCGCAGCGCCGCCCGTACGCGCTCGGCGTCAGGCAAGCTGACCACGGGATTGGTTGCCATGATCCAGATCGCCTTGATGCGACCGGCGTCCACGGCTTCGAAGAGATCCACTGCCTTGAGCCCCGGGCGGGTAGCCATCCGGGGGCTGCCCCAGAAGTTTTGCACCCGCTCGCGATGCGCCGGATTCTCCAACTCCATATGGGCGGCCAGCATGTTGGCCATGCCGCCGACTTCGCGTCCACCCATGGCGTTCGGCTGGCCGGTGAGCGAGAACGGTCCCATGCCCGGCCGGCCGATCCGCCCGGTCAGCAGATGGCAGTTGATGATGCTGTTGACCTTGTCGGTCCCCGCGGAGGACTGGTTTACACCTTGGGAAAACGCGGTGACGACACGCTCGTTGTCGGCGAACAGACGGTAGAATTCCTCAGCCCTCCGGGCATCGATACCGCAAGCTCGTGCAACCGCTTCACTGTCGGGCGCGGATAGCTCCGCGGCCTCCACCGCTGCAAGCACATCGCGCGTATGAGAGGTCACAAACCTGGTGTTCATCATCCCGTGGCGGCGCAGCCAGGTCAGGAGCCCGTTGAACAACCAGACATCAGAGCCCGATCGAATCGGGAGGTGGAGGTCGGCAATGGCAGCGGTCGCCGTGCGGCGCGGGTCGATGACAACGAGCTTCAGCTCTGGACGGCGCTCCTTCTCCTGCGCGATGCGTCTGAACAGGACGGGATGACACCACGCGGTGTTCGATCCGGTCAGCACGACCAGATCGGCCAGCGTCAGATCCTCATAACACCCGGGGACGAGATCACCACCGAAGGCCCGGCGGTGCCCGGCTACCGCGGAAGCCATGCAAAGCCTGGAGTTGGTATCGATGTTCGCAGCGCCGATGAAGCCCTTCATGAGCTTGTTCGCCACGTAGTAGTCCTCGGTCAGAAGCTGACCGGAGACGTAGAACGCAACTGCTTCGGGCCCGTGACGGCGGATCGTGTCAGTGAACGCTTCCGCTACCCGTGTCAGCGCCTCATCCCAGCTCGAGCGTCGGCCATGAATGACTGGATGAAGGAGCCGATCTTCCAATCCCACGGTGTCACCCAGCGCCGAGCCCTTCGAACATAGCCTGCCGAAGTTCGCAGGATGAGCGACATCGCCAGCGATCTCGACACCTTCACCGGTCGCACGCGCGAGGACGCCGCAACCGACCCCGCAATAGGGGCACGTCGTGCGCACCGTACGGTTCATGCGGTCGCGTGCTCCGGCCCGAACAGCAGCCGATCGCGCATGCCACCAATATCGCGCCCCGCGGACATGAGCTCAAAATACCAGGAGCCATGTTTCGCATCGCCGTAGAGAACGGCGCCGCGCAGTCGATTGTCCTGGATCACCAGGCGCTTGTAGATGCCGTTGCGGTGGTCTTGCAACACGAGCGCTTCGGCGCCATTGCCACCGGCGAACTCGCCCGCTGAATACAACTCGATACCCGCGACTTTGAGTTGCGTTGCGGGCAAAGTACCGCGGTAACGCGAGACGCCAAGCTCCGCAAGATGGATCGCACAGACCCGTGCCTGCTCCCATAACGGCGCGACCAGACCGAATGTTCTGTTGCGGTGTTGGACGCATTCGCCGACCGCATAGATACTGGGGTCGAAAGTCTGCAATGTATCGTCTACCAGGATACCGCGCTCGCAGCGTAGTCCGGCGCCGCTCGCGAGCTCGACGTTCGGCCTCACTCCAGTGGCCATGACCACGAGGTCCGCGAGAAGCTCACTGCCGTCCGCGAGCCTCACGCCGCACACACGTTCGTCGCCGAGAATAGCGGTAGTGGTCGCGGGCATGCGGAACTTGAGACCACGTTGCTCGAGAGTGGCTCGCAGTAGCGATGCCGCCACCGAGTCGAGTTGCCGCTCCATGAGGGCGTCGAAAAGGTGCACCACCGTTACATCCATTCCACGGCGAGAGAGCGCACTCGCCGCCTCGAGACCCAGGAGGCCGCCACCGATGACCACGGCGGTTTTGTAACGGCGCGCCGATTCCAGCATTGCATCCACGTCCGCCAGATCGCGGAAGGTCATGACACCGGGGAGATCCTTTCCGGGGACAGGCAGTATCTGGGGCGTCGAGCCGGTCGCGAAGAGCAGCCGGTCGTACGGTAGCTCCACGCCTTTCTGTGAGCGCACGATCCGCCGGCGGCGGTTGATGGAGACGACCGGGTCACCGGAGTGCAGGGTGACACCGTGCTCTTTGTACCACTCGGGCGTGTGGAGGAAGATCTCCTTCGTACTCTTGTCCCCGGCCAGCAAGGGCGACAGCAGGATGCGGTTGTAGTTGGTATGAGGCTCCGCGCCAAACACCGTGATGTCGTAGGCGTTGGGCGCAAGCTCCAACAACTCCTCGACCGTGCGCATTCCCGCCATACCGTTGCCAATGACGATCAGTCGGCGACGGCGCGTGGCGGCGGCCGGCTGCTGCTGCGGCTCGGCGTTTACCCACACGCGCCCATCGAGCGCCCGCACTGGGTAGACGTTCACGGATTTCGCGGAATCCTCGAGACACCGCCCCGTGAGAAGACTGTAGTGATGTTTGTAGAGTGGCGAGGCGACCACGCACTCACCCTTGATATCACCGACGATACCGCGCGCGAGCACGTTCGCTCCGCTCGCGGGATCGTAGTTGTCCAACGCGTAGAGTGCGTCGCCGATGCGGAAGACCGCGATCTGCTTACCGTGGACCAGCGCGCACACGCCGATATCGGGCCAAAGATCCTCGAGCTCACACACGGAGCTCCAACCGCCACTGCGCACTTGAGCGTGTGTTTGGCTCTCGGCGATGCCCGCGGTCATACCGTAACCTCCTCTTTGCGGCGACGTTCGGCCGCCGTGGCCGGCCTGATCTGGCCGCGCTCCTTGATAAACACCACGTTCTCATCCCCCGCGGGGCTGTTGACGAAATGTCGGAACCGCTTGAGGGTCACCGGATCCTCGATCGCCTTCTTCCACTCACACTCATAGGTGGCGACGATGCGCGCCATATCGGCTTCGAGCTCCGCCGCGATGCCCAGCTTGTCCTCGCACACCACCTGTTTCAGATAATCCAACCCGCCTTCGAGGTTGTCGCGCCACGTCGAGGTGCGCTGCAGGCGATCCGCCGTGCGGATGTAGAACATGAGAAACCGGTCGATGTACCGGATGAGGGTCTCTTTATCGAGATCGGCGGCGAGCAACTCGGCGTGGCGCGGCTTCATGCCACCGTTGCCACAGACGTAGAGATTCCAACCCTTCTCGGTGGCGATGACACCGACATCCTTGCCCTGCGCCTCGGCGCATTCACGCGTGCAACCGGAGACCGCGAGTTTGATCTTGTGCGGAGCGCGCAAGCCCTTGTAACGATTTTCGATCTCGATGGCGAGACCCACACTGTCCTGAACTCCATAGCGACACCAGGTGGAGCCGACACAGGACTTCACGGTGCGCATCGCTTTGCCATAGGCATGCCCGGATTCAAAGCCGGCGGCGATCAGGTCCCCCCAGATGAGCGGGAGCTGATTCACCTGGGCGCCGAAGAGGTCGATGCGCTGTCCGCCGGTGATCTTGGTGTAGAGGCCATACTTGCGGGCCACCTCGCCGATGGCGATGAGCTTCTCCGGTGTGATCTCGCCACCTGGAACGCGAGGCACGACCGAGTAGGTGCCGTCCTTCTGCATGTTTGCCAGAAAGTAATCGTTGGTGTCCTGCAGCGGAGCCCGGTCCCGCGAGAGCACAAAGCCATTCCAACAGGAGGCCAGGATGGAAGCCACGGCGGGTTTGCAGATGTCGCAGCCCAATCCCCGGCCGTGCGCGGTGATCACATCGTGGAAGCTGCTCAGTCGGCCGATACGCACCAGGTGAAAGAGCTGCTGGCGAGAGTAGGGAAAGTGCTCGCAGATGTGATTGTCGACGGCCACGCCCTTGCGCTTGAGCTCCGACTTGAGGATCTGTGTCACGAGGGAGGCGCAACCGCCGCAAGAGCTCGCGGCCTTGGTCTGCGTCTTGATCGCGCCGATGGTGGTGCAGCCGGCTTCGACCGCCGCGCAAATCGCCCCCTTGCTCACGTTGTTGCACGAGCAGATCTGCGCATCCGCTGGTAGTGCCGCGAGTCCCGTGCCCGGCCGTGCCTCACCCCCGGAGCGGGCAGGCAGAATCAACTCCTCGGGCGCTTCGGGCAGTGGCAGACCATTCAATACCATCTGCAGACAGGTACCGTAGGCTTCGGTATCACCCACGAGCACCGCACCGAGCAGACGCGACCCATCCTCGTTGACGACGAGCTTCTTGTATTGCTCCCGTTTGCCATCAACGAACGTATACGCTCGCGATCCCGGCGTTGCGCCATGCGCATCCCCCACGGACGCCACATCGACTCCGAGGAGCTTCAGCTTGGTGCTCATGTCGGCGCCATTGAAGACAACATCGGCCTTGCCGGTCAGTTGCGCAGCGACCACCTGCGCCATCTGGTAGCCGGGCGCGACCAGGCCGAACACCTTGCCCCGCCACAGGGCGCATTCGCCGATCGCGTAGATGTTGGCATCGGAGGTGCGGCAAAAATTGTCGATCACGATGCCGCCGCGCTCGCCGACCTCGAGCCCGGCGGCACGAGCCAGCTCGTCGCGCGGGCGAATGCCGGCGGAAAACACGATGACATCCGTTTCGAGCGAGCTGCCGTCGGCGAACTTCATGACGTGCCGCGTCCCGGAGCCGTCACCGATCTCACGAGTGTTCTTTCCTGTGTGTACCCGAACACCCAGCGCCTCGATTTTTCGACGTAACATCCCACCGCCGCCCTCATCCACCTGGAGGGCCATCAAGCGCGGCGCGAACTCGATGACATGCGTCTGAAGTCCGAGATCCACCAGGGCCTTGGCGGCTTCGAGACCTAACAGGCCCCCACCCACTACCGCGCCCACGCGCGCGCCGTCACCCGCGCTGGCGCGAATCGCCTCCAGATCCTCGATCGTGCGATAGACGTGGCACGCGGCGCGATCGCGGCCGGGGATCGGGGGGACGAACGGATACGAGCCGGTGGCCAGCACCAGGGTGTCATATTCGAGCTCGCGGCCTGTATCGGTGCGCACGCGGCGCGCGCTCCGATCGATCGCGACCGCTCGCTCGGAGAAGTGCGTCGTGATGGCGTTGCGAGCGAAGAAATCGGCGCTGACGAGCGAGAGATCCTCCGCCGTCTTGCCCGAGAAGAATGACGAGAGCTGCACCCGGTCGTAGGCGGGCCGGGGTTCCTCGCCGAGAACCGTAACGGCCAATCCGGCATCTGACGGCAAGGCCTCGAGCAGCCGCTGCCCGACCATGCCGTTACCGATCACGACCAACCTACCTGCGCTCATCGAACCACCCGTCGCCGGTGCGACTGTTGGGTCAAAAAAAAACGCCACCCAACTCGAGCGCGCGTCAGTGGAGGAATCGCGTGCTCGAATCGGCGGCGTTGCCTGCGGACCCGCCCGCGGGCTGCGCGCCCTCGTTGGATCTGCTCGTGGGAATACGTTGCAACCGCTGTGCCATGCGCGGCACCCCTTTGCCGGCAAGGACTTGGACGCGCGGCGGTGCTTCGCGGCCCCGGGTTTTGACCGATTGCGGAGCAGGCCGGGGGCGACCTGCACAAATATCGTGCAGGCGCGGTGCGCTCGAGAGCCCGCCCGGCTCGGTCAATCGCGGCCTTGATGCTCGTGGCATAACCGTTGCAGCGTGCCGATGGTGGCTATCCGTGATCCTGGTGTCCCCCGAAACTCGAGCGCGACTCCAATGAGCGAGCCGGCGCTACGCATTCTGCTCATCGATCAAAACGTGACGCGCGCCTCGATTCTGGAAGAGGGGCTGCGCGAAGCGGGCTACACCACCGTGATGGTGCTGCGGGACACCGAGAACCTGTTGCGGCGCATTGTCGACGCCGATCCCGATGTGATCTGCATCGACCTGGAGAATCCGAATCGCGATGTGTTGGAGCAGATGTTTCAAGTCTCCCGGGTGGTGCGGCGGCCCGTGGCGATGTTCGTGGACCGCTCGGACTCGGACATGATCAAGGCCGCCGTCGAGTCAGGCGTGGGCGCTTATGTCGTGGATGGCCTGAAAAAGGAGCGCGTGAAATCCGTCGTCGATATGGCGGTGAGCCGCTTCAAAGCCTTCAACGACCTGCGCGAGGAGTTGGATCGCACCAAGCAGGCGCTGGATGAGCGCAAGCTGGTCGAGCGAGCCAAGGGCATACTCATGAAGCAGCGTGGCTTGAGTGAGGATGAGGCTTACGCGCTGCTGCGCAAGGCCGCGATGAGTGACAACAAGCGACTCGTGGAAGTCGCGCAGGCGGTCATCACCGCGGCGGGGTTGTTGAGATGAAGTTGACTGTAGGGTTCATTCCGTTGCTCGATTGCGCCAGCCTCGTCATCGCCGCCGAGCTCGGGTTCGCCGCGGAGGAAGGGCTCGAGCTGCGGCTGGTTCGCGAAATCTCGTGGGCCAACATCCGCGATCGCGTGATTGTTGGGCATTTTGACGCCGCGCACATGCTCGCACCCATGACGGTCGCTTCGACACTCGGCATTGGACATATCAAGGCTCCCTTCATCGCCCCGATCTCTCTCGGGCTCGGCGGCAACGCCATCACCGTTTCACTGCCGCTCTGGCAGCAGATGGGTGAGCAAGGGGCGGTAGCCGGCGACTTCTCCCTCGCGCCGGCGGAAGCGCTGCGTCGAGTGATCGCGGCGCGTGCGCGCGCGCATCTCGAGCCTCTCACGCTCGGCATGGTCTATCCGTTTTCCTGTCACAACTACGAGTTGCGCTACTGGCTGGCTGCCGCTGGGATCGACCCAGACCGCGACGTCCGGCTCGCGGTAATTCCGCCGCCATTCCTGGCTGACGCTCTGCGCGCAGGCCAGATCGATGGCTTCTGCGTGGGCGAGCCGTGGAGCTCGGTCGCGGTGGATGCGGGGGTCGGAGTCATGGTCACTCCAACCACTTCGTTGTGGCCGTTGAGTCCGGAGAAGGTTCTGGGGTGTCGCGCGGAGTGGGCGCAACGATACCCCGAGCAGTTGGCCGGCCTGCTGCGCGCGCTCTATCGGGCGGCAGTCTGGATCGAACATCGGGAGAATCATTCGAAAGTCGCGCAGCTGCTCGCGCAACCCAACTATGTTGGGGCTCCGGAAGGCTTGTTGTATGGAGCATTGGCCGGCCGACTGCGACTACAGCCGGGCTCGGAGCCCACCGCGATGGCGGATTTCTACGTGCCCGCGCGGCATGCAGCCACTTTTCCGTGGGTGAGCCACGCGGTCTGGTTCTACGCGCAGATGGTTAGATGGCGCCAGGTTGAATTCCGCGACGAGCACATCGCGGCGGTGCGCGCGACCTACCGACCGGATCTCTACCGCGGCGCGCTCCAGGACCTGGGGGCTGAGCTGCCCGCCGCTGACATGAAGGTGGAGCATTTCCTGGATGGCCGGAGTTTCGATCCGGAAAGTCCTGGCGCTTACGTCGGATCCTGAAGCGCTGCCCGGGCGTCCGCGCCCCGTCCTGGCACTTCGC
>CAYNTW010000049.1:0-5633 GCA_964400085.1 uncultured Steroidobacteraceae bacterium | reverse complement strand
CGCTCACCGGCCCGACCTGGCGCCCAGGCCCGTGTTCTTTTGCGCGCCGTTTGGTGCCCAAACTTCGTGCGCCACGGCCGCGCGGCGCTCTTTGCAGGGGCAAGAACCCCTCCGGCGCCCGGCTGGAGCGGTTGCCCTTGCAACCCACTGCTCGCGCTAAGTCCTTGGCCCACCACGGCTTCCCCACTCAACACGGGTTGAGTGGCACGCCCGTTGCATCCAACTTCGCGATAAAGGCAACGCCGCCAACACGTGCGCATGTACATGCACGCGCACCGTTGGCGGCGTTTTTGTTTGGGCGCCGGCGGCAGCGCGGGCAGCGCGCTCCACGGTTTACAGCGGACGGCATCGCATGAAACTGATCGACTCGCTCAAGAGCGGCAACTGGAAAGCCCTGGTGGCCTGCTTTCTCTACTTCGATACCGGCTTCACCACCTGGGTGATGTTTGGCCCGCTGGCGCCATTCATTTCCAAGCAACTCACGCTCTCCCCCACACAAGCCGGCTTTCTCGTGGCGGTACCCGTATTGGCGGCGTCCATCGTGCGCGTCACGTTGGGCAACCTGTTCCAATCGGTGAGCGGACGAAGGTTGGCTCTCATCAGTATCTCCCTTTCGGCCATACCGGCGGTCGTGCTGCTGTTGCCGATCGTGCCCAGCTATACCCTGCTGCTCGTGCTCGGTGTTTTCCTGGGCGTGGGTGGGGCGAGCTTCGCGGTGGCGCTGCCTATGGCCGGCAGCAGCTACCCGCCACGCGTGCAGGGGTTGGTGTTGGGTTTGGCCGCCGCGGGCAACATCGGCGCGGTGTTGGATGGCTTTCTCTTTCCGGGACTCGCGCAGCGATTCGGCTGGCAGCACGCGACTTTCGCGGTGTTGCCGCTGCTGGCGCTCGCCGCCGTGACCATCTTCTTCTGGGCCGAGGATCGTAGTCCCAAGAGCGGCGATACGAAACGGGCGTTCGTGGGCTCCGTGGTGGCCTTGATTGGCCTGATCGCATTGGTGTTGATGGTCGATCGTGGACTCTTCGGCCCAGGCAAGACCGGACAGCTGCTGCTGCCCGTACTGGGTGCGGCCCTGGTCCTCGCGGTGCTGCCAAGAAAGTACCTGGCAGTGCTCGCCGAGCGCGATACCTGGGTGGTGATGCTCGTCTATAGCATCACTTTCGGTGGCTTCGTCGGAATGTCCTCGTACGTGAGCCTGCTGCTGACCACCCAGTACGGGCTCTCGAAGTTGGATGCAGGCTTTATCATGGCGGCCCTTTCCTTCACAGGCGCCATGGTGAGACCGATCGGTGGTTGGGTTGCCGACCGGCTTTCGGGAGTGCGGGTGTTGCTGGTATTGCTGGTAGCGATCGCGGCGTGCAACCTGGGCTTTGCCGTGTTCATGCCATCGCTCGCGGGAGGCACCGCGCTGTTGGCGGCCCTGTATCTGGGTTTTGGCCTGGGGAACGGGGCTACGTTTCAGCTCGTGCCACATCGCTGGGCCGGCAAGACCGGCGTCATGACCGGCATCATTGGAGCAGCCGGCGGCATCGGTGGCTTCTACCTTCCCGTCGTGATGGGCATCGCCAAGGAAAGCACCGGCAGCTATCAGATGGGCTTCGTCACCTTCGGAGTGCTGGCCGCCCTGGCGTTCATCCTGGTGGCGGTCTTGCACCAGCAGTGGCTGGCCTGGGCACTGCCGCGAGAGAATGCCTCACTGGAGCTCGACCCATCGGTTGCCCCCGCCGAGTGAGACGGGGACCGAAGCCCTGCCATGGGTGCTGAACTGATAGTATTCGGGCAAACAAGCTCGAATCCCAGGAGTAAACCATGGCAAGGGGGTCGGCGCCGCGGCGCGAGGTGGTCCATTGGAATGGCGTCGTATGACCGCGACGCCTGCGCAGAAGGAATTGACCGTCCGTGGAGTGATCCTGGGCGTTGCGATCACGGTGGTATTCACGGCGGCGAATGTTTTTTTCGGGCTCAAGGTCGGATTGACCTTCTCGACGTCGATTCCCGCGGCTGTCATCTCTATGGCCATCCTGCGGGGATTCCCGGGCTCCACCATCCAGGAAAACAACATCGTCCAGACGGTCGCCTCGGCCGCCGGCACCCTCTCCGCTATGATTTTCGTGCTGCCGGGCCTGGTGATCGTCGGTTGGTGGACCGGCTTCCCGTACTGGACTTCCGCCCTGGTCTGCGCACTTGGCGGAGTCTTGGGTGTTCTCTACTCCATTCCGTTGCGGCGGGCGCTGGTCACGCAATCGGATCTGCCCTACCCCGAAGGGGTTGCCTGCGCTGAGGTTCTGAAGGTTGGCAGTGGTACGGAAGCCGGGGCGGAGGCCGTCGAAGACGTACGGGCCGGCCTCAAGGCCGTAGTCGTAGGATCAATCGCTTCAGCATCGTTTGCCATTATCATTGGCACTCGCATATTCGCGGGCGACCTGGCGCGTTATGTCCGAATCGGCAACCCGGGCTGGGTAACGGGTTGTGGTTTGCTGTTTTCAGTGGCCCAGCTCGGCATCGGCCATCTGATCGGGCTATGGGTTGGGATCGCGCTCTTTGTCGGCGAGCTGATCGCGTGGGTATGGGGCGTGCCGCACTATTCCGCCCTCAGTGGCAGCAACGCCGCGGCTGCCGTTCTGGCCCAGAACACGTGGAGTCACCAGGTCCGGTTTGTCGGCGCGGGCACGATTCTCATCGCAGCTCTTTGGACGCTTGGCAAATTGGTCGGGCCCGTCTACGGCGGTATCCGAGCGACCCTGGCTGCCTCGCGCGCTCGCGGCTCGGGAAGTGAGGCTGCCTTGCCCAGGACCGACCGGGACATGCCAATCGGCATGATCGCCGCCTTGACGCTGGTCTGCCTGGCGCCCATTCCGCTGTTACTGGCGAGATTCGACTCGAGTGGGGTGTTGGGTGGTCACGAGGCCCTCCTGGTCGTCGGCGGACTGATTTACGTAGTCTTGATGAGCTTCCTGGTCTCCTCGGTGTGCGGGTACATGGCGGGGTTGATCGGCGCTTCCAACAGCCCGCTATCCGGAATCGGCATCCTGGCCACGCTCGGTGCCGCGCTGCTGCTCGTCCTGGGTGTCCGCTCGAGTTTGCCTGCCGGCGGCGAGCACGCCCTCGTTGCCTACGCGCTGTTCATAACCTCGCTGATATTTGCCGTTGCCACCATTGCCAACAACAACCTGCAGGATCTCAAAACCGGTCAATTGGTCGAGGCCACGCCCTGGAAGCAGCAGACGGCGCTCGTCGTGGGTGTCATTGCCGGGGCGGCGATCATTCCGCCGGTCCTCGACCTGCTGAACCACGCGTATGGATTCGCCGGCGCCCCGGGGCCGACTCGCGAGCACGCGCTGCCTGCGCCACAGGCCGGGCTGATGTCGGCGCTTGCCCAAGGTGTGTTGCAAAACAATGTCGATTGGAGCTTGATCGAAGTGGGAGCGTTGATCGGTGTCGTGGCTATCGTTGTCGATGGGCTGATACGCCGCTGGCGCCCGGGAGCTCATCTCTCACCGCTCGCCGTGGGCTTGGGGATCTATCTGCCCACTCAAAGTCTGCTCATGTGCATCATCGGTTCCGTGGCGGGCTGGTACTACGACCGACGCGCCGACCGGCGCCCAAACGCCGCGAGCGTCAAGCAACTTGGGGTTCTGCTGGCCTCCGGCCTCATTGTCGGCGAGGGTCTCATTGGCGTGCTGATCGCCGCCCTGGTTGCCTTTTCCGGCAAGGACTTCCCGCTGGCGCTGGTCGGCGATGACTTTGCCGACCACCAAGCCGTGGTGCTTGGCCCCGTAGCCTTCGTCATTACGATGCTGCTCCTCTACCGCTGGGTGGCTCACCTGCGGCGGTAGCGCGGAACCGCGGGCCGAGTAATATGCGATCCATGGACACTCAGCCCCTGGCTGGCCGCGTGATTGCGGTTCCAGAGACACGCGAGATCGATGTCTTCGCTGCGATGCTCGAGCGCCGCGGCGCTCGGGTCGTCCGCTGCCCCATGGTCGCGATTCGCGACGCGCCTGATCCCGATCCCGTGCTCCAGTGGAGTCGCGCGCTGGCCGAGGGGGCTTTCGACGACCTGATCTTCCTGACCGGCGAAGGGCTGCGCCGCATTCTCGGCTGTATCGATCGAAACGAACCGGCTCTCAGAGAGCGCTTTCTCAGCGCATTGTCTGCTGCGCGCAAGATCACCCGCGGCCCGAAACCGGCACGAGCGTTACGCGAGTTGGGCATGAAACCGGACGTCGCTGCCGAGCCTCCGACGACTGACGGTGTGATTGCCACGTTGCGGGGTCAAGATTTGAAAGGGCGCCGCTTCGGCGTGCAACTCTATGGGACCGAGCCAAACCGCCCACTCATCGACTTTCTCGGATCCACCGGCGCGAGCGTATCGACCGTAGCGCCTTACGTTTATGCCGACGCCGCCGATGATGCGGCCGTGCTCGACCTCCTCACGCGCATGCAGGCAGGAGAAATAGACGCCATCGCGTTCACCAGCACCCCGCAAGTCGAGCGCTTTTTCGGCATCGCCTCAGAACAGAGGGTCAGAGATGCATTGACCCAAACCGTAGTCGCGGCGGTAGGTCCAGTCGTTGCCGACACCCTCCAGAAGCACGGAATCCAGGCGCGCCTCATGCCCGCGGAGTCGTTTTTCCTCAAACCTCTGACCAGCGTGCTCGAAAAGGAACTGGGCGGCGCCTAAGACTGATGCTCCCTGTGAACGTCAGCCGCGCGGGATACTGATTGTTTGTTCCAGATCGTTCTCTTCCAACCCGAGATTCCGCCTAACACCGGTAATGTCATTCGCCTGTGCGCCAACTCCGGCAGCACCCTGCATCTGGTGAAGCCGCTCGGATTCGACCTTCATCACAAGAACGCCCGCCGCGCTGGACTCGACTACAGTGAGTTGGCGACTGTGCAGTTGCATCAGGGCTTGGACGCCTGCCTCATCGCTTTGGCCGGCGCGCGACTATTCACGATTGAGACGAGCGGCACGCGCCTCTATACCGAAGCTTCCTTCCAACCTGGCGATGCCATCGTCTTCGGTTCGGAGCGTCGCGGCCTTCCGCCCAAGGTTCTCGACCTCGTCCCGCGCGAACGCCAACTCACCATCCCCATGCGGGCCGGCAATCGCAGCCTCAACCTATCAAACGCCGTCGCTCTCGTCGTCTACGAAGCGTGGCGCCAGAACGGCTTTCGAGGCAGCACCGAAGTACCCCCATGATCGACCAGGCCCTTTGTTATGGTGCGTGATGAACCAAGAACTCGATCAAAGCACTCGTCAGTGTGGCGTACACCATAGTATTTGCAAGCGCGGCCAAAAGGATGACGCGCTTCAACTGCGTGGTGTGCTTCTCGAACATTGCGTCAATCTCCGCAATGAGACTTTCGAAGTCTGACTCGAACTTGCGACACTCACTCAGTGTCTCCAACGAGGTTTTTGGCACAGGAGCCTCCTACTTTTTCTCCACTTCCAACACTTAGGCAAGATTATCCGCAGAAAGTGCTGTTGGCTACCTCCGGATTGAACTCGCACTGTGCGCATCAAACGTACAGAGAAGCGTTGGAGGCCGTGCGAGAGATGCCAACGCTCAGTGTGCACGCACTATCTGACGTCTATCTCGGACGCAACGCCGGACGTATTGCCCATG
>CAYNTW010000048.1:0-38908 GCA_964400085.1 uncultured Steroidobacteraceae bacterium | reverse complement strand
TCATCATTCTCGATGAGGCGCAGAACACGACCATCGAGCAGATGAAGATGTTTCTCACCCGTATCGGTTTCGGCTCCAAGGCCGTGGTGACCGGGGACGTGACGCAGACTGATCTTCCACCGGGTAAACAATCCGGACTGAGCAACGTGATCAATGTCCTGCGGGGAGTGGAGGGTGTTGCGTTTACGTTTTTTGACGCACAGGACGTCGTACGCCACCCGCTGGTGCAACGTATTGTGAAGGCCTACGAGGCCCTGAGTGGCTCCTCGTGAGCACCCGCAGAACCCATGGGTCTGTCCGGATCGACGTTCGCCGGCGCGTGCGGAGCTGGGCTCCGCCGAGCCGTGACTTGACGAGCTGGGCGAGCACAGCACTGGGCCGTCGCGCGCTCGGCCGCGAAATTGGCGTCTCCGTAGTCGGGCCCGCCGAAAGCCGAAAGCTCAACGCGCGTTTCAGAGGACGTGACAAGCCGACGAACGTACTCTCCTTTCCAGCAGCTGACCTGCCCCGCGTGGCCGGCGGTGACGAGCCTCTACCCCTGGGAGACCTGGTGATCTGTCCGCAGGTGTTGCGCGTCGAGGCCCTCGAGCAGAAGAAGAGCCTGCGCGCTCACTGGGCGCATCTCGTGGTGCATGGATCGCTGCACCTCATCGGTTACGACCACGAGCATGAGGCGGATGCCAGCCGCATGGAACGCCGCGAGATCGCGGTTCTGCGCCGCCTCGGCTTTGCCAATCCGTATCGGAGTCCGTGATGGCGAAGGACCTCAACGCAACGGGACGTTGGCTCAAGCGACTCACCCAGGGATTTGGCGGGGAGCCGCAAGACCGTAAGGATCTCGTCGCGATGCTGCGCGAGGCGGGCGAACGGGGCCTCGTGGAGCCGGACGCCCTCACCATGCTCGAAGGCGTGCTGGAGGTCGGTGATCTCCAGGTTCGCGACATCATGATTCCGCGCGCGCAGATGGTGTTTGTTCGCCGCGATGATCCGTTCGGGAAGATACTGCCCGTGGTGGTTGAATCGGGCCACTCGCGCTTTCCCGTGATGGATGAGGATCGCGACGACATCGTCGGAATTCTGCTCGCGAAAGACTTGTTGCGCCTGTGCGCCTCCGAACAGCGTGAGCGCTTCGACATCCGTGAGTACATGCGTCCAGCCGTGTTTGTGCCGGAGTCCAAGCGTTTGAACGTCCTTCTGAAAGAGTTCCGCCGCAACCGCAACCACATGGCCATTGTCGTCGATGAGTACGGGGGCGTTTCTGGCGTGGTCACCATCGAGGATGTGATCGAGCAGATCGTCGGCGACATCGATGATGAGTTCGACGTCGAGGACGATCACAACATTCGCAAGGAGGCGGAGCGCCAGTTCACGGTACGCGGTTTCACCCGCATCGACGAGTTCAATGAATATTTCGGCGCGCACCTTTCGGAGGAAGAGGGCTTCGATACGGTGGCCGGCCTGCTCATGAAGGAGTTTGGCCGGTTGCCACGGCGAGGCGATTCCGCGGTCATCGACGGCTTCGAATTCCGAGTGACCCGTGCTGACCGCAGGCGCATCGACGCGTTGCGGGTCGTGCCGCCGCAGGACGTTATCCCGCCGGAAGATCAGCCCTCGGGCGGCGAGTCCTGAGTATGAGCGAACGGCGCATGGCCGCCGTCACGGGAACCATACGGGACGACCGTATGGACGTGGCGCAGAATGGGACACGTAGTCTCCTCTTGCTATTGAGCTCACTCCGGGGTCGATGCGCGGTATCAGCGATCGCGGGCGGGCTCCTCGCTACTGCCTTCGCGCCGCTGGACTGGTGGCCGCTCGCGGTACTCAGTCCCGCGCTGCTCATGTGGCTGTGGCAAGGCGCTACGCCACGGGCCGGTGCTTGGATCGGTTTCTGGTTCAACGCGGGCACGTTCGCGGTCGGGACCTACTGGCTCTATATCAGCATCCGCATCTTTGGCGAGGCGCCATTGTGGGTTGCCCTGATGTTGATGCTCGCGCTCGTCGTGATCATGGGGCTGTATCACGCCGCGCTCGGCTATTTCGTGACGCGGTGGTTACCGGCAGCCGGCGCGGTCCGATGGTTTGTCGCAATCCCGGCAGCCTGGCTGTTGATTGAATGGTGGCGTGGTTGGTTCCTGTCGGGATTCTCGTGGCTGTCGCTCGGTTACTCGCAAACGGATACGTGGCTCGCAAGCTACGCGCCGGTTGCAGGTGTCTACGGCATCAGCGCGATGTTGCTGTTGAGTGCCGGCGGACTGACGGCCGTGATTTGCGGGACACCCCGGGTGCGCATCGCCGGAGCTATCGTGTGCCTCGCGCCGTGGCTCGCGGCCGGCGCGCTGCGCCCGGTGGACTGGACTCAGCCGAGCGGGCCGCCGGTTTCGGTGGCCATCGTCCAGGGGAACATTTCCCAGGAGCAGAAGTGGCTCGACAGCAACGAGGACACCATCCTGAAGCTCTACCGCGAGCTGACCGAGAAAACCCTGGGAACACAGCTCATCGTCTGGCCCGAGTCGGCCGTTCCGGACCTGGCCAACAATCAAATCCCCTACATCAGCGCGCTCTACCACGAGGCCCGCGCCCGCAACTCGGCCCTGGTGTTCGGGGTGCTCCGCGAGTCGGACGCCGGCGAGCAGTACTTCAACTCCATACTCTCTCTCGACAACACGGTGGGCTGGTACGACAAGGACCACCTGGTGCCGTTCGCCGAGTTCTTTCCGGTTCCGAGCTTCGTGCGCTCCTGGCTACGTCTGATGAGCCTGCCGTACTCGGATTTCACTCGCGGCGGCGCCAATCAGCCCCCGCTGCCGGCGGCCGGTCTCGAGCTCGGTGCGACCATTTGTTATGAGGATGCCTACGGCAGCGCCATGCTGGGTGTGCTACGCAAGGCCACCGCGCTGGTGAATGTCACGAACGATGCCTGGTTCGGTCACTCCACGGCGCGATATCAACATTTCCAGATTGCCCGGATGCGCGCCCTCGAGGCCGGCCGATATATGATCCGGGCCGCCAACAATGGGGTCTCGGGTGTGATCGGACCGCACGGCGAAGTCGTCGCACTCGCTCCCGAGTTCCAGACTTATGTGCTGCATTCTTCGGTAACGCCGCGTTCCGGCCTCACGCCTTACGCCCGTGTTGGAAACTGGCTGGTCGTGCTGCTGGCGACTGTGGCGCTGGCGGGCGCGGCGGCGATACGTCGCGTGTCTGGACGAAAGCCACCCGCGGGCACGCCAAGTGCTTAAGATGACCAAGACCTTTGCATCCTTGCCACGCGGGCCCAGCGGCCCCTCACCCCGGAGTCGAGCATGAGAGTTTCGCGCCCCGCCCACCGTGCGGTCTCGCTGTTAGGCGTTTCGATCGCGCTGGTGGCCTGTTCCGGAGGCCTGAGCGCCCAGTCGCCACGTCCGACTCAGATCGCGCAGGCGTCGCCGCCGGCTGGCACTGCCGAAGGCCTCGTACGCGCTCTGCCGGATTTTTCTCCGCTGGTCGAGAAGTACGGTCCGGCGGTGGTGAATGTGGAGGTCGTCGAAAAGGCGCAGTCCGCCAGCGGCGGGGCCCCCGGCTTGTCACCCAACGATCCGTTTTTCGACTTCTTCCGCCGTTTCGGTATCCCGGGTCCTGACCAGGCCCCGCGTGGCAACCAGCCGCCCGTGCGCGGCGCGGGCTCCGGGTTCATCGTGAGCAGCGATGGCTATATTTTGACCAACACCCACGTGGTGGCGAATGCCGACGAGGTGACTGTGCGGCTCACCGACCGGCGCGAGTTTCCCGCCAAAGTGATCGGCGCGGACGAGCGCACCGATGTGGCGGTGATCAAGATCAACGCCACTAGCCTGCCGACGGTGCGCCTGGGCGATCCGGCGAAAATCAAGCCGGGACAGTGGGTGCTGGCGATCGGCTCGCCGTTCGGCTTCGAGAACAGCGCCACGGCCGGAATCATCAGCGCGACCTCGCGCTCCCTGCCGAGTGACAACTACGTGCCGTTCATCCAGACCGACGTGGCGGTGAATCCGGGCAACTCCGGCGGCCCGCTGTTCAATCTGTCCGGCGAGGTCATTGGCATCAACTCGCAGATTTTCAGCCGCACCGGTGGCTACATGGGTGTCTCGTTCGCCATCCCGATCGATGTCGCCCGCAATGTCGAGGATCAACTCATCAAGACGGGGCGCGTGGTCCGCGGCCGCATCGGTGTCACGATCCAGGACGTCAACGCGCAACTGGCGGAGTCCTTCGGCCTCGATCGCCCGCGTGGGGCGCTGGTGAGCTCTGTGGAGAAAGATGGACCGGCCTCGAAGGCTGGCCTGATGCCTGGGGACGTGATCCTGGGAGTCAACGGCCACCCGATCGAGCGGTACGGGGAGCTTTCTGGGTCGATCGCGGCCATGAGGCCCGGAAGCGATGCCAGTCTGCAGGTCTGGCGACAAGGCAAGCAGCAGACCATTCCGGTCAAGATCGCCGAGCTCAAGGAGCAGCAGCAAACCGCGGCGAACATGCCGGCCGGTAAGCCAGGGGCACGGCAGACGGACAAAGCAACGGAGCTCGGACTTACCGTGCGGGCTTTGGAGCCGCAGGAGAAAGAGCAGGTGCAGACGACGGGTACGCTGGTCGTCGAGGACGTCACGGGTCCTGCTGCTGCCGCAGGCGTGCAGCCAGGGGACATCATCCTGGGTGTGAACGGGAAACGCGTGAAGACGTCCAAGGAGCTTCAGGATACGGCGAAGATCGCGGGCAAGAACGTGGCCCTGCTGATCCAGCGCGAAGATGCGCAGATCTTTGTGCCGCTGAGGATTCAATAGCGATCAACCAGGGGCCGGCGCTTGTCTGCCGGCCCTCTGGGTTTTATGCGGCGGTGCGCGCAACTGACGGCTTGACGCGCACTCGTGTATCCTCTCCCGTCCCCCGCAACCACCTGAGTCCCAAGCTCTTTTTCGTCGATGGAAGAGATATACGACCCCGCTGCTGTGGAAGCCGCGGCACAACAGCATTGGCGTTCGCTGGACGCCTACCGTGCCAAGGAGAACGATCCGCGCTTCCCGAAGGGGAAGTACTACGTATGCTCGATGCTGCCCTATCCGAGCGGCAAGCTGCACATGGGGCACATGCGCAACTACACGTTGAACGATGTCGTGTATCGGTTCATGCGCTCATCCGGCTACAACGTGATGACGCCCATGGGTTGGGACGCATTCGGACTCCCGGCCGAAAACGCGGCGATCGACAAGCGCATCGCGCCGGCGAAATGGACCCGCGCCAACATTGCGGACATGAAGGCGCAGTTCGCGCCGATGGGGTTCGCTTTTGACTGGTCACGGGAAGTGACGACCTGCGACCGGCAATACTACCGTTGGAACCAGTGGCTTTTCCTGAAGATGCTCGAGAGCGGCATCGCCTATCGCAAGACCCAGATCGTCAACTGGGATCCTGTCGACCAGACGGTGTTGGCCAATGAGCAGGTGGTAGACGGTCGCGGCTGGCGCTCGGGTGTGCCGGTCGAGAAGCGGGAGATCCCCGGTTACTACCTGGCGATTACCCGGTACGCGCAAGAGCTCCTCGACACGGTCAAGAACGATCTGGACGGCTGGCCCGCGCAAGTGCGGATCATGCAGGAGAACTGGATCGGCCGCAGCGAGGGGGTGCGCTTCGCGTTTCCTTATGAGTTGGAGCGCGAGCGGCAGTTGTTGTGGGTGTTCACGACACGCGCGGACACCATCATGGGTGTCACGTTCGTGGCCATCGCTCCGGAGCACCCTTTGGCGTTGGAGCTCGCGCGGCGAGAACGATCGGCCCGGACGGGCCGCTCGCAGGGCGGTCGACTGCAGACGTTCATCGAGGAATGTCGTAAGGGTGGGGTCGCGGATGCTGAGCTCGCGACGCTCGAGAAGAAGGGCGTGCCGACCGGCTTCTTCGTCACCCATCCGTTGAGCGGCGAGAAGGTTGAGGTCTGGATCGGCAACTACGTGCTCATGAGCTATGGTGACGGCGCGGTCATGGGTGTGCCGGGCCATGATGAGCGCGATTTCGCGTTCGCGCTGCGTTATGGGCTGCCGATCAAACAGGTCGTGGCGATTGGGGACAAGGCCTTCTCCGGTACGAAATGGGAGGCGTGGTACGCCGAGACGGACGGGAGCCGCTGTATCAACTCCCGCTCGGCCGACGGCCGGTATGACTACGACGGCAAGAGCTACCAGGAGGCTGTCGATGCCGTCGCCGGCGATCTGAAGGCGCTGGGGCTCGGCGAGAAGAAGGTGCAATGGCGGCTGCGCGACTGGGGCATCTCGCGCCAGCGCTACTGGGGCACGCCGATCCCCATCATCCATTGTGGCGCCTGTGGCGTGGTGCCCGTGCCGGAAAAGGAGCTGCCCGTGGTCCTCCCCGAGGACCTGGTGCCGGACGGCAGCGGGAATCCACTCAACAAGGACGAGCGCTTCCTGGCTTGCACGTGCCCCCGATGCGGGCAGCCGGCGCGCCGGGAAACCGACACGATGGATACGTTCGTCGATTCGTCCTGGTACTACATGCGCTATTGCTGCCCGGACGCGGCGACGATGGTCGATGGGCGTACCGATTACTGGATGCCGATGGATCAATACATCGGTGGCATCGAGCACGCGGTGCTTCACCTGTTGTATTCGCGCTTCTGGACGAAGGTGATGCGCGACCTGGGCCTGGTCAAGTTCGACGAGCCGTTCAAGCGGCTGTTTACCCAGGGCATGCTGCTCGCGCATTGTTACTATCGCGAGGAGGCCGGGGGCAAAAGGCGCTGGTTCTATCCCGCGGAGGTGGAAGAGCGGTTCGATGAGCGTGGCGTCCCGGTCAGCGCCATCGCCATCGAGGACGGCAAGCCCGTCATCTATGCGGGCATCGAAAAGATGTCCAAGAGCAAAAACAACGTCGTCGAGCCGGGTGCTTTCATCCAGCGTTTCGGAGCGGATACCGCGCGGGCTTTCGTCATGTTCGCGGGGCCTCCCGACCAGAGCGCGCCCTGGTCCGATGCGAGCGCGGAAGGCGTGCATCGTTTCTTGAGAAAATTGTGGGTCTTCTGCCACCAGCAGCGCGAGCGGATCGCCACCGCGCCGGGGGTGAGCGCGGCGACGCTCGAGAGCGGTTTGAAGAAGGTTCGCCACGACCTGCACGCGACTTTGCAGCAGGCGCTGTTCGACTACCAGCGTATGCAATACAACACCGTGGTCTCGGCGACCATGAAGATGCTCAACGCGCTGGAGGCGGCGAAGGGCGCCCCAGCCGGGGAAGCCGTGTTGCGCGAGGGCATGGGCATCTTGCTGCGCACGCTGTATCCCATTGCGCCACACATCACACACGCGCTATGGATTGAGCTTGGATTCGTCAAGGAGCTCGGTGATTTGTTGGATGCGCCCATGCCGCAGCCGGCGCAAGATGCGCTCCGTCAGGACGAGCTGGAGCTGGTGGTGCAGGTCAATGGCAAGTTGCGGGGCCGGGTGACGGTGGCCGCGGCGGCCAATGAGGACACGATCAAGGCTGCCGCGTTGGCGGATGAGCACGTGAGAAAGTTCGTCGGGGACAAGCCGGTGCGCAAGGTGATTGTTGTGCCGGGGAAGCTCGTCAACGTCGTGGTGTGACAGGCATCGTGGTGTGGTTGGCATGAAGAGGCTGGGAGGTATCGTCGCGGCGTTGGCGTTGAGCGCTTGCGGCTTTCATCTGCAAGGACGGACGCCGCTGCCGGAGGTGGTGAAGACGCCATACGTGCAGACTGCCGATCCGCAAAGCGAGTTCGTGCTGAGTCTCGAGCGAGCGATGATCAGCTCGGGGGCGCGTCCGGCGCAGCAGAAGGACGAGGCGTCCGTGGTGGTCAACATCCTCAAGGACGAGGTCGTGCGGCGGACGTTGTCCGTATCGGCGCAGAACCAGCCGGACGAATACGAGTTGACGTACACGGTGAGATTTTCGGTGACGGCGGGCGAGAAGGAGTTGTTGCCGCCCACGGACGTCTCGAACGTGCGCAGCTTCGCGTTCGCGGAGCAGTTGTTGCTGGCCAAGAATCACGAGGAAATGATCCTGCGGCAGGACATGGCGCACGACCTGGCCGACATGGTGATGCGCCGCTTGGCGCGCTTGTAGTTGTTGGCCCTCTCTTCAATCGATCGTGTCGCTGTCGCGATGTTGTTGCGACGGTATGGCATGGAGTTGACCCTGGTGTCGCCGCAGGAGGTGATTCCGGGCTCCTATTGGGGAGACAGTGAGGCGGGCTTGAGAGGGGATCGGTTGTACGCACGGTTTGATACGCCGGTGCATTCGATATTGCACGAGGCGTGTCATTACATCTGCATGGCGCCGGAGCGGCGGGCGGAGTTGGATCGGGATGCGGGTGGGGACGACCTCGAGGAGTCCGCCGTGTGCTACCTGCAGGTGTTGCTTGCGGATGAGCTGCCGGGGGTGGGACGCGCGCGGCTTTGGGCGGATATGGATGCATGGGGATATAGCTTCCGGCTGGGGAAAGCCCAAGCGTGGTTTGCCGAGGATGCCGACGATGCGCGGTTGTGGTTGAGGAAACATGCGCTGATCGATGCCAGCGACCGGCCGACCGGGTTGGCGCGCAGCTGACGGGAACCCACCGTCCGCCAGCCGGTCGGGCTCGCGCCTCCTGGCGGTGGTCGGACTTTCGAGCTGACGATTGTCAGGCGTAAGTCCTGACGGGCGACCCTGGTCCGAAGGGGGTCAGGCGGCCTAGCCTGTTCGCAAGACGAGTGCGATGGGTTCTATGGCTGGGTCGGTTCGGAGAACGGCGATGTATGCGGCGAATTCATCTGCGGCGGTGCTGACGCACGGGGCCAAGCGAAATGGAATGGTGGTGGGCGGTATCGTCGGGCGCAATGCGGTCTCGCTTGCGGGCAGAGTGATCACCGCCCTGGTGCTGGCGATGGCGGTCTGGATTGGCCTGATGCTGGCTGCGGCGACGGTGGGACGGGTCGTGCCCGAGCTGGTGCAATGGGTGGGGGTGCTCGTTCTGGGGATGCTGGGGAGCGAAATCCGGGTACCCCTTTCCGTCGTGCCTCATGCGCTGGCGCAGCTCACAGCGGTCTGGCCTGCATTCCACGTCGGTCAGTTGGCCCGGTATGCGGCCGCGAACGGTGGCATTGACCTGGTGCCTCATGTGGTCGGCGTCGCAGGGTTGGCGGTGCTGTTCTTTGTTCTGGCCCGGCGCGGGCTGCGGCAGGTGCGTTAGACTGCGGCGGGAGTGCCCTGACAATGAACTCGCGCGAATCCAACGATCGCAGCTCGAGCGATCCGCACAGCGCGGCGGTTCTCTACGAGCTGCCGAGATGGGCCCATTATGTCTGGCTCATCTATCTCGGCTTTCTATTCACTCCGGTGTTGGGCCCGCAACCGCACGGGTGGTTTTGGCTGTGGCCGACCTGCCTCTCGGTGCCAGTGTTTCTGTTTATGTACGCCCGCGTGGTCCGGGGCTTTCGCTATCACGAGCCACCGGGGCGGGCCGCGCTGCCGGTGCTGATCACGATCGCGCTCATGGCCTACGCATTGATGCCCTTCAACGAGAGCGCCAATACCTACCTGATCTATTGCGCGGCGGTTTCACCATTCGCGCTGGGATCGCTGCGTCGAATCGTCATGTTCGTGCTCGGGCTGTTGGCGGTTTACGCGTTGGAGCTGGCGGTGTTGGGATTCAACGCCGTGATGTTCACGGTGATAACGGTGGTCGCAATCGCGTCCTCGCTCACCAACTTCATGATGACCGAGAATCGGCGCAAAAACATCGCGCTGCGGCTTTCGCGGGAGGAGATGCACCGCATGGCGCGGGTCGCCGAGCGCGAGCGCATCGGGCGGGATCTGCACGATCTGCTCGGGCACACGCTGTCGCTGATCGCGCTGAAAAGCGAGCTCGCGGCCAAGTTGTTGGATCGGGACCGGACATCCGCGGCGCGCGAGATCGCGGAAGTGACCAGTATCGCGCGTGAGGCGTTGAAGCAGGTGAGGACGGCGGTGGCCGGCATTCGGGCGGCCGCGCTGGAAAACGAGATCGCGTCCGCACGAGCCTTGTTGAGCACGTCGGGCATCACGCTACTGTACGAGCGTGACGGGGCCGTGCTGTCGGCGGAGATCGAGACGACCTTGGCGATGATCGTTCGTGAGGCCGTGACCAACATTCAACGGCACTCCGGCGCGCGGGAGGCACGCATCGAAGTGCTGACGCAGGCGGTCGCGGGCGGGCGCATCGGGGGCGCGGATGGCAAGGGCTCAGGCGCCGCGAGCCTGGGCGGCAAGAGCGCGGACCACAAAAACGCGGACGCCGCGAGCGTGGGCGGAACGAGTCCGGGCGCCGCGAGCGATGGGAAGATGGTTTGCCTGCGGGTGAGCGACGATGGGCGCGGCGGGATTACTGCTCGTGGCAATGGACTGCAGGGCATCGGCGAGCGTGTGCGGTCACTGGGCGGGATGTTGGAGATCGACTCGCCGCGGGGGAAAGGGACGACATTGACTGTGCGGTTGCCTTTGACGGGCTCGGTGTCAGGGACGGGAGTCATGACGCCCAGCGGCGCGGGCGCGGCCTGCGGACCGATTGGAGCAGGTGCCAATGTTGCGCCGGTTGCAAACGTCGGTAGGATGCAAGTCGGAAATCCCGCGGAAGCATCTGCGGCGGCGGTGGTGCGCACGTGATACGCGTGTTGTTGGCGGAAGATCAGGCGATGGTCCGCGGGGCGCTGGCGGCGCTGTTGGGTCTGGAGAGCGATATCGAGGTGCTGGGCAGCTGTGCTGATGGCGTGAGCGCCTGGAGCGAGGCGCAACGGGTGCGTCCCGATGTGATCGTGTCGGATATCGAGATGCCGGGAATGACAGGGCTCGAGCTCGCGATCCGGGTGCAGGAGCGCGCACTGCCGAGCAAAGTCGTGATCCTAACCACGTTTGCGCGGCCGGGGTATCTGCGGCGAGCGCTGGATGCTGGAGTCGCCGGTTATCTTCTCAAGGATGCACCGGCCGACCAACTCGCGGACGCGGTCCGCAAGGTCCATGGCGGTGGCCGAGTCATCGATCCACAGCTCGCGCTGGAGGCGTGGACCGAATCCGATCCGCTCAACGAAAGAGAGCGACAGGTCTTGCGCCTCGCCGGTGAGGGATTGTCGTCCGCGGACATTGCCACGCAACTGAGTCTCTCGCACGGCACGGTTCGCAATTATCTGTCGGATGCGATCGGTAAGTTGAACGCGGCCAACCGGGTGGAAGCCTATCGCCTGGCGCGCCAAAAGGGCTGGCTGTAGGAGCCGGCTGCCGTCATTGGTTTGTAACACTACTGCAATACTCTGCGAGCGACTTTAGAACAAACACAAAGTCCGAGCGGAGTTGTACAGCATGCTGGCCAGTATTGGCGTCGATCTGCCTACCGCGATTCTCCTCGTCCTGGCCCTCGGTCTCGCTCTCGGATTCGAATTCGTCAATGGTTTCCACGATACCGCCAACGCGGTGGCGACGGTCATCTATACGAACTCATTGAAGCCGAACTGGGCGGTGGTCTGGTCCGGCACCTGGAACCTGATCGGTGTGTTGACATCCTCCGGCGCGGTGGCTTTCAGCATCGTGGCGCTCTTGCCGGTTGAGCTGGTCATCAACGTAGGGTCCGGCGCGGGCTTCGCGATGGTGTTCTCGTTGCTCCTCTCGGCCATCATCTGGAATCTCGGGACCTGGTATCTCGGCTTGCCCGCCTCGAGCTCGCACACGCTCATCGGCTCGATCGTCGGCGTGGGACTGATGAATTCCGTACTGAGTCCCGACAGTGCCTTCGGCGATGGGGTGAACTGGGGCAAGGTGACCGACACCCTGAAGGCCCTGGTGTTTTCGCCACTCATTGGCTTCGTTCTCGCGGGCCTCCTGGTGGTGATCTTCAAAGCCCTGCTGCGCAATCCCGCTTTGTTCCAGGCGCCCAAGGATAAAAATCCGCCCCCGATCTGGATCCGCGGCTTGCTGATCCTCACCTGCACCGGGGTGAGCTTCGCCCACGGATCGAACGATGGTCAGAAAGGCATGGGCCTGATCGTGCTGATCTTGGTAGGAGTCGTGCCAGCGACGTTCTCGCTAGATATGAGCACGAGTCCCCAGACGATCGCGCGCATCCACGGGGACGCAATCGCTTTCGAGCAGCACGTCCAAAAATCCGGACCGGTTGCCACCAACGCCGATCTCGTGGCCGCCCGGAAGGTGCTGACAGGTTACTTGCGCAAGGACCCTCCGACACCCGCCACCCTCGAGGCGCTCGGGACCGTCAATCACGCCATCATTGAGACTACCGGTCGCTTCACCGACCTCAACGCCATTCCCGGCGACCAACGTCGCGAGCTGCGCCTGAATGTCTACATGGTGTCGGAATCGCTCGCCAAGATGGCGAAGAAAAAGCAGCTCCCGGCGCAGCTCGATGCCAAGTCAGCCGGCGAGTACCAAGCTCTTTTGAAAGGTTTGACGACTTTCATCCCCACGTGGGTGAAATTCGCGGTCGCGTTGGCGCTCGGTCTCGGCACGATGGTGGGCTGGAAGCGCATCGTGGTGACGGTGGGTGAGAAGATCGGCAAGGCGCACCTCACCTATGGGCAGGGCGCGTCCGCGGAGCTGATCGCCTTTGGTACCATCGAAGCGGCCGATATTCTCGGATTACCCGTCAGCACGACGCACATTCTGTCGTCCGGCATCGCGGGCACGATGGTCGCCAACAAGTCCGGGATCCAGGGCGACACGGTCAGGAACATCATTCTCGCCTGGGTGCTTACGCTGCCCGTGTGCGTGTTGCTCGGCGCGGCCCTGTTTGGCGCTGGCCTGTTCTTCGTGCTCCACATACTGGGTGTACACTAGCCTGACTTAGTGCGCGAAACGGTCGGTGGCACGCACCAGTTCTTGGGTGTTACCGGCTTCAAATGCTGAGTGTCCGGCGTCGGGCACGACGCGCAGGTCCGCTTCGGGCCAAGCACGATGCAGGTCCCAGGCGCTCTTCATCGGGCATACCACATCGTAACGGCCTTGCACGATGACGGCGGGAATGTGACGGATGCGCCCCACGTTCTCGATGAGTTGGTTGTCAGTCTCGAAGAAGCCCCTGTTGATGAAATAGTGGCACTCGATGCGCGCGAACGCCGCGGCATAGTCATCTTCCTGGAATTTCGCCACGTAGTCCGGGTTGAGTCTCAGGAAGCTCGTCGCGCCTTCCCAGACGGACCATGCTTTCGCGGCACTGCGTAACACCCGCTCGTCGGTGCTCGTGAGGCGTGTGTAGTAGGCTTTGATCATGTCGGCACGCTCCACTTCCGGGATGGGCTCGACATAGCGCTCCCACAGATCGGGGTAGATCGCCGCGGCGCCACCGGGGTTCTGATAGAACCACTCGATCTCCCAACGCCGCAGCAAAAAGATGCCGCGTAAGACCAGCTCAGTGACCTGGGCCGGATGGGTTTCCGCGTAGGCGAGCGCTAGCGTGGAGCCCCATGACCCACCAAAGACGAGCCAGCGCTCGATGCCGAGGTGCTCACGCAGCCGCTCCATGTCTTCGACCAGGTGCCACGTCGTGTTATCCACGAGACTGGCGTGAGGCCGGCTCTTACCACAGCCACGTTGGTCAAAGAGGATGATCCGATAACGCTTCGGGTCGAAGAAGCACCGCATTTTGGCGTCCGTGCCGCCTCCTGGGCCGCCATGGACAAACACCGCGGGCTTGCCTTTCGGATTGCCGCATTCCTCGTAATAGATCTCATGCAGATCCGAGACCCGCAGGAAGCCGGTGCGATGAGGCTGTATCGGCGGATAGAGCGTCGGCGATCGCGTAGCTGATTTTCGGGTGGCCGACTTGGCGCGACCCGCCACAGGACGTTTCGTTGGCATGGTTGGCGCGATCGTAGCAGGAGGGGGACGCGCCGCAAGCTCAAAGCTTGCGGCGCGTCCGAGTGCCGAGGGAGTACGCCTCGACTTGCACCGACCAGGTCTGTTCAGAAGGGCCAGGATACTCCTACGAAGTAACCCCGTCTGGGGCCGAACTGCGGGGCACCGACGCCAACACCTGTGCCGTTACGGATCTGATACACCTGATCGAACACGTTGATGACGTCCAAGCGGATCGAGGGTGCGTCCTTGGAATCGCCGCTCGCCAGGAAAGGCAAGGCTTGGTTGATGCCCAGGTTCACCTGGCGGTAGTACGGCAGGTGCCCGTCGTTGGGATGAATGTTGGAGGTCCGCAGACCCGATCCGAACAGAATATCGGCGCTGAAGCGGGTGTAGTTCCAACGGTACGAAGCACCGCCCGAGGCGGTGTACTGCTGCTCGTGGTCGAGCGATATCCAGTGCGACTGAAGATAGGTCAGGTCGTCCGGGCTGAAGTTGAATTGCGCGCTCTCCCACTGCTTGCCCCGCGCGCGCGTGGTCGCGAGATTGGCGTAGACGTTGAAGTCTTTCATGGTGTAGTTCGCCGTGAGCTCCACGCCGTACTGCTGTCCATAGCGGTAGTTGAAGGGCGTGAGAATAATGGGCGCGCCGAATTGGCCCTCATCGATCAGGTCATGGGATTGCTTGTAGTAACTGTCCAGTCCGACGGTGAGGCCGATGGGAAATCGCTGCTCGATTCCGACGTCGTAATAGTTTGCTTTCTCGGCCAACGGTGGGTCGGCGATGAGGAGTCCGCCACCCGGCGCGTTGGTCGTGCCCAGGAATGCGTTAACAGTCTTCGTACCGACGAGCTCGAACGGTGGTGGCGAGAAATAACGGGAATAGCCGCCATGCACTGTCATGCCCTCGATCGGGGTCAATACCAGATTCACCCGCGGACTGACCTGATGTCCGCTCGTGTATGCGCTCACGTGGTCGAAACGGACCCCATAGTTGATCGTAAGCGGCTGCAGAATCTTCCATTCGTCCTGCAGGTACACGCTCTCGATCGTCTGGGTCGCATCGGAGTTGTCCGGGATCGGGTAGGGCTGGTCGTACTGTGGGTTATAGAGCGGATCACCCGGTATGTTGTTGAAAGGTTGGCAGGTATAGGGATCCTCGACCGAGCCGGACCCGGTGCACGAGGCCGGAAGAACCAGGGAAGTGGTCCGACTGGTGGCTTTGTCGTGTTGCACATAAAAGCCCGCACGAACGGTATGCGCGCCCAAGTGATACGCGCTGTCCGTCTGCCATGCATACGCCACGTCGCGCTTGTATGCGTACTGCGCGAATCCGTTGTAGAGGATGTCCCCAACGACATCGGGGAAAAACGTCAGGCTGGAATAGCGCGCCGTCAACGAGGTCTGGACATCAAACTCAGCCTGGGAGTGCTGGTAGCTGACGATCCCGTAGTGCGTGATCTCAGTCTGGTTCTCGTTCAGGTTCTCGCTCGGGTAATCCATCTGGCCGTTCACGGTGAATGTGCCCGGCGTCGTCTGTCCCACCTGGTTTGGAATCTGGAATTTTCCGTGCGAGGTTCCCAGCACCCAGCTCACCCGGTCCTGCTCGTCCAGGAGGTATTCGAAATAGCCAAAACCGTGATACTGCGTGGTTTTGTCGTGCTGCGGTGTGACGCTGCGGTCCGGGGCCTCGATACCCAGGTTGCTCCGCAGGAAATCACCGGTCACGAAATAGTTGAAGTTTCCGGACGAGCCACCGTGGAAGAAGCTGGGCTCGATGAGGCCGTGGCTGCCGCCGTACAACGAGACCTCGCCGTGGGGCTCGATCACCCCGCTCTTGGTGGTCAGGTCGATGATACCGGCCGTGCGCAGGCCGTACTCGGCAGGTAGCGCGCCCATGATGAGCTTCATCGACTCGACCAGCCGCGGGTCGAGCGTTTGTCCGAACACGCTGATGCCTTCGGGCAGGATGATGCCGTTCAGCCGATACTGCAGCCCATTGTGCTCGCCGCGCACGTGTAGCTGGCCGAAAGAGTCCTGGGCGACTTCTGGGGCCCGCAAAATGACCTGATTGAGCAGGACATTGTTGCCCCCCGGGATGGCTTGAATCGCCTCAGCGTCGATGGTGTAGGTCGAGGCACCCGTCTTCGGCTCTATGCTCTCGCGTGCTTCGTTGAGCCTTTGTGCGGTGACCACGATGGCCGGGATGTTGCTGGAGTCAGTAGAAGCTCCAGCGCCACTGGCTCCGGAATCGTCGTCGGCCGCGGCCGGCTTGGTATCTGGTGTGGCGGTATTGCCGGGTGTCGCGCTGATAGCAGGCCCTGCCGCGAGCGCGAGCAGCGGGCAGGCGGAGATCACCGCCATTCTGACCGCCCAGGCGGCGCCAGTGTTTTTCGATCGAACCATGAAATCACTCCTGAAGATTTCGCACGGCGCTCGCCTGCGGCTCACGGGCCTTGCCAGGACGCAACGACGCTCGAACGGAACTCGCAAATTGGAACCACGGCACAACCGCCCACCCTCTCGAGGAGCGCGCAGCGGAAGTCACGGGGCGTAGCCGAAGCTAAATCAGGAGGGAGTCAGGGGGGCCACGCGGTAGGAAGGTTCCAACACGGCGGCGAGCGCAGCGGCTGACCGG
Organism: uncultured Steroidobacteraceae bacterium; assembly: GCA_964400085.1. Classification (GTDB taxonomy): domain Bacteria; phylum Pseudomonadota; class Gammaproteobacteria; order Steroidobacterales; family Steroidobacteraceae; genus 13-2-20CM-66-19. The sequence goes on along the minus strand of CAYNTW010000048.1, from coordinate 22,426 downwards.
CCGGCGCTCGATCGGTGCTTGCATGACGAGGACCGGCTTGCCAACCGGGACCGCGTGCGCCGGAGAGCCAGCAGTGCCGCTGAAATGGACACACAGGTCGCAATGCCCGTGCTCGTGCGCACGATCAGCGAGGCCGTGTGCCGAATACGCACACAGCGCAATGATCAGCGTGAAGGCCGCGACGAGCGCGACCACACGATTGCGGCGAAGACGCGTGCTCAAGAGGAGCGCACCTGTCCAACGAACCCAAGGGAGGCGGCGAAGATCTCGAGCGGATGTCCAGTCTTCACCGCGTGCTGCCGGGGCGCGACACCCCGCAGCAATCCTACAAGCGTAGCCTGTGAGCCGACACGCGGCAACCAGTGGCATAATAACCACTACGAAGGTCGCCGACGTTCGCGTAACTATTCCTGTGAAGCTGAACCCCGATAGTCTGACCACTCATCTCGAGCAGAAGCTGCTGCCGGCGTATCTCATTTCCGGCGACGACCCCCTGTTGACCGGCGAGGCGGCCGATGCCGTGCGGGCGCGCGCCCGAGCGGCTGGTTTCACCGAGCGCGAGAGTCATTTTTTGGAGCGTGGCTCAGACTGGGATGATGTGCGCGCTTCCGCCGGCAACATGTCGCTGTTCGGATCGCGACGCCTGGTGGAGATCCGATTGCCCACGGGCAAGCCGGGCGTGACCGGCAACAAGGCGTTGGTTGCACTACTCGAGCGCAATGATCCGGACACCCTGCTCTTGATTCTCACTCCGCGTTTGGATCGCGATGCGCAAAACGCAGATTGGGTGCGCGCGGTGGAGGCGCACGGCGCCTGGGTGCAAGTCTGGCCGGTCGATCTCGATCGGCTCCCGGCGTGGTTGCGCGCGCGCTGTCGGCGCCTGAAACTCGAGGCGACCGATGACGCGTTGGAATTGTTGGCGGAGCGCACCGAAGGAAATCTGCTCGCCGCTCACCAGGAGCTCGAAAAGCTGACGCTGCTCGCCCCTGACGGCAAAGTCACGGTCGACACGATTCTCGCGAGCGTGACCGATAGCGCGCGCTTCGATGTGTTCCAACTCGGCGAAGCGGTGCTTGCCGGGGACACCGAGCGAGCGCTGCGCATGATCGCCGGGCTGCGTGGCGAAGGTACCGAGCCAACACTCGTGTTGTGGGCTCTCACCAAGGCGATCCGTGATCTGTGGAATGGGATCGCCAATCCAGTCGCCGGAAAGCCCCGCTGGCAGCGGCAGTCCGCCGCGCTCGATCAGGGATTGCGACGCGCCGGACGGCTTTCGTTTCAGGCGCTCACCATCAGGGCCGGTCGCGCCGATCGCATGGTGAAGGGTCGCCTGATGGGTAACGCCTGGGACGAGATCGCGCTGCTGGCGGCGGACATTTGCGGTCGATCGCCCCTCGCGCCACCCCAAAGCGTGCTGAAATAGCCCCGGCGGCTTACGTAAGACAGGCAGCGGCTAAATGCAACCGATTGGGCTCTTTGGCGGCGAATTCGACCCTATCCACAATGGGCACCTGCGGACGGCATTCGAGCTTTGGCAGGAGCTGCGCCTTACCGAAGTACGCATTTTGCCCACGGGAAATCCTCCACATCGTGATCCGCCCTACGCCAGCGCAGAGCTGCGGCTGCACATGGTGCGTGCAGCTGTCGCGGACCAGCCGGCATTTGTCGTCGATGACCGCGAGATCCGCCGCGGTGGTATGTCGTACTCCGTCGATACGCTGACGGAGCTGCGCGCCGAATTTCCCGATCGCTCGTTGTGTCTGCTGCTCGGAATGGACGCTTTCCTCGGTCTCCCCAACTGGCACCGATGGCGCGAAATCCTCGATCTCGCGCACGTGGTGGTGGCCACCCGCCCCGGATGGAAGGCCCCGACCATGGGACCACTGGGAGCGGTCATGGTCGACCGCGGTACCGGCACTATCCGGGAGCTGCACGAGAAGACCGCTGGGCGGATCTATATTCACGCCAACACCCAGCTCGAGATTTCCTCGACCGAGCTGCGCCAGCTCATCATCGCCGGGCGTGACCCCCGGTATCTCGTTCCCGATTCAGTCCGGGAGATCATCCGCGAGACGAGGTGCTATGCTCCCCGACAGCGGTGAGCCATCGAGCGGCTCGGCCGCTCAAGGTTGCCGCCCCACTGGAACTTCACCACGACCAGGAGAATTCTCTAAACCACATGACAACCCGTACACGCCCGCGCCGCTCCGCGGAGCCGCGCGTCTCGCCGTTGCAGGAAACCGTTACGGCCGCTCTTGACGACATGAAGGCAGTCAACGTCAAGGTGCTCGATGTACGAGGGCTGACAGACATTGCGGATACCATGGTCATTGCTTCCGGCAACTCCGACCGGCACGTCCGCTCCATCGCCGACAATGTCGCCCGCAAGGCGAAAGAAGCAGGCTATCGGCCGCTCGGCACCGAAGGTGCGCGCGATGGCGAATGGGTGCTCGTGGACCTCACTGACATCCTCGTGCATGTGATGCTCCCCCGCGTACGCGAGTTCTACGGCCTCGAGCGGCTGTGGGACGCGGGCGAGGCCGGTGCTGCCGCGGACACAAAGCCCGGCCCGAAGGCCGTTCCGGACCTGGCTGACAGCCCTCCGACACCGAGCCCCACAAAGGCACGCCGCCCTGCCACCCGACGTCCAACGGCTCGCCGCCACCGCCCCGCCACCTGATTTGCAGGCACGGACGCAGCGGTGCGCGTGCGCCTGATCGCCGTGGGCTCACGCATGCCGAAGTGGGTGCGCGAAGCCTACGAGGATTACATAACGCGCTTGGGCTCCGGGCTGAAGGTCTCGCTCGTTGAGATCGAGCCGGGCGCACGCAGCGCCGGCCGTCCACCCCAAAAGGCGATTGAGCAGGAAGCGCGGAAGCTTCTCAGCGCGCTGCGCGAGCATGAGTTCGTCGTCGCGTTGGACGAGCACGGGGCGCAAATGACGACGCGCGAGCTCGCCAGTTGGCTGAAAGCCCGCATGCACGACGGCCGCGACCTCGCCTTTCTCATCGGCGGGCCGGACGGCTTCGGTCCCGAGGTGCTGGCTCGAAGCGATTTGCAGTGGTCGCTCTCGCAACTGACTTTCCCCCATGCGTTGGTACGGGTCGTGCTGGCTGAGCAGCTCTATCGCGCGCATGGCGTGTTGACCAATCATCCGTATCATCGCGAGTGATGGGCTCGGGCGATTCTGTACAACCCCTGGTATGTCTGGCTTCCGTCTCCCCGCGGAGACGGGAGCTGTTGGCCCAGATCGGCGTGCCGCACACGGTCACCGGCGCCCACCTCGACGAGACCGTCAATCCAGGCGAAGCCCCGCGTGAGTACGTCACGCGCATGGCTCGACAAAAGGCGCTGACGATCCGGGCAAGCGGTGAGGCGCTCGCGGTGTTGGCGGCGGACACCACTGTCGTGCTGGATAATGTTATTTATGGCAAGCCTCGAGACCGCGCCGATGGCATCGCGATGCTCGGGCGTCTGTCCGGCAGGACGCACGAAGTCCTGACGGCGGTCGCGCTCGCCGATGCGCGTGGAGTCGCTTTGCGCCTCTGCGCGAGCGCGGTGCGTTTTCGCGAGATCACCTTGGAGGAACGTGCCGCGTACTGGGAAACGGGTGAGCCGCGCGACAAAGCGGGTGGTTACGCGGTGCAAGGCGCCGCGGCTGTGTTCATCGAGTCCTTGAGCGGTAGTTATTCCGGGGTGATGGGCTTGCCGTTGTTTGAAACCGCGGAGCTGTTGCGGGCGGCGGGGATTGCTTGTTGGCAATGGCGGAGATGAAGGTCGTCTGACGCGAGGTTCGGCTCGCGGCGCGCGCGTTGCGCGCTTACGAGCAGCGGTAGGGGCGGAAGGCTCGTAGAGAGCCTGGAGCACGTCATTGAGCATAGAGATTCTGGTCAACATCGCGCCACGCGAGACGCGCGCCGCGGTTGTCGAGAACGGCGTCCTGCAGGAGATCTACATCGAGCGCACGAGCCGGCGCGGGCTGGTGAGCAATCTCTACAAGGGGCGCGTCTCGCGAGTGCTGCCGGGCATGCAGGCGGCGTTCGTCGAGATTGGGTTGGAGCGCACCGCATTTCTGCACGCGGCCGATATCGCCGGCACTCCCAGTGACGACACTGTCGTGAGTCTCTCACCAGGCAGTGTCGCGCAAATCGAGGACATCCGGCGCCTCGTCAACGAGGGCGACGACATCCTCGTGCAGGTGATCAAGGATCCGATCGGTACGAAAGGCGCGCGACTGACCACTTTCGTCGCGCTGCCCTCGCGTTATCTGGTCTACATGCCGCGAGGTGAAGGAATCGGCGTGTCGGCGCGCATAGAAGACGAGGCTGAGCGGCAGCGTCTGAAAAGCGCGATCCTCGGACTGCTCCCACCGGGCGTAACGGGTGGTTATATCCTGCGCACCGCGGCTCAGGGCGTGGGAGTCGAGAGTCTGCGGGAAGATATGGCCTATCTCGACAAGCTCTGGAAACACGTCCGTGTGCGCGCCACGCAGACCGAGCCTGGGACAATCGTTCACGAGGACCTCCCGCTGGCCTTGCGCGTGTTGCGTGATGAATTGTCGCGGGGTGTGAGTCGCGTCCTCGTGGATTCGCAGCGCGAGCACGCGCAGATGATTGCATTTGCCGCGGCATTCATGCCCGATGCGGCAACACGCATCGAGCTCTACGCCGGGACGCGCCCCATCTTTGACCTGCATGGCATCGAGGAGGAGATTGCAAAAGCTCTCGATCGCAAGGTGACGTTGAAGTCCGGTGGCCACCTGGTCATCGACCAGACCGAATCCATGACCACGATCGATGTGAACACGGGCGCCTATGTGGGCCATCGCAATCTCGAGGAGACGATCTTTCGCACCAATCTCGAGGCAGCGGTGGCGATCGCGCGACAGCTCCGGCTGCGCAACCTCGGCGGCATCATCATCATCGACTTCATCGACATGCACGATGAGTCGCATCGGCGCCAGGTGTTGGCTGCGCTGGAGCGCGCCCTCGCGGGCGATCGCGCCCAAACTCACATCGTGAGTCTGTCTCCGCTCGGACTCGTGGAAATGACGCGCAAGCGTACGCGTGAGAGTCTGGAACATCTGCTGTGCGCACCGTGTCCAACCTGCGAGGGTCGCGGTTTCGTCAAAACACCGGAAACGGTGTGCAACGAGATCTTTCGCGAGATTGTGCGACAAAGCCGGCAGTTCGCCAGCCGCGAACTGCTGATACTGGCGCACCAGGACGTGGTGGATCGGCTTCTTGACGAGGAGTCCACGACCCTTGCAGAGCTCGAGGCGCAGGTCGGACGTCCCATTCGTCTTCAGGTTGAGGGGCTTTACGGCGTCGACCAGTACGACGTCGTTCTCATCTAAGGTTGTTTGATGAATTCGGTCGAGACCGAGTCCTCATCCGCGGAGATCGTTCCGGAGCTGGCACAGCGACGGCCGGGCTTGCGCTTGGCCGCGTGGGTCATTGTCGTCGTCGCGGCGTTTTTCGGCATCGTGCTGCTCGCCTATGAGCTGGCGGTCGCCCGCGTGCCGCAGCACCGCGCCGCGCTCGAGCGGCTGGTCCGTGCCCAGACGGGTCTGGATATCCATTTCGAGGAGTTGGGTTTGCGGTGGGGCTGGTATGGCCCGGAAGCCGTGTTCCGTCGCGTCGAGCTGGGCGAGCCGGGCCGCTCTACCGCGCTCTTGCGGGCGCCCGAGCTCGTGGTCGGCTTCGACATCTGGCAAACATTGCGCACTGGCCAGTTCGAGGCTGGCAGGATCACGCTGATCGCGGCTGATATCGACTTCTCCGGGAGTGTTGCGAGCGCCAATGGTCACGCGCCCCCGAGCGCCCGAACCCCCGCTCACAACACCGGGGTGCGGATCCTGGAAGGTTGGCAGGGCGGCCGAGTGGACCTTGATGGCGGCACGCTGAAGCTGCCTGATCCCGCCGATGTCGCTAATCCCCTCACGTTGCAGATCCGGCGCGCGTCGCTACGACGGGTGAGCTCGGAATGGAGTGGCTATGGGCTGGTGTTTCTGCCGGAGCGGTTGGGGCGTACGGCGCGGCTCGCGATGCGGCTGGACGGTGATCTGGAGCAGCCCAGGACTCTGAGCGGCAGCGTGCGTTTCGAAGGTCGCCGGCTTGCCTTTGGTGGCTGGCGGGACCTCTTGGGCTCGGTGCCGGATGCCGCGCGCTATCTGCCGCAGGCCGGTGGGGGTGATGTGGCGGTGGATCTGGAGCTCGCGCGAGGTCGACTCGTGAAGGCCCACGGCAAGGTGAGTGGAGCTGGCCTGGAGTTCGCCTCCCCAGACGAGACCGGCCGCGCCGTATTCAATCTGGATCACCTGCGGGGAGACTGGCGCCTGGCGCAGCGGGAGACGGGCTGGCGGCTCCAGGTCGAATCGCTCGAATTGGGAGAAGCGGGTCCCGATGCACCGGCCAGCCTGAGTCTCGAGGCGACTGCGTCGGGAAGCTGGATCCGCGGCACGTTGGCGGAGGCTCCGCTGCAAACGGTAGCCGCGCTGGCGCGGTGGGTTACTCCACAGTTCGATCTATCCGGGCTCGTCCTGGCCGGAACGGTGCGCAACGTCGTGTTTGATTGGAACACGGCGCGGCCGGTCGGAGAGCGACTGCGCACAGCCGCGCGACTGGCGGACATGGCGGTCGGGCCGCCATCGAAAAGTTTCACCCTGACGGGTCTCGGGGGCCAGCTATCCGGCAACGAGACCGAGCTCGTCGCCCAACTCGAGGCGCGGACGGCGCGGCTCGAGCGACCTCGAGATCCCATCGACGGCGTGCATGTCCAAGCGCGCTTGCAGATCAGTCGCAGCCCCAACTCCTGGCGGATCAGAACGGAGAAGCTGGAGCTCCAACACGAATCCGCTCGGCTGAAAATCGAGGGATCGCTCGCCGCGACCGACTCGAGCGAGCGCTGCGAAGTCGACGCGCGTGCCGAGCTCACGGGCGCGGACGTCCCGCAGTTGAGGAGGTTGGCCGGGGATGACCTCGCCCGCGCCCTTGGCATGAGCACCACACTGTCCGAGCTCACAGGGGGGCGCATCGAGCGAGCGCAGGTCGAGTTGCATGGGCCGTTCGATCCCACGCTCCTGCATTCAGGCGCAAGCGGTGAGTTGGCACTCAGTGACGCGGTTGTTTCGGGTGGGGACCTTTGGCCCGAAATACGGGGACTCCAGGCGCACATCGAGTGGCATGGTCCTCGTGTTCATGCCGCGGTGGAGGGAGCACGGTTGCAGGTAGTGGCCGGCGTCGTACCGATCGAGGCGGTGCGTGGCGCGCTGAGCTTTGATGGCGGCCATTTGCGGCGCTCCACCCTGACAGGTAGCTGGCTCGGTGGGCCGGTGGTGTTGAATCTCGGGGAGCGGCACGAGCGTGGCTCCGATGCGCTGGTCATTCAGGGCTACGGGGTGTTGGACGCTCGTCAGCTCGCGCTTGCCGCGACGGCGGGCACGGTCATCGACGAGACACGCGCGCCAACGGGTCATTCCGAATGGAGTGGTGAGCTCGCGTATGTGGCGGCTACCGATTCCAAGCCCGCGCAATGGCGTGTACGGGCCGATTCGAATCTCGTGGGAATTGCGAGCCATCTGCCGGAGCCACTCCCAAAAGTGAGCGCGGCCGCCGTACCGCTGCACGTGCAAGCGCAGGGAACCGCCACTGAGGCCCAATTGCATGTGAGCCTGGGCGATCGCCTGCGCAGTCTGCTCTCCTTGCGACGACGCAATGATGCGACCTGGCGCGTCGAGCGGGGAGATGTGCAGTTTGGCAAGGCGCCCGCGGTGCTGCCGGGTGAGCCGCTGGTGTTGGTGGAGGGACGTCTCAAACAGCTCGATCTGCCGGCCTACGTCGTGGCGTGGCAGCAATTGCGGGCGGAGGACGGGGCGCCGCCGATCCGGGCCGACCTGGCGGCAGGTGAGCTGTGGGTCGCCGGTCATCACTATCACGACGTGCGCGTATTGGCCGAGCGAACCGAGTTGGGCGCGGATCTGCGCCTGCAGTCGCCGGAAATACTCGGCACCGCGCAGTGGCCCGCGAAACCTGACCTGCTGCACCCGGCGCGGTTTCATTTCGCAAGGTTGAATATCCCTGACGACGATGCTTTCGCGGCGAGCGCCGAGTTGATCGCAGCTCTCGGACCGGCCACGGATTTCTCCGTGGATGACGTCGTCTGGGAAGGCCGCTCCATCGGCAGTGCCGAGGCAACCGTCTTGTCAGGGAGCAACGCCGTCGATGTGACCGACCTGCGCGTCACGGGAAACACCCAGGACGTGACCGGGACGATGCACTGTCAGGGTGTTGGCTGCCGGCTGAAGTTCAACGTCGACAGCTCGAACGCGGCGGCGACGCTGCGGGACTTTGGCTTCCGTGCTGACGTGACCGCGGCGAAGGCTATGCTCGATGGGGACCTCGAGTGGCGCGTCGGCACCGACCGGCCGGCGCTCGCGACGCTGGCGGGGCGCCTCAATATGCGGCTCGAGGACGGGATGACACGCGCCGATCCGGACCCCGATGCGGAAGGGGCAACATTCGCGCTGCTGTTCGTGCCCGCATTGGTGGGCGGCATGGGCCCGCCGACGGTGGCTGCCTCCGAGAGCGGCGGGCTCCGTTTCTCGCGACTTGAGGCCGACTTCGACGTGACCGATGGCGAGGCGGTTACCTCGAACATGCACTTCGACGGGGATGCCGAGATCCTGATGCGGGGTCGTGCGCGCCTGCTGGCGCGTGATTACGATGCACAGGTCTGGATTCTCAAGGGCGAGGGCCGTCTGCCTGCCGCGGTACGGCGCCTGGGACCCACACCCCGTGTAGCGGCCGCATGGTTGTCGCTCCGCGAGCTATTTGAGGGGGAGCGCCCTGACGAGGGTGCGAAAGCGCCGCTTCATTTGCAGGGCTCGTGGGATGACCCCATAGTGGTGGCATCGGAGTGAGACAGCTCGAGGCCAATGAAAGTCGCGGCGCTACAGATGACGTCCGGGCCGGATGTCGCGGCCAATCTTCGGCAGGCAGAGCCTCTTCTCGAGGAGGCTGCCGGCCGGGGAGCTTCACTGGCTGCTTTGCCAGAGAATTTCGGCTTCATGGGGCTCCACGACGCGGATAAACGCGCTGTGGCGGAGAGCGACGGCAACGGTCCCATTCAGGACTTTCTCGCGAGCACGGCACTACGCCTGCGTATGACCGTCGTAGGGGGCACGATGCCGCTACGGGCGGGAGCGGATGGCCGTGTCGCTGCCGCTTCCTTGGTTTATGGGCCGGATGGTGGGCGTCTCGCCCGCTACGACAAGATCCATTTGTTCGATGTGGACATTCCCGGGCGTGCGGCCGCGGCCAATGCGGAGCGTTACCGCGAGTCCGCGCATGTCGCCCCGGGATCGAAAGCCATCGTGGTGGACACGCCCGTCGGGCGGCTCGGCCTCTCGGTTTGTTATGACGTGCGTTTTCCCGAACTTTTTCGAGCCCTGAGCGCTTCAGGAGCGCAGCTACTCACCATCCCGTCCGCTTTCACCGGCCCAACCGGGCGAGCGCATTGGGAGACTCTGCTGCGCGCTCGCGCCATCGAAAACCTCTGTTATGTGATCGCGCCCGCCCAGTCGGGTTTTCACCCGAGCGGCCGCGAGACCTACGGCGACACCATGATCATCGACTACTGGGGACGCGTTCTGCAGCGGCTGCCCCGTGGTCGGGGCTGCGTGGTGGCCGACATCGATCTCGAAGCCCAGGCGGAAGTCCGCAACAACTTCCCGGCGCTCCAACACCGCGCTTTCGCGGCAACCTCTCTTTAGATGGACGAGCTCACTGATGAACGAATCCCAGCCTGACGCAACACGTACCGCCGTTTCCGATCCACTGAGCATTGCCCGGGAGCTCATTCTCAACCCGAGTGGTCTCGATGACCGCCGTCTGGATCGCGTTTTCGGCGAGGTGATGGCGCACTCGGTTGACTTCGCGGACCTCTACTTCCAACTCGCGCACCAGGAGTCCTGGTCGTTGGAGGACGGCATCGTCAAGGATGGGAGCGCCAACATCGAGCAGGGTGTTGGCGTCCGCGCTCTCGCGGGCGAGAAGACGGGTTTCGCGTATTCCGATGAGATCGTGCTTCCCGCTTTGGAGGAAGCCTCGCGCGCCGCCAGGGCGATCGCGGTGCAAGGCGGTGACCGCCGCGTCCAGTCCTGGAATCCACGCGCGGGCCATCAGCTCTACTTGCCGGCGGACCCGGTTGCCTCGATCTCCACCGAGGACAAGGTCGCCTGGCTCGAGCGAGTCGATCGCGAAGCGCGTCGCATCGATCCGCGTGTAGTCCATGTCACCGCGAGCGTCACCGCCGTGCACGATGTAGTGCTCGTCGCGACGAGCGAGGGACAACTCGCGGCGGATGTTCGGCCGCTCGTACGATTCAACGTTTCGGTGCTCGTGGAGCAGAATGGACGCCGTGAGCAGGGCTACGCCGGTATGGGAGGCCGCTACTCCCTCGCGGAGTTGGTCGCGGGCGATCGCCCGTTGGAGCTCGCCCGCGAGGCGGTGCGCCAGGGGCTGGTGAACCTGGAAGCGATTCCCGCGCCCGCGGGCCCCATGACTGTTGTGTTGGGCCCGGGCTGGCCGGGCATTCTGTTGCACGAGGCGATCGGTCACGGCCTCGAGGGCGATTTCAACCGCAAGGGAACCTCCGCCTTCGCCAATCGCATTGGTGAGCGCGTCGCTGCTCCGGAATGCACGGTCGTGGATGACGGCACGCTCTCGCAGCGGCGTGGCTCGTTGAATATCGATGATGAGGGAACACCGACCCAGTGCACCATGTTGATCGAGAACGGCATTCTGCGCGGGTATATGCAGGATCGCTTGAACGCGCGGCTGATGGGAGTGAGCCCGACCGGGAACGGGCGTCGCGAGTCCTTCGCCCACATGACCCTGCCGCGGATGACCAACACCTATATGCGGCCTGGCCCGCATGATCCGCAAGAAATCATCGGTTCGGTGAAAAGCGGCATCTATGCCGTGAACTTCGGTGGCGGACAGGTCGATATCACCTCGGGCAAGTTCGTGTTCTCGGCGAGCGAAGCGTATGCGATCGAGAACGGCCGCCTGGGCGCGCCGATCAAGGGAGCCACGCTGATTGGCAATGGTCCCGATGTGCTCACGCGTGTGGCGATGGTGGGGAACGACTTGCGCCTCGACGACGGTGTGGGGACGTGCGGAAAGGAAGGGCAAAGCGTACCCGTGGGTGTTGGTCAGCCGACGCTGAAGATTGAAGGGCTGACGGTCGGCGGCACAGGTTGAGATCCATTTCTGTGCAAAGACGTTGGCAAAAACACTTGCTTTTGCATTTCTGTACGAACACGACGCGTTTGAGCATCGCGTTGAGCGATGCAGTTTGTTCATGATGTGCAGGCGGGGGTGAGCAAGGACGCTCACGTGTGCGCACGGAAGCGCACCCCCGCTCGAGTTCCGCGTGTATGAACGGTTCCTGAATGGTGCACGCGACGAACTCATGGCAGCTCGCGTTGTCGAATCGCGCACCCCAAATTAACTTAAGCGAGCGCGTCCAGTGTCTGATTTCAGCGACGCAGAACACCGCGATGGCGAAGCTGTGAATTCCTGCACGCCGTCCGCGGCCATGGGTCCGTACTTTGCTGTCTCCGATTCGCCCCCCTCGAAGAAGGACAGCACGATGCACGCAGATACCGCAACCACCGCCGAATTGCCAAAGCTGAATCTCCCGCCTGATCTGCTCACCGAGGTCAAACGTGGAGGACACAAACCCAGAACCGACTTTGGCGTCGCAGGCCTCAACAAGCCGTCGTTGTTCGGGCGGTTGGTGGAAAAGCTCGTCGGGGGGAAGAAGTAACTTCTGGATCGATTTCGGCTCCGACCGGCCGCGCCGCACGGTGTTCCGCTGCGGCGCGGTCAACGGTTCCGCTCGCAACGCCAAGCGGGTAGGATGGGAACCATGGAGCCTGCAGCCCCTCAGCGCCTCTCGCGCCCCGTCTACGAGGGACTCCCTTGGCTCTACATCGTCTGTGGCATTGCAGCACTGATAGGCAGCTATCTATTGCCTTCCGGCGTGTGGAGTCTGATCGCGGGTTTCGTCGGGTTTGCCGGCGTGCTCGGCGGGGTCGTGATCCTGCTGCGGCGGCGCGACTATCGAGAGTTGCGTTCACAGTACGCGGATCCGGATTCGCTCCGTGTCGCCGCGCCGCCTGCGGAGAAAGGCGAGGATTGATAGGGCGCGCTCAGCGTCGTGCTTACTTCGCCAACGGCTCCACGCCGGTTTTGATCAACCCTTCCGTTTCGATGCCTTCGTTCGCCGCTTGCGATTGCAACGCATGCAGCCCGGGCACGGTGTCCGTCAGGCTGTTCCGGTTCTTGGCCAACCGCTCGTCGACATAGATGAGCTCGTGTTTGCCGAGCACCACGACATCCCCATCGTTCAGATAATGGCGGCGCACGCGCTTGGATTTCACGTAGATGCCGTTCGTGCTGTTCAAGTCCTCGATGACGCACGAGTTGGCGGTTGTGATGATCTGGCAGTGGTGGCGGCTGACGAAGCGGCTGTCGACCTGTAGATCGTTGTCCGGAGTGCGGCCTACGATGATGCGTCCGACGGTCAGCGGCGTTTCCTGTACGGTGCGGCCGTCGGTCGCCACGAGAATGCGGCCCACGACCGGTGCCGCCGAGCCGGCGGCCTGCGCGGCTCGTTGCGGTGAGAGCTCGGGAAGGACTTCGAAGTTGTGGTGGGGTCGGGCGGCATACTCCACCCATTGCAACTCTTCCACCGCTTCCTTGATATCGTTGGTGGTGACCACGTCACGGTTGGCCGCGTAGGCGGCCATCATGCTCGTGTCGCACAACGTATTGATGAGCCGCGGCACACCGCCGGTGTAGCGAAAGAGCTCGGGATAGGTGTCCTCGGCAAAAATCTGCCGGTCGCCCCCGCCGGCGACCTCGAGCCGATGTTGGATATAGCCGCGCATCTCGGCCTGCGTCAGGGTGCTCAGGTGGAAGCGCAGGCGGATGCGTTGAGTGAGCTGCACCAGCTCGGGCGCATCGAGCTTCTCATTGAGCTCCGGCTGCCCGGCCAGGATGATCCGCAGCACCTTTTCCTTGGTGGTCTCCACACCCGAGAGCAGCCGGATTTCCTCCAACACGCGCATGGACAGGTTCTGCGCCTCGTCCACGATGAGCAACACCTTGCGGCCCGCCGCGTATTGCTCGATGAGAAAGTTGTTGATGGTCGCGATGAGCTCGGCCTTCTTCATCTTGAAGGGCGAGAAGCCGAACTGCACCAGGACGGCCTGCAGGAAGTCGATGGCCGAGACCTGTGTCTGGTTGATCTGCGCGACGACCACGTCGGTCTGCACTTCCTTCAGGAAGGACTCGATGAGAGTGGTCTTTCCAGAGCCGATCTCGCCGGTGATCACCACGAAGCCGTCGGTGAACCAGATGGTCGACTCCATGTACGCCTTCGCGCGGGCGTGCTGTTTCGACAAATACAGGAACTGCGGATCCGGACTTAGTCGGAAGGGCAGTTCTTTGAGCTTGAAAGGTTCGAGATACATTGGGGGTGCTCGCGCCTGGCGCCAAATGCGGCGCCGTGCGCCGAGCCGATATTAAGGGATGCGTATCCCGGGGGCCAACTGCAAGAGCAATTGGCGTGCCCGACGATCACGACGCCCCCGTGTGGACTCCACCACCGTCAGGTGGCCTACCTTGCGGCCCGGGCGGGGCTCCTTATGGTAGTGGTGAAAATGCACACCTTCCCACGCCAGTGCGGTGGCCCGGGGCGGGAGATCGCCGATCAAGTTGATCATGGCGCTGTAGCCGGTGGGACGCGTCGAGCCCAGCGGCAGGCCGAGGATGGCCCGCAAGTGATTCTCGAACTGGCTGGTCACGGCGCCTTCGATCGTCCAATGGCCGGAGTTGTGGACTCGTGGGGCCATCTCGTTCGCCAGGAGCTGTCCATGGCGAACAAAAAACTCGATGGTCAAAATGCCCGTATAGCGAAAGTGCTTTAAAACACTTTCCAGGTAGCGCATGGCGAGCCGCTGCCACCGTGGTGGTCCATAGGGCGCGCGGGTGAGCCGAAGAATTCCTTGCGCATGTACGTTGCCGTTCAGCGGATATATGGCGATCTCCCCGCGACGGCTGCGGGCGCCGATGATGGAGACCTCGCAATCGAAGGCAATCCATTCCTCATAGATCAGGCCCACCGTGCCCATTTTTTCCCAGGCCTGCAGAGCGTCGTCGCGGGTTTTCACCACCGCCTGCCCTTTGCCGTCATAACCCAGGCGGCGTGTCTTGATGACCGCCGGGAGGCCGACTTGCGCGATAGCGCGCTCGAGTTGGGCACGCGAGCCGACCGCGGCCCAACGCGTGGTTGGAATCCCAAGTCGCTCGAACAGGCGTTTCTCACTGACGCGATCCTGCGCTGTGGCGATCGCGGGAATCGGGGGCGCGATGTGGGCGCCGCAGTCAGCGAGGTCCCGTAACGCATCGACTGAGACGTTTTCCCAGTCGATCGTCGCCACCTCTGAGCGCTTGGCGAGCTGCTTGATGAGCTTCGGATCGGTGAAGGAGCCCTGCAATACGGGCGCGAGGCGGCTCGCGGGGGCGTCTTTGGCCGGGTCCAGGAACAGAAAATCCAGACCCAACGGATAGCCCGCCAATGCGAGCATACGGCCCAACTGGCCGGCGCCCAGAATAGCAACGGTCATAGACGCGAGGAGGAGGGTCGGGGGTCAGGCTTGTCGAGCACGCTGGAGGTTTGCTGTTGGCGAAAAGCATCCAGTGCGGTGGCGATGGCCGGGTACTTGTTGCCCAGGAGCGCCGCGGCAAACAGGGCCGCGTTTGCCGCCCCGGAGGTGCCGATGGCAAAAGTTGCAACGGGAACCCCGGCGGGCATTTGTACGATCGACAGCAGCGAGTCCAGACCCTTGAGGGCTTTTGATTGCACCGGTACGCCCAGCACCGGCAGGCTGGTTTTCGCGGCGGTCATTCCGGGCAGATGCGCGGCCCCACCGGCGCCTGCGATGATGACCTCCAGGCCACGCGAGCGCGCG
Source organism: uncultured Steroidobacteraceae bacterium (assembly GCA_964400085.1). Classification (GTDB taxonomy): domain Bacteria; phylum Pseudomonadota; class Gammaproteobacteria; order Steroidobacterales; family Steroidobacteraceae; genus 13-2-20CM-66-19. The sequence goes on along the minus strand of CAYNTW010000048.1, from coordinate 7,383 downwards.
GTGGAGGCATATTCGAACAGCAGGTCCGGTGTGCGATGAGCGGACACCACCCGCACCTCGTGCGGGATGGACAGTTTGTCCAACATTTCGGCGGCGGCCTGCATCGTCTCCCAATCGGACGATGAGCCCATGATGATGCCGACGAGTGCTTTCATCGAGCCATTGTACCGGAAGCAGTATCCGCGTCGAATAACGCACGCAACGCGCGAAAGAGCTCGCGGCCGGCGGTGCCCGTGCCTCCGGTTCGTGCGCGCTCCTCCTGGGCCGCGCTGAGCCTCCGCGCCCATTCGTCGCGGTCAATACCGGGACGCCATCGCTCCAGTTCCTCCAAGGCGGGCGCACCCTCGGTAATCAAACGCTCACGCCAGGCTTCGACGCGTTTGAAACGCTCGGCCTCACGTGCGTCGATCTGGTTTCGTGCCGCGAGAAAAGCGCGGATGGGCTCGAGGTCGACATCGCGCATCAGCTTGCCGATGTACTGCTTTTGTCGAGCCCCGCCGCCGCGGCTGGTGATCCGGCGCGCCTCGCGAATCGCATCGACCAGGCGCTCGGGGAGATCAAGCGATTCGAGCTCGCTGTCGCGCAGGCGAATCAGTTCCTGACCCAGATCCTGCGCTGCGTGAGCGGCTCGCTTGCGAGCGCTTTTACTGGGCTCGTCGCTGTCGAGCTCGTCGGCGGGATCTTGGCGGCGTTTCGGCGGTTGCGAGGTCACTGTGGCGTTTCCGAAAAAAGGAGCTGAAGTGCACCGGAGCTTGGGTGCTGGCGGCTGGTAGAATATTGCCCTACTCCATCGATACAAGCGGATGTGATGCAACCAGCTGCCGATTCCCAAGGAATAGAGCAACTCAAGGAAGTGGTCAGTTTCGTGCTCGACGAAGCCAAGCGTCAGGGCGCCTCGCAATGCGAAGCCGACGCCCACGTGAGCAAGGGGCTCGGCGTGACGGTACGACTGGGCGAGGTCGACACCATCGAGTATCAGCGCGATCGCGGTCTCGGGGTCACCGTCTATTTCGGCAAACGCAAGGGCTCGGCCAGCACCGCGGACCTCAGTCGCGAGGCGGTCCGTCAGACTGTCGAGAAGGCGTGCGCGATCGCTCGCTATACCGCGGAAGATCCTTACGCTGGGCTGATCGAGCCGGAGGCCCTGGCCCGCGAGATCCCGGATCTTGACCTGGATCACCCGTGGTCCCTCTCACCGGAGGAGGCCATCGGGATCGCGCGCCGTTGCGAAGCGGCGGGACTGGAGGTGGATTCGCGTATCACGAATTCCGAAGGAGGATCGCTGAACTCGGGTCGGCATACCGGCGTCTACGGTAACTCGCACGGCTTCCTGGCGGGTCTGTCGAGTACCAGCCATTCGGTGAGTTGCTCATTGATCGCGCAGCAGGGTGATGAGATGCAGCGGGACTACTGGTACACCACCGCTCGCGATCCCGGCGACCTCGAGCCCGCGGACATGATCGGACGCATCGCGGGCCAACGCGCCGTCGCCCGGCTCGGCTCGCGCAAGCTCTCGACTCGCAAGTCGCCCGTGGCCTTCTCGCCGGATATGGCTCGCGGGTTGATCAAGCATTTCGCAGGTGCGATTCGCGGCGCCGCGCAGTACCGCAAGGCGTCGTTCCTGTTGGACGCCGCGGGTCAGCAGGTGTTTCCGGAATTCTTCCAGATCTACGAGCGACCCCATATTCCCAAGGGTCTCGCCAGCAATCCATTCGATGACGAGGGCGCGGCGACGAAGGATCGTGACCTCATTCGCGATGGGATTCTCGATGGGTATGTGCTTGGGAGTTATTCAGCGCGCCGCCTTGGTTTAAAGAGCACGGGGAATGCCGGTGGGGTCCATAATCTCATCGTCGCTACACCGGGCAGGGCGCTCGACACGCAGAGCTTCTTGACACGGATGCAGAACGGGTTGCTCGTGACCGAGTTGCTGGGGCAGGGAGTCAACGCGGTTACCGGTGATTACTCGCGCGGTGCGAGCGGGTTCTGGGTCGAGAATGGCCAGATCGCCTATCCAGTGCACGAGGTCACGATCGCGGGGAACCTGAAGCAGATGTTTCTGGATATCATTGCGGTCGGCAACGATGTCGACGCGCGCGGCACGATTCGGACAGGATCGATTCTCGTGGGTGAGATGACGATCGCCGGCGACTGAGGTCAGTCGCGTCGGGAGGCTAGCGTTAGCGCTGCGCGGGGCGCCTCCTGCACCAGGTCTCTGAGAGTTAGATTTCCGCAGCGGTTGCGGCGGGCTTCGTCGATCATGGCGAGCAGGCGATCAACCGACGGCAGCATGACGTGTCGAGGTGTCAGGTCTCCGCTGCCGTTGTTGCGCGCCACGTCCAGTATCTCCCACGTTGCGATCTGCCCTATGTCGCGGGCGGGAACCAACTCGTCGTTGCCGGTCACGACCAGGAGCTTCGCCTGCTCGAATCTCTCAACGAGCCGCGCGATCGCGATTCCCGGGATGCCGAGCTCCGTGGTCAGCCGCCTGACGGTCCAGTGCTCGTGGCCGCTCAAGTGCGCCCGGCCGACGTAGTACATCAATCGCAGCGCGAGTTGCTCGATCTCCAGGCATGAAAGGCGCACTTCGCGCAGGCCGTGCCGGAGATAGACGGGGTTCTGGATGTAGAACGACAGTTGGGCGCCGGCGAGCAGAATCAGCCAGCCGAAGTAGGTCCACAGGAGCGCTCCAACGATGAACGCAAAGCCTGCGTAGACGATTTGCAGCCGCGTCGAATACATGACGAAAGCCGTGAACATCTTTCCCACGGCGGCCCACGATACGCCGGCAACGACGGCTCCGATGAGCGCGGGACGCCAATGCACGCGCGTGTTGGGGACGAGCATGTACATGCCAGTGAAGAACGCGGTTACCATCGCGTACGGGGCGATTGCGATGGAGGCGTATCGCAAGGGGCGGAGGCGTGCGACCTCTTGCACGGCGGCCGTGTCGAGCGCTGCGTGTGTGAGTCCGATAAAACCCACCAGCAACAACGGCCCGATGACGATGAGCGTGAGGTATTCGATAATGCGCCGGGCGAGGCTGCGCGGATGATCCACATGCCACACGAAGTTGAAGCTGTCCTCGACTTTCTTGATGGTGCCGATGAGGGTGTATGCCAGGAGTGCGATTCCGACGGACCCGACTACACCGCTGCTTACCCGGTGCGCGAACTGCACGACGCGCTTCGCGAGCTCATCGGCCGCGGCTGCTCCCATCGGACGGAAGAATTCGTAAACAATCGGCTCCAGATCGTGGCGCGCCCCGAAGATCTTCAGGATGGCGAACGCAAAGGCGACCAGCGGGACGATCGAGAGGAGCGTGGTGTACACGAGTCCCATGGCGCGCAGATTGATATCACCGCGCCACAGGTCGCGTATCACGGCATACGGGTAACGAAGAATGCGTAGAACGACACCCAACGTGTCCGGACGGGTCGAGGCCCCTCCGAAGAAGCACCAGTCGAGAAAGCTCCAGATGCGTGCCCACATGGAGGTAGGGTGACACCTCTTTCCGGATTTCCGCAACGGATTGTCTGCCTCACAGAGGAGACGACCGAGACGCTCTACCTGCTCGGGGAGGACTGGCGCATTGTCGGCATCTCGGGCTTTACCGTGCGTCCCTCGCGGGCTCGCAAGGAAAAGCCGCGCGTTTCGGCCTTCACGAGCGCCAAGATCGACCGGATTCTCGCGCTGGAGCCTGACCTGGTGCTGGGATTCTCCGACTTGCAGGCGGATATCGCCGCGGATCTCGTGCGGGCGGGGGTCGAGGTCCACGTGTTCAATCACCGTAGCATCGATGACATCTTGCGGATGATCCGCACGCTGGGCGGGATGATTGGCTGCGAGGCGAAAACGCTCGATCTCATCAGGCAGCTCACCTCCGGGTTGGCGGTGGTGCGCGAGCGCGCCGCGGCTCTGCCACGGCGACCTCGAGTGTACTTCGAAGAGTGGGACAGTCCGCAGATTGCGGGGATCCGGTGGGTGTCGGAGCTCGTTGAGTTGGCCGGTGGCGAGGATTGTTTTCCGGAGTTGGCCGTGCAGGCGTTGGGACGCCAGCGGATCATCGCCGATCCGTTCGAGGTGGTGCGGCGGGCGCCGGATATCATTCTCGGGTCCTGGTGTGGGAAGAAGTTTCAGCCGGCGGAGGTGGGCTCGCGGCCCGGATGGGCGGAGGTGCCGGCCGTGCGCGATGGGTTTGTCAGGGAGATCAAGTCGGCTTTGATATTGCAACCGGGGCCGGCGGCGTTGACCGATGGGGTGCGGGCGGTGCAGGCGGTGATCGAGGAGTGGGCCGCGCGGTCCTCATAGCCCCCGCCGTTCGCGGATGAGCTCGTAGGCTTCGATGATGAGTTGGGTGCGCTGTTTGGCGTGCTCGATCATGGTGTCGGGCAGGCCGTTGGCTTTGAGCTTGTCGGGGTGGTGGCGGCTCAACTGGCGGCGGTAGGCTTTCACAACCTCGTCGTTGCTGGCGCTCGGGGTGGTCTCCAGGACTTTGTAGGCTTGATCGAGTTGCTCGGCGGCGGTGCTGCGGGCATGACTTTGGCCCTGGCCCTGGTGGAAGGCACCGGTGCGGATGCGCAGAATCGTCTCGATCTGCGCCAGCTCGAGATTGCCGATACCGAGTCGATTGGCGACGCGCGTGATGAGCCCGCGCACGGGGCCCTCCATGTTGTTGCCCGCGAGCGCGGCGCGGATCTGGATCTCGAGAAAAACACGCAGCAGTTCCGGGCGACCTTGGCAGACGTGGCGCAGCGCATCCAACTCGGTGGCTGGATTGAATCCCGGCTGCTTGCCGGCCGTGAAATACTCGATGGCTGAGCGCACTTGCGTTGGGTTCAAGCGCAAATCCGACATGACGCCGCGCGCGGCCGAAATCTCCCGCTCGGAGACACGGCCGTCGGCCTTCGCGAGATAACCCATCACGCGGAAGGTGGCCCGAAAGAAGCGCTCCCCGATCTCGGCGAGGTTTTCGCCCGAGTTGAGCCGCGCCTGGTCCGGGTCGCCGCCGTGCTCGTCGAACTGGTGCCCGAGCACGACGCCCACAGCCGCGCCGATGGGTCCCAGGGTGAGGAGCCCCAGGAGCCCACCCACGACCTTGCCGGTCCATTTCACCGCCATTGCCACATCACCGTTCCATCTTCGACCGCTATCGTCGCCTCTACCGCTCGTTGACCGGCACGTCCCACTTCGGCCGCGCTGCACTTCGCTATAGTAGCAAGGGCCGGCCTGTATCCCGGTTTGACGCCCCCAACGAGCTTCCATGCAGACACCGACTGTCTTCCGTACCGCCTTGAGCGGACTCGAAAAAATCCACGAAGGTAAGGTACGGGATATCTATGCCGTGGACGCGGACGCCATGCTCATCGTGACGACGGACCGACTGTCCGCCTTTGACGTGGTGCTGCCGGACCCCATCCCGAACAAAGGGCGGGTGTTGCACCAGATCTCGAATTTCTGGTTCGGGCGCACGCGGCATATCGTGCCGAATCACCTGACTTCGCGGCCTCTGTCGAGTGTCATCAAGGACCCGGCGGAGCTGGCCCTGCTCGAAGGGCGGGCCGGCATTGTGCGCCGTCTCAAGGCATTGCCGATCGAGGCAGTGGTGCGTGGCTATCTCATCGGTTCCGGATGGAAGGACTATCAGCAGACTGGGGCGGTGTGCGGGATCGCGTTGCCACCAGGGTTGCGCCAGGCGGAAAGGCTCGCGCAGCCGCTATTCACGCCGGCCTACAAGGCGGCAATCGGCCAGCACGACGAGAACATCACCTTTGAGCAGGTGGAGAAACTGGTTGGGACGACGTTGGCCGCGCGCGTGCGCGATACCGCGCTCGCCATTTATAACTTTGCCGCGGACCACGCCCGTAATCGCGGCATCATCATTGCTGATACCAAGTTCGAGTTTGGCGTGGATGAGGCCGGGCAGCTCACGCTAATCGATGAGGTGCTGACACCCGATTCGTCGCGCTTCTGGCCCGCGGACACCTACGAGGTGGGGACGAGTCCGCCGAGCTTCGACAAACAGTTCGTGCGGGATTACCTGGAGACACTCGACTGGAACAAGAAAGCGCCGGGCCCGAGGCTGCCGCCTGAGATCATCGCGCGCACGAGCGAGAAGTATGGCGAAGCGCTACAGCGGCTCACCGGAGACTGAAACCTCATGCAAACGCCCTGGATCGCGCCATCGATTCTTTCCGCCGATTTCGCGCGCCTCGGCGAAGAGGTCGACGCGGTCATCAAAGCCGGCGCCGATATCATTCACTTCGACGTGATGGACAACCATTACGTGCCGAATCTGACAATCGGTCCCATGGTGTGCGAGGCGCTGCGCAAACATGGAGTGCAGGCGCCGATCGATGTGCACCTGATGGTGACTCCGGTCGATCGTATCGTCCCCGACTTTGCCGCCGCCGGCGCTACGTTCATTTCCTTTCATCCGGAGGCGACCGAGCATATCGATCGCACGATCGAGCTCATCCGCGAGCACGACTGCAAGCCGGGGTTGGTATTCAACCCGGCGACACCGCTCGACTATCTCGACTACACGCTCGAGAAGCTCGATATGGTGTTGCTCATGTCGGTGAATCCCGGCTTTGGGGGACAGAAGTTCATTCCGTCAGCGTTGCGCAAGCTGGCGGAGGCGCGACGTCGGATCGACGCATCCGGGCGCGGGGTGCGCCTGGAGATCGATGGAGGCGTGAAGGTCGACAACATCAAGGCGATCGCGGCCGCGGGCGCGGACACGTTCGTCGCGGGGTCGGCGATTTTCGGCAGCAAGGATTACGCGGAGACGATTCGCGAGATGCGCGAGCACATCAAGGACGCGAAGGGCTGAGGCGTGCGCGTCGCGTCGGCCGGCGCGCTACTCGTCTTCGTCCTCGTCGTCATCATCGTCCTCGTCATCATCCATATCGAGCGGGCCCGTCACTTTCGAGGTGGCCGCAGCCGGCTTTGCCGGGACGATAACAGGGCGGGTCTTCATCTTCGGGCGCGCGTTGAACACGACGATGGTTTTGCCAGTCGCGCGGAGCAGACCTTGCTCCTCGAGCACCTTCAATACCCTGCCGGCCATCTCGCGCGAGCAGCCGACCAAGCGCGATAGCTCCTGGCGACTCACCTTGATCTGCATGCCTTCCGGATGCGTCATGGCGTCGGGTTCACCGCAAAGATCCATGATCGCGTGGGCTACGCGGCCGGTGACGTCCACGAATGCCAGGTCGCCAAGCTTGCGGTTGGTGCGGTCGAGGCGTGTGGCGAGCTGCGTCGCGAGCTCGAAAATCAAGCCGGGGCTTTCGGCAGCAATCTGTCGGAAGCGTGGGTAGGTCATCTCGGCCAGCTCGCACTGGTTGCGGGTGCGGACCCAGGCGCTGCGCGTGGGCTGCT
>CAYNTW010000047.1:0-38913 GCA_964400085.1 uncultured Steroidobacteraceae bacterium | reverse complement strand
GACAGGGGACGGTGCCTCGACGACAACCTCGCTCGGTTGGCCGCGGACAAAGGTGAGGTCGACCGCGTACGGATGGCCATGCCACGTCAGGTTGTACGAGACGCGAGCGGGGAGATTCGGGGTGAATCCGTCGAGCGCGTCCCAAGGACTCCGCAACGACGAGGCGCTCGCGGCATGAGCAGGCTCGCTGCGACTCGCGCGATGGTCAGGGCCGTTCGGGCCAGCGGGAGCCTCGAGGCGGTCTAGGCTGCCGGCGATCCCGGCAGCGCGAGCGGCGTACGCTGCGGCCGGCGAGTCCCCCTGCCCTGCGTAGTTCGCGTGCGCCGCGAGGGCGGCGAGTGCAAAGGCAGGGACGTCAAGGTCGCGAGGCCCGGCAAAGTCGGCGCCGCTCTCTTGCAGGAAAGCGATGCTATGTCGAACTGCGAGAAACCGAGGGTCGCGCAAAACGCGGCTGAGCCAGCGGTCATTTGTATGCACACCGACGCAGTAGATGCGCTCGAGCGCCGAGGCAAGGCGCGCGGCCGCTTGTGAGCGTTCCGGCGCCCACGCAACCACCTTCCCCAGCAATGAATCGTAAGTGGCCGGAACCACATCCCCTGTCGCAAAGCCAGCGTCCACCCGAATGGACTCCCCCGAGGGCCACTCCAGCAAGTGCAAATCGCCCGCGCTGGGAAGGAAATCCCGGTCCGGATCTTCCGCGCATACCCGGGCTTCGATGGCGTGCCCCTGGAGACGGATCTCATCCTGCGTGAGGGGTAACGGCTCTCCACTTGCAACCCTTAGCTGCCACTCCACGAGGTCGAGCCCTGTGATGGCCTCAGTCACGGTGTGCTCGACCTGCAGCCGTGTGTTCATTTCCATGAAATAGAACTCGTGCCCGTCGAACAGGAACTCGACGGTGCCGGCGCTCACGTAACCAATCTCCCGGGCCACCAGCAACGCCGCTGCCCGAAGCCGGTCGTGGATCTCGGCTGGAATGGCTGGAGCTGGAGCCTCCTCAATCAACTTCTGGTGGCGCCGCTGGATGGAGCAGTCGCGGTCACCCAGGTGCACGAAATGACCGTGAGTATCCGCAAACACCTGCACCTCGACGTGGCGAGGCGCGGGCAGATATCTCTCGAGCAACAGCGCACTATCGCCAAAGGCGCTCTCGGCGAGTCGACGCGCACCCGCCAGTGCGGAAGCGATCTCCGATTGCTCCCGGACGATGCGCATTCCCTTGCCGCCACCGCCAGCCGCGGGCTTGATGATCAGCGGCAATCCGAGCTCGAGCGCTGCGCTCTCCAATGAGTCGAGATCCTGCCGCGTGCCCTCGTAACCGGGGAGTACCGGGACGCCCGCCGCGCGCATGCGCGCCTTCGCAACGATCTTCGAGCCCATCGCCGCAATGGCGGCAGCGGGCGGACCAACAAACAACAAGCCGGCATCGACAGATTCCTTCGCGAATTGTGCGTTCTCCGACAAGAACCCATAACCCGGATGGATCGCTTCCGCACCGGCAGAGCGCGCCGCTTCCAGGATGCGCTCAATATTGAGATAGCTCTCGCGCGCGGCCGCCGGGCCGATGCGGAAAGCTTCATCCGCCTCACGCACATGCTGCGCACTGGCGTCCGCGTCCGAATAAACCGCGATCGTGCGAACGCCCAGCCGGCGCGCGGTACGAAAGATCCGGCAAGCAATTTCGCCGCGATTGGCGACCAGTAGGCTCTTGATCATGCGACGCCTTACATCCGGAACATGCCGAAGCGAGTTTCCTGCTCCGGTGAGTTTCGAACCGCCGCCAGACACAGCGCGAGAACCCTTCGGGTGTCGATGGGATCGATGACGCCGTCGTCCCAGAGCCGGGCCGACGCGTAATACGGATGCCCCTGGCGCTCGTACTGCTCGCGGATGGGTTTCTTGAAGGCCTCTTCCTCAGCGGTCGACCACTCGGCACCCTTCAGTTGGTCGCGCTTTACGGTCGCGAGCACGCTCGCTGCTTGCTCTCCACCCATAACCGAAATGCGGGAGTTGGGCCACTGAAACAGAAACCGGGGTGAGTAGGCCCGGCCGCACATCGCGTAATTTCCCGCGCCATAGCTCCCGCCGATGATAACGGTGAGCTTGGGCACACTGGCACAAGCAACCGCCGTCACGAGTTTCGCGCCGTCTTTGGCGATGCCGCCCGCTTCAGCGCGCTTGCCCACCATGAACCCCGTGATGTTCTGCAGAAACAGCAATGGGATGTGTTCCCGGCTACAGAGCTCGACAAAGTGAGCCCCTTTCAACGCGCTCTCAGAAAAGAGAATGCCGTTGTTCGCCAGGATACCCACTGGATAACCGGCGATATGGGCAAAGCCGCACACCAGCGTAGTCGCATATAACTCCTTGAACTCATCGAGCTCGGAGTCATCGACCAGGCGAGCGATCACCTCACGTACATCGTACGGTTTCCGCAGATTCGCAGGCACGACACCGTAAAGCTCGGCCGGGTCGTAGCGCGGCTCCGCCGACGCGCGCGGCGGTGCGGTGTTGGGTGCGGGCTTCAGACGCCCGACGATTCGGCGCGCGATCGCGAGGGCGTGCGTATCATTTTCCGCGTAGTGATCGCAAACACCCGATTCGCGGCAGTGGACGTCAGCCCCACCGAGAGACTCCGCGTCGATATCCTCACCGGTAGCCGCTTTAACGAGTGGCGGGCCGCCCAGAAAAACTCGTCCTTGATTGCGTACGATGACATTCTCATCCGACATGGCGGGCACATACGCGCCACCCGCCGTGCAGGATCCGTGCACAACCGCGATCTGCGCAATGCCCTCTGCCGACAGCGTCGCCTGGTTGTAGAAAATACGGCCAAAGTGCTCGCGGTCGGGGAAGACATCGTCTTGCGCTGGCAGAAAAGCGCCACCGCTCTCCACGAGGTATACACAAGGCAGCCGGTTCTCGCGCGCGATCTCCTGCGCACGAAGATGTTTCTTCACCGTGATCGGATAGTAAGTGCCACCCTTCACGGTTGGATCGTTCGCAACGATCACACACTCACGGCCGCTGATCCTGCCAATCCCCGTGACGATTCCCGCGGAGGCGATGTCTCCGCTGTACATTCCGTGAGCGGCGAGCTGCGACAGCTCGAGAAACGGGCTACCAGTGTCCAACAGCATGCGGACGCGCTCGCGAGCGGTCAGCTTTCCGGCGGCCCTGTGTTTTTCGACAGCGGCCTTCGAGCCGCCTTGCGCCACGCGCTCCACCTCGCGACGCAGGTCGGCCGCAAGGGCCTGCATCGCCTGGGCGTTATCGCGAAATTCCTCGGACAGCGCATCCGCCTGGGTGGAAATTCGTGGCATCTCGACTTGTCACGGTTGCCGGTTTGTCCGACAATCATACGATCCTACTGAACGGGAAGGCAAGCTTATGGCGGCCAGCGACTGCGATTTCGGACTGGGTCCTGACCTCGAGGAGATCCGCGCCCAGGTGCGCCGCTTCGCACGCGAACAGATCGCGCCGCGCGCCGCGGAGATCGATCGCAGCAACGAATTTCCGCGCGATCTCTGGCCGGCCCTGGGTGAGCAGGGCCTGCTCGGCATCACGGTGCCCGAGCGCTGGGGAGGCGCAAACCTCGGGTATCTCGCTCATGTCCTCGTCATGGAGGAAATCTCACGCGCCTCCGGAGCGGTTGGACTGTCTTACGGCGCGCATTCGAACTTGTGCGTGAACCAGCTCCGGCTGAACGGCACGGATCAGCAGCGAGACCGCTATCTTCCCAAGCTGGTCAGTGGTGAGCACATTGGCGCCCTTGCAATGTCCGAGCCCGGCGCGGGCTCCGACGTGGTCTCCATGCAGTTGCGGGCTGACAAGCGTGGCGATCGCTACATTCTCAACGGGCGGAAGATGTGGATCACCAACGGCCCGGACGCGGATGTATTCGTCATCTACGCGAAAACCAACCCGGGAGCCGGCCCGCGCGGCATTACGGCATTCATCGTGGAGCGCGGTACCGAAGGGTTCTCCACAGCCCAGAAGCTCGACAAGCTGGGCATGCGCGGCTCGGGCACTTGCGAGCTCGTGTTCGAGGACTGCCCCGTACCGGCGGAAAATCTGCTCGGTGTGGAAAATGGCGGCGCGCGCGTCCTGATGAGTGGGCTCGACTACGAGCGCGTCGTGTTGGCTGGTGGGCCCATCGGCTTGATGGCCGCGGCGCTCGACCTGGTGTTGCCTTACGTCCACGAGCGTAAGCAATTCGGGCAACCGATCGGGACGTTCGAGCTCATGCAGGCGAAGATCGCCGACATCTATAGCGCGCTGAACGCGAGCCGCGCTTACGTTTACTCGGTGGCGCGCGCCTGCGATGCGGGTACGGTAAAACGTCGGGACGCGGCGAGCTGTATCCTGTTTGCCGCCGAGCGGGCGACTCAAGTGGCCCTGGAGTCGATCCAGGCGCTTGGGGGTAACGGCTATATCAACGATTTCCCGGCGGGACGACTGCTGCGGGATGCGAAGTTATACGAGATTGGCGCGGGCACCCAGGAGATCCGCCGCATGTTGATCGGTCGCGAGCTGTTCGAGTCCGCCGCATGACCACTCGAGATGCGGCTGACCCTCCAGGGGTCCGCTTCGAGCAGATTCTGATCGAGCCCGCCTACCGCAAGGTCGCGGCGGCGATCGGGGAGCGCATTGTCAGTCGCAGTCTGCGCGAAGGGGACCGGCTGCCACCGGAGACCGAGTTGGCCCGGCAGTTCGGAGTCAACCGCTCGACCATCCGCGAGGCGTTGCGCGAGCTCGAAAGCGGCGGGCTCGTGAAACGCCGTCCCGGCTCGAAGCTCATGTCCGTCAGCCGGCCGCAACACGACGCGATCGCGGAAGGGGTGAGCCGCGCGTTGGTCATGCACGATGTGACCTTCATGGAAGTATGGTCGGCACTGACGATCCTCGAGCCTCCCATCGCGGAGGCGGCCGCTCGGGCCCGCACCGCGGACGACCTGGCGAACATCATCGATGCGAGCGAGCGGTTCGAGAGCTTGAACGCCGACACCGGGCGAGCGGTCCACCATGCCGCGGAATTCTTTCGGCGCGTCGGCAAGGCGACCCACAACCAGGTCCTGGGCCTGGCCCAGGAGCCCCTCCTCCAACTCCTGGAGCCCTCCTTGCGGGTGATGATCGACAAAGTCGCGCAAGCCCGGTCGCGTATCTCAACCGCGCAAAAGCGGATCGTGGAGGCATTGGAAGCGCGCGACGCGGACGGAGCCCGCACGTGGATGGCACGCCACATTCGCGACTTCCGCAAGGGCTATGAGATCGCCCAGATCGACTTGGAGCTGCGGATTACGGCCTGACGCTCACGGCCCAACACGTCAAAAAACGTGCGAGGCGACAAACCACCTCGCACGTTATAACGCCGCGACAACGAATGAGGGGGTCAATCGTCGCTGCGAACGATGCTCCTCGCTTCATGTGAAGCCGGAGTCAACACATGCCACGGGGAGCGCACCGCCGCTGTACGTTTTGCAAGGCGTATGCCATTGCACGTGATACGTAAAATCAGCGACTTAGCGCGCCGCCCGCGGGGGTGGGGTCAATAACGGTGCAGTACCGAGTCGCGATGCACACGACTCGAGCACGCGCGGCCGACACGCGCTCTAAAGATACGCCGTGGCGCGAGCGAGATCCTCGCGCACCGTCCGCGCGGCTCGGAAGTAATGAAACGCCGCCCACAGATTCACGACACCCACCGACACGAGGCCGTAGCGAAGTCCTTGCGCGTCACCGATGCTCGGCTTGAGGTAGTCGCTGATCATGCCGACAACGAGCGGCCCGAGCCCCAATCCGACGAGTGTCTGGATGAAAAGGACGAGGGACGTAGCACGGGCCCGCATGCGCACGGGCGCCAAGCCCTGCGACATGGCGAACGAGGGTCCGAAGAACATGGAACCCAGGATAACCATCACCACGAACGACGGCACCATGACCCAGAGGCTGTCCGCCAGATAGGATGAGAACTGGAACGGCACCATGACCAGAGTCGCATAGCCCGGCAACCACATGTACCAGCGGCGGTCGCCGGTTCGAACGCTCATGCGGTCACACAGGTATCCTCCTAGGAACGTCCCGACGGCGCCCGTGCCGGCGAACAGCGCGAGCCAACTCCCCGCCTCACCACTCGTCATACCGTGCGTGCGATGCAGGAAGGCCGCGTTCAATGTGCTGCCGGCATACCAGACCAGCGAGTGCAAACCTGCCGCAAGACACATGTGGCGAAACGAAGCTTGCTTCCACAGATATCCCAACGCCACGGAAAGCCTCGGCGTGGCCAACTTCGCAACATCGAGCACACCCACATCGGCTTGGCCCCGCATCGGCTCTCGAATGGTGAGGAACACCAGTAGCGCAACCACGACGCCTGGGGTACCGACGAGCATGAACGCCGTGCGCCACCCGTAGAGCTCGTTGCCCCAACCTCCAAGAAGATTGCCGAGCATCGTGCCTAGCGGCACGCCCAGGGCATACAGCGAGAGCGCGGTAGCCCGCGTGCTCAAAGGAAAGTAATCGGAAATCAGCGCATGCGAAGGCGGCGTACCGCCCGCCTCCCCGACCGCCGTTCCAACGCGCGCGGCGACCAACAGCGGGAAAGTGCTGGCCATCCCGCAGAGCGCCGTCATGGCGCTCCATAGGAGCGCGCATACTGCCAACACGTTACGCCGGCTCGTGCGATCCGCGACCGCGGCGATCGGTATGCCGAGGGTCGCGTAGAACAGAGCGAAGGCCATACCGCCGAGAAAACCCTGCTGCGTATCGGTGGTGTGGAAGGTGTGTTTGATCGACTCGAGCAAGACCGCAAGCACCGCGCGGTCCATCACGTTCACCGCGTATGCCAGCGACAGAAGGGCCAGGACATAACCGGCGTACCAGCGCGCCGCCCGGGCGGGCCGGCCGTCGACCGCAAGCGCCCCCTCGGTTCGCACGTCCACACTCATGAACCCGCCCCTCACTCGACAGTTCCTCTACCCTACCCGAGCGTTGCGGACCTGCCAATCAGAACGTACGGCGCAGATTGATCCCCCACATGCGAGGGGCTCCAGGATTGCCTTCCTCGAAACCCAGCACCTGCAATGTCAGCTTGCCCTGGTAATAGAACTTGTTGGTCAGATTGGTGCCCCAGGCCGCGACGGACCACTCCTTGTTGGGGGACTCCCAGGTGAGGCGGCCATTCAGCAGAGCGTAACCCTGCTGTCCGGGAACGGCGGCAAAGGTGAGATCGGTGAAGTAGACGGCTGACTGGTAAGTCGAGTCCAAGCGCCCCGTCAGTGTCGAGCCCGCGCTCGTGACGTTGGCGGTATATTGCGCGCTCAAGCCCGCCGTGTACTTTGGAGTGCGCGGCGGGACACAGGGGTCGCCGTTGGCATGCGTGATACACACACCGAACGAGGACTGCCCTGTGGTCGGGTCGATCGGGCCGCCCGCATCCGTCACCTTGTAATTCAAATAGCCGAAGGACCCCTGGAGTTGCAGTCCGCGCACCGGTTCGGCGAGCAACTCCGCCTCGAAACCATAGATCCGTGAGGCGCCGACGTTGACGGTGCTGAACCAGGGCGCGCCGGTCGGGTCGGTGGTGTTGAAACCCTGCTGGAGGTTCGAGTAGCGGCTATAGAAGATGGCCGAATTCCAACGCAGGCGGTGCTCGAACCACTCGCTCTTGATGCCCAGCTCGGTAGTCTTCAGGTCCTCGGGCTTGAACGAGCGTACCTGGAACGCGTTGCTCGGACGCGGGCCGAAACCACCGCCGCGAAAACCGGTGGAGAACTGCACGTAGCCCATCACATCCGGCAGGAATTGATAGTTGAGCCCGATTTTGGGTGACGTGCGGACGGCGTAGACGTCCACAGGTGTGTGCGGAATCGTAACCAGTCCTGCGAACTCCTGGCGATAGATGTCCGCGTGCTTGGAATCCGACGTATAGCGCACACCCACTTCCAGGCTGAGCTTGTCAGTGAAGTGATACACGCCGTGCAGAAAGGCGGCGTAGTCCTTCGTGGTCTGGACGTCAAAGTCGTTGAAGCTCAAGGAAGGAATGAAGATCGGGAACAACGACGAGAACCCCTGATTGGAGTCTTTGGCGTGGTAATAGAACCCACCGAGCGTCCAGTCGAGTTTCTCGACCGCCTTGCCGCTCAAGGTGATCTCCTCGCTGAACTGATCGTGATCGCTGGTATCCCAGGTGTAGTTGATCGGAATCGGTGAGCCGGAGGAATTGCGCCCGAAGGTGTTGCTGAAGCGGCGATAGGCCGTGACGGCTTTCAGGTTGATCGATGGCGCGACAGTAAAGTTGTTTACGTTGGAGACGCCCCACTCCGTCATGTCGTTCACGTTGGGAAAGACGTGGCCCGTCAGAGGATCCGTGTAGGCGTCATAGTTCGTGTAATTCCGGGATGGCAGGAAACGCTGATCCCACGGAATACCGAACACCGGGACACCGACGAGCGTATTCCAGAGCCCGGGAAGCGACCCCGGCGTGGCGGTGATGCTGTCGTACTGATCGGGAGGACCTTCCTGGTTCTGGGTGGTGTAATCGCCCGTCAGGTTGGCCTCCAGAGTGTCTGTTGCCAGATAACGCAGCGCCAGACGTACGGACTGAACGTTCTCGTTGCCCTGATGATCTGCCACGCATCCGCGTGTGTCGGTCGGCCCAACGGCACTGCCTAGCTTGATCGGCAACTGACCCGGAAGTCCGGTGCCGCCGGAACCCAGGCTACCCGCGCCGTGCACGCACTCATAGTCGAGTACGTCGACGTAACCATCGTGCCGCTTACTCGAGAAGGACACGCGTGCAAACAGCTTGTCCGGCACCACCGATACGTCATAGGCGCCGCGGAAGTCGCGACGATTGTAGTCACCGAGGCCGACATCGGCGTAACCATGCCCGTCACCGGTGGGTGCTTTCGAGATGAGGCTCACCGTGCCGCCGACAGCATTCTTGCCGAAGAGCGTACCCTGTGGACCGCGCAACACCTCGACGCGATCGAGATCGAGCAGATCGAGAATGGCGCCTTGCGGACGACCTAGATAGACGCCATCGATGTAGATGGGGACACCCGGCTCGAACGACAGCGAATTGTCAGAGAGACCGACGCCACGGATGCTGGCCGCAATGGTCGCACCCCACCCGGCGCCGAGCGGATTGATCACGGCGTTCGGTACGAAAGCGGCGAGGTTTGTTACATCGGTCTCACCTCGCGCGGCCAGTGTGTCACCGGTCACGGCAGTGATGGCGAGCGGGGTCTCCTGCAGTCGCTCAGCTCGGAAACGTGCGGTAACCGTTACCTCTTCGAGCTGACCTTCTGGCGCGGCCGCAGCCGTGGCGGGCTGCGCAGGGCTCGCTGTTTGCGCCCAGACTCTCCCACCAGCGAAACCGATACAGACCGCGAGCGCAACCCCTCCCAGCCGGAAGTCGAATGATGTAAAAAGACTACAGAAACGCGGCGCTGTGTTGCGCGCCGCACGTGTGGATTCGAGCATGACCGGAATTCCCCCTCATGACAGCCACACCCGGTGGATGTGTTCTATGCCCAACAGTCGTCGCGAAAAACGTTAGCACCGCGTGAGCCGCAACAGAACGTCACAAAACGCGCGATCAGCTTTCTCACTTAGCGAATAGCCCTATCAACACCTTCCTCAACATCAACGCCTTCCTCGTCGTGGCCCGGCTGGGGAGTTTCTCGGCCGCCGCCAGGGAGCTCGACGTCGCGCCTTCCGTCGTCACCAAGCGCATCACGCGTTTGGAGGAGCATGTCCGGACCCGCCTCATCGTGCGCTCGACGCGCGGCCTGACGCTTACACCGGCGGGTGAGCGTCTTCTGCCGCGGCTGTTGCGTGTCATGACCGAGCTCGACGAGGTGTTGCTCGAGAAACCGGCGAACCACGGCGGGGTCGAGGGCCACGTGCGGGTGAAGAGCCCGACAACGATCACCTCGATGTACCTCGGCGCACTGTTCAGCGAATTCCAGCTCGACCATCCGCGCGTGACCCTGGAAGTCGTATTGATGGATCGTTCCGTCAATCCGCTCGAGGAAAACTTTGATCTCGTGGTCGGCGCGCGCGCGGCCTCGTACCCGAATGTCGTGGATGTGCCGTTGTGTACCTACCCGCAGGCCCTGTGCTGCACTCCGAGCTACCTCGCCGACAAGTCGGAACCGAAACAGCCGAGCGACCTGGTCGAGCACGAATGCCTCACGACGGTGTTGTTCGGCACGACATGGCCTTTCGAGACTCCGCGAGGCGGTGTGAGCGTCGAGGTGCGATCGCGCTTCCATGCGAACGATGGCCGCGTCGTCCTGGAGGGCGTGCGGCGCGGACTCGGAATCGCGATCCTGCCGCGTTACCTGGTGGATGAGGACATCAGGACCGGGCGCCTGCGGCCGCTCCTGGAGGGGTTTCCCCTGCCGACCTACTGGCTGAAAGCACTCGTTCCGCGGATCAAGATGGACAAGCCGGTCGTGCGCGAGCTGGTCTCGTTTCTGAAGGTGCGCACGCAGTCCGGCGGCCCCGCGACAGCCCCGTTGGGCTAAAGCAGATCGCTGCGGCTTTCGCAAAATACGAAGACAGCTCACTCCGCCCGTGAGGTTCTCGGCCGACCGGACCAGCGACTACCATTGCCGGTGCGCGCGAAAAAGCGCCGGAGAGTGACGATGCCCAAACCCCTTCGCAGTAATTTCGAGCCGGGATCGCCGCGTGAGAGCACCCGCCGCGCGCAGTGGAAGGCGCTCGGGCTCTCGGACGAGGACCTGCTGAAACCGAAGATCGCCGTCGTGAACAGCTCCTCTGAGCTTGCGATCTGCTTCAGCCATCTCGACGGCATCGCCAGGATCGTCAAGGAGGAAGTGCGCGCCGCGGGCGGGTTGCCTTTCGAGATCCGCACCGCCGCGCCGAGCGACTTCATCATCGGGGCCGGATCGGCGGGGGGCTACATTCTCGCCTCGCGAGACCTCATCGTGAATGACATGGAGATCGCGGTGGAAGGCGCGCAGCTCGACGGCATGATCTGCCTGTCATCCTGCGATAAAACACCGCCCGCGCATCTCATGGCGGCTGGTCGCTTCAACATTCCCACCATCATTGTCATCGGTGGATACCAGCCCAGCGGTGAATACCGCGGCAAGCCCGTCGACATCGAGGATGTGTTTCTCGGCTCGGTGCAAGCCTCGTATGGGAAGCTGCCCAAGGATGTGCTCAAGGGTATGGCGGACAGCGCCATTCGCGGCCCAGGCGTTTGCTCGGGGATGGCAACAGCCAACTCCATGCATGTCGTATGCGAGGCGCTCGGCATGGCGCTACCCGGCAGCGCGCCCGTGCTCGCGAACAGTCCCAACATGATCGAGAACGCCCGCCGCTCAGGCCGTCGCATCGTCGAGATGGTGCTCGAAGATCTCAAGCCACGCGACATCCTCACCCCCGGCGCGTTTCACAATGCCGTGGCGGCGGTGTTGAGCGTCAGCGGGTCCATAAACTGTGTCAAGCACCTGCAAGCAACGGCCGTGGAGGCAGGATTGGACCTGGACATCTTCGCGCTCTTCAATCGCCTCGGCGCGAAAATTCCCGTGTTGAGCGCCGTGCGCCCGAACGGGAACCATACCATCGAGCAGTTCGAGGCCGCCGGCGGCGCGCGCGCCCTGTTGAAACAGCTCGCCCCGTTGTTGGAGCAAGAAGCACTGACGGTAACAGGCCATAGCCTTGCGGAGAATCTCCGGCAGGCCCTCGTTCACGACGCGGATGTCATCCGGCCGCTCGATCAGCCCTATTCCGAGCAGCAGCCGATCACCATCTTGAGGGGCACACTGGCTCCGGAGAGTGCGATCGTGAAGCTCGGGCTGCGCGGTGCGCATCGGCCAACGCGCTTCAGCGGCCCTGCCCTAGTGTTCGATAACGGGCAGGCCGCGCTGGCGGCGATCTCGCGTGGCGAGGTCAAGCCTGGGCACGTACTGGTTGTCCGCGGAATGGGCCCGAAGGGTGGACCGGGAATGGCCGGACCGGCCTCCGCGGTAGTATTCGCTCTGGATGCGGCGGGTCTGCAAAACGAGGTTGCCTTCGTCAGCGATGGTCAGCTCTCCGGTTTGTGCAACAAAGGGCTGACCGTGGCCGAGGTGTCTCCCGAAGCCGCCGTCGGCGGTCCCCTGTCATTGGTGGAAAATGGTGATCGCATCAATATCGATGTGGACCGGTGCGCCCTGGATCTGGAAGTGCCGGAGCCGACCTTGCTCGAGCGTCGCCAGGTCCGTGGTCCGGCGGTCCTGCCTCAGTCAAAGGGCTATCTATCCATCTATCAGCGCACTGTGCAGCCCATGTCCAGTGGGGCGGTGCTGATCAAATGATCCCGACACGCATCATTCGCCGCAGTGGCGAGCGCGCGCCGACCTTGGTGAAAGCCGATCTCTGCGTGTTGGGGGCCGGGATCTCCGGCGTGTCCGCGGCGCTGGAGGCCGCGAAGCTCGGACGCAAGGTCGTGATCATCGATGGCGCCCCGGCGCTCGGCGGCCAGGCGATCGGCTCGATCATTGGCACGCTCATCGGGTTGTATACGCACGGGCCGGACGCCTACCAGATCACGCATGGGATCGCGGACGACCTCATCCGCGACATGACTGCCGAGGGCTCATTGCATCGGATGCACCGCTCGACCGTGACATTCCAGTACGATGAAGTGCGCCTCGGACGCTGGATGGAGCACAAGATCGAGGCGGCCGGCATACAAGCGGTTGTGGGCGCCGTACTGACTGATGTGGCGTTCCAGAATCGTCGGGTGCAGCACATCGAGCTCGCGACCCGATTTGGCTCGATCCGGGTGCAGGCGAATGGGTATGTCGATGCTTCGGGGGATGCGACGCTGTGTTATGAAGCGGGCCTCCCGGTGCGCGCGCCGGAGGCGCCGGTCTACGGCTCGCTCAACTTTCTCATCGAGGGTTATGACCTGGAGGCCGTCAAAGGCCTCGACATGGAGGGAGTGCGCAAGCGGCTCGCTACCCACGGTGCGCCCTACGGGTTGGTCCGCCATGACGGTTGGCTCATGCACTTCCCCGGCAAGAATTTCATGCTGGCCAACATCACTCATTTCGAGACACCGGTCGATCCGCTCGCGACGGCGAACATGGTGTTCGAGGGCCGGCGCCAGGCGGATGCCATGCTGGGCTTCCTACGCGCGGAGTATCCAGGCATTTTCGCCAACGCCCGTATCCGTTCCTATGGCAATCCGGGGCTCAGGCAGACACGTTGGATCGTGGGCACCCGACAGCTCACCCTGGAGGAGATCCGCAAGGGCAGTCGGCCGCCGGATGCCGCCGCGCGATGCGCCTGGTGGGTGGAGCTCCATGACACCAAGGAGCTCGTTCATTGGGAGCAGTTCCCCAACAATCACGTCTACTACATTCCTTTGAGCTGCATGGTACCGGCCGATTCGGACAATATTGTGGTGGCAGGGCGCTGTGTGGACGCCGACTCGCACGCCCTGTCCGCTATCCGGGTCATGGGACCGTGCATTGCCATGGGAACGGCCGCGGCCCATGCCCTGGATCTCGCGAGCCGGGGATCCGTTCACCAGATCGATCTGGCGCAGTTTCAGAAACGCCTCTATGACAATCTGTCTTCAAAGCCAAACGAAGGGCACGCAGGCGACGCCGCAGGCGAGCGCAGGTCGGGTCTCAAACGGACGTAGTCATGTGTCGACCTGGAGCGTAAGGATTGAAACTCACCGATACCGAACAGGCGATGCTCGACGGCCGACAGGGCAAGGCCAAGCAGAAGGCGATGGATCTACTGGTCCGTTATGGGGAAGCCCTCGGCGCGGACCGCTTTGTCGATACGACGAACGTAGCGGGAGTACCGGCGTACTACTCTCCTGTTCTGCTCGACTACTACAAGGCCACAGCGGACGATGCCTACGACGTCATCTACTCGCGGTTCGACCTCGATAGTGATGAAGTCGTCGAAATACCTCGGATGGTGGTGAATTCCTGTGCCCTGCAGGGCGGAGTGGACGCCGAGGGTTGGAAGACGTTGGGAAAGACCTACGAGGCGCTGCGGATGAGCGAGCGCAGTGAGGCCGCCTCTGCCGGACGCGGTGTGCGGATACTGAAAACGTGTACGCCGTATCTAGCGGGTAACGTGCCCCAACGTGGCGAGCATTGCGCTTGGATGGAATCGTCGGCGGTCGTTTATTGCAACTCCGTGCTGGGCGCGCGCACGAACACTGAAGGGCGCGAGAGCACCAGCGCCGCCATGCTCACCGGAAAAATTCCGGACTGGGGATTCCATCGCGAGGAAAATCGCTTCGCCACTCACCATATCAAGGTAACTGTTGATGTAGCGACCGTGATGGACTGGGGAATGCTGGGCTATTTCATCGGCGCTACCGTACAGGAGCGCATCCCTGTCGTGACGGGGCGCATCTCGCGTCCGGATCTGATTCGTCACAAACATTTCGGAGCTGCCGCGGCCTCCTCCGGTGGTGTGGAACTCTACCACCTCGAGGGCATCACGCCGGAGGCGCCCACATTGAGCGAGGCGCTCGGTGGGCGACCGCCGCTGGAGGTTATAACCTATGGCAAAACGGAGCGGCGACGAACGTACGAGGAGCTCAATTCGAACGCGAGCGATCCAAATGTCGATTTTGTCATGTTGGGTTGCCCGCATGCCGCGCTGGAACAGCTGCGTGAGATCGCGACCTTGCTCCAGGGCAAGCGAATCAGTGAAAACTGCAAGTTATGGGTGTTCACCTCGCGCGCGATCAAAGCTGAAGCCGACGCCTTGGGCTACACCAGTGTGATTCGGGGAGCAGGCGGCGCGCTGCTGACGGACACCTGCTCGTCGATTGCGCAAGCGGTCCCACCGGGAACGAAGGTCGCGGCCCTGGACTCGGCCAAACAGACCCACTATTTGCCAGCCATCATGGGCATCCAGGCCTGGTTTGGATCGACGGCGGATTGCATCGACGCGGCATTGACGGGCCGATGGGGAGGTCAACATGAATGCTGAGGTGCGCGGGCAGACTGTCATCCTTCGCGGACGCAAAGTAGTGGGTGGATATGCGGAGGGCGAGGCGCTCGTGACGCACGACACGATCTCCGGTTGGGGCGGCATCAATCCACTGACCGGCACGATCATCGAGACGCGGCACGCGCTACGCGGCCAGACGTTCAAAGACAAGGTCCTGGTCTTCCCCGGCGCGAAAGGCTCTTCCGGCTGGTCGGCGGCCTTTCACCTCACCCGCATCACCGGTACCGCGCCCAAGGCGCTGGTGTTCACCGAAATGACCACCAAGATCGCCCTGGGAGCCGTGGTGATGCGCATTCCTTCAGTCACCGATCTCGACCGGGACCCTTTGAAGGTCATCCAGACGGGCGATTGGGTCACCGTGGACGGGGATCGAGGCGTGGTGGAAGTCCGGCGTCAGGGCCCGACCTGCACCTGATCCAGCAGACGCGACGCCTGCCGCCCCAAGATACCCTCGAACAGGGGCTGTAGCTGGGTGTAATACGACGCAGGGATGGCCTTCGGATCGGGTGGCGGAACGAAATCCGTCCATTCGACCGCGTAGTTACCGCCCCACTCGCGACCCCGCAGCTCCGGGCCTTCGGGCGCGGGCGCGACCAGCAGCATCTCGGTCATACTGAACAGCGCGGGTTTACCGTCGGAGGACGCCGCCTCGCCTGTCATGAAGCCCCAACCGCGCACGTAGTCAGGAAGCTCTTTGCGACGGGTCGAGCCGGAATGGGTGGAGTTGTTCAACCCAGGTGCGAGGACGATCACGGCCTGGACGTGGTCATCGCTGCCGAGGTGCTCGAGCGGCAGGACACACTCCTTCGGCAGGCCCTTGTTGAAGTTGCCGTCGAGGAAACAATCCTCGCGAGCTCGAGTCAGCTCGGTAGTGGGGGCCAACGGAACCAGAACCAGTCCCATCTGCGCGGCCCGGTCCTTCAGCGCGTCCATCAACATCCCACCGGTCGACCAACCGACGTACTCCGTGTGCAACGAGGCATCCTTGATGGTATGGCCGGAATGAAAATGCGTGATCTCGGGCGACAATAGGCTCACGACCCCGACCCGCGCTCCATGGGCCAGCGCCAGGGGCGTGATCTCGCGAGCCGCGAGCGGCGTGCTCGAGAGCAAGACACAAGCCAGGTAGATCCCTCGAACGCTCAGCATTGAGTTCAATGTCCGCCCCCACCACGTTGTGTTCCCTACGCGAGGAAGTCTAACGCGACCACACCGCGGCTAGATAGCCCCAGGGTCGTTCGAACATCAGGACGCTGTCGTAAAAACGAGACGCACTTCCTGGACAACCTGGGGGCAACCGCGGCTGGGCCGGGGTCGTTCTCGCACCTTATGTGCAATCTGCGTGTTGGCTCAAGTTT
Source organism: uncultured Steroidobacteraceae bacterium (assembly GCA_964400085.1). Classification (GTDB taxonomy): domain Bacteria; phylum Pseudomonadota; class Gammaproteobacteria; order Steroidobacterales; family Steroidobacteraceae; genus 13-2-20CM-66-19. The sequence continues at coordinate 22,543 of CAYNTW010000047.1, read as the reverse complement.
TCCGCGGCGCAGACGTTGTCAAATGTCAAATCACGAGCCTTCAGCGCGGAAAGCACTCGCGAACATGTCGCGTCTCACCAAACACATGCCGGCCGTGGCCGGCTATCGCGAACGCCTGGCGACCCTACAAGGCGCATGGGACAGCCTCGCCCTGCTCTCGCACCTGAGCGAGGATGGAACCAACCTGAGCGGCACCCGACAGGCGTTCGAATCGCTTGCCGGCGATCTCGTCACCCACTTGGCGGCGGAGACTCAGAAGAAGGCTCTGCTCGCCGCCCGTGCACGTGCCCAGGTCGTCATCGACGTCCTGGTCCGCAATCTGTTCGAGCGCACCGCCGACATCGGCTTCCTGGCGGCCGATGAAACGATTCGGCGCTTCGCGGAGGGTGTCCGTGGGGATACCGCCGAAGAAGGCGATCGTGCGATCAGCACGGCGACCCGTTCCCTGCAGCGCCACCTATCCGAATACGTCGCGAAATACTCCATCTATCACAACGTGATCCTGGTCTCTCCCGAGGGTGAGGTCCTGGCGCAACTGGAGAACGGCAGCGCGCCCGCGGTCACGCAGGACCCGCTGGTCGCGAGCACCGCGAGCAGCGATCGGCCCTATATCGAGACGTACCGGCGCAGTGATCTCGTCCCCGAGGCACGTCGCGCCCTCATCTACTCTCACCGGGTCAGCTCCGATCGCCAGACCCTCGGGGTGTTGTGTTTGTGCTTCCGGTTCGAGGACGAGTGCGAGGGCATCTTTGCCAAGTTGCGCTCGCCAGGAGACTGGAGCGTGTTGTCGCTGTTGGATGCCAATGACGAAGTCATTGCAACCAGCGATCCCTACCAGCTCCCGGTCGGCGCGCGCGTCACACCGGCCAACGGTGAAACAGGCGATATCGTCCGCTTCGCCGGGCGCGAGTTCCTGGCCGTGACGCGCAATGCGCAGCCCTATCAAGGCTATGCCGGCCCGCAATGGCGCGGTCACGTCATGATTCCGCTCGAGCGGGCCTTCGAAGCCGACGGACGCTCCGCTAGTGTTGGCTGCACTTCGGAGGTGCTCGCGGACTTGCGCTCGAGCTCCGCCACCTTCTCGTCCGCCCTGCGCGAGATTCCGCGCCAGGCGGACGCCGTTCAGCGCGATCTGAACCGCTCGGTCTGGAACGGCAGCGTGCGGCTGTCGCTCTCCGATAGCGGCAACAGCACGTTCGCCAAGGCGTTGTTGCGCGAGATCAGCAACATGGGACGCAAGACGAAGGAGGTGTTCGAGCACTCGATCGAGGAGTTGCACGAGACCGTCGTCTCCGCGGTGTTGCACGACAGCCAGTTCATGGCCTCCCTCGGGAGTGAATTGCTGGCGCGCAATCTCTACGAGCGTGCCAACGACTGTCGCTGGTGGGCACTCGACACCACCCTCATCGGCCGCCTGACGAATGCGGCAGGCTGTGATGATGAGGCGGTGACGCGGGTGCTCCGGCATATCAACAGTCTCTACACCGTGTACCACTGCATCGTGTTGCTGGATGCCGAGCGCCGCGTCGTGGCCACCTCCCGTCCGGAATACGAACACCTGCTGGGAACGCCAGTCGATGAGCCCTGGGCAGCACAGGCGCTGGCGATCGTGGGTACGCAGGGCTACAGCGTGTCCGCGTTCGAGCCCAGCACATTTTATGACAATCGCCCGACGCTGATCTTCGGAGGCGCCGTGCGTGGGCCGCAGGGGCGCGTGGTTGGAGCGGTGGCGGTCGTGTTCGATACGGGACCGCAGCTCGAAGCGATGCTGCGGGATTGCGTGCCGCGCGACGAGAGCGGCAAGGCGCAGGCCGGCTGTGTCGCGCTCCTCCTCGATCGTGACCTGCGCGTGATGGCAAGCAACGCCATCGTCGAGACACAAGCCCTGGAACTTGGATGGGTCCGAGAGGTGGGCAAGGAAGGCGAAGCCCGCGTAGTCCGCATTGGCGACAGTTATCACGCGATGGGCGTGAAGCCCGACACGGGCTACCGCGAATACCCGGGACTCGGCGGCTATGGTGTCATGTTGATCCCGATCGGCAAGGCTGTCGCACGTGTCGCGACGCGCTGCGACTTGCCCCAGCGCGCGGCGAGTCGCCAGAGCGGCAAGCATGACGTCCGTGAATTCGCGACATTCGCAGCGGGCAACGGCTGGTATGCCCTGCCCACGGCAAATGTCATCGAGGCGGTGGACGCTCGCTCACTCCAGACATTGCCGACCGCGGACCACTGGTGCGCCGGCTACCTGATGTTCGCGGGCAATCCGATCACCGTAGCCGACCTCACGAAGGTGCTCGGCGAGAGCGCTCTGGAAACACCGCGCATCGTGGTGGTGATCCGGGTACCGGGCCGCAGCAAACCCTTTGGGCTACTGGTGGAGTTGTTGGGCGATGTTTCCGAAGTTCCCACCGATCGGCTGTTGCCCATCGACGGCTCCACCGACCAGCTCGCGACATTGGCCATCGAGCCGGCGGACCCCAACGCGCCCCTGGTCATGATCCTCAGTCCCGACCGCCTGGCCGCACTTTTATACGGCAGCGCGACGACGACCGAAATCGCAGCGGCGTGATGCTGCGATATGTCGCATCGCGCCGACAGATTTCGGCGATGCGGCGCATCATCCACACCGCACAGGTGGCGTGAAGGCAAACTGCGCGTTTGAACCGGGCTCTCTGCTGCGCGTACTCGTAGTACCATCGCAGCGCGGGCCATCGCCCACCAGTTCAGCGCTCATAGGGGAGTGACGCAAAGCATGAGCTCCACGCGGAAGATGGTTTCAGCGCGCATCACGGAAGCCGAGCTCAGGGTCCGCGAGGAGGGTCAGGGTCGCGCTGCCCTCACCTCCGACGGGAAGCGCGGAGAAATGGCGCGTCGCTTTGCTGAGTTCGACTGGTCCGCCACACCTCTCGGGCCCGTCGAGTTCTGGCCGGAGAGCTGGCGCAACGCGGTCCAGATCATTCTCGACTCGAGCTTTCCCACGGCGCTCGCCTTGGGCAAAGAGGAGCTCATCTACTTTTACAACGACGCGTTCATTCCGCTCGCGGGCGCCTCGCGGCATCCTTCCGCGCTCGGCTCGCCGGTACCGGTCGCCTGGAAAGAGATCTGGGATCAGATTCTCTTGCCGCGCTTCAACCATACATTGACGACCGGAGAGCCCACCGGAGAAGCGGACCTGTTGCTGCCCCTGGAGCGCAGCGGCTATCTCGAGGAAACGTACGTCACGTTCTCGTTCGCAGCGCTGCGCGATGACCAGAACCGTCCCAGCGGAATTTTTTGCACCGCTATCGAGAACACGCGCCGGATCATTGCCGAGCGGCAGATCAATTGCCTGCGGACATTGGCCGCGCGCAGCGCCCTCGCGGAGACGCCTGAAGCGGCTTGTCAGTCCGCGGTGGCAACCCTCGACGGATACCCTCGCGACCTTCCTTTCGTGACCCTCTATCTCCTCGACAGCAGCGGCAAGCGAGCACACCTCGCGGGAACCGCTGGGCTGATCTCCGTTCCGAGCATCTTTGCCCCAACCATCGAGCTCACGGAGGCCAACTCGTGCGCGGTAGCGCAAGTGGCCCTCACGCGCTCCGCGCGAATCATCGAGGAGGTGCAACCGTTCATCCAAGGTCTCATGCGCACGCCAGAGGTAACACCCCAACAGGCGCTGGTGCTGCCAGTAACCAGCCCGGGTTCGGAGCACCTCGCCGCCGTCCTGATTGCCGGGGTGAACCCGATGCGACCCCTGGAGGAATCGCGGGCCTTCCACGAGCTCGTGGCCAATCACCTGGAAACCGCGATTGCCAGTGCCCGCACGAAACAACACGTGCGCGAGCGAGCCCAGGCGTTGGCCGAGCTCGACCGCGCCAAAACCGTGTTCTTCAGCAACATCAGCCACGAGCTGCGCACGCCGCTCACCTTGTTGCTCGGCCCGCTCGATGAGCTGCTCGCGCGCACGAGCCTCGAGGAAGCCGATCGCAAGTTGCTGGAGATCGCACGCCGTGGCGGCGGCCGGTTGTTGAAGCTGGTCAACTCGCTGCTCGAGTTCTCCCGGATCGAGGCTGGGCGCATCGAGGCCAGCTTCGAGCCCACCAACCTGGCCAGCCTCACGACCGACCTCGCGAGCGTGTTCCGGTCCGCCTTCGAGCGTGCCGGCGTGGCGCTGACGCTCGAATGCCCGACGTTACCGGAAGAGGTGTTTGTCGATCGGGACATGTGGGAGAAGATCATTCTCAACCTGGTCTCGAACGCTTTCAAATTCACCCTCGAGGGCGAGGTGCGGATCTCCCAACGTGCGCTGGCCGAGCACATCGAGCTGCAAGTGAGCGATACGGGCTGCGGAGTGGCCGCCGAAGATCTGCCTCGCTTGTTTGAACGCTTCTTCCGCGGACGCGCGCCGCACGCCCGGACTCACGAGGGTTCCGGTATCGGGCTGTCACTCGTGCAGGAGCTGGTCAAATTGCACGGTGGCAGCATCGAGGCGCGCAGCGAAGTTGGAGTGGGCACCACGATCGTTTTGCGCATTCCGCGCGGCTCCGCCCACCTGCCCCCTGATCGCATCCGCGCGCGACGTACGCTCGAGCCAGCACGTATTGGCTCTCTCCCCTTCGTCGAAGAGGCTCTCGGCTGGCTACCTGACACCGAACGCACTGGAGCGCCGCACCGCGAGCCTGCGCCTTCGAATCCGGAGGCGCAAAGTCCAACACAGCTAGCCAACCCGGCACGCATCCTGGTCGTGGACGATAACGCCGACATGCGTGCCTATCTCTCGGGGCTTCTGGGTCATCGCTGGCAAGTGGATACGGAACCGGACGGCGCCGCCGCGTTGGAGCGCATCCGCGCCAACCGCCCGGACCTTGTTATCGCGGACGTCATGATGCCGGTCATGGATGGCTTCGGCCTGTTACGAGCGATCCGCGCCGATGAGGCCATATCGAAAGTGCCGGTGATGTTGCTTTCAGCGCGCGCCGGAGAGGAGGCTTCAGCCGAAGGGCTCCGTGCTGGAGCGGATGACTACGTAACCAAGCCGTTTTCCACCCGGGAGTTGCTTGCGCGCGTCGAGTCGCGCCTGGCCCAGGCGCGCTTGCACGCTGCGGAGCGCCGCGCGCGGGAAGCCGCGGAGCAGGCGAATCGCGCCCGCGATGTTTTCTTTACGATGCTCTCGCACGAGCTGCGCACGCCGCTCATGGCAGTGCTCGCCTGGACGGCGCTGCTGAAAGGCAACAAGCTGGAACCCGAGGAGGCCGTGCACGCCCTCGATCTCATCGAGCGCAACGCACGTGTGCAGCGTCGACTCGTGGACGACCTCCTGGACATCTCGCGGATCGTAACCGGGCGACTGCACATCGAGCAGCGATCGATCCACTCTCTGGCCCAGATCATCAGCACGGTGGTCGATTCGTTCCAGCCCGCCGCCCTGGCCAAGAAACTCACCGTCGCAACGGCGCTGGAGCCTCACGCGGGCACGGTCAACGGCGACCCGGAACGACTGCAGCAGGTGGTCTGGAATCTGCTGTCGAACGCGATCCGCTATACGCCACCGGGCGGCAGAATCCAACTCACCTATGCGCGTCAGGGTGACCAGGTGGAATTGCTCGTGCGCGACTCCGGCCAGGGGATCGCGCCCGAGGCGCTGCCGCACCTGTTCGAGCGCTACTGGCAAGGCGCCAACACCCAGCGGCGCTCGCAAGGCCAGGGACTCGGCCTGGGACTGGCGATCGCGCACCGTATCGTCATGTTGCATGGAGGCCAGATCTCCGCTACGAGCGAAGGCGAAGGCCGCGGCGCCACCTTCGTGGTCCGTCTCCCGATCGCTTTCGAAGCCTCGTCGCAAGGGCCCGAGACCTCCCCAAATGCAACCGAGGCTGACTTCCCACCCGCCTCGAGCGCGCGCATGTTGGATGCGGCCACCTCGGAACTGGAAGCGGCGTCCAGCACGGCGCACCTGCACGACGTCCACACAAAAGGCGATTCGCAGAGCGCACCCGGGGGCTCGCGTATCCTGCTGGTGGAGGATCACGAAGGGGTTGCGAAGGCCTGCCGCCGCCTGCTGACGAGCCACGGATATCAGGTGGTGTGCGTGCCGGGCGTGGACGGGGCGCTGCGAGCGGCCGCGAACGCTACCTTCGACATCGTGATCTGCGATCTGGCCTTGCCGGACGGCAGCGGTATCGAGCTGCTCTCCCAGATACGCTCCCGGTTCACGCGACTCGGCAAGGCCGGGGAGTTTCCTGCCATTGCGATCAGCGGCAGCGTGTACCAGGAAGATGTGGCGCGCAGTCTCAAGGGCGGGTTCGCCGTGCATCTCGCGAAACCTTTCGACGAAGAGGGCCTGATCACGGCGGTCAGGAAAGTGATCCGCCTGCTGAGCTGACACGGGATGTTGGTTTTTTCAGCCTTGATGGACAGGCCGACGCGGTAGCCATCGCGGCAGGTCACCGAATCATCCGTACCGTCCCTGTGCGCGGATGGGCGCACGTGCGCGGGTGATGAGCCCGAGATCACGCCGCCGATGAAAACCTGAAGTTCCTTACCTGCCGCTGACCACCGCGTCGGACCCGCGCCCAATCTTGCGCTCCTCAACCCGAGCGGCAATTGGCCTTTGGTCCTAAATCAACTCCCCGCGTGGATACTGCCGCGCTCGCCCTTGAGGCCGGCAAGCTGTGCAATTTCGACGAGTTGGATGAGTGAGGTGGCGTGCAACTTCTGCATCACGCGCGCGCGGTGCACCTTGATGGTCTTCTCCACGGTTCCCAACTCGGCCGCGATCTGTTTGTTCAGTCTACCGGCGACGACCTTTTCCAACACCTGCCGCTCGCGCGGCGTCAAGGTCGCGAGGCGCCCGGCGATGGTGTTGCGCGCTTCCCATTCCGCGCGCTCGGCCGCATCCACGGCGAGCGCCTCGGCCAGGGCAGCCATCAACTCATCACGATCGACCGGCTTGGTGAGGAAGTTGACGGCGCCCGCTTTCATCGCGCGCACGGTGTTTTGCACGTCGTGGTTGGCTGTCAGGAACACGATGGGCCGGTGACACCCGGCGGCCAGCAGGCAGCGCTGCAACTCGAGTCCGTCGAGATCGGGCATGGTGAGATCCAGCAGCACACAACCGGGCGGGTCCGGCTCGTGCGCCACCAGGAAGTCGTGCGCCGAGTTGAATTCGCGCACCTCGTAACCGGCGCCCCGGACGAGCCGTCCCACCGCCCGGCAGACATCCTGATCGTCATCGACGATATAGACAATCTCCGGCTGTAAACTCATCGCGGCACTCCCTCCTCCATTGCCTCTCCTGGTCGCCGACGAGCCTCCATGAGCGCCTCGATCAACCGCTTGATGATCCCCGCGGCGCGCTTGTCATCGGCGATGATGTCCTCGAGTATGTCGTGCAACTCCGCCCGGTCGAGCGTGGTGTCCGAGAGAAAGCGCTGCGCGGCCTGCGCATTGCTCAAAATAGCCGTGAGCGGCTGATTGAGCTCGTGGACCAGAGCCGAAAGATCAGCGTTGGAGGCAGGGCGCGAGTTGCTCAAGGGACGCACGCTCTCTTTGGCGGGCTATTCCGCCGTTTCCTTGCTATCGACGATGGATCCGTCCGTGGGTGTTCGCCCCGCCGTCAGAGCATCATCGTCACATGACCCTAATCTAACCCTCACGCGCCCGCGATGCTATTGTGCAACGCGAAAACGCGTGCGCAGCGGAAAGCCTTGCCGCGGAAAAGCCGTCTAGATGAAGAAATCCGGCAACAGCTCGTCCTCGCGCACACCGGGCTCCCGATATTGAGTCAAATCAGTTTCGCCCGCCGCGCGCAAGACGTCCTCGTCAATGCAGAACTTCCCGGTGAACTCAGAGCTCCGCTTTGTCAGGATCACGTGTGCGGCATCAGCCACAATCTCGGGTCGGCGCACGCGCCGACGCTCGGACGTGGGCTGACCGCTCATGGCGACCTGTAAAGCCGCGGTCCCGATGACGGTACGTGGCCAGAGCGCATTCACCGCGATGCCACGCGGGCGCAACTCTCCGGCCAGCCCGAGCACACAAAGGCTCATGCCGTACTTCGTGAGCGAATAAGCCAGATGGGGCGCGAACCAGTGCTCGGTGATGTTCAACGGCGGCGCGAGCATCAGGATGTGCGGATTCTCCGAGCGCGCCAGGTGCGGCAGGCACAGCTTCGAGCAGAGATAGGTCCCGCGGGTGTTGATCTGGTGCATCAGATCAAATCGCTTGATGTCCGTCTCCGGCGTATTGGTGAGGCTGATCGCGCTGGCATTGTTCACCAGGATATCGATGCCGCCGAACGTCTTCGTCGCCCGGGCGACGGCGTCCGCGATCTGTCCGTCATTGCGGATATCCACCGGCAGTGGCAGCGCACGGCCGCCAGCCGCCTCGACCTCCTTGGCCGCCGTGTAGATCGTTCCCGGCAGCTTGGGATGGGGCTCCTGGGTCTTGGCGACGATCACGATGTTCGCGCCGTCACGGGCCGCGCGCAGCGCGATGGCAAGGCCGATTCCGCGGCTCGCGCCGGTAATGAACAATGTGCGGCCCTTCAGGCCGCCTGCTGCCGGTAGCGTCATGCTAGGAGCCCCCTATACGTGCCGATATGCCCGCTGATTATGACCCCATAGCCCGAAAAATCCTCGTTCTGGCTCCTGGACCGGTAACATCCTGGTTTTATTCTTGGCAGGTAACAGATCTTGGCGGCTATCGGTGCGGAACGGGTACTCAAGGTACACCACTGGACAGATACTCAATTCACCTTCACGACCACGCGTGACGCAGCGCTTCGGTTCGAGAATGGGCAGTTCGTCATGGTCGGCCTCGAGGTCGACAAACGGCCGTTGCTACGCGCGTATAGCATTGCCAGCGCGAACCACGAAGAGCACCTGGAGTTCCTCAGCATCAAGGTGCCCGACGGGCCGCTGACCTCCCGCCTGCAGCACATCCAGGAGGGTGATGAGATCCTGATCAGCCGCAAGCCGACCGGGACCTTGCTGCTGCACGATCTCAAGCCTGGCAAGCGGTTGTATCTGCTCAGTACAGGGACGGGCGCCGCGCCCTTCATGAGCCTCGTCAAGGACCCCGAGGTCTACGACCGTTTCGAGGACGTCGTATTCGTCCATGGCGTACGCTGGGCACGCGAATCGGCGGTGGTGAAGCACAAGATCGAGGATCTGCGCTCGCACGAATACCTGGGCGATCTGGTTCGGGACAAGCTGCATTATTACCCGACCGTCACACGGGAGCCGCATGCGAACCACGGACGTTTGACCACGCTGCTCGACTCGGGTCGGCTGTGCCGCGACCTGCATTTACCGGAACTGGACCCCGCCAACGACCGGGTCATGGTCTGTGGCAGCCCTTCGATGCTGACCGACACCTGCGCTTTGCTGGACGGGCGCGGTTTCCACATTTCGCCGCACATTGGCGAGCCTGGGGATTATGTAATCGAGCGCGCCTTCGTCGAGCGCTGAGCATCCTTGATCCGCTTGTCCTTCGACTGATCCTTGGGCGCGCCCTTGACCGGGGGCGCGCCTTCCCGCTCGGCTTCCGCGATCAGCCCCCCGCAATCGGCATTCTTGGCTAGTCCGGGGTCGATAAACCCAATGACGGCGGCGAGCGGCGTGGCGAGTACCCCGAGCGCGGTGGCGACCGCCACCTGCCCTGGCGTGTTACCCGGCTTCAACCCCACCTTCGGCTTCGAAAGCGTGCCGGTGATCTCGACCGGGGACTTGATGCGAAAGAACCGGAATTGCTTCGGCTGTCCGGTCAAGGAGAGATCCAGCGCTTCCGGCCCGAGATCGACCTCGCCCTTGCCCAGGATGAGCACCTTGTCGGTATCGAAGACGATGTCCTGCGCGGCGAACACGCCACCCTCGGCCTTGAAGTTCGCCACACCACAGCGGATGCCCGTCTTCTCCTGGTTACCGGTCAGCAACAGGCCAAGTGCCCGCGCCGCGTTGATTCCCAAGCCCTCAGCGAACGCGGCGCGGATGTCACCATGCGGAATCACGAAGCTGACATTGCCCGCCGCCGTCGAGCCGATCTCGTGCAGCGACTTGCCGTGACCTTGCAGAACGATACGACCGACCAACGTGCCATCCAGCGGCTCATCCCCATTTTTCATCTTGAACTGGGAGAGGCGCACCTGCGTGAGGCGCGAGTCGATCTTGACCGCAGGCACGTCCTTCGAGCCATCGACCTCGATGTTGGAAGTCAATTTACCCTGGGGGAGCACGAACGACACCGGGGTGAAGGTCAGGACTCCTTTATCGAGCTTCAGATTCAACGCGATCTCCCGGATCGACATCTTCTGGGTCTTGACCGACTCGGCATGGTATTTCACGTCCGCATCCATCGCGCGGATACGCTGTAGATCCAACTTCGCATCCGGCAGGAGCGTCTGGCCCTTGGCGGCCTTGATGTCGGCCTGCTGGGCTTGCGCGGTGCGCTCTTCGGCCGATTTGGGCTTGGCGCCGTGCAGGTTGAGCGTGCTCCCGCCGGCCTGCGCGGTGGTGGTCTTGGCCGCCTTCGGTGTGGCGGCGCGTGCTTGCGCAGTCGATTGTTCGGCACTCTCCTTCGGGTGCGTGGGCGTCCCGGGAGCCTGCCCGGGCTCGGCCTGCTTGCGGCTCAACGAGGACGGAGTGGTCTTGGTTCGCGCACCCAACGTAGGCGCCAGATCCTTGATGTCCAGCTCCCGCGTAGCCAGGTCCGCGGTCAAGAGCGGGCGCTCGCGGGCGGTCTCGATCGACAGCGTGCCATGGATGTCGCTGTTGCCGAGCGTGCCTTTGAAGTTGGTGATCTTCAAAATCGAGCCGTTGCGTTGCAGATGCCCGGACACCGTGTAGGGCGCCGTGTTGGGCAAGGCAAGGCCGCTCAAGTAGTAAAGGTCCGCGAAGTCATCGCCTGAGGCGGAAAGGTCCGCCACGACCGAGCCCATGTCAAACGGCTTGGTGATGGTGATGCGCGACTGCACCTTCGTCTGACCCGCCTCGATGTTGGAGGAGACGGTGTAAGGCTTGTGACTCTCGGCGGTGATGAGCGGATCGCTCGTTGCCGTAAGTTTGAAAGAAGCGCCGTTGATATCGCCGTCGCCGTTGAGACCCAGTGATTGCGCGCCACCCCCAGGCTTCTGGTCCGCGGACACGGTGCCCTTGAAGTGCAGTTTGCGGATGGCGTCACTGACGAGCAGGTGACCGTTGCCCAGGTGCAGATTGCGCAACAGCGGAAACTTCGCGGGCTCGTTCGAGGGTTTCGCGGGTTTGTTCGGCGCGAAGCCCCAGTTGAAACGCTGCTGATCGTCGCGCACCACGTTGATGTCGCTATCGTCGATACCGACATAGGGCAACAAGACATCCCCCCTGAACAGGGCCGGGATGGAAAGCGAGAGCTGCAGCACGCCGATGCGCGCGGCATCACCCGGAACGGCGGGCGCAGGGGACGCGGGCGCACCTTCCTTGCCTCCTGGTCGCGGACCCTGCAACTCGGCCGCCGTCACCCAGTCAGGATTGGCGATGCGCAGCTGGTGCACGATCGCGTGCGGTGTCCACGAAAACAGGTGCAGCTCGAGGCGTCCGTCTATGTGGACCGGTCTGCCGAGCCGCGCCGTGGCCATGCGCGCGATCGGCCCGCGCAGTGCATCCGCGTTCGCATCCAACACCACCGCCGCAATCAACAAGACAACAATGAATGCGCCGAGAACGATGCCGGTCCATTTCAATACCGCACCTGCGCGAGTTGCTTTAGCTCCAGTCTCTGATTTGACCCGTGGTCCAGCCATAGGCGCTAAACGCGTGAGGCGCGAGTTGGTTCGGACCTTTGGTCTCTCTGGAGCCGTTGTATCTGAGCGCCGACGTCTTTTTAACGAGACAATATCAATGGATCGGCGAACGTGGCTGAATACGGCCACGGCGAAGATGCCGTCATGGAAGAGGTATTCGCATGCTCATTCTCACCCGCCGTCCCAACGAGTCGATCCGGCTCGGCTCCCGTATCCGGATCACCGTGCTCGGATTCAAAGGCAACCAGGTGCGCATTGGAATCGAGGCCCCGGCCGAGGTCCTGGTCGATCGCGAGGAGGTCTGGGAGCGCAAGCAGCAGGAGCTGCGGGCCACCCGGGGCCAGCCAGCCGCGCCCGTCGCCGCGCCCCTGCCGGACGCGCGCCCGGCCGGTGGATCAATGCCCACCCTGCACGAGAAGGCCCGCGTCCCGTAACGCTTCGGCCAGCTCGACCTCGATGCGAGCGGCCAGTGGTCTGGCAATGTACTGCAGGTGCAATGCCGGGCCTGTGAGCACCTCCAGGCCGCGCTTGAGGACACTGCCGGCAGCGCGAATTCCGGCCTTGTGCTGATCGAAACGCTGCGCCGGGGAATACCGGCTCATGCCCACGTAGATCCCGTACGGACCATGGCGTCGATCGGCGTAGTCGAGCAGCACCAGGTAAATGTTCGAGCGGCCTTTGCGTGAAGCCTGAAAACGGCCGGCGACCTCGTAAGCCGTCGGTAGCCAATCGACGTACCGCATCGGTAACCACTCAGGAATGGATCTCGCTGCGTGTTTCCAGAGCCTCTCCAGGGCCGTCTCGATATGCGCCGCGAACTCTCCGCGCATCCACAGCTCATGGATGCAGTGGGCGCCCGCGGCACCGTTCCCGGTGGCGTAAGCGGCTTCCAGGCAAGCCAGTAGCCCCGCGCGCCCCTGCGCCCGTAGCGGGCGCGACGCGGGCGGAACGGTTATATCGAAATCAACGGAAAGTTCTGGCTCGAGCGGCACATCTGAAATAATAGGGGACCAGGACAAATGGGGCTGGGGAGTCTGCCTGTCTGGCACCTGGTTCCTCGACCCTTCATGGACTTATTGGGATGATTCTCGCCTTATGCGCCTGCCCTCGACCAAGACCCTGCGCGCCTTTCAGCTTGCCGCACGATCCGGCAGCTTCAAGACTGCGGCTAGCCAGCTTTTTCTGACCCCATCGGCCGTGAGTCACCAGATTCGGGCCCTGGAAGAGGAGCTGGGAGTCCCCTTGTTCCATCGTGGTGCACGGACCCTCACGCTCACGGATGCCGGAGCCACCTACCTGCGCGAGATTGAGCATCTCTTCGAGCGGCTGGATACGGCCACCCGTGAGCTGCGCGCCCGCGCGGGCCGCAGCACTCTGCGGCTGCGCGTTGCTTCGTTCTTTGCAAGCGAATTCCTTCTGCCCCGCCTGGCGGAGCTCCACGCGGCTCAACCCGAGATTGATCTGGAAATCGATACCGATGGCACGGGTACGGACATTCACCCGGCGGACGCGGACGTATCGATCGCGCTGGGATCCGGTACCTGGAATGAGCTTCAGGCGCAGCGGCTCTTCTCGCAGGCTTACGTGCCGGCTTGCTCCCCCGCCCTCCTCGCGCGCACACCTGTCACATCCATTGAGCAACTCGCTGGACAGACTTTGCTGGTCTTCGAGGCGCGCAAGGATGGCTGGGAGCGTTGGGCCGAATCGGCCGGGCTGCAGATGCCCAGGCCGCGCAAGCGCATCGCTTTCAACAACATGGCCTCGCTGGTGCGCGCCACGGAGCGCTCGGCCGGCATTGGTCTCATCCCGGCACTGCTGAGCACCGAGCGGTTTCGGGCGAAGTCGCTCACGCGGTTGTTCGATCACGAGTGGGAGACCGAGGATAGCTACTACCTCGTACATCGCGCCGAGGTGGCCGCGCGTCCGGAAGTCGTTGCCTTCCAAAAATGGCTTCTCGAAGAAGTGCGCAAAACGATGCAGCTACGGCGGCTGGTGCCGAGCTCTGAGGATTCAGAATCCCAGCCCGAATTGACGGCGGCGACGGGCTGAGCACCTTCAGGCTGGCGCCGGCATCGCTCGCTCGCGGTTGAACGCAACACGGGCCGATACGAGCCAAAAGCATGCGCTGACGACAACTGCGATCGGAACGATCAGCACCGCCTTGCCCAAGGAGGAGACGTCCGACAGCCACCCGATCAGCGTTGGTGACGGCACGTCTCCCAACAGATGGATGGTGAACATGCTGAGCGCGATGGCGGAAGCGCGCTCAGTGGGCGACACCAGGTTGATGATCGCGGAGTTGATGGGACCGGTGGACATGAAGAGCAGCAACTCGGCGACGACAATGGCGATGTAGTAGGCCGCCGGCGATTCCGCGGTAAGCGCGATGAAGGCGCACGGGGCCGCCACCAACGTGATCCATCCAGACATCCACAGGTAGGCCTGGCGCGAGGACTTGATCCAGTAGTCGCCCAGCCAGCCGCCCACGAATGTCCCCAGAAACCCGGTCACGACCACAATCGCGCCAAAGCTCGTGGTTGCCTTGATCGCCGGGACATGGTGCACCTTCTCGAGGAAGTACGGCATCCATACCGCCAGACCGCCCAAAGCGAAGGTATAAGCCGCATAGCCGAGCACGACGAGCATGTAGGGGCCGCGGCGGAGCAAACTCCAGTACAACGAGGTCGCGCTCGTGCCGACGGGTGCGCGCTGAACGATCTCTTCGTCGGCTTGGGACCCGCGCGGCGGATCCGGGAGGCGCAGGACCAGCAGCGCCAACAGCATTCCCGGAGCGCCCGCCACAAAGAACGCCTGGCGCCAGCCGAAGTGATGGCTCATCAACCCGCCGACGATGTAGCCCAGGGCCGCCCCAACCGGGATCGCCATGTTGAAGACAGACAGAACGCGGCCGCGCTGCGAGCGTGGAAAGCAATCGGACAACAGCGCGGGGGCAATCGCGACATAGGCCGCCTCCCCTATTCCGACGAGCGCCCGCGCCCCCAGCAGATGTGAATAGTTTCCCGCGAACCCCGACAAGAGCGTCGCCAGGCTCCACAGGAAGACCCCGACAGCGATGGGACGCGTGCGCGAGGTACGGTCTCCAAGGGCCCCAAAGACGGGAGCGGCCAGCATGTAGACGATCATGAAAGCCGTGGTCAGCAGGCCGATCTGCGTATCGGAAAGTCCGAGAGGTGGAGCCTTGAGGTCCGGTACGAAGCCCGAGGCCAGGTACCGGTCCAGATAATTGAGCAGGTTGATGAGCGTGAGGACGCACAACGCAAGCCAGGAAGAGCGCGGCGTCACGGCCAGCGGCTACGAACGCAAGCCCGAAGCGTACTCCGCCGAATCGCGCCCGAGCGGATTCAGTTTCAGGCGCTCGAGATACTGTCGCACCGAGTCGCGACATCCCTCACTGCTCGTCACGGTGGTCCCGCCGGCCAGAACGAAAATGAAATCGCCCCGGGGAGTCCGACTGATTTCGCGTACGTGGTTCATGTTGATGAGGCAGGATCGGCTGATGCGCAGCAAGGGTTGCGACTGTAATGACACTTGCGCTTGTTGCAAAGTGCTGCGCGCGTAGAAGCTCTCCCGCCCGACGGTGAGCTTGACATAGTTCCGGTCCGATTCGACCAGCTCCACCTGCCCGACATCCAGCATGTGCATCCGGCTGCCCGACTCGGCCAGGATCCGCGGGCGCGCATCGGCGAGCGCGCGCGCGCTGCGCTCGATCTGCGCCAACACCGAATTCAGTACCGTCGAGCGATCGGCCCCGCTTTCGGCGCCGCGCCGGCGGCGCACGCGGGCGATCGTCTTGCGAAAGCGCTCATCGTCGAAAGGCTTCAGCAGGTAGTCGACCGCGCTCACCTCGAACGCTTCCAGCGCATAGTGATGATAGGCCGTCACGAACACGATCAGGGGCAAAGTCTCCGGATCGAGCGAGCGCGCCAGGACCACGCCATTCGTCGAGTCGATCTGAATGTCCAGAAACAGCAGGTGCGGCGGGTTGGCCTTGATGGCCTCGAGCGCCGAGCGCCCGTCGCCGTACTCGCCGACAACACGCAAGTCCGGCTCACGCTCGCAACATTCGCGCAGCGTCCGCCGCGCCGCCGGCTCGTCGTCGACAATGATCACATCCATCATAGCGATGCACCTGCTCGGGCAGGCTGACGCGCACTGCGTTGTCCCGCTGTTTCCCGCGACTGGTGTGCATCAACCGGTCTGGGGGCCACGACGGGTCCGTCCCGCAACAGGGGTAGCCGGACTTCCGCGATCCATACATTGTCATATCCCGGCATGGCGCTGAAGCTCGCGCGCTCACCAAACTGGATGGCCAGGCGCTCGCGCACATTGCGCAAGCCAATCCCCGGCTGTCCTGGCAGCCTGCCCGGGGCGATCGTGTTGACCACGCGCAAGGACAACATCTCATCGCTCACCACCGCCTCGACGCGCACCATGACCGGGCCCTCGTGACCGGCGAGGCCATGCACCACGGCGTTTTCCACCAAAGGCTGCAGGATCAGGCTGGGGACCCACGCGGCCACGATTCCATCGGGCTCGGGAACGCGAATGCTCAAGCGGTCCGCGAAGCGCCTTTGCTGCAAGCCCAGGTAGAGCCGGACGAATTGCAGCTCATCGTCCAGGCGGCAAAAATCGCGCTCCCCGGCGGTCAGGAGACGGCGCAGAAGATCGCCCAACTGCACGACCATCGCTTGCGCCGCGGCGGGGTCCCACGAGATCTGCCCGCGAATCGTATGCAACATGTTGAACAACGTGTGCGGCGAAAGCTGCATTCGCAGGGCAGCCAGGTGCGCAGCGCTCAATGCTCGCTCCAGGGCGTTCGAGCGTAACTGGGCATCGCGCAATCGCTGATAGAAGGCAAAGCCCATGACCAGAGCCAACGCAAAGCCGTAGGTCAGAAGAAAGGTCGTGGCGCTTGCCAACCACGAGAGCGCGTCGGAGTAGTCGAACCAAAGGAACGTGCCGCCCTGCACGATATGTTCCTTCTTTTCCATGCTGTCGGCCGTCAAGTAATCCCCGAGCGTCAACGCCGGCTTGGCCAACACCGCGAACACCACGGCCAGCAGGAGTTGCAGCGGCAATTGCCGCCAGAGCGACTTCCAGCCGATTCGCCCCGAGGCCCACACACAACCCAGCAGCAGCGGATAGAGGAAAAGATGTTGGAGCAGGCGTGCGCTTGCGGGGGCGAACACGTGGAATTTGCCGGGCATGTTGTCGAAGCTCGCCTGCATGCTGTTCGCATACAGCACGTTCGAGCAGGCCACGTAGACCCAGAACACGGTCAGAATCAAAAAGGTCTGCCGCAGGCCAGGGGTCGCAAACAGGCGCCACAGCACGAACCGGGTACGGGAAGGGGGTAAGGGGATCGCGGGTAAAGCATTCACCGGGTATCTCTCCGGAAGAGCTCGTTTATGCGCATATCGTACGCCAATGTGACCTGGATGTTGCACTTGCGGCGCTTTTAGGGACGAAACCGTCGTAGGTGGGGATGAGGTCGTGGGCTCAGGCCCGCCGAGCGGCTCCTCGGGGGCGCAAGCGGCGCGCCAGGTGGGACGGGCGCCGGCGCACCGCAGGGAACACCCGGTACGAATACGTCGACGTCAGGGATCAGCACGAGGCCGGCCCGCTACTCGGGCACCCGGAAAGAGAGTCTCATACACACCAACGAACACGAGACAACTCACTTCCAACATTCAACGTAGTAGCAAAGGAGAGACCCATGACCACGAAGACTTCCAACCGGACCCGCTTCCCCCTCGGCCGCGCCGCCGTGTTGGCTGCCTGCGTGTTGTCAGGATCGGTGGGCGTCGCTCAGGCCACCATACCAACAGACGATGTGCCCAGGATCGTCGTCTCGTACGGTGATCTCGATCTCGGTACCGATGAGGGCGTGCGCACTCTGTATCGACGTATCTCCGTCGCCGCGGCGCGTGTGTGCCCCTTCCAGGAGTCCATGGATCCGGAGCGTCTCTCCTACTTCAAGTCGTGCCGAAATGCCGCTGTCTCGCGAGCCGTGAGCGAGCTCAAGGTCGGACAGCTTGCGGCTCTGCACGCGGAACACGTGAAGCGCGGGTGAGCCCCCGCGTGGGCCCGCCCGGTGAACCAGGATGTTTGCCGCCGGGCCCCGTGTACTTGCCTCGGGCCCTCAGTGGCCGGAGGCCGGCCGGATGGTGCATCATGAGAGATGCCTATCGCACTACTGTTGAGCGCGGCGCTCGGGCTTCAACCGACGGACTTGCAAACCGCCACGGCCGAGCCCGCACCGCGATCGATCCCCTCGCCGGCGCCGAGCAGCCATTGGCCCATGCTGCTCGGCGCGCAATACACGTATGTTCTGCAGCACCAGGACGCCTTGGACGCGCCCTACTCGGGGCGCTTGAGCCTTCGGCCCGAAGGTGACACACAGCCGACCCACACCATCGGGGGCTACCTCGGCTGGGCCCCCGTGAGTTGGGGGCAGCTCTACCTCGATACCGAGAAATTCATGGGCGCGGGCGTAAGTGACGCAACCGGCCTGGCGGGTCTGACGAACGGCGATGTCGTTCGCCAGGGCGCTGCCAACCTGCCCAAGACGTTCTACATCGCACGCCTGTTCGCACGCTTCATGCTGCCGCTCGGGCCCGATGTGGCTACCGTCGAGCGCGCCCAGGACCAGATTCCCGGAACGGAGGCGACTACCCGCCTCGAGCTCAAAATCGGCCGGATGGCCGTCAACGATGACTTCGACAAGAACCGTTACGCCGGCTCGACGCGTACCGAGTTCATGAACTGGTCCCTGTGGGCCAACACCGCGTGGGACTACGCGGCCAACACACGCGGCTACACGGACGGAGTCATGATCGGTTATGTGAGTCCCACCTGGTCCCTTCGGTATGGCATCTATCGCATGCCAGAGATGGCGAACGGCCAAACGCTAGTGGGCTCGCTGCGCAATGCCCGCGGTGAGAATCTGGAGTTGACTCTCTCGCCCTGGCCGTCGGGCACCATCGTGCGCGCGCTTCTGTATCGCAACACCGCGTCCATGGGGATTTATGAAGAGGCGCTCGCGTTTGCGACGGCGACGGGCTCGACGCCCTCGATCGTGGCGGATGACCGCCCCGGGCGGCACAAGACCGGGTTTGCTCTCAACGCCGAGCAACCCATCGCCGACGATGGCGAGACGGGCATTTTCACGCGGTTAGGTTGGAATGACGGCAAGGCCGAGAGCTTCGCGTTCACGGAAGTCGAGAACGAGATCAGTGTCGGGGGACAATTGTCGGGAGCGCATTGGCGGCGGGCCAACGACCGGCTGGGGGTGGCAGTGGTGTCGGAGGGCTTGACGGGCGCGCATCGCGAATATCTCGCTGCCGGCGGTTCGGGCTTTCTTCTGGACGATGGCCGTCTGCGTTACGGGCGGGAGCAGATCCTGGAGGCGTACTACCGATTGCAGGTGCTGCAGGCGCTCGGGGTGAAACTGCAGCTGAGCCCGGATTTTCAGCTCATCCGCAATCCTGGCTACAACGAGGATCGTGGACCCGCGCGCTTCTGGGGAATCCGGGTGCATCTGGAGTACTAACGAGGGCTGTGCGACAGCGTGCGCAGCAATGGTGGTGCTACGGCCGCACTGTTCAAGCCTCGGAACAGGCGTGGCTCGGCCTACTAGGACCAAGGGTCCTTGTGGTGGCTGCCAGGGGGCGCCTTTCGTAGACTACGCCACCTTTTGCTATCGGGAGACGGCGGGATGTCAACTGTCCTCACCGCGCCGGGGTTTCTCGCCCGGGAACGTACCATTGCCGGGCCGGGATTCAGCCGCTGGCTCATCCCGCCCGCGGCACTGGCGATCCATCTCTGTATTGGCATGGCTTACGGCTTCTCGGTGTTCTGGCTGCCGCTGTCGAAAGCGATTGGCATCACCAGTCCCGTCGCGTGTCCCGCGGACATGGGCCTGTTCGCGCGCGCGGTGAGTAGCACTTGCGATTGGAAGATCTCGGATCTGCAGTGGACCTTCGTTTTGTTCTTCGTGTTCCTGGGGTCGGCGGCCTTCACCTATGGAGGCTGGCTGGAGCGCGCCGGACCGCGTAAAGCGGGAGTGGTCGCGACGTTGTGCTGGTGCGGCGGCCTCGCCATCTCCGCGTTCGCCATCAGCATCCACCAACTTTGGCTCCTGTGGCTCGGCTCCGGGGTCATCGGCGGTATCGGGCTCGGCCTGGGCTACATCTCTCCGGTCTCGACACTCATCAAGTGGTTCCCCGACCGGCGGGGCATGGCGACGGGTATGGCGATCATGGGATTTGGCGGTGGCGCCATGATCGGCGCGCCGCTGGCCGACAAGCTCATGAAGTACTACGCCACGCCGACTTCGGTCGGTGTCTGGCAGACCTTTTTGACCCTCGCGGGAATTTACTTCGTCTTCATGCTGCTCGGCGCGTTGGGCTATCGGCTGCCCGCGGAAGGTTGGCGGCCCAGCGGCTGGGATCCCGCTCGCGCGACGCAGAAAGCACTCGTCACCGACAGGCACGTAGCCCTCGAGGTGGCCTGGCGTACGAAGCAGTTCTGGTTGCTGTGGGCCGTGCTGTGTTTGAACGTCACCGCCGGCATCGGCATTCTGTCGATGGCGTCTCCCCTGTTACAGGAAGTGTTTGGTGGGCGGCTGATCGGCGTCAGCGCCACGTTCGATCAGCTCACGCCGGACCAGAAAGGCCAGATCGCCGCGATCGCGGCCGGGTTTACCGGCTTGCTGTCGCTCTTCAACATCGCCGGCCGTATCTTCTGGGCGTCCCTCTCCGATCGCATCGGCCGCAAGACGACCTACGCGGTGTTCTTCCTGCTGGGCGTGGCGCTGTACGCCTCGATCCCGGGGATGGCCGCCGCCGGTAGCCTCGCGCTGTTCGTGGCATTCTTTTGCGTCATTCTGTCGATGTACGGCGGCGGATTCTCCACCGTGCCGGCCTACCTCGCCGACCTGTTTGGAACCCGCATGGTCGGGGCGATCCATGGGCGCCTCTTGACCGCGTGGTCAGCAGCGGGTGTGCTCGGGCCCGTGTTGGTCAACTACATCCGGGATTATCAGCTCGAGCATGGAATCGCGCGGGCGCAGGTCTACAGTGTGACCATGTTCATCCTCGCGGGGCTGTTGGCGGTCGGATTCGTGTGCAACTGGCTCATCAAGCCCGTTGATGCGAAATACGCCATGACGCCCGCTGAGCTCGAACGGACCGCGTCGAAGCCAGCACCGGCGAGCGCTTCGGCTGCCTCGGGCGCCTCCGCAAGCCCAGCCTCGCCGGCACAAGCCGGCAGGGGCGGGCTGGTCGTGGCGACCTGGCTGGCGGTGTGGATTCCGTTGGGCTGGGGTGTGTGGGTGACGTTGGAAAAGGCGGTGTTGCTGTTTAAATAGCACGGCCCTGTCCGGGCCGGCGGTGCTCACACATCGCCCTCCATGGGAGTATCGATGATGTCGAGCACCGCTCCGAGTCCGGTTCGGGTGAACCTCGCGCGGCGATCCGTTACGGCGAGCACGAACAACAACAGTGACCGACCGGTCACGTCGTACACGGAGCCGAACTCCAGGTTGGGAGCCTCGAAGTCCTCCGGAAGGTTCGTATCGATGAGTCGGGTCCAGCGCTTGCCCTCCGGAACCTCCGGTAGCGTGAATTTCACCACATCGTGGTGCGCGTTGAAGATAATCAGCAGGGTGGCGTCCGAGCCGCGCTGCTTGATGCCGCTCGGCTGGGCGCGCCCATCGAGGAGCATGCCGAAGCACTTGGCGCTCGGGTCTTTCCACTGCGCCTCGGTGAGCTCCGCGCCGGTGGGCGAGAGCCAGGCAAGGTCCTTCACATCGAGCTCGGCGCTGTGTTGCCCGAGCAGAAAGCGACCGCGACGGAGCATCGGATAGGCCCGACGCAGCGCGACGAGCTTGCGGGTGAACTCCAGCAGCAAGCGCCCGTCGGTGGGGATGCCCGCCCAGTTGATCCAACTGATCTCGTTGTCCTGGGCATAGACGTTGTTGTTGCCCTTCTGGGTATGCCCTAGCTCATCGCCGGCCAGGAGCATCGGTGTGCCCTGGGACAGCAACAATGTGGCCAGCAAGTTGCGCTTCTGTCGCTCCCGTAACATCGTGATGGCTTCGTCCACGGTGGGCCCCTCCTCACCGTGGTTCCACGAGCGGTTGTTATCGGTACCGTCGCGGTTGTCCTCCCCGTTGGCCTCATTGTGCTTGTTGTTGTAGGAGACCAGGTCCCGGAGGTTGAAACCGTCGTGGGCCGTGATGAAGTTGACACTCGCCCACGGCTTGCGGCCGCGTTGGTTGAAAATATCGCCGGAGCCGGACACGCGCCGGGCGAATTCCGGTGTCAGGGCCTCGTCCCCTTTCCAGTACGAGCGCACGGCGTCACGAAATTTGTCGTTCCACTCGGCCCAGCCCGGCGGGAAATGGGCGACCTGGTAGCCTCCCGGCCCGACGTCCCAGGGCTCGGCAATGAGCTTCACGCTGGAGAGGATCGGGTCCTGTCGACAAGAGTCGAGAAATCCGCCGCCCTCATCGAATCCATATGGCTCGCGCGCGAGAATGGTCGCGAGATCGAACCTGAAGCCATCCACGTGCATTTCTGTCGCCCAGTAACGCAGGGAGTCGGTCACCATCTGCAGCACGCGCGGATGACTCAGGTTCACCGTGTTGCCCGTGCCGGTGTCATTGACATAGTAGCGCGGCTTGTCCGGCAGCAACCGGTAGTAGCTCGCGTTGTCGATCCCCTTGTGGCACAAGGTGGGACCGCCTTCGTTACCTTCGGCGGT
>CAYNTW010000046.1:3204-39324 GCA_964400085.1 uncultured Steroidobacteraceae bacterium | reverse complement strand
AGCGCAGACAGGACGACCATCGCCCACCCCAAGGCCCAAAGGACATTGAGCAAAGTCACGTGATAGTCGAAATTGAACTGCAGACTCACATGAAACCAGGTCAAATCCAGGAACATCAGCCACAGACCGCGCGTGAGGAGATAGCGCGACAGCTGGCCCTTGGACCTTCCCCGTAGCGAAAGAGAAGCGCTCGTTCCGGTCAGCAGAAAGAAGACCGGGGCGCAAAAGTGAGTGATCCAGCGCGTGAAGAACAGAGGGACCGTGGTCTTGGCAAGATCGGTGGGACTGATACTCGCACCCAGGAAATCCCGGGTGTGGTCCAAGGCCATGAGAATCATGGCGATGCCACGCACGATATCGACCGCTTCGACGCGCAACCGCCCTGCTGAGATCACCATCCCCTGCGAGCCTACTCCCGCATTGGTACAATACAAGGGCCATTTCGACGCGATTCCTTTGTACCAAGTGAGCGCACTTGACCAAAGACAGCCGCTCCTACGAATTGACGCTCAGCCCGCGTGCCCCGGATCAGACGTTGACGGTGTGGCTCTACGCGGAGCTGCGTCGCGCGATTGTCGACGGCCGGTTGCCAACAGGCGCCAGGCTGCCGGCGTCGAGAGACTTTGCCGTGCTGCATGGCCTCTCCCGCGGAACGGTCGTCAGTGTGTTCGAGCGACTGCAGGCCGAAGGATACCTGTCGTCCCGCGTCGGATCGGGCACGACGGTGAATCGGCTCGCAACAGTCAATGAAGTCAGGACACAACACCGCAAACCTCCTGCCTACATCCGCCGCTTGGCTGCCGAATACACCCGGCCCAAGCCCTGGACCAACCTGGTCGTCGGGGAGCGCATGCGCCCTTTCAGCATGCGGGACCCGGCCGTCGATCGCTTTCCGGTCAAGCTCTGGAGGACCCTTGTCGCAAGGCGCGCCCGAACTTTCGCCTCGTGGTTGCACGTGGAGGATGACGGATGCGGCTATCGCCCGCTACGGGAAGCGATCACACACTACCTTGCCATGTCGCGGGGTGTCCGGTGTAGTCCCGACCAGGTCCTCGTGGTCTCCGGAGTCCAACAGGCGCTCGACCTGAGTGCGCGCGTGCTCCTGAAACGCGATGAGCCCGTATGGATGGAAGATCCGGGTTACTTCGGAGCCAGCATCGCCTTCGGCACTGTCGGTGCAAGGATCATCCCCGTGCCCGTTGACGATCAGGGTCTGGACGTGGGTGCTGGCATCAAGTTATGTCGGCGCGCCAAAGGAGCCTACGTGACGCCAGGTCACCAATTTCCGCTAGGAATGACCATGTCCCTGGAAAGACGCATGGCGCTGCTGGATTGGGCATCACGCGCGGGTGCCTTCGTCATCGAGGATGATTACGACAGCGAGTACCGCTTCGAAGGAAGCCCCGTGCCCGCTCTGCAAAGTTTGGACGAGAATGCGAATGTCATCCTGGTCGGATCGTTCAGTAAGCTTCTATTCCCCTCGCTGCGCATCGGCTACATGGTTTTGCCTGGTTCCCTGGTCGATTATTTTCGTGGCTTTCGCTATCGCACGGACTTTCGCAACCTGAGCCTCGATCAAGCGGTGCTCTGTGATTTTCTCGCCGAGGGGCACCTGGGACGACATCTGCGCCGAATGCGCAATCTTTACGCCCGTCGTCTGGAGGCGCTCCTTGACGGGGGAGACCGGTACCTCCGCGGCCTCGTCAGGATCTCCGACGTCAGGGCCGGACTGTATACCGTGGGGTTCCTGGAGAACGGCACGGACTCCTGGGAAGCCGAAAAGAAGGCAGCCACGCACGGTGTTGAAGTTATTGCGCTCGATCGCTATACGCTCGAGCGCCCTGACCCGCGAGGCGTACTGCTGGGGTTTGCCGCATTTGACGAGACTGCGATTCGCAGAGGACTGCGGCAACTCGCCGCGGCGCTGGAATGACGGACTACGAGGTGCTGTTCGATTTTGCAGCGGCGCCAACAGCACCAACACCGTGGCCGCGCCCCTCTCCTTCCAGGGCACCCAGAAGCTGCTCCACCTGTTGCACCCGGCTCTCGACTCCCTTGGCCGCGCGGATTTTTCCAGCACGACGCAGCGTGCGCGCCTCTTCGGCGAGCTCCTCGCGATATCGCGACGCCCGCACGTACATGCCGGAGTCACTCGTGCTCGTTCCGGTCACGTCACTGGATGACGCAGGCGCTGTTCGTTTGCTCTTTGCAGCCATGAGTCGTCACTCCCGGGCGCCGCCTTGACACGCGGTGAGCATACCCCCCCGGCAACCGGCAGTCACGCCAGCACTGCACAGTGGAAGCTTGTTGCGGGTGGGCTTCCGCCCACGCTGGACTACTCTAAAATGGCGCACTGGCCAGCGTGACAGAGACCAACAACACAGATGATCAGCGTAGAAACCAGCTCCTTCCGCCCGGCCTGGCTCGCAGGCGCGGGGCTCTCGCTTGCGACCGGCGTCGTCGCCGCACTGTCGCTCGCCGCGTGCGGCAAAGAGGCCCCTGCACCGGTGCAGCCCGCTTCGACCCCTGCGGCGCAGGTCGATCTTGCACGCCTCCGTGGCATCGAGAAGGAGCCCGGCGCCTGGCTGACCACCGGCCGTGACTCCGGTAAGACCCATTACTCGCCCGTGGACCTGATCAATCGGCAAACCGCGGCGCGGCTCGGCTTCGCGTGGGAGCTGAAGACCGGCACCAACCGCGGCATGGAAGCGACGCCGATCGTCGTTGACGGCGTGATGTATACCTCCGGAGTTGCGGGCCGAGTCTATGCGCTCGATGCCGCCACCGGTCGCCTGCTTTGGCAATTCGAGCCGCCGCTGAAGCTGAAGAACGCTCGCGGCTCCTGCTGTGACCTCGTCAACCGAGGTGTAGCCGTCTGGCAGGGCAAGGTCTATGTGGGCTCATTCGAGGGCGTCCTTTATGCGCTGGATGCGAGGGACGGCACCATACGCTGGCAGGCGGACACTTTTGTCGACCACGCGCGCGCGTACTCCGTCACGGGTGCGCCGCAGATTGCGGGGAAAGTTGTGGTGATCGGCAATGGCGGCGCCGAGTTTGATTCGCGCGGTTACGTGTCCGCCTATGATCTGGAGACCGGCCGTCTCGTGTGGCGCTTCTACACCGTCCCCGGCGACCCTACCAAACCCTACGAGAGTAAGGCGTTGGAAAGGGCGGCCACGACTTGGGACGCCAAGCGCGACCCCACCCGCGGCGGCGGTGGTAACGCCTGGGATGCCATCGCCTACGACGCGAAGACGAACCTCGTGTACTTCGGTACAGGCAACGGTGCGCCATGGAACATCGCGTACCGCAGCCCTTCCGGTGGGGACAATCTCTTTATTGCCTCCATCGTCGCCCTGAACGCCGATACTGGCGAGTACGTTTGGCATTACCAGGAGACACCGGGCGAACGGTGGGACTACGACGCAACACCTCACATTATGCTGGCAACCCTGAAGATCAACGGAGCGGATCGCGATGTGCTGATGCAGGCGTCGAAGAACGGCTTCTTCTACGTCCTCGACCGGGCGACCGGCGAGTTGCTCTCGGCGGATAAGTTCGTCGATGCGAACTGGGCCACGGACGTCGATCTGAAGACGGGTCGCCCGGCGGAGAACCCGGATAGCGACTACACCAAAGGTAAGCCGGTGATCGTATTTCCCTCGGGCGTTGGTGGTCACAACTTCAACCCGATGTCGCTCTCGGCCCGGACGGGCCTGGTGTACATCCCGGCGGTCCACAGCGGCATGGCCCTGCTGGCGGCGCCCCCGACTCCGCATCTTCAGGAGCGTATGAACTCCGGGGTGCAGATCGCCTTCGCGACCCAGCTGCTTGCGCCGCCCGAGACGCTTCCTCCTGCCTTGAGGCCGGTGATCGCGCCCAGCTACCTCAAGAAGGTGCCCAGCCTCAACATGCATGCTTCTCTCAAAGCCTGGGACCCTATCGCGCACAAAGTGGTCTGGGAGCACACCTACCCGAGCTTCATGGATCACGGCGGCGTGCTCTCGACGGCCGGCGGTGTGGTCATACAGGGCGGCCTCGATGGCAAGCTGCGGGTGTTCAACGACGAGACAGGGACCGTCATCAAAGAGATCGATACGGGTAGCCCCCTGATCGCTGCGCCGATGACATATACGGTGAATGGGGTCCAGTATGTCGCGATTCTCGCGGGCAGCGGCGGTGGCGGTTGGAACATCTGGATGCCCGGCAATGTCGCGGCCGAGCGCGGCAATGAGAATCGGATCCTCTCGTTTCGGCTCGACGGTGGCGCCACTCCGGTGCCGCCCGCGTTGGGACCCATCACCCCCATTCCGGAGCCGCCGGCCCAGCCCGGGACGTCAGCTGATATCGCGGCCGGTGCGGCGCTGTTCGGCCGCAACTGCGTTGGGTGTCATGGGAATGCCGAGCGGGCCCCAGTGCCCGACCTGCGCCGCTCCGGGTTCATCCGCGACGGCGTGGCCTTCGCGTCGGTCGTCCGTGGCGGCTTGCTCGAGAAACGCGGCATGCCGAGCTGGGATGATCTGCTGAGCGCGACCGAAGTGGAGCAGATCCGCGCACACCTGGTGGCCGAAGCACGCGATGCCTACGCGAAGCAGCAGGCCGGAGCCCCGACGGCGCCGAAGCCCGTGCTCAGGGAAGGGCATCCGTGAAACTCAAACCAACTCATCCACCGTTGGCTCAGCGCAGCGCAAGCACGATGGCGATAACACCCGCGAGAGCGGTGGCGATCTGACCGAACAAAAGGCGGCGCGTCTGCCTGTGAAGCGCCGTCACAGCGGTTGTGAGTTGCGCAAGTTGATCCGCCATACGGGTGACGAGCTCGGCCTGTCGCCGCTGGTTCTCCTCCAGCGAGTTGATGCGTGCTTCGAGCGCGGCGTTCGCGGCAGCGCTGTCGTTATCGACTGCCGGCTCGGGCGGTGGTAAGCGGCGCGAGCTTCTCAGGAGCTCTCGCGACAAGTCCAGGATCGACGGCATGAGACGAACGATCTGAGCCCAGGGAACTGGCATGGTCACGCTCCGGTGGAATACGGGTCGTCGGCACTATCATAGACAGGGGTCGTGTTGGAGCGCATCGTCCTCAACTTCCCTTCGGCCAGCTTCCTCTTGAGCAGGGCGGGGTTGTTTGGGAACGCTCGCCGGAGTCGTTCAAGCGTTTCGAACACGAGCCAAGTGGATATTGCTTTACAGCAACAATCGGCGTGTACTTTCGCGACGTTCAAAGGGAGTGTGACATCATGCGAAAGGGCATTCTGTTGATGTTCGGCCTCGCGGTCTGCGCGCTGGCCCAGGGCTCCGAGGACGAGTTGTTTCGCAGTGAATGGCGCGTGGGCGGCCACGATTTCGCCAACTCGCGCAGCCAACCCGCGGAGGTGCTGATCGGCCCGCGCAATGCGCACTCGCTTGCCGTGAAGTGGGTTTTCACGACCGGCGGAGATGTCTCGGCCACTCCCACCGTGTCGGGCGATGCGGTCTTCTTCCCCGATGGGGCCGGTAACTTGTACGCCGTCAACAAGCACACCGGCAAGTTGATCTGGTCGCACTTGATCTCCGATTACAACGAATTCGCCGGCTCCATCTCGCGCACCAGTCCCGCCATCCATGACGACGAGGTCATTGTGGGGGATATTGAAACCAAGATCATAACGCGCAACGGCGCCAACATCATGGCCGTCGACCGCAGAACCGGGGCCCTGCGCTGGATCACTCGCGTCGAAAACCATATCGCCGCCCAGATCACCGGCTCCCCCGTGGTCTTCGGCGATACCATTTATGTCGGTGTCTCCTCGGCCGAGGAGGCCTTCGCACTTGCTGGAGCAGCCTATCCTTGCTGCACCTTCCGCGGCAGTGTAGTCGCCCTCGATGCCAACAGCGGCAAGATCCTGTGGAAGACCTACACGGTGCCGGATAACGGCGGCAAGCCGGGAGGCTACAGCGGCGGCGCGGTTTGGCAGCCACCCGCCATCGATCCTCGCCGCGGACAACTCTACGTGGGCACCGGCAACAACTACAGCGCGCCCGAGAGTGTTTTACAGTGTCAGGCGCAGGCGATTGCCGACCATAATCCAGATCCCGACTGCTCGGCGCCGAACGACCACTTTGATACAGCCCTGGCGCTAGATCTCGCTGACGGTCATATCCGCTGGTCGAAACGCCTGCAGGAGTATGACGTGTGGACGGTTTCCTGCATCGTTTCGGTTCCCGGCGAGCTACCCTGCCCATCCCCTGCCGGACGCGACTACGATCTCGGCGGCTCGGGCCCGAACCTGCTGCGCGAATTCGGTTTCCTCGGCGAATTCGGGCTCGTCGGATTCGGACAGAAGAGCGGCACCTACTGGGCTCTCGATCCGGAAAACGGGGACGTCCGGTGGAGAACGCAAGTCGGGCCGGGTGGCGGTACGGGCGGCATCCAATGGGGCACGGCCACCGATGGCCGACACGTCTATGCCGCTATCTCCAACAGTGATCAAATGCCCTACACACTGGTTCCGGGCGGGCAGGAGATTACCTGGGGCGCCTGGTCGGCGCTCGATATCTTCACCGGAAGGCTGATCTGGCAGACTGCCGACCCTACCGTCGGCGCCTTTGACAGCGGATCAGTCAGCGTCGCGAACGGGGTGATCTATGCCGGCTCTCAGTCGGGCTCCATGTATGCCCTCGATGCCGCCACCGGCAAAGTCCTGTGGAGCTTCGCCAGCGGTGGCACGGTAATCGACGGTCCATCAATTGTGGACGGGGTCTTGTATTGGGGCTCCGGTTACAGCAACCCTGGAACGAGCAACAACAAGCTCTACGCCTTCAGCATACCGCGGCGCAGATGACGGTCGTAGCCAACGACGCACCAGGCGCTTGCCCACCAGACTCACTGCAAAGGAGAGCCCGATCAGACGCAGGTCGAACGAGAGACTCTGACGGCGCAGATAGAGCCGCTCCAGACGGCAACTGTAGCGTGCGCTTCTGCCCGCCAGAAGCTGTGATAGCCCGGTGATCCCGGGTCGGGCCGCGAACCGCCAATCGTGACGCTGATGGGCCCAACCCAGGCGCAGCACATCCTGGGCGGTGAGCGGCCGGGGACCGATGACGCTCATGTCCCCTTTCCAGACGTTGATGAACTGGGGCAACTCATCCAGTCCCGTTTGCCGTAGCCACCGGCCCACCCGCGTGACCTGTTGGTCGCGCATGGTACGGAACTTGAGCACCGTGAACGGCCGGCGCCGTTGACCAACACGCTGCTGCAAGAACAGCGGCGAGCCGCCATCTTCGAGCCACGTCGCCAGCGCGATTGCCGCGGCCAGCGGAGCAAACACCACGCACGCCGTGCCCGCGGCCACCAAGTCAACAGTCCGCTTACCCCGATAAGGTTGCATCGATCGCCCTCGTTGCGTTCCGATCCACGCGGACCAGTCTGGAAGCCGATTCGGGCGGCGCCGGGGTTCAATTCGGGCGAATTGTGGCAGGGGGGAAATGTAGCCCAGTGGCGACGTTCTCAGTATTGGGACTGGCGCTTCAGTATCATGCGCGCTTGCGTTTCGAGCTGAGGGCATCCGGTGGAACGTTCGGTGAATGCGCGGACCGGCTCGATCGGATCGTGTAGAACGGTGTTCAGCGTGCTGGCGTTATGCATAACGACACTGCCAGCGCTCGCCTATGACAAGTCGCCGGGCGCCTCGACCGGTCTTTGGGCTCGGATGTTTCCGCTGACTGAGACTGCCGATTGGGTCAGCGCGTCATACTACGTGACATCGCAAGCTTACTACGACATCGAGGTGCAAGCGCTGGACCTGGGGCGCGCATGGCGCCTGGGAAGGGTACTGGAACTTCAAGGCCGGCTTGGCGCCTTCCACTCTCGAGGCGAGCGGCTCGATGCGCCTTATCTGCTCAGTGAGAACAGTACGACCACCGGAGTCACTTTCGGGGGTGCCGCGCGGGTTTACGCTTATGAGAGGCGGCGCGTGGGCCTGTTCATGGAGGGGGCAGCCGAGATTCTGTACACACCGGGCAGCCATCAGTTCCCCGCCGGAGGCACAGGGATCAACGCTTTCCTACGCGCCGGAGGCGGCCTGCAGTGGCGCATCACAGGGCGCCTGGCTTTGGAAGCGCACTACGAGTATGCGCACGTTTCCAATGGAGCAGGCTCCGTGGAACAAAATCCGATGTGGAATGGACACGGCGGCGGATTGACCCTCCGCCGGTCCTTGTGAGTCGCTTTGCGCTCAATATCTGAGCGGCTCGATCTTCTGGAGCAACTCTTCGCGACGATTGGCGAAGAACGGTGGAATCTGCATCCTGGAACCCAACTCCTCGTACGTCTCGTCGACGAGGAACCCCTTGGGTTTTGACACGGTGGCTTCGAACAGCGCTCCGCCCGGCGTGCGAACGTAGACCGAATCGAAATACCCCCGATCTTTCATCTCCGAGACGTCCGTGAATCCGAGGCCCTCGAGATGGAACTTGACGCTGCTTTGTGCTTCGTGATCAGCCACCTCGAAGGCCACGTGATGCGGGACTCCCTCTCCGTATGTCCAACTCCCCGCGGGCACGTTGGGCTCGATCCGGAAGTCGACGATGGCGCCGCTGCCCCCCTCGCCCACTTCATAACGCACATAATTGCCGTCAGTGGCGCGCTTGCGTCCGTTCCAACCCATCTGCATGAACTCATCCGAATTCTCGCCGTCGCGCACCGATACGGCGATCCCGTGGGTGCCCCGGATTCCGAGCTCTGTGGGCAGCGCGCCGTTGGAATACGGCTTGCGAGCGTCATTCGCCGCGCCAACGAGCTCGTATTCGATCCCACACGGGTGATTGAAAGCCAACAGGCGCTCACCGAAACGCTCCTGGGCCCGCACCTCGAAGCCGTGCTCATGCAGGCGCCCTTCCCAGAAGCCTATGGACTCCTCAGGTATTGACAGCGCGATGGTACAAATCTGGCCGCTGCCCTTGCGGGCCTTGCGACCGGAGTGACGCATCGGGAAGCAGGTGATCAACCTGCCGACGTCGCCGCGATCGTTGCCATAGTAGAGATGCAGGATCGGCTCGTCGCCATCATAGAGAGCGGTCTTCTTGACGCTCTTCAGGCCGAGCACCTTGGTGTGAAAATCATAGTCCTCCTGGGCGTTGCCCACGCTCAACGTCAAATGGTGATGCCGCTTGATATATCGATTCACGCTCATTGGGGCGATCCTCCACTGCGGCGGCGCTATCTCACGTTGAAAGTGGGAACGGCGCCGCCGTTGACAATAAATGTGCAGTTCGTGTGCGCACAGACCTCACGTTGCATCTTGATCTGTTCGAGCTGCACGAACTGCTCGGGTGAGAGGCCGATGGCCTGCCGATAGGCATTGTCCGCCGCGGCTCGGGCCTCCTCCGCCGCCTTGCGCTGGTCCTCCGCGAGCTTGATCTGCTTTTCGGTCTGTTGGCGCTGCTCCTGCGCGGCGGTCTCGATGCGCTGATTCCTGATGGCATCGGGCGGATTGGCCCGCCCTACGGTCATGGTGATGAGGCGCACGGGTAGATTCTTCTCTTTGATGAAGGACAACAACGCGTCCCGGATCTCGGCGTCGATCTCGTCCAGGGCGGTCGTGCTGATGGCGGTCTCGTTCATGCCCCGCTTGCGCACCGCTTGTCGAACCATGGTCTTGAACTGCTCTTCGAGATTGTTCCGGTACCACTCCGGCCCGAAGTTCTTGATGAGCTCGACGGAGTCCGCAACCTGCAGCACCACGATCGCATGAAAGCTGATCGGAACGCCATCCGAGGTCATTGTGTCGTGCATCTCGGTGTCGAACTTTTGCGGTTGCATGTAGACATCGACGCCCTGCGTGCTGATGGCTGCATAGGTGCGGCCCGTCTTGACGGGGTTTGGATTCACCCCGCCGTGCCCAAAGAACCACGGCTTCTCGATGAGCACGATTTCGTGTCCCGCATCCGGCGCGTAGACGCTACAACCGCCGAGAATGAGCGCGACCAGTGACAACAGCGGGAATTTCAAGTTTATTTTCCTTCGTCAGCCTAGGTGTGATTGCCGGTACGAGGCCAGCCAGGACCACAGTCCGATCCCAATGCCTACGGCGGCGCCCGTCGAGGCAATCACCAACGGAGCAGTCGGCCCAAGAACGGCCGTGAGCCATGGAAGCGCCACCGCCGCGCCAGCACCTGCGGCAAAGGCACCTCCGATCATTGCCCCAAGGGTGCGACGCCGTACCCTCACGTAGTGTTGCTCGATCTCTACCAGGGTCTGCCTTTGCTCTTGTTCCAGCTTCCAGCGCGCCCTGGATATGTTGACTTGTGACGCCCGAACTAGCGCGGCCTGCAGGTTGCCGCGGAATCGTACCGGCACCTCCGGCGGTGTCAGAACTCGGGCGAGCGCCACATCGAGCGCGCGATCCAGGTCACTGTTGGGATCCTTGGAGCCTGTCATGGAGTAGCCTCCAACCAGATACTCGGGTCATTCAGACCGCGCCTGCGGAGCTGCTCGGCCAGGGCTGCCCTGGCGCGGTAGAGGTGCGTTTTCACGGTACCCTCCGGGCAGCCCAGCATCAACGCGACCTCACTCGTGGAGCGTTCCTCGAAGTAATAAAGCAGTAGCACCCGGCGCAGTCGCTCGGGTAGCAGCTCGACGAGCTCACGAAGCTGGCCTGAGGGATCATCCGGCGCTTCCCCGGCAGGAGCCGCCAAGTCCGCCATCTGCGTCTCGAGCTCATGGTCACTCACCCAATCCGTCGCTTTGCGCCGCTCCAGCGCAGTCAGGCAGCGGTTGCGAGTGATTGTATAGATCCAGCTCGAGAAGGACGAGCGCCCCTCGAAGGTGTCGAGGGAT
Organism: uncultured Steroidobacteraceae bacterium; assembly: GCA_964400085.1. Classification (GTDB taxonomy): domain Bacteria; phylum Pseudomonadota; class Gammaproteobacteria; order Steroidobacterales; family Steroidobacteraceae; genus 13-2-20CM-66-19. Next base: position 28,511 of record CAYNTW010000046.1, on the reverse strand, counting down.
TTCCAGATCCGGACCAGGCTCTCCTGGGCTGCATCCTCCGCCTGCGCCCCATTGCGCAACAGGGCGTAGCACAGACGATAGATTTTGCTCTCGTAGCGCTTCACCAGAGTTTCGAACGCCTGTTCGCGGCGTCCCGCGCGTAGCAGTTCGGCGATATCGTTGTCCCGGGTCGCGGCATCGGCTACCGCTGGCTGCATGAATCACCCCTCGGGACTTGATACCTGCCAGCCGGGATTTGGGTTTCAAAACCCATGAAACCGACCCGGTGGCTAGCGGGTATCAACCTCGCTATCCACTACGAGGACGCTGCCGTGCCCGAGGTCATCGCGATCGTCATCCCGGTCGTCTCCATCGTCTTTGGCGTCAGTATAGGGATGCTGGCGCTTTATCTGGACTACCGTAGAAGGAACAACATTCTCAAGCTCTATCACGCCGAGCGCATGGCGGCAATCGAGAAAGGGATCGAGCTCCCGCCCTTACCCCCGGAGTTCTTCAAGTCGCGCGCCACGCTCGAACCACCGGCGACGCGACACCGCCGGTCTGGACTGATTCTACTGTTTCTTGGGATTGCGATCGGTGGGGCCATGTTCGGCATGGGCATCCCGGCGTTCTGGTGGGGCATGGTGCCCGCCGCCATCGGTCTCGCACTCCTCATTTCGGGCTTGCTGGAGGCTCGCGAGCAACGGAAGCCTCCACAACCCTGAATTGCGGCGCGGAATGTCAGGTCCATGAGTACACACCACGGATTGTGTAGTTTGGTTATGTGGGCCGCGGTAGCCCTGAATGGCTCATTCGGGGGGCCTCGGCACGTTGCCGCGGTCGAAGTGACGGTGTCCATCGGCAAGGTGGGCTTCTCCTGGCCCCAGGACGCGGAGGTGCTCTATTGGAGACTACAGCGGCTCGCCGACTCCCTGTGCAACTACGTGGACACCATCCGATTTGTGTACAACATCGCAGACGGCGCCCACGACTTCGAGCCTTTGTCCGACTGCCTCGGCCTGCTCCAGCGACTAGCGCCAGAGGGTGCGGCCCAGGAAAGTTAGAGTTCTATCCCAGGCGATCTGTGCCCACTCGGGGTCGAAGTGCGTGCCGGCGATGCGGCCATGCCCGACAGCGTCCTCGTTCGCGAAGGCGTGGTGAGCGAGATAGCGATGAAATTTCACATTCGCCCCGGCCTCAACGAGTTTCGCCTCGAGCGCATCCACATTCTTGATGGCGAAGAACGCGTCCTGAGTCGCCCAGTGGCCGAGCAGTGGCACTTTGATACGTGCGGCGTCGATGTACTCCAGAGGCGGCACGCCGTACCACACCACACCGGCCGCTAGATCCGGGTTCTGACATAGGGTGAGCAGGGCCAGCGCGCCTCCCATGCAAAACCCCATGACAGCGATCCTGGCCGATTGCTGCTTCAGATATGTCACGGCGCCTGCGATGTCCTGCGAGGCCGCATCCGTGAAGTTGAGACCCTCCATGAGATGCCGCGCCTCCTCCTCCTCTACCGTGCTCTTTCCCCGGAAGAGGTCCGGTACCAAAGCCAGGTAGCCGCAGCGAGCGAGCCGATCGGCCACACCGCGGATCTGGTCATTCAAACCCCACCACTCCTGGATGACTACCACCGCGGGCGCGCCTTCCCGCTTCTCGGGAGTCGACAAGTATCCCTGAAGCTCTTTGCCATCCGGACGTCGGAAGCTCACCGTGGAACCTGTGTGTGTTTTCACGATCGTTCCCTAGGATAATTGTTGTGGGGCCACCTTGTCTTGCGTCTTCGTCTGGAAATCACTCGCATCGTGTCGCTCGTGCAATTGGCTCGAGGGCTCACCGTAAGTGCGATTGACCATGCGGCCGCGCTGTACAGCCGGGCGCGCGAGCAGCGTATCCACCCAGCGTTGCACGTTCTTATAGTCCTGCAGGCTCAGGAATTCCGCGGCGTCCCCGTAGGCCCAGCCCTTGGCCAGTCCGCCATACCAGGGAAAGATGGCGATATCGGCGATGGTATAGCTGTCACCGGCGATGTACTCGGTTTCAGCCAGGCGTCGATCCAATACATCGAATTGACGCTTCACCTCCATGGCGAACCGATCGATGGCATATTCGATCTTGACCGGCGCGTAGACATAAAAATGCCCGAAGCCGCCACCAACATAGGGCGCGCTCCCCATCTGCCAGAACAACCACGACAGGCATTCGGCGCGGGCCGCTCTCTCGGTCGGCAGGAAGGCGCCGAACTTCTCGGCTAGATACACCAGAATCGAGCCCGACTCGAACACCCGAATGGGAGTTGGGCCACTGCGATCGACCAACGCCGGTATCTTGGAGTTGGGGTTCACCTTCACGAAGCCGCTGCCGAATTGATCGCCGTCGCCAATTTTGATCAGCCAGGCGTCGTACTCGGCGCCATGGTGGCCGAGGGCCAACAATTCCTCCAGCATCACGGTGACTTTCACCCCGTTGGGTGTTCCGAGGGAATAGAGCTGCAGCGGATGGCGACCGACCGGCAGTTCCTTCTCGTGAGTGGGGCCGGCAATCGGGCGGTTGATATTGGCGAAAGTACCGCCGCTCGGCTTGTTCCACGTCCAGACTTTCGGCGGCACGTACTCAGAAGAGTCGCTCATGTCTTACCTCCCAAAGGAAAATTGTCTAACCCGCCGCCACGGCCAACCGCGGCTCCTCCAGCTCCGGATAGTCCACGTAACCGTGCGGCCCACCACTGTAGAAGGTATCCGGATTCCACTGATTCAGAGCTGCCCGGCGAGCCAAGCGCCGCGGCAGGTCGGGATTGGCGATAAAGAGCTTTCCGAAGGCTACACCGTCAGCATCGTTCGCGGCGAGAGCCTGTTCGGCCGTCTCGAGCGTAAAGCCCTCGTTCACGATGTATACACCTCCGAATGCCGATCTCAGCTCCGGCCCGATACGATCAGGCCCGAGGCGCTCGCGCACGCAGAGGAAAGCAACGCGACGCTTCCCGAGCTCGCGAGCGACGTAGCTGAATGTGGCCAGGCGGTCGGAATCTCCCATGTCATGAGAGTCCCCTCGCGGAGCCAGATGCACGCCAACACGGCCAGCGCCCCAGACGGAAATCAACGCCTCGGTAGTCTCTATCAACAAGCGCGCGCGGTTCTCCACGGGTCCGCCGTAGTCATCGGTGCGCCGGTTGGTACTGTCCTGCAAAAACTGGTCGATCAGATAGCCGTTTGCCGCGTGTAGCTCGACGCCATCAAAGCCCGCTTGTTGAGCGTGCTGCGCACCTCGCCGAAATGCTTCGATGACCGCGGGAATCTCGGCGCGCTCCAGCGCACGAGGCGTGATGTATGCCGTTTCAGGACGCACGAGGCTGACGTTTCCCTTCGGAGCAATGGCACTTGGGGCTACGGGGCTCTCTCCGCCCAGGAACAACGGGTGGGATATCCGCCCAACATGCCACAGCTGCAGCAAAATGCGCCCGCCGGCCCGATGGACCGCCTGGGTGACGAGCTTCCAGCCCTCCACCTGTTCCTGGGACCAGATGCCCGGCGTGTCCGCGTAGCCTACGCCCAGGGGTGTCACGGAAGTGGCCTCGGAAAGAATGAGCCCCGCCTCGGCGCGCTGCTCGTAGTATCTCGCCATGAGAGCGTTCGGGACCCTCACCGCCCCGGCTCGACGGCGGGTCAGGGGGGCCATGAGAATGCGGTTCGGCAGCAGCAGATCGCCGGCCTGCAAAGGATCGAACAACGTCGCCATTCCAAGAACTCCGTGTGCAGCGAATGACGATATAATAGTTCATGATTTCTGAACTTTAGAACCACTGCCTTAGAATTTTCCGATCTGAGGATCTCACCCAAGACCATGCCCAGGCCCTTGCAGCACCCCGCAACCGAGGATATCTCCATCGCCGCGGTCCTCTACGCCCTCTCGGACCCGGTGCGCGCCGCGATCGTCCGCGAGCTGACGAAGGCGCCGCAGGGCATGAACTGTACTGAAATGAACCAGCGCCTCGGGACGAAGTTGGCGAAGTCCACCTGTTCCCAACATTATCGAATACTGCGGGACGCTGGCGTCATTTTCTGCGAGCGCAAAGGCGTCGAGCTCTTCAGCCGAGTGCGTACCCAGGAGCTGTCCGCCAGGTTTCCGGGGCTGTTGCGGTCGATCCTGACAGGATACGAGCGGTAAGCGAGGCTTTGCGGCGCTGACATCATCCGGCAAGGAAGCCGATCGCATCAGTCCCCAGGTGCGCCAGCATGTTGCAGCCCAGATCCCGCCTGGCCAGATAGAGTCCAGTCAGAACAACACCGCCGAATCCCGCCACGAGCAGATGAGCCCAGCCCCAGTAGGAGAGATGCGCCAAGGTAAAGGCAAGGCATGAGACCGCGGCGGCCACCCATCGTCTTCCCGTAATCTCAGTCAAGCGCTCGATCATGAAGCCGCGATAGCCAAGCTCTTCGAATACAGCCGCCCGAAGGATCAGAGCCAGGCGAAACCAGCCTGGCAAGACCAGCACGGCCGTCATCCCGGCTTCCTCGGACGAAACTCCCATGGCGGGATAGACCACCAGGTAGATGAACGCCATGCCGGCCACCATGAGCGCGGCGCCACCCAAGCCAAACACCAGAGTCTTCCAACTCGGCCGATGCCAGCCCACGGATGCGAGCGGACGCCGCTCCACGAGCAGGACATAACACAACAGAATCGCCGTGAGAGCCCAGAACACCGCCTCACGCCCGAGCTGGGCCGCGAGACTCGTTCCAGGTGAAATATAACCGCCCAAGGGCAACTGCAAGAGAACCATCAGGCCGATGGCGCCCGCGGAGCGGCTCGGCGCGACCCTTGACTGTAACGACCGTAACATGTAACGATCGTTACATGTCGAGCCGGAAAACGCAACTGCTGGATGCGGCCCTGCGCTATCTCTGCAAGCACGGAGTGGCCAACGTCTCGCTGCGCCCCTTGGCGGCGGAGCTCGGCACCAGCGCGCGGATTCTCATGTTCCATTTCAAGTCCAAGGAGGGACTGCTGCAGGAGGTCATCCAGGAGCTGAATTCGCGCCTGCAGAATTCGCTGGCGACACTCGCGCAACCCTCCCCACCGGCCCAGCGCGTAGCGCCCCTGCGACTATTCTGGGATTGGGCCACCCGGGCCGAGAATCTGCCCTACCTGAGACTGCTCTACGAGGTGCAGGTCATCGCCCTGCAGAATCCGGAGATCTATGGCGCATACCTGAAGAAGGCCTCGAGTGACTGGCACGACATCGCTCTGCAATTGATGTCCAACTCACTGCAACGCAGCTCACTGGCGACTCTTTGCATCGCCGTCTTCGATGGCTTGTTCCTCGAGCTCATCTCGAGCGGGGAGCGACGTCGATTGACTCGCGCCTTGGACGAATTCATCCATATCATGACCCGAGCTAGTCTTGCGGATCGGAAGCCGTGAATGGCGAGCAGCAGGGTTTGCCGATCGCGTGAAATTCCATCAGCTCGGCCCGAGTGCCGTCGGGATCGATCAAGTTCAGCTGCCACTTGGCATCGCGGCCGATTTTCGGCGTGTTGGTCTGGCCGGTGAGCCGATCGCCGTTCCAGAGCAGCGCGTAAGCGGCTTCCGCATTGGGGATGCCGAGGGAGAAGTGATTCAGCACGCCCAGGTTGGCAGCGCTCAGGGTCGCGGGTATGCCGTGACCTTCCGGTGTCCCCACGATCATGTATTCCAACCAGTCGGTGCCGTCAGGCACCTGTTGTGAGATCCAGGTGGGTACGTCATCCTTCATTCCACCGAACCAGTAGGGCCTGAAGCCCAGCACAGTGCGAAAGAAGCCGTCCTCGCGCGCGTGGTCGTGCACGATGAAACCAACGTGAATGATGTGCCTGGAGAGCGGATTCAGCGGCACTTGCGGTAACTGGCTGGGTGGCTGGACGAACTCGATCTTGTTGCCCTCCGGGTCCAGCACATCGAGCCATTCGCTCCCGTCACTGCCGCGCTGCGCGCGCCTGGGTACTTCAATCCGCTTCGCCGCGAGATAAGCGCGCAAACGCTCGATGTCGGTCGTAGTGAAGGCAACGTGGTCGAGTCGGTTGATGGAAGGCGGACCAGCCGGTAGCGGGAGGACTTCAACGAACTGCGTGGGGGAGAAGTAATAGCGTGTGCCGCTCGGATTCTCCGGGTCACTGCCTTTGACCCCACCAAGGTCGTGGCTATAGAACCTCTCGCTCTTTATCGGATCCGCGGCGTACACGGCGATATGTGAGACTCCAGTGATCGCCGGCCTTCCCTCAACGGTTGCGGGCGTGGGATTGGCGGCAGGGAGCCGTTGATAGCTCGCAAACGCCAGGTGACTCGCATCTCCCCACGGATACATTGAAAGACTGCCGCGATTCCCCTGGAACTCGGCGACGGTACGGACCAACCCGTCAGCCGTGCTGAGAACCTTGAGAGCGCGATCACCAATGGCTTCACCACTGTCGACAGGTTGGCTCAGGAACGCGACGGTCTTGCCATCGGGTGACACATGCGGCGAGGAATTGGCAGTCCCATCTGCGGTGATCTGCTCCGCGTTGGACCCGTCGGATTTCATGCGCCAGATTTGCGTCGTACCGGAGCGTGACGAGTCGAAGTAGATGAGCTTGCCATCCGCGGAGTAGTCCGGCCCATCGTTGAGCGTGTCGTTGGTCAGCCGGACCTCGGCACCCCCGTTTGCGGGAATAGTAAAGATGTCCGCCTTCCCGGCACTGCCACGGGTGAAAGCGATGGTCTGACTATCGGGCGCCCACGCATGAAAAAAGCTGGGAGTGGCGCCATTTGTCAGCTTGCGCGGAGCGCTTCCCCCTTCCGCGGGCAACACATACACCTGGTGGGGACCGCCCTTGGTTTCCGCGCAACTCACTGCAAGCCACTTGCCACTCGGGGCCAGGCCGAAATTCCCGGAACAGTCGACCAGTTTGCCGACACCGATTTCCTCTGGAGTGCCCCCGGCTTCGGGACGCAGATACGGTATCTTCATCACACGACCGTCTTCGTGAACGTAGATACTCTTGCCGTCGGGCGCCCAGTTGGGCGACTGCAGATAGCCCGATGTGGAACGAATCACCATGGCGCGCCGAAACTGATCCGCGATCTGGGTCGTCCGCAGCGTGCTGTACAACGCCCTCTTCGCCTGCGGCTCCATCGGCGCCGGTGACTGGAGTGTCACATGCGCGAACTCGACTTTGTCAGTTGTGGCCACGTCATGGGAGAGGGCCCCGAGGCCTACATAGAACGGTTCCTCGAGATGGAGTGTGATCGAAGCGCCAACCTGGTGAAGCGGCTCGCCTTTCGTCGATAGAAACAGTGTGAAGACATCGCCGCGCTTCTCCAGTCGCACCGTCCTGGGCGCTGGAATGTTGAGCTCGATGTCCTGGGTGTTACTGCCACGCTCACTGCGATACTGGAGTGCTACCAGGCCTGAGCCATGCACAGCGACGTCCGCATAGACCCCACCCGCGTCGAGGGTCTGGCGGAACATCAGGATCCCCTTACGATGAGGGTCCGGCTCGTGCGCGTAGCTCTGAGGTGGAAAGGACACATCGGCGCTCAGCGCCAGATCCCCGAAAGCCTTCTTCCACAGGTAGTGGAAATGATCGACCCGATACCAGGTGTTTGCCCCCGCCGCGGTCAGTGTATACAGGGCCGTGGCAGGATCGTACTGGCCCGTACCGGGAGGCACGACACTACCGATATCGGTTTGGGCCTCGAAGATCCCCAACACTGAGGCGCGATCCTGTCCCGCGGACGCGCCGCATAGAAGACAGGCCGCCGCCACCAGAATCCCTTTCGCCGGATACGCTCGCATAATCGTTGTGCTCACTGGCAGGTGTTACCGAAGCCTGGTGTACAGCACTGCCCTGTGGATTGCTGACACATCTGGACGAAATTGCCGCCCGAGGAGCTCGAGCTGCAATCCTGGACCGTCCGGAAGAAGTTGCCGCCGCCGACGACCTGGCAGGTTTGCGCCAGGTTTCCCAGGCAGCGCTTCTCGCTCTGGGGCGCCGCGCAAGGCGTTCCGGTCACGGCGGGATTGTTGGTATCCCGGTTGTCGAGTGGCGCGAGGTACGTATAGGAAGGCGTCAGAAACTGTGCCGAGCTCGGGTCGAGGCCCGCCGGCAGATCAGGATAGTTGGCCACAAAGACATTCACTTTGCCGCACTGACCCATGTGGTTGCCGGAAGTATACGGCGGCGGCGGATCGCTCGTTTGGCTGACGTCGGCTTCCCAGCCGGGGGAAGGCGCAACCTGCGTCATGAGGTTGGTGATCATGAACGCCTTCATCTCGAACCACCTGCGACCCTGGCTATCAGCGAACGTCTGCTCGCAATCCATGTCGACGTCTAGCATCCAATAGTGCATGCCGAACGTGTTTTCATCCGCGATCCCGAACCCGCGCGTCCAGACGAAGGGTTGTCCCTGGCCCTGCGCCAGACTCGTCGTCCATTCCGCCGGGGAACCACCGCCGAGGCCGCCGGTGGGTTGCGCCTGACCTGTCTCGCCGCCATTCCAATCCAGGTAGGCGTCACCCCATCGGTAGGTATTCGTATGTGGATTCAACCATATCCTGTGGCGAATCCGGATCGGCGTGCCGCCTTTGCTTCCGCCGCGAATGAACACGTCCTGACCGGGGGTCGCTCGAGCATAGACGAAGATCACCGTCCGTCGTATGTCGCGTGTCGGAGTGGGCGAGCTAGCCCCCAAACCGTACACGACCACCTGGTTGTCATAGGTCGCCTGGTACACGCGGCCATTCGCGACCAGAGGGGGCGCGAACTTGGTTGCCGCGCCCACTCGATCGTTGGGCTCTGTTTCGCTGTCCCAGATCGATCGCAGGGTTCCGCTCGACACCGTGGAGACATCGTATGCGCGCAGAATATTGGGAGTCGGCGCAACGTTGGCGGCCGGATCTCCCGAGAGATTGCCAAAAGCCTCGTTGACCCAAAGAATGCCATTGGAGGTTCCGTTCGCGGAGAGGGACAATATTCCACCAGGCATACCGCCTGGAGACGGTGTACCCCAAGACGCGGTCGCCGTGCCGCGAGCCACTGGGGTGGCGCCGAAGTGACCGTTCGTCTGTTGGAACACACGCACGACGTTGTTCTCGCCGTTGACAAAGAGTTGTCCGTTGAAGTAGACGCCGGTGCCGTGGATATGCGGTGTGCGACCGCCATCGACATGGCCAATGGTAAAGGGATCAGTGGAAGTAATCTGGTTGAGATCGTCAAACAGTGAGGTTTTGCCGTTCCAGGGCAGATAGTCGAAAGTGGCTACAAAAGGCGCGTCCACCAGTTTGGTGAAATCTCTCTGCCCCATCGCAGTGCGATTCACGTTGTAATAGATACCATCCTTCCCACCAGCCACAATGCCAGGACCATCAGGTAGCGCAATGACACCTCCTGCCGCCAGGTCTTGATCCTTGTGAAAATTGTCGCGGTCGACATCGCGAAACGGCGTGAACCAATCGCTGGTGCGCAGTGAGCTCTGAGCTCCCGGTGTCCACGTCAGCTTCACGAGACTCTCGCCGAGCTGATCCTGAGCGAACTCCGGGTTGTAGGGTCCGTTACCCGTAGCGACGTAGATGTCGCCGTTCGAGTCGACCGCGGGTGCGGCGTTCGCCATCCATATCCCTCCGCCTCCTCCAGGTCCCGCACTGTTGTTGGGAGTGCTACACCAGGCGTCCGCAACCGGATTGCCACTCGCAATCCTGGCGGTATCAAAAGCGACCACCCAACCCGACGGACTGCCCTGCCCCTCCCCGCCACCGAACGCGACGACCACGGCTTGCTCGCCACCGGGTTTGTTGACCAGAGCCAAACCCGCCCGTTGATTCTGTAACCAGCGGTTGAATCCCGTCCCGTTCACGTTGTACCCATCAATCAATACCGAGCCGTAGCGATCCTGCGCGAGATTGCCGGCATTCAACGCGAACAGACGGAAAGTGGGACCGATGGTGCCGCCTTCATAGCCCCAACGCACCACCCACAGGACAGTGTTCTTGCGATCGAGCACCGGCGTGCCCGCAATGCCCCATTCCGCGTGGATGGTCTGGGGCTTCAGCGCGTTGAGATCGCCGCCGACGACCGGATTGCCCAGCCATCGGGCGGAGAGCAGCGTTCCCGTGTCAGCATCGAACGCAAACACGGTGTTGTGCATGGTGCCGACGTAGACCACGTTGTGCGTGCCGCCACCGATGGTGACATTCGCCGCATACAATGGCGAGCCTTCGATCTTGCCGTCGACCGGTAGGACAAAACGCTTGTGGAACCGATTCGCGCTGGAACTCACGACCGCGGGCGTCAGAATCGCCTCGGAGGAGTTCACACCGGTGCGGAACTGGTTATAGCTACGCTCGTCGACATCGGTCGGGGCGGCTCGTAGAGCGGAACCCCACAACCCTACACACGCTAGAAAAACACCCAAAGCCAGCGATTTCTGCGAATTCGATGCGGCCATGCGCGGCCCTCCCCCGATGTCGGACGCGAAACCACCACGTGTTCGGGGAGAACTACTACCAAAACCGCACCGGAAAGGCCATGCCTGGCCGGGTGCCGCGCAGCGCCTCCTGCCAACGAGGAGGCGCTACGCCCGGCAATCAGCGGACCTTGATATTGAAGTCGAACAGGTCGAACAGATCGCCAATGGCCGGTGAATTCACCGGCACGTACGGATTGTCGTCGATGTCGGCAACCGGATTCGGCAGATTATCGCGGCTGCGCAGTGTGATCGGCGGCAGTCCCCAGTTGCGCTCGATGAACTTCAGGATCGAGACGTGATCACCATAGTCGTGCGAGATGTGTCCGGGTCGGGTGTAGGGGGACACAACGATCAGAGGAATCCGGGTACCGTCGCCGAAGAAGTCGAGCGGTTGCACATAGCCCGAGTCGTAGTACCCGCCACCTTCGTCAGTCGTGATGAAAATCGCCGTGCTCTTCCAGAGCGCGTGATTCGCTTGAACCATGTCCACGACCTTCTTGACGAATCCCTCGAACAAATTCCATTTCGAGGACGCCGGGTGCCCGTCCACCCAACCGCTCGGCTTCACGAACGAGACCGCCGGCAGCGTGCCCTGTGTGATGTCCTTGTATAGATCCGTGGTATCTCTCAGGTGCGCGGTGCGAACCTGCGCGTTCGTCATGATCTGTGTCTGGTATTGGAAGGGGTTACAGATGTTGCAGTATTGATCGCTGGCGGGACCGACAGCGCCGAAGTTCTTCTGGTACTTGTCGGTGAGGTACTGGTTCCATTGATCGCTGTAGTACTTCCAGGAGACTTTGTGCTCGAGCAGCACGTCAGCAATGCTGCGCTGCCGGGTCGGCGGTATGGTGAAGGGCGTGTTAGCCGGATTGTGATCGGTATAGGCGTTGCTGCCGTCGCCGAAATATCCGGGATTGTAGTTGTTCAGCAGGTAATAATGCCCGGGATCGCAGTTGGGCTTGATGGGCCGCGGCAACGAGTTCAGGTAATCCTCGATCGCGTCCACTCCCGGCTGCGTCGTGTCGGAGCAGTTTGTATACGAGCCGCCTCCGAACACCGGCTTGCCGCCGCCCCCGCCCCCATAGCCATCCTGAGTGAACCAGTTGTTGGTGCCTGGCTGAGGATTGGGGTTTTCGATCTCATCGACCACACCGGCGTCGGGCGTTCCGGCGAACACCTTCACGTTATGCGGAGGTACGGCTGGATTTCCTTCCGCGTCACTGAACCAGATGGCGTCGCCGAAGCCGAGCATGATGCTATCGAGGCCCGTGCCACCCATGGCGGGCTGATGATAGTTGTCGCTCATCGCATAATGGTCCGCGAGGAACTTGCTATAGGGCGCATCTCCCCGCAGAACGTTATAAAATCCCATGGCCGTAGCGCCCTCGCGCGTGGTCACTTTTCCGGGCGCGTAGTTGGTGCTGAAATTCTTTGGCTGCGGAATGCCGTTGGCGCCAGCGCCAACCGTCACCTCCGTCCACACGAACAGATCGGCGAGGCAACCGCTTGGATGACGAGCGGAGATGTGGGAAGCCTCGCAGTCGAACTGCTGCCACATCTGGTAGAAGCGGTGGACGGGACTTGCCGCGTAAGCGTCGTAAGGAAAACTATGTGAGTTGGTCAACTGGAACGGACCGGGGGCCAACGTCGAATAGGGCGCGCTCGCGGTTACGCCCGCGATGCGCGTGTCCGGGACTTTGCCGGTCAGGCCCGTGCCACCCGTCAGCAAGAACGGATAGTAATCCTCGGCCAGGCCGTTCTCGGACGACTTCGCCTCTGCCAAGGTACACAGACCGTTGTCCTTGCACACGTTCGTCGGCCCGCCGTTCAGCGGTGCGGGTAGCGTTTCAAACAGCATCTTGTTCTTCGGGCTGAGCTCGTATTTCGAGCTGTCGCGCGCGTCGGCCGAATACTGGTGCGCCCATGCATAGTTCCGGCCCGGCCGACCACTTTCCGTGACGATCTCTTTGGAGAGCAAATTGTCGACGGACTCGCCCGGTCGCGGCTTGTAGGTTGCAAAGATGTGGTCAAAGGTTCGATTCTCACCGACGATGACAATGACGTGTTGAATGGGGGACTGATTTTCCGGCACTTTATCCGGAGTAGCTGCCTGGCTCTGGCCCTGGGCCACGGCCGTGAGCGGGCCGACAGCCACCAGGTCCAACATCATGAGATAGGCCAATCCCCTGCGGAGCGTGTGTTTCGTATGGAATCTGATCGCGTGCATGGCGCGTTCCCTCTCTTGTCGATAGTTGTCAGATACAGACCAACGTGATTGCCTGCATCAAACTATCGACACTCCATTTCCGGCGGATGACCTTGGCAGGGAATAGGGAACGCGAGCGTATCCGCGCCGTACACGGTCAAGGCTAGTGCAAAGGCATCGAATCTGAGGGAATCATGATCGTGGGCGAGTCGTCCTCCTCGAGTGCCGGAATCTCCATTGTCTGCGCACCGACGGAGCTCGCCTCGAAAGGCTGTTGTGAGTACAACCGGTGGAATGCCGCGGGGGCTTCCACCGGCTCGCTGAAGTAGAACCCTTGCCCGTACTTGCAGCCCATCGCCTGCAGGGCGCTGGCGGCGGCTTCGGATTCGACGATCTCGGCAATGGCCGTGAGCCGCAAGCTGCGGGCCATCTGCACCATCGCGGCCGTCAGTCCCGTGCTCGCCTGGTCGGGCCCGGTACGGTTCACCAGCGGCCGATCGATCTTCACGAAGTCGAATGGAAACAGTTGCAGATGACTCAGGGACGAGTAGCCGGTCCCGAAGTCATCCAACATGAGCTGAAAGCCCATATTGTGGAGCTTGTCCAGGGTTTCACGGGCGGCCGCGACGTTGCTGATGAGCGCCGCTTCCGTCAGCTCGAACTTCAGCACATTCGAGGTGAGACCGAGCTCATTCACACAGTTGGCGACATAGTCTCCCAGTCCAGGATCGCCCAACGTGGTGGGCGAGAGATTGATACTGATGAAGAATGGCCGGTCCGCCGGCAAGCGCCGCCGCCAGTCGAGCGCAAGCCGACTCACCCTGAGGATGACCCACCTCGCGATCGGCCCCATGAGGCCCGCATCCTCGGCGATTCCCAGGAACTTCTCCGGCGTCAGCACGCCTTCCACCGGGTGGTACCAACGCAGCAAGGCCTCCGCGCCGACCATCGTTCGACTCTGCAACTCCACGATGGGCTGAAACAGCAATTGCAACTCGTGCCTCTGCAACGCAATGTGCAGGTCGGCTTCCAGGCTCACGAGAGTCGCGGCCTGCCCCGCCATGTTAGGGGCGTAGATCATGATCTTTTGCCCTTCCTGGCGCGCCGCTACGTTGAGCGCCAGGTCGGCCTCGCGCATCACGTCCTCCACGCGTTGCTGTCCCGAGTCCGCAAAGGTTATACCGATGGTCGCTGACACGAGCACTCGCTGCCGTCGCAGCTCGAACGGTGATTGCAACTTCTGCTGCAGGCGGCCGGCGAGATTCAGGACCGCTTCGGTGGAGGGCGCTTCGGGCAACAGGAGAGCGAGCTGGTCCTCGCTCCACCGCGCCAGCACACCGCCAAACGCCGCGGCGGGATCTTCAAAACCCCGCGCGGCTTGCACCATCAGCTCATCACCCGCCGTGTGGCCCAACATGTCGTTGATGACCCTGAACCGGGAAACACCGACCAAGGCAACGGCAAGACGTTGGTGGCGACGGGTGCGCAAATCTCGCAGCGCGCGATCGAGCTGGTCCATGAAGAAGCGTCGATTGGGCAGACCGGTGAAGGCGTCATGAAAGCGCGCGTGATCGAATGTTGCCTGCAGGCTCAAGCGCTGCTGCATCTCCCGCGCCAGCTCCTCGTTGACGGCGTGCAGCCGCTTGCGCGCCTGTGCCAATTTGGCGTGCGCGCGCTGCAACGCGTGGTTCAGATCGTGAATGCCGAATGCGAACATCCAAGCGAGAAAGACCAACAGGCCGACTTCTGAAGCCAACTGCGCCGGTGCGAACCAACCGCTGTGAGGCCGGAGGGCAAGCTGCAGATAGCTTCCGGGAATGGCCGCGCTGAAACCCGGCGGCAGACGGATGCTCGCCGCGACGGCCTCGGTCACAGGGTGTGTGTCCGAGCCGACGAACACTCTCGAGCGCTCACTGCGCGGCTCGACTTGCGCGAGCTCGAAGTCGTATCCCATGTTGACCAGGCGCCCCAGGTGGGCTGGAGCGATCAGCGCATCGAGATTGGCGTAAGCAACTGACCACGCCAGCGCGCGCGGCCCAGCTCCTCCATCCTGTCCTAGGACAGGCACACGCGCCGCTACGAACCAGTCGCTACCCTGGCGGATCGGGCCGAGGATGGTCGGTGCGGCGATGCCGCGGCCGGTGTCCAGAGCTGCCCACTCCTCGCCGATCGCAGCCGCAATCGTGGCATCGGCATGCCTCGCGGCAAGGACTTTGTCGTCAGCACCCAACCAAAAAGCGTTGGGAGCCAACGGCCGCTCGCCGCCAACCGTGCCCTCCGCCTGTCTTCCGACGAGTTTTCCCTGGCGGACTGCCAGTGCAGCCAGAGCTTGCAGTTGTGGCTCGATCTTGCGCACGAACCCCTCGGCTAGACCCGCAGCCTGCTCACGCGCAAGTGCTTCGTGATGGCGCACGCTGAGGTAGATCAAGCGCGCGCCGGCGCCCAGCACGACCACGAGGACGGCTACCGTCAACAACCAACCTGAGCCTGTCTTGCGAATCCGTCGCATCAGTGTCTTGCCTCGAGCGAGCCGAGCCGGAAAACGAAGCCCAGTGTCACCGTCGTCCGCTTCGTACCCGAGAGGTTCTGAAAATCCCCCGTCAGGGTCACATCGGTTCGGCGGGCAAAGGTCTTGGACGCGCCAACATATCCCTCGCGCAGGATGTTGCCCGGAACAGGAATAAACACATTCAAAATGGTCGCCGAGGCCTGGCCATAGATCCCACCTGCCAGCAGGTTCACCACAGGACTGTAGTGGTCGATGCGCATCGAAGTGAGGCGCGTCCCGAGATTGCCGCCCGCTGACACGGCGTAGGAGGCTGTCGTCTGCCAGTGCGGAGTCCAGAGATAGGACAACTGAAATTTGGGCAGGTGGCCGTGCGTGGTCTCCACATCGATGTACCGATACTCGAACATCGCCGAGAGCCGGTGAAAGTAAGTGCCCGTCACCCCTGCGGCTTCAATGTGATATCTGAAGGGGTGTATACCATCCTTACCGCTTCCTTCGTGAACCTCGCCACTGAACGTGTACCGGCCATCACCCAGCGCCTTGGTCACCGCCCCGCTCAGTGACCCAAAATTCCAATGCGCGGTTGCAAGCTTCTGGTGCTCGCCCCCCAGGGTGAGAAGTGAGTCCGGGTCGAAGTTATGCAACCAGTTGACCGATCCGCCACCCCCGCCGGAAGTTCCCCGCAGAGTGGCGCCATCACCGGTCAGAGCGATCCGATCCACGCTCGTGGAGGTCGCAGCCGCCGCACTGGGCGCGATCAGGACCAGTATCCATATGCTCGCGCCTGTGGCCGAAACCACGCGACCGATGATCGCGGACCTCATCGGATCGGCCTCAACACGCTCGTGCGGCGCGTGGAACCGATGCCGTAGGGATCGTTCGCCTCCGCCCGGGCTACCGGCACCAGCGAGACGGCGAACACCCGGTGCTCCTCACCCGGCAACACGATCGCGGAGCTGGTCACTTGAAAGAGCCGCGGGCCGATCTCCAGGTGCAACTTGCTGCGACCGGACAGCCCGGGCTCCCACCACAGCGGCGCGCCCTGCGCGACCTGCAACAGTCGGCTGGCATCCATGCCGACCTCGAGATTGCCAAACAGGACAGTCGCCGGCTTGTTGAAGGTCAGAATGTAGCCGCGCCCGTCAATGAGCAACGCGGCATACTCGGAATTGTCGAGTACCGTCCTGGCATGGAAGAGCTGAGTAACATCATGGAGCGTGAGGAGTGCGAGGCGGCGCCCCTTGTGCGCGATATGGATCACCCGCGCTTCACACATTCGTACCTGCTCCCCGACATGGAGCACGGTGCGCGGCACGGAGCCGTCATTGCCGACAATGAGCTCCTGCACTATGTCGGGATACGAGAAGCGCAGCGCCTCGAAGAGCTTGGAGTCAGCCAAGGAGCCTTCCTCAGAGCCGAAGTAGGTTTGCGCGAGCTCGCTTGCGGCCACGATGCGCTGGGTGTCGGGGTCCACGAGCAGCACCGGTACAGGCAGGCGCTCGATCAGCCCAGCCCAAAGGGCCTGGGCCCGCTCGGTCTCGGCCTGGGCGAGCACCGAGCGCGCGTTGAGACGTTCGAACAGGCTACCGAGATATTCAGCGGCGAAAGCGCACGCAAACAACAGAACCGCGAAAACCTCCAGCAACACCAGGTAGCTCGAGGGTGCGTAGAATCCGGTGAAGGAAGCCTGCGTCGCCCCATTTTGAGCACCAAACAGCCATGTCAGCCAGACGTCGCTCCCCACCATACCGGCGGCGTACCAGCGCAGCTCCGGGGACTGGCTCAGGGCCACCACTGCGGTAACGACCACGCCGGCAGCGGCCAGCAAATACGGGTGCAAGCGGGAAAGAAAGATCGAGCTCACCACCGGCAAGGCGAACACCATGACAAACACCGGATTGCGCAGCCCCCCGGCGTGCGCCCAGATGAAGCCGATCGCGGCGACACCGGCGAGACACAGCAATGTCAGCACGCGCCCCTGCCACTTGCCGGGCGTACGGCTCGGAGACCCCAGCAGCGCAAAGGCAACATGTATGCCGCCCAGCGCCAACAATCCCCAGGCCGCCATCCCGACATCCACGGCGAAGCCACTTGCGAACCAGGGCAAGGCAGTAGCGATCAGAATGGCCACGATGGTCAACAGCCACGTGTCGTCCAACAAGTGCACGCGTGGGTGATGCCACATCGGCGGCTGCAACAACTGGGTTTTCTCGACTTCCGGTCTCACGAGTGCGCGCCTCAATCTACCGAAGGTTTGCAGTGGCGGCCGCGGTCGCGTTGCTTCCGGCGGCCGGCTTTTCGAAAGTGTTGTTGTCGAGAAACGGCTTGGACTGCACCTTGCCGCCACCGGCCGGAGGCTGGAAGTCCTCCACGTGGAGCGCGAAGGCATGCGGCCGCAATACCTGGTTCCGGCGCAAGATCGGCGAGTCGCCGATCACGTCGATGCCGTTGAATTTCGGTTCAATGATGGTGTTGTCCACCGCCGTGCTCGCGCCCTGGACATCGCCTAAAACAAAAGCGAAGCCGTAACCGCAGTTGTGCAGTCGGTTGGAGCGCACCAGGATATTCGAGGAGTTGCGGACCATGACACCGTAGGCGGCGAGACCTTCCAGCTCGTTGGCCTCGATGGTAGCCCCATGAGCACCCTCGGCGACGATCCCCATCGCCGCGCCTCCGTTGATATGGTTGCCGCGCACCGTGGCTCCGTTGCCGACCAGGTGGATATCGGCCTCCTTCGCGTTGATGAAGTCATTGTGCTCGACCAGTACCGGGACGTTTCCCGCCACGATGCCCGTTCCATTCTCGATGAATTTGTTGTCGTGAATGCCGACCGGGTCGTCGTGTGAATCAGGCGCACTGCGCACCGCCCACACGCCCGCATCCTTGTTGTCGTCGAATTCATTGTTCGTAACCGCACTACCGTGACCCGAAGCGGCGAAACGAACTCCCACGCGGTCCTTGGTGAAGTGGCTACGATCCAGCAATGTCTGGCTCGCATTCTCGGCGACGTCCACCCCCACATCGCACGACGAGACAGTCGAGGTGGAAAGGTGAAAACGCGTCGCGCGCACCAGCACCGCGGCAGCCGGACAATCAGTGATCGTCAGTCCCTCCACGGTGGTGTCCGGCCCGGAGACATCCAGGACCGGGCCGGAGGTCAACGCCTTGGCATTGATCTGGGCGCCGGCGGGTTGCGCCCGGATGCTGACACCATGCCCGTTGACCAACGCCGGCAACGCGGTCTCCAACTCGATGTGCGGCACATCGATCGAGATACCCGCCGGGCCATTGGTGGCGGCCACAATGAAGAGCGCCTCGCGCAAAGTTCCCGGTCCCCTGTCGCCCGCGTTGGTGACGTGGACCAACACCTCTTTGGTCGCGATAGGCTGCGACGTGGCGTGGTGGGACTCATACCAGCGCCCAAAGGCCACGAGTATCCCGAGCACCACGAAAACACCGATCGCGACCGCTATGCGTTGCCTGGCACTCATGACGATCGTCCATCCTGGACAGGCCTGCCCCGGGCGGGCTGCAGCACGAAAACGGCATGCCACGAGGAGCTGATACAGCGGCGGCCCAAAAGCCCGTTCACCGGCACGGAGAGCGCCGTCGCCAGTACGATCAGTCCCAACGACAGTGGCTTGGGAAGCGAGCGCAAGTGCGGCAACACCCGCGCCCGAAACGGTGCGGGATCAACACCGGTCGATGCGGTCAGTTGCAGATCGCAATCACGGAAGAGATCGAGGTAGGTATTGCGTGGACGTGCCCTGAATACGCTCGTATTGCAACGACTCACCGGCATGGTTGGCGCCGCTTCGAGCAGAACGATGCGTCCGCCACTGGCCACCCGTGAGCTCATCCCCATGAGCGCGGCGCGCAGCGCCCGCGGGTCCAAGATATGTTGCAAGACCGTAACACCCAACACCAGATCGAACTCCCCATCGACCTGAAGATCGGTAATGTCACTCACATCGAACCGGCAATGGTCGGCGACCCCTTCCGCGAGCGCGCGGCGGCGCGCTTCATCAATCATGGTTGGGCTGATATCCACGCCGGTCACCGTCGCACCCCGCCCGGCCAGCAGGCGGCTCCAGCGTCCCACTCCGCAACCCACATCCAGCACACGACATCCCGGAGTCACACGCAGCCAGCGCCCGAGCGCCAGGCGCTGCTCGAGATCGATCGCCCGGTTATAAAATTCCGGCATACCGTAGGCACAGACCGCCGCAAGGCCTGCGCCCTCGCCGGCGAAACGCCGCGCCCTGTCCTCCCAGTACAAGTTGGGAACGTACAACGGAGGCGCCGGAATGCCACGGACGCTCACTCGCCCGCTCCGAAATGCTCACCGACCGGATGCGTATCCAGGGGAGACTCGTAGTGATCCTGGTAGATACGGCGCCCGAACAGTCGCTGCGTGAAAAAATTACCAAAGCCGATGGTCATGGGCACGATATGGATGATGGCGTAACACAGATACAGGGGAACGATCGGCGCGGCGTAGGCGCGGTCCATTTTCGGCACACTCGTGAAGAGCGCCACCACGCCGAGCGCGAGATAACTGCTCACTGCGGCGGTGAAATAGGTCGGATTGATGACGTTTCCCTGCGGAACGAACCGGTCCAACAGGAGCGCATCCAGCCCCGCCAGAAAGCTCAGCAACAACAACGTGGCGCCGACCATCTTCACCAGGTGCATCCCCAATGACATGACGCCCACGTAGAAGAGATAGTGATACGTGGCGAACGGCGAGCGGCGACTGATCCGGAAGATTTCCGGGAAGCGCTCCACGTAAACCTTCAGGAGGCCGTGATACCAGCCGACCCGCTGCGAGAACCACCCGTGGAATGTTCCGGGGCCTTCGGTGCTCACCACCAGCCGCCCGTCGTAATAGATGCGCTCCCCCCTGCTCAGGAGGATCACGGCGTTCTCGAAATCCTCGGCATAGACGGAAAGCGAATGCTCTTCCAGCGCACTGGCGAGAGCGCTGCGGCGATAGATGGAGATGCCGGATGTGATGCTGAAATTGGCGAGACTCTCACGCCCCACACGGAACGACAACGCGTACTCGAACGATTGGAAGCGCGCGAGGAAACCGTCCGGCTCGATCATGATGCGGGGACAGGCGGCCGCGGCCCCGGACTGTTGGAAGTCGCTGACGAAACGCTCCAGGTCGATCGAGCTGCCGTCGTGCAAGCCGCGAATCCGGATGTCAGGATCCACAACCAGCACGGTCTCGATGTGTGCCGGGAGCCATTCGAGGAGTCTGCGGATGGCGCCGGGCTTGCGCCTGTTGATTCCATCATCGAAGCAACGCCACCCCGCCTGGCGCAATCGCAACACGGTGTTGTCGGTGGAGCCGTCGCTGATGAGCCAGACACGTTCGCGATAGCGCCCGAACGCCGCGATGAACTCTTCGAGCTGGTCCTCGAGATTGAATACCGAAGCGATGATGGCAAAGCGCGAGACCGGCACACGGCTCGCTCCCGCGGGAACAATCGCCGCAAGATTGATGGACAGGTTGGCCACGCGTCCGCTATCCGCAGCACCGCCTACGGCCGCGGTGTGCCGGCGACGCATGTAAAGGCGGAGCGCATAATCGAGAGCGTCGGTATAAACGATCAGGTTGGCGACGGCGAATACAAAAATCGAGAACCCCTCGGCCTTGGCGTTCACGATCGTCATGACAATCCAGCCTGCCAGGAGGCCGCAAACGGCCAGAGGCGGCAAAACGGTCCAAGCCATGCGAGCGGCTCTCATGCGCCTACCGCGGCCACTTGCGCCGCGCCGTGAGCTAGTGCGGGAAGGCGCGCATTCAGCTCCGCGAGCACCTCGCCTTCCGCGGCAATGAATTCGCCGTGCTCCGCCATGATCGGCAGCGAGCACAGAATCCACAGCAACGACCGCACTCGGGAGGGCAGATGAGCCACGTCGTTCTCGAGAGCATGCAACAGGGTCTCAAAGCTGCGCTCGAGACGGAGGATGACCTCCGCCACCTTCGGATCGATGGGCAGGACCTTTGACGGCTGCTGCCAGGAAATCCCGGTACCGGCGACCTCGCGCAGCGCATATTGCACGTGAGGGGTGATGCTCGGATCCTTTGCCAAGGCGGCGCCGGAGAAGGGAATGACGTACGGGTACATTCCAATCTCACAGCCCCGGCGCAACCAGCGGAATGCCTCCCGAAGCGTTTCGGCCACATCGGACAGGCTGGCGCGCGGGGAGCTCAGGATGAGATCGAGGAACGGCGTGATCCCGAGCTCGAGCGCCGTCGACAACATCGGCTCGATGTGACGATGGATTTGAGCCTTGTTGAACTCCGCCAACACGCGCGGCGAGAAGTTCTCGATGCCAAACCCCAGCACCCGAAAACCGGCGCGCCGGAGCGCGGTCAGGCGCTCGACGGACATCGCATCGATACGGTTTGTGCTGATGAACTGCAGGTGCGCGGGAATCCTGCCGGTGCGCTTCGCGGCCACGATACCTTCGCACAGCGGCAGGATCCGATGGTCGCGGGTGTAACAGAAGATGTCATCCTGGAAGATGATCGTCCGCACGCGCGGATGCGCGGCGACGATGCGCTCGATCATCGTGAGGCATTCCTCGGCGTCCAACCGCGCGATGGACGCCACGCTGCCTTGCGCCTGGTGCAGAAAGTTGGTGGCCGAGCAGAATGTGCACCCCATAGGACAATAATTCAACGTGATCAGGCGCACGGAGCGGATCTCGGCGAGGTGGGCCTCGCGAGCAGCCTTGCTTGGGAGTGCCCCGACACGATAAGCCGCTTCCAGTCGCTCCCAGTAGGCTGGATACGGCATCTGGTCGTATGGAATGTTCAAAATCGCGTCGCGCAGCTCTTCCCGAGTCAAGGCTCGCTGCGGCATCGAAAGCACGCGCCCATCGGCACCTCGCTCGGCGGTTCCTGCAATGCCCCGGACGGGCACGCCCCCGCGAAGCCGTGTCAGGAGCTCCAGCAGCGGACGCTCGCCCTCGCCCAGCACGATGAGATCGAATGGACCTAACTCAAACATCAGCTCCGGACGGAAGGTCGCTTCCATACCGCCGGCCACTATGAGGGCTCCGGGCGTGACGCGGCGCACGATGTGCGCCAGCTCCAGATCGAAACGCAAGGTCATGCCTGTGGTGGAAATGCCGACGACATCCCACCCGCCGCCGCGCAATTCGCGCTCGAGCGCCTCCTGCGGAGCTCCTTGGCAACAATTGGGGTCGAAGACCTTGGCGACGAATCCAGCGGCGCCAAGCACTCCCGCCAATCTCCACACGCCCAAAGGCGGTGCTAGAAACGTATATTCGCCACATTGCGGATCGTACGGACCGATCAGCAGCACGTTGGGCGAGCCGTTTGGCGTCACTTGTAGTCGGCTCCTGGTATCCCTTCGAGGGCGTTTTTCGCGGTTTATGGGCTGCGGGTCAAGCTCTCGTTTGCGCAAGCCATCGCAAGTTGTGTTCCTACATCGCCTCGGCCGTGAGCCGGGCAGAGCTCGTCAGCGCCGACCATAAGCTCAAGGTTTTGTGTATGCTCGGCTCAATGGTATCAGCCGCGTCCAAACACGTATGGCAAAGATGTTTGTCAATAACACTATGCCCATTCCGCCGCGTCTCACGGTCGAACCCATCGGGTACGTGCGCAACGATCTCGCGACCAAAGTGGAGGCTGCCCGGCAACCACTCGCCGCCCTCGGCGCGCCGGCGCGCATCGAGCTGGTGCCGGATCGCAATCTCGAGCACGCCTTGGAGGACCTGGCGCGCTGGGAGTTGATCTGGGTGATCTTCTGGTTCCACCTGAACTCCGGATGGCGGCCCAAGGTGCTTCCGCCGCGAAGCACGAGCGGCCGCAAGGGTGTCTTCGCGACTCGCTCGCCGCATCGTCCCAACCCGATCGGCCTGTCGGTAGTGCGCTTGCAGCGCGTGGAAGGCCTGACTCTGCACATCCGCGACGCCGACATGGTCGATGGCACGCCGGTGCTCGATATCAAACCCTACATTGCTTATGCCGATGCGCACCCGAACGCCGGTACCGGCTGGCTGGAGGATGAAGCACGCGCCAAACCTGAGGACCCAGTGCGCGGTTATACCGTACACTTCGAGCCACTCGCGACAGAACAGGCCGCGTGGATCGAAGCGCAAACGGGGCTCGCGATCCGCGATCGTATCCAGTCGACGCTCGCGTTGGGTCCTACACCGCATCCCTATCGGCGCATACGGTCCGTCGATGGGCGGATGCAGCTCGCTGTGAAGGAGTGGCGTGCTCGTTTCGTCGTTATCGAACGTGATGTGCGCGTGAGCGCGATCTATTCGGGGTTCAGAGCCTCGCAGCTCGCCCGCGAGGAGCCTTCCAACCCAACTCTGGGTTGGCATCGCGAGTTTCTGGCACGATGGCCTCGGGAGTGAAGGTTATCTGGCGGGCCCACCGCTCCCGTGCGGGATGTCCTGCTTGAATTCGGTGTTTCCATTGCTGATGGTGGCGATCAACTTCGCGACGTTCGCATCGTTGGGGGCACGTTTGGCGTATCGGCGCAGGTCTTCCAGTCCTTTGTCCCGGAGCCCAATCGAGGAATAGGCAAGCCCCAGCGTGTAGTCGGCCTCCGTCGCGCCAAGGCGCTTGGCTTTTTCGAGAATGGGAATGGCTTCGCCCGGCTTGCCGGTGCTGACCAGAAACTTGCCGTAGAGGTAGTTGGCGCGCGCATCGTCCGGAGTCTGGCTCAACAGGCCGGTGAAGGCCGCGAGCGCCTTCTTGCCCGCATCGGGCACATCCAGGTTGTGGCCTATGCTGTCCAACAGGGCGGCGCGCAGGAGCAACTGACGCCCCGTCCCCTTCATACTGGGCATCGGGACGCTCAAAAGCGCCTCGACCGTCCGCGAGACGACCACGACGTCCTTGGTCGCCCGCTCGCGGTCTTGCTGAGAGTCGAACTGGGATGGATAGGTGTTGTTATGTAACGAAAGGTCGCCCAGGATTTGATCCAGCAGGGCAAAATTGATGGTCGCGGAGTATTGTCCGTTTGCTGCTCGCGCGACGGTTACGATTTTGGCGGTATCGTAGTGACCATATTCCTTGCCATGAGCCGCGGCGGTCGCCAGGAACGCAAGGACCACGAGGCATATCCGTCGCATACGAGCTCCGCGGGGCATTGAGCACTTCAATACCCCGTTTTGAATGTGAAGTCGAGGATGCCCGTTGGCGTACGGTATACGGACAGGGGTGATGTTGGGATGGCTTGCCCACGCGGAGCTTGCGCCGTCGACTTGATGGTTGGCATCGACGCCCAGGAGGGCGCGACCATGGTCAGCGCGACCATGGAGGTCAACAATTACGCGACACGCGTTCGGGAGCGCTTCGGTGACCTGGCGGATCGATTTCCTATTTTCCGGGGCGCTTGGATCGCGGGCTGTGCCGGAACCCGCCGGGGTCGCTCTGATCGAGGCGCACTGGCCGGAATATCGGGCCAATGCGGCGGGCTGAGCGCTCCAGCCCGCAGGGCGGGGAGATCGGGCAATTGCTGCTGCCCTGACGCGGCGGTCTTTTTTGCCTCGAGGCCGGGAACTTGCCCTTCGCGGCCACGTTCAAGATGGGCAGACCTGCCAGCCGGAGTCCTATAGAAGTGAGCGCAAGACCCACCCCGGATTGTGGCGAGACGTATCGGAGATCGGTGCCCTGGCGAGCCGCCGGCTCGAGATTGAGTCTGGGCGATGACTATGATGACGATACGATTGAGCTGGTTTTGAGCCCGGCGCAGGTTTCGGCGCTCTCGGAGTCCGCGGAGGAGGCGTACAAGGCGCGGAGCCGGGCGCCGACGCCTGTCGCGCGGACGTCAGATCGATTATTGACCGATCCGTTGCCACCCGTGGCTCAGTCCACAGCGGGAGCCGAGTCTGTTGCGGACGGCGAGCCCCTGCTGCATGCTCAATCGGCACCCCGCGCCGAGCCCATATCGCGTGCTCAACCGGCACCCCGCGCCGAGCCCATATCCCGTGCTCAATTGGCACCCGCTGCCGAATCCCTGCCGCGTGCTCAACCGGCGCCCTGCGCCGAGCCCACATCGCGTGCTCAATCGGCACCCGCTGCCGAATCCCTGCCGCGTGCTCAACCGGCACCCTGCGCCGAGCCCACAT
>CAYNTW010000046.1:0-3104 GCA_964400085.1 uncultured Steroidobacteraceae bacterium | reverse complement strand
CCCGCTGCCGAATCCCTGCCGCGTGCTCAACCGGCACCCTGCGCCGAGCCCACATCGCGTGCTCAATCGGCACCCGCCGCCGAATCCCTGCCGCGTGCTCAACCGGCACCCTGCGCGGAGCCCATATCGCGTGCTCAATTGGCACCCGCCGCCGAATCCCTACCGCGTGCTCAACTGACGCCGCGCGCCGAGCCTATGCTGGCTGTTCAACCGGTACCCTGCGCCGAGTCCCTACTGCGCGCTCAAACGGCATCTCGCGCGGAGTTCCTACCGCGTGTTGGACCGGCACCTCGCTCGGAGCCGACATCGCGTGCTCAGACGATATCGTCCCATCAATCGCTCGTTCACGCCCAGTCAGTAGTCCAGGCTCAGCCGCGGGCCAGTGCTCCAAAGATGGCGGCCGCTCAGACTAGAGCCGTTAGCTTGGCCAGCGTGTCCAGCGCGATTGAGCGCAACGTCGCTCGGGTTGGGGCGGCACTACGCGGGCGGTGGCAGCTGGCGCGTATCGGGGTGGTCATTGGAGTAACAATTGTGTTGGTCGCGCTTGCGAGCGTTGCACATCGCGGCACTCAACAGCAGAAGCAAGCGCCTAAGACAGGCGCGGTGCTAGCGACGAACACTCCCCGAGCAACTGTTCC
Organism: uncultured Steroidobacteraceae bacterium; assembly: GCA_964400085.1. Taxonomy (GTDB): domain Bacteria; phylum Pseudomonadota; class Gammaproteobacteria; order Steroidobacterales; family Steroidobacteraceae; genus 13-2-20CM-66-19. Next base: position 2,466 of record CAYNTW010000046.1, on the reverse strand, counting down.
ACTGGCGTCAGCGTCGGCGCCGAGATCGGCATTGAGATCCGCATCGTCGTCAGCGTCAGAACTGGCATCGGCAACGAGATCGGCACCGGCACCGCAGTCGGCCTCGGCATCGGCGTCTGCACCGGCATCAGCACTAGCATCAGCATCGGCATCGCCATCGTTGTCGACATCGGCTGCCGCACCAGGGCCTGCTGCCGCGACATTGCCGCCCATCGCACCAACACCTGCTCCCGTCAGCGAGCCTGTCAACAATCCCGTCCGATTCAAGAATCCCTTCGATTCGTCGGAGGTGTTTGAGTTTCCACCGGGGACGACCACGGCGGAAGCGCGCCAGGCTGTGGCGTCGATTCTCCTGGAGCGAGGACGCGAGCGAAGAGCTCAACTGAGATCAGTCAGCGGGAGCGATCCGCGTCGCGCTTCAACGCGGGTCAGGCGCGGAAGCCTGTAAGCCATCGGCGACACTGGCCCGCCATACAGTCTCATCAACCAAACAGCCTGGCAGTGCGCGATAACTTGATGGTGTGCACAGACAGGACCGGTGGCTCGCGACATCCTGTGCACGCGAACCATCATGCTCACATCATTACTCCACGAAGCACGAATCTGGCCAACGGTCTGGCGGCGCAAGTTGGCCTGGTATGGGCTCCGCGATGCGAAGGACAGCCTGTCATTTGTCGCAATGCTCGGGCTACCAGCCCTGGCGCTCGCGGCTATCGTTTGCGTCGCTTACATCGAGAGGTCGCGTGTCGAGCCCTCGACAGCCGAGGTCTCCCAGCGGGAGATCGTGCGTGCGCAGCGGCGCGAAAGCGACCTGGAATGTCTCGCTGAGAACGTCTACTTCGAGGCCCGCGGCGAGCCGCTTGCTGGTCAGTACGCCGTCGCCGAAGTCACGTTGAATCGCACCATGGCACCTAACTTCCCGCACACGGTTTGCGCAGTGGTGCATGAGATGCGGTGGGACGCAGGTCGCCGGCGTTACGTGGCTGACTTCTCATGGAACGAGCTCGGCGCCATGTCCCCCGATGATGGCCCGGCCTGGAAGCGTGCGATGGCTGTCGCGAGCGCGGTCTACGACGATGAGCACGAGCCGCTCGTTCCAGGCGCCTTGTTCTATCACTCAACCAGCGTGCGGCCGGCATGGGCGAGGACGAGGACCGCCATCGCGAAGATCGGCAATCACGTCTTCTATCGATGATGAGCCCGGAATGAGGCTTGCTGCGACGAGCTCATCCGCAAACGCGTCGGAGAGCACGATGAACACGCAACACGCTCAAGGAGGTCAGTCTGCGCAGACTGCCTCGGAAGCAGGTGCCTTTGTGGAAAAAGCGGCGGGCGCGGCTGCACCAACCAACTCGATGCTGGGCCGCGTCGGAGCTGCAGTGTCGGCCGTCCAGATCGGCGCGCGGTTGCTTCCAGCTGCCTGGCGCTTTATGAAGCGTTACCCCGTTGCCTCGAGCCTCACCATCGCCGGGCTTATCTGGGCAGCGTACACAATGCGGCCCAACGCCCGCAGCTCCGAGCGCTTGTACCACTAGCATCAACCAAGCAGCGCCGTCCCGACAGCACGGCACCGTCAGCGCACGACATGGTGGCGCCCAAGGCGAAGCACGGTTAGAATTTTCGAAAATCACCGTGCCGGGGTCTCCATGATGAAATCGTCTTCTTGTTCCCACGGCGCGAGGATCGCCTATCTGACACTTGCGTCAGTGATGACAAGTGTTCCCCTGCTGGCATCAGGCGCGCCGACGGCGAGCACTGAGGTCACCGCCCCACAGATGATCGACGCGTTCGAAGGTACCTTTGGCGTGCACCAGGGGCAGCGCAGGAATCACATCAAGGGAACGTGCGCGGCAGGGGAGTTCGTTGGCACGTCCGCAGCGGCGAGCCTCAGCCGCTCTGCACTGTTCTCGGGCAAAAGCATACCTGTGATCGCGCGCTTCTCACTCGGGGGTGGCAATCCCGACGTGCCGGATGCAGCGCCGGCTCCGCGGGGCATGGCGCTGGAGTTTCATCTTCCCGGCGGCTCTCTGCAGCACATCACGATGATTAACGTGCCGATATTCGGCGCCACATCACCCGCCTCCTTTCGGGATGCCATCATCGCTGCGAAGCCGGATCCCAAGACGGGGCAGCCCGATCCGGAGAAGCTGAAAGCGTATGCGGCAACCCATCCTGATGCGATGGCCTTGAGCGAGCTGGCCAGCCACCATACCCCGACCGCCAACTACTATCAGACGACCTACTTCAGCATTCACACCTTCAAGTTCATCGATGCGAAAGGCACCGAGCACCCGGTCAAGTGGCGTTTCGTGCCTCGCGATGGCACCAAAGAGCTCACCGCCGCCGAAATGAAGACGGCACCCCATGATTTTCTCGAAAAGAACCTCATCGAACGCACCCGCAAAGGACCGGCGATCTGGGATATGGTGGTTTATGTCGGCGAGCCCGGCGACCCGCAGGACAATC
>CAYNTW010000045.1:26958-40315 GCA_964400085.1 uncultured Steroidobacteraceae bacterium | reverse complement strand
GCATGGTATCAAGTGGTGGCCCGCCACGCTTCGCCGCCTCGTGAGCTCGAGATATCCAGGGGCGCCTGCGGCACCTCGGTGGCCAGCCCGTCTCGTAAGCTATTGATTTTATTGGTGCGCGGTACTGGGATCGAACCAGTGGCCCCCGCCGTGTGAAGGCGATGCTCTACCGCTGAGCTAACCGCGCGTTTTGCGAAGGCGGGGAGTCTATAGAGCGGCCGCGCGGGAGGCGACGTCAGACGCGCCGGTCGCGTAGCGCCCTCCCAGCTCGCACTACCGACGCAGTTCCGCGAGGTAACAGGTCCAGACCCCAGCAGGGCGTCTTCAGTACACGGTCGCCTCACCGCCCCAACCCGATCGGACTCCACACCGTGGAAATCACATCAGTCGAGGGCCTGCGCGTGGAGGTGCAAGGCCTGGACGCCCATTGTTGACCTGAAGCCAACACTCGAGAGTGACTTCCGCAAGCGCTGAGCGGCACGGCCCCCTGGCACGTTGGTTGCGGTCCAGTTGACACATTGCCGGTTCACTGCAAAACAGGTACTTACTATGGCCAGCAAAGCTTCTGAACGCGTACTGACCGACCACGACCAGATCCGGAAATGGGCCGAAACGAGGCACGCTCAACCCGCCTGCGTCAAAGGCACAGAAGGGAAAGACGGCAGTTGCCTGCTACGGCTCGACTTCGAGGGCTATTCCGGCGAGCAATCGTTGCAACACATCGACTGGGATCAGTGGTTCCGGGTGTTCGACCAACGCAACCTCGCACTCATTGTCGAGGACAAGATGGCGGACGGTCGCCCAGGTAATTTCAACAAGCTCATCAGCCGCGAAAACGCTACCGCTCACTGACCAATGACGTGAGCGTGCCCGGGCACCCGAAGACCGACGCGAAGGAGGTCGAGTCGACCACCAGCGCCGGTCCTCGAGATGGCGGGCGACTCGTGACGCGTCGCGCCAGGCCGGCGCGCCTCGAGTCCCCCCTTCGGTATCATTCCAAAGTCAACAGTACTTTCACGGATGAATCGACGTCCGACTTCTGAATATAACCGACCGCCTTCGGGTCGGCCGCCACCGCCTTCTTCACCGCCGCCGCGTCGGCAACCTCTTTCGGCGCCTGCGCCTTGCCGGTGAAGATGAGCCGTGCCCAGGTCGCTTTGACCTGGGACAGATCGTGGCCCGAGACCTTCTGATAGAACGCCGCCTTGACGGGCGCGGAGTTGGGCAGGTCAAGAAGCTTCATGCCCTGGTTCTTACCCAGGAACAAGTCGGCCACCTGCTCTTTCGTGAGGGTCTGGGCCGCCGGGTTGCCGATGACGACAACCTCCGGCTCGGCCGCCTGTGCGGCCGCGGTGGCTACCGCGGCAGCGGCCAGTAACGGGATGAGGGGTTTCACTGACTTTCTCCCGATGTTGGCTGACAACGTTAGAACACGAAGTCGATCGTGGCGCTGAAGACGCTCGCGGTGCTGCCGAGACGAAAGCCCGGCTGTTCGTTGACGAACAACCCAGAGGAACCGGCGTCGAGGCGCACGTAGTCATACTGAACCTTCAAATCCAGATTCCTCATGAAGTCCCAGCGCAAGCCTGCCGAAAGGGTCCGCTGCGACTCGCTCCCCGAATTTATGGCACCGATAATCCCGTTCAGAACTGCGCCATAGCCAGCCAGCGGTGGCGGCAGGCCGCCCAGGGGTATGGCCGGAGCAGCCAGGTGCTCCGTCTTCATTCGCGAGTAGGTCGCGTACGGCGTCAACCCATGCGTGCGGTACCCAGCGGTGACGAACCCGGCATTCGCATCACCGACCAATCCCTTGTTGGTGTACCGATGGAGCTCCACCATGGCGAACCACTTACCCGGATCGTAGGTCGCTCCCAAGTCAGAGTGCTCAATATTGGCCCAGTGCGAAAAGCCGTAACGGTAACCGAGGTAGTTGGCAGTCGAGGCGGCGTTTTGCCCGCCGGGTACAGTCGCGGCTCCATTCGCGAATCCCCTGAACATTGGCCCGAAAAAATCCGTAGGGGCATTGACCGGGTTGTGCAGGTAGCTTCCCCGTACCGTCAGCGCGCCAGCTTCGAGCGTATCGGTGATGAAGAACAGATTGGACTGGAGTGCGCCGACACCGCCGCGGGTCGACGTATCTCCGGCACCAAGGATCACGGTGTTCGTTGCGTTGCCGATGCGCCTCGCGTACGAAACCTCACCGCCATCAATATTGGTGAACGGCACGGGACCGTAGATCTCCCCGGGAGGGCGGACAAACGGCAGTGAATAACCCACGTTGCGGTATTCGGATAACATATTCGTCGGCAGAACCATGCGTCCGGCACGCACCGTCCACGCATCAGTAATGGAGTATTTCAAGTTCGCCCACTCGAGTGAGGGGCGGTAGCGCGGGTTGGGTTTTCCTGTCCAGCTGATGTTGTCATCGTTCTCCGAGATGAGCTGTACGACGGCGGCAAGCTTGTCCGTGACTTTTGCGTCGAGCTGCACAGCGGCCTTGCTGTCGACATCGTATGCCCAGCTGTGCGTGTAGCCAGCACCCTGGGGTTGCTGCGAGAAGGACGAGACGAAATCCGCCTGGTCGTTGTTGGAATGAACCACTCCAAGCGTGCCATAGGCATGCAGCTGGAAGATATCACCGAGATCCACAGCCTGTGCGTTGGCTCCCCAAAGGGCCATCGACACGGCTGCAGTCAGAATTGCCTTGTTTCGCATGAACGTAACTCTCCGCTGGCTGTCGGCGGACCGACCTCCAGGATTTGCCAGATAAATTAGCTATATCGAACTGTTGACACGGGTCCGGCCGTGGCGGCCGGACCCTCAGGGTTTGCTTGCTACATCAGTTGAGGAGCAGGACGACCTTCACGGAGGGGTCGAGCTCGGACTTCTCGATGTAACCGATGGCCTTCGGATCAGACGCAACCGCCTTCTTTACGGCGTTGGCGTCCGGCTCTTCCTTCGGCGCTTGCGCTTTGCCCGTGAAAATCAGGCGCGCCCAGGTTGCCTTGACCTGCGACAGGTCGTGGCCGGACACACGCTGATAGAAAGTGGCCTTCACCGGCGCGGAATTGGGCTGATCGAGCAGCTTCATACCCTGATTCTTTCCCAGGAACAGATCAGCGATCTGCTCCTTGGTCAGCGCGGGCGCCGAGGGGTTGGCAATGACGACGATGACCTCGGGATCGGCAGCCTGGGCTGCTCCGCCCGCCAGCAACGCCGCACCCAGCAGCAATGGAATGAATGACTTCACTTGTTGACTCTCTTTCGGAAATGTAACGAATCGGTCAGGGCCGGCGCCTCTCATGCGACCAGCTTCTTGAATGTCTCGAGCACGGCGGGGCCGTTGAAGGGCTTGACGATCCAGCCCTTTACGCCGGCCGCCTTGCCGCGCTCCTTCATGTTCGGGCTGCTTTCGGTGGTCAACATGATGAGGTTGACCGAGGTGTTGCGCAGCTCGCTGCGGATCTTCTCAACCATCGTCAAGCCGTCCATGTTCGGCATGTTGACATCGGCCACGACCAGGCGGATGCCCGGATCGGCCTGCAGCTTCGCCAGTCCATCCTTGCCGTCGACGGCAACCGCGACGTCGAGCCCGCCCTTGCGGAGGAAGCCCGCGACTTCTTCGCGGACGGTGCTCGAATCGTCCACGACGAGGATCTTTGCCATGATGTATTGCTACCTTTGAGTGACTAAAACAATTGCAGCTCGCCTGACTCGACGAGTCCGGCGAATTTCTGTGGAATCTCTCTGAAGTCCTGCGGCGACCAGCTCAGGTTGAATACGAACCGCGCATACAGGGTCGTCGTGCGCATACTCGCCGCATCGGCCAGCGTGAACCGGAAGCACAGTTGCGGGTTGCTGGTGCCGAAGGAGATGTACTTGTGCTTGTGATTGACGAGCAGCGGCACCTGGGAGTTGCCCGCCGCGGCCGGATCGCCGAGGTAGCGGTTCTTGAAGGCCCCCCACACCAGGTTGGTGACCTCGCCGAGCAGATCGTTCACGGTGCGGAAGCTCGTCCCGGCCGGATGTCCGCCGAGCACCAACAGTGGGTCCTCCTCCGTCTGCAACATCATGTAGCCGCGACACCAGGCGCTCTCCAGCTGCATGAGGCTGAACAACTCACCGAAAATGAACCGGTCGTGCACGATGTACGGCGTGTCCATCGACACGCGCGCGCCGGGAAACTGGCTGGCAAGGACCGAGTGCATGATCTCCGCAATGCCCCGCAACAGAGCATTCGGGTACATCAGACAGAAGATGCGCTCGTCGATGACCTTGCGCAGCGCCTCCATGTCATTTGCGATGTAGGCCGCGCAGACGGCTCGGCGTACAGGCTCGGCCAGGTCTTCGAGATTGGCCGAGCCCTCACGGCGCATGATGACCGGCAACTCTGGCCGTGCGGCGTGGATCTCAGCGGCAATACGCGCCGCCTCTTCTTCCGAGCCACCATAGGTCTCCGAGAGCAGGATGGCGCCGAGGTCGATATTGGTGCGCAACACGCTCATGACCGAGCCCGGGCGCACCTTGAGCGCGATCAGGCCGTTCGCGTCGCAAAACGTCTTGATGGCGCGCTGGTGCTCGGGACTCTCATCAAGGACCAGGACCTTGCTGACTGGATTGTCGTTCATTGAATCAATACCTTTTTGGGGCAGCTCGTCAAAACAACTCGAGCGTGCCGGAATCGGACGCACTCTCGGCTGCCGCGGCCGAGAAGGACACAGGCGCGGAGCAGCACATGCAGAGCGTCAGGCGCACCCGGACGTTATCGTTGATCGTGACGGTGCTGCTGGAGATGTACTCTGGCCGTATGTCGGTGATATACGCCATGCAAGGGCCTGCCAACGTGTAAGGAACCGACATCGCGAGGTGTTGAAAATCGCGCGTCATATCGCGGTTGAGCGCCCCACAGCACATGTTGGCGATCTCGTAGAAAGCCTCCTCGATACTGCGCTGGGTGCCCTGTCCCGCGAAATAGCTCGCCAGCGCCGGCTCCTCGTCGATGTGGAAAATGACCAGCAACCGGAATTTGAACGACGAGATCGTGACCAGGATCAACTTCTCGCCCGCTGTCGGCGGCGGCGGCTCGCGATTCTCGACGATGAGACAGGAGTCACCTGGGTCGCGCAGCAGGAAGTTACGGGCCGCGCGCTGCAGGGCCCGCTCGATGTTGGCCCGGCTGGCATCGGTCATCTTAGGCGTCGCAGGCATGACTACTCGAGGTCCGTGCGCACCTGGCGGATCCCGGCTTCTAAACCGCTGATGGCCGCCATCATCAGCTTTCCGCCGGCCTGCACGTCCTGGAAGATCGCGGTGGTCAACAGATCGTTTTTGTGCAGATCCTTGCCAAGATCCGTCGACAGCGCCTGGGCGCTGAGCGCCAGCCTGCGCACTTCCGCCGCAACCACCACGAAGCCTCGCGCGGACTGCCCCGCGCGGGCGGCCTCGATCGCCGCGTTCAGCGAAAGCATGATCAGCTCTTTGACAATGGATGCGAGGTCCTCACCCTTGGAGCGCATCCGGCGGTTCTGATCAGTCAGGGAGATCATGTCCTGATGCCAGCGCTCGAAGGCCAACGCGAGATCCTTGAACGCGGCAACCTCGTCTCCCAGCTCCTGGACACGCCGAATGACATTCGCCGGGGCACCACGCCCGGGCTCGGTACGACCTTCGAATCCGGTCGCCTGCTGTGGAGACCGCAGACGTCGCGCACGGGCCAGAGCCGTCTCTTGCGGCATGGACCTGCTTTCCAATGGTGAATCAGTCATGGGACGGGGGCTCAAGCCGCGAAGCTATAGGCGGTCTTGGGCACGTCGATTACGAACTCGAACGGGGTGAAGCCCAACTCCGTACCCGTCTCGGCAAGCTCGATACGGACAGCCGCGCCCTGCTCAGACAGGAATGTGCGCACCGCGTCCATACCAACACCACGGCCGGATACCTGGGTCACCTGCGTTGCCGTCGATAGCCCCGAGCGGAAGATCAACTCGGCCACCGATTGCGGCTCCGGTCGATCGGCGGGAGCGAAGACCCCGGCGGCACAGCCCTTCTCGAACAATTTGTGTAGCGCCAGTCCGCGACCGTCGTCGCCAATGCGCAACTCCAGGTGCTCGCCGCGCGACTGGCAGCGGATGCGCACGGTGCCTCGCTCCGGCTTGCCGGCACTGACGCGCTCCGCGGGGTCCTCGATACCATGGTCGAGCGAATTGCGGACGACGTGCATGAAGCTGCTCTTGAGCGCTTCCGCGAACTGACTGTTGAACCCCTGCTCGCCACCCGAGATTTCTACCTGCGGTGCAGGCTTTTTCAGCTCATTGGCCAGCGAAGCGCTGGAGTCGGCGACACCGGACACGATGCGCTCCAGGGAGATCAAGCCAAGGCGCTCGGCAGCCTGACTCAACCTCGAAAGGTCTGCTCCCGGCGCACTGCCCACAGCCAAGGCGACCAGCTCCCGGATCTCGGCGAGCTGCTCGTTGCTGACGAAGGAGCCCCGGGTGGTGGTCAGGTCCGCCGCACGGCCCTTGCGGCCGAGCTTCTCCTCGTTGATTCGCACGTACCGGGCGACGGCAGTCTCGACTTCATTGAGCTCCACCAACATCCGCTCCGAGCTCCACTCAGCGGCAGCGTCCTTGCGCAGACGATCGTATGTCTGCTCGGCACGGTGAGCCGCATCAGTGATCTGAGCGAACTGGAACGTGCGGGCATTGCCCTTGATCGTATGCATGTTGCGGAAGAGAGCCGCGATCACTTCCGGATCGGAGCCGTTGGCGCCGCCGATCAGCTCGCGGTTGGCACGCAGGAAGCGCGCGGCCGACTCGACAAAGTCATTGAATTTGCCTTGCGAGATCCGAATGATGTTGGAGATGATCTCCAGCTCCGCCTTTTGCTGCGCGGAGCTCGCCTCCAGCTCGCGCAGATGCGTGACGTCCTGGGTGATGAGCAATACCTTCTCGACTTTGCCCTGATCATTGACGATCGGGCTCCAGTCCATCTGAACGGTCTTGCGCGCGCCGTTCTGGTCGTCGATGTGCATTTCCCCGGGCAGCAGGTGACCGTTGAAATCGAACATCATGGCGTCCTCGCCGAGGATCGCGCCCAGGGAGACGGCAATCTGATCCTTGGTGTCCACGCCGAGGTCGGACTTGGCGAACAGGCTGTCAATGAGATCCTTGCCCGCCAGGTTGTCGATGCAGAAGATCGTGGTCAGGTAGTTTGAATATTCCGGGTGAATCCGGTTACCCGGGATCACCGTCGACACGCCGAGCTTCATGTTCTGCAGCATGGCGTTGATATCGGAGGTCTTCTGACTCAACTGCGCGGTGCGCTCGGCCACGCGCTGCTCGAGAGTGGCGTTCTGCACGGCGATTACCGCCATCATCCGCATGTTGTTACGGATGAAGTAGACGAGGACGGCCATGAAACCGAGGTTCATGATGCCCAGCGAGAGCCCCATGAACATGCGCACCCGCGCTCCATCCTCTGAGTCGCCCAGCGTCGTGACGAATCCGTCATAACTTGCGCCACGAAACTGCTTCAGGTTGTCCCTGAGCCCGGCGAGCGCCTCGTTCATGGCGGTGGTGAGCGGCGCCGGATCCGCAACGGTCTGATCGAGGAACGCCGTGGCCGCCTTGGTGGCCAGCATCTGGTATGTCTGGAGACTCTTGCGGAGTTTCGCGACCTCGACGGCGCGTAGCGGATAGAGCTTGGCGATCTCCCCGAGTGCCTGGTCCGCCTGTCCACCGAGCTCCGTGGCTTTTGCGAGCGAGTCGCGATCGCCGGCCACCACGACCTGGATGTACAACTCCTCCATCTTATCGAGGCGCACGATATCGGCGTCGAGTCTTTGCAACACCGGGAAGTAGAGGTCCTTGATCGCGGCCAGCTCGGCGCGACCCTGGATATCCTTGCGGACGCTGTAGGCAGTGAAGGCGAGAAAAATGACGATGGCCAGGCCGACGACGAGGAAAATCTTGCGCATCGAGCCGGAATCGGACTTCGAGGCCGAGCCTGTCCGCGGGCGCGGCGCGGCCGCGGTGTCGGAGGCCACCGGAGCCGTATCAACACGTTGAAGCATTTGCGAGTCTTGCCTTTTGAACCCAGTGTCGCTGGTAACGGAAGCGCACCGGAAAACTTTAATCGCCGCCGCCTATCAGGGCGTGTCACCTGCAGTGACGTGAGTGCGTGCGTACTCGCGCGGCAGTCCGCGTCGAGTTGGTTTTCAATCGGCAGTCATTAAACTGCAATGCCAAAGGCTGTGATGTGCGGTAGCTACCATTTGCACGCAAACGACAACGCTCGAGGCGCGTGTCGCTCCACGCGCCGGTCAGATCGCGCACAATCTACCGGTCAAGTCGCAACATGGATGTTGGAATGTCCTACGTAGTTTCCACAACGTCCGCGCCTTGGCGATGCGCGGCGCCGCCGAAACTATCGACGACGCGCGCGGGTGCGCGCACACGAGCGGCACGCACTTCAACTTTAGCGGCGGATCAAAGGTGTTTGGCCGCGGGCTGCGCCAGGAACTGGTGTACACGGCCAGGTCGCGCGCGGAGAAGCAGCAGAATATGACTTCACGGGCAATGCTCGACGCGCCATGCTGCACTGCGCTCTCCAGGGAGCGGCGATACCCCCTAGTCAGCTTCGCATCTCCGGTGTTGCAACCCCCCAGTCTCCGGCACTTGTGCAGCAGCTCCGGGCCGGCCGCGCGATGGATAGCGCCGTCGATCCCGCCACTACCCAGAAGTGACTTGTTCGCTGCGTTGACGATTGCATCCACCGTGAGCGTGGTGATGTTGCCCTGGAGCGCTCGAAGTGATGTTGGCATCGAGCCGGGTTCGCACTTTGCCCAGCACCTGCACTCCGTCCCCCCGAGAGATGCTTGGCGGCTGCCTTGGCGTCGATCTCCACGCGCTCGATACAAAAGAAGCTACTGTTCTGCGCCATCTCCTTGAATGTCTTGGCACGCTCCCGCTGCGCCAGGATGACTCCCTCGAGCAGCTTCTCGTCCTGGCTGTCCACGCCGAGGCGGCGCAGTTGCGCTCGCAGGTGAGGAATCAGCGACGAGGGCTCAGCTCGCATCATGTGCTGCTGATTGAGCCAGAGCAGCTTTTCGGGATTGAAGGCTGATGCGGCCTTGTTCACGTCATGAATGTCGAACGCCGCGATCATCTCCTCGCGCGTGAAGACTTCCTGATCGCCGTGCGACCAGCCCAGACGCACCAGGTAATTCAGGAGCGCATCCGGCAGGTAGCCCTCTTCTTCATATTGCAGCATAGAGCCAGCTGAAGAGCGCCGTCCGGACGCCGCCGACATGAAGCATGCCGGTGGGACTGGGTGCGAATCGGGTAACTACTGCCATGGGGGTTCGTGGCCGCGAACCCCAGGCTGCGTCGTAAGTCTTTGATTTGGATGGTGCGCGGTACTGGGATCGAACCAGTGGCCCCCGCCGTGTGAAGGCGATGCTCTACCGCTGAGCTAACCGCGCGTTTTGCGAAGGGCGGGAGTCTATAGACCGGCCGGGCGGGAGGCAATGGAGCAACGATGAGCCCTGGCAATTTCGCGGCACGGCCCCAACGGTGCGTCGCCGTACGGCGGTGCTGTCAGGGCGCCCGGATCGAGCCGGGCGCCACCACCGTCCCGCGCGCTCCGTAGCGCAGAGAAGTGGTGTAGGCGTGCCAGAGCAGTTGCCCATCCGGCCCGGTGATCCGCAGATCCAACGGCTGCAGGTACTTTGCGAGCGGACAACGGGCCGGTGCGACGAAAACGCACATCTCATATTTCGCGGCCGCTGGTAGGGCTCGTTTGGGGGCGACCCGCTTGCAGGGTTGCCCCGCGACGGTGCTGGCGCCCAGGACCTGGACATAGGCATCGCCGAGACTCGGCGCGCCGGCGATGGGGGTGACGGAAATGACTTCCTCGGCCCCCATTGTCCGTTGCGACCGACGCGCCGGCTCACCATCCACCTGTGTCATTTCATACAGGACACCGTCCTTGGCGATTCGCGTCTTGCGGGTGGTGGTTTTGAAAAAACGCGGGCAGCCGACCGTGTCGCCGTGTCGCCGCGGCATCCAGGCGTAGCTTTCCTCGATCACGATCGCATCGTGACCGCTAGCGCGAACGGTCACATTGCCGCCCCATTTTCGTTCAATCGCGGCGGCTGGCTGCGATGAGCCGGGACAGCGGTCGGGCATCACACTCCAGTGGTGACCACCGTCATCCCACTGATAGATTTGTTCGATATCCTCGAAGCAATCTGCCGCCCCGGCGACCGGCACCGCGACCAGCGTCAGGCCAACTCCAACGATCAACATGAGGGGGACGGAACGGCTCTGCATGCGTGCTAGCATATGACAAAGTACCTGCGGATAGAACAATGGCCCTGGTCGTAAGCGTACTGGACGGTGTCAACGCCCGCCCACGTCAGCCCGTGATGCAGCTGCGGTTGGTCAGTGAGCGCGTGACCGCGCGGGAGTTGATCGAGCGTCGTGTCAGGCAGGAGGTCGAGGAGCAGAACTCGAAGCCGCTGGAGTATTTTCGCACCCTGATCCGGCCGACCGACGCGGAGGAAACCTTGAACGGCTATCGACTCCGCACCCGGCGCCAGATCGACGTCGAGATACAGGTCGCCCGCGCGCTCGAGGCGTTCGAGGCGAATGGTTTCTTTCTGCTTGCGGACAACCGCCAGCTCACGGATCTGGACGAGATGGTCACGTTGACATCCACGAGCACCGTTACATTTTTGAAGCTCGTGCCGCTCGTTGGCGGTTGAGCTGATGCTCGACAAGCTCAAAAGAATTCTCGGCATCAAGGTCGGTAGTGTCGCGACACCCGACACACCCGAGCACCCCTATCGACACGTCGATAGTTGGCTGGATTCGATTTTCACGCTCGCCGCACGCGCAAACCCGGCACAGCCGTACCTGGAAGCGATGACGTCCGTGCCTGGCAAGGCGCTGCTGGCCGCGACAGATGCCGAGAGGTTTCATGCGTTCACCGCCGCTTTGCGTCGCTTCGAACAGTTGAAGCAAGCGGTGCTCGCCCATAGGCAAGACGGTGGGTCCGGACGCAGTGATGCACCAGACCTGACCAACAATGAATTCCTTGCCATCGACCAGATCCTCACGGCGCTGAGCCGACAAGGTATGCAAGTCAATGCAAGCGAGCTCGAGGAACTGCTGACGTGGCGAGCCCAGACGCCTCTTGGACCGCTGGTCATGGAACCGCGCCTCGAGCCTCTCGTAAGGCTCACGGAATCTTGTGTCAAGAGCGGCGTGCCACTCACAACGGCCACCCAGCGGGCACTCAGCAAGATACAAGAGCTCTGTGATGCGCCGACCTCGTTTGCACGCAATCTCAAGCTCTCCGCGCGCATTCGCCTGCTGCTCGCCGAGCCTGACGCGACCAGGGCGTTCGATCTCGTGTGCGAATGGGCGCGCGCGTTGGAAAAAGAGATTCTCGCGCTACCTCCGGAAGAACGAGATCCTTGGGTCCGCTTGCTGCGCCATGCGGCGGCCAGCCGCGGCTCGCGGCCGAGCAGGAAATTTCTCGATACTGCCGCGAAGTTGCTCGAGCCGATTGGATCCCCGACCGTCAATATCGTCTTGGCACGTTGGTTCGAGATCTTGCGGGCTCAAGAGCCCAGCTCGTTGCCGTTTCGCTCGGGCTTGAACGCCGGAACCGTTGCCGGCCTGGTCTGGATGTCGGCGCTGCCGCAATTGCGCCAGCTCACATCCAGTGTCGTGGATCTCGCTTTGTACGCTTTCAAAAAGGTCCCGAATGTCGGCGCCATTTCCACACGAGTCGGCAATGCATGTATCGCAGCGCTCGCTGCCGCGGAACCTGTGGAAGCCATGCGGAACCTCGCGACACTGAAGGCGCGAATCCGCTATCCGAGCGCGCGACGACTGATCGAAGACGCCATTGCTCAAGTCGCGAGTCGCTCAGGCACCGACGTGCGTACGCTGGAGGACATCTCCGTACCCACTCACGGGTTGTCCGCTCTGGGCAAGCACGAGGTTGCTGTCGGCCCCGGCTATGCGCAGATCGCGCTGACCCCCGATGGCACGGTGTCGCTGACCTGGTCGGAGGCGAAGGGGAGTGCCGCACGAGCAACAGTGCCTGCAGCACTCAAACGGGAAGACCCTGGTAGCGTCAAGCGCCTGCAGCGAGAGGCCAAGGGGATCGAGCAAACCCTCAAAACACAAGCCGCGCGATTCGAAGCGGCGCTGATAGATGGACGCGCCTGGGACTTCGGAACCTTTCGCGAGCGCGTACTGGGACATGCGGTTCTCGGCAATCTGGCGCGCCGGTTGATATGGGCGAGCGGCGACGGTCACAATCTGACCAATTTCATGCCCTGTGCGGCCGGCCTGATCAACAGCGCCGGGAACTCGATACGCGAGCCGGCACCCGACTCGCGGGTGAGCCTGTGGCACCCGATCGACTCGGCGCCCGCCGAGGTGTTGGCCTGGCGCCGCTTGCTCGAAGGGCGCAATCTCGTGCAGCCTTTCAAACAGGCCCATCGCGAGGTCTACCTCCTCACCGAGGCCGAACTGACCACGGAGACGTATTCCAATCGCTTCGCCGCACATATCCTGAAACAACACCAACTCGCCTCCTTGTGCCAGGCGCGGGGTTGGCGCTACCGTCTACAGGGCGATTTCGACTCCTGGAACGCGCCCACACGCGAGCTCCCCAACCAGGCAGGCACGGTTGAATTCCTTGTCGACGCCAACGCAGCCGGCGCGGCACGATCCCCAGCAGGGATCTTCCTGTACGTGGTCGGCGACCAGGTGCGGTTCACGCGCGGCGGCGAACCGATCGCGCTTGCGGATGTACCAGCCCGGATTTTTTCCGAAGCCATGCGTGATGTCGACCTCTTCGTCGGCGTGGCAAGCGTTGCGAACGACCCTACCTGGCGCGACTCCGGGCCACCTGCCCACCGCGAATACTGGGACGCGCTCGCCTTCGGCGATCTCAACGCCGCCGCCGCCGAAACGCGCCGCGAGCAACTCGCGCGCATCATTCCGGCGCTCAAGATCCGGGATCAGTTGTCGGTGGAGAGCAAATACCTGGTCGTACGCGGCAAACGAGGCACTTACAAGATTCACCTGGGCAGCGCGAACGTATTGATGGAGCCGAACCGGTACCTGTGCATCGTACAAGGCGGGCGTGGCCCCGGACGCATCTACCTGCCCTTCGAAGGCGACACCGTGCTGCCCCTGATCCTCAGCAAGGCAGTCCTCCTCGCGGCGGACGATCAGATCACGGACGCGAGTATTCTGAGCCAGATGAACCGCTGACATCCGGCACGGCGGTTGCGATCCTGTTTGCAGCTCGTTCATGCAATACAGGTGGACAC
>CAYNTW010000045.1:0-26858 GCA_964400085.1 uncultured Steroidobacteraceae bacterium | reverse complement strand
CTCCGAGAGCCCAGGTGAGACCTCCCGCGATCAGAATCACTGTGATGCCGGCCAAAACGATTCGCATCATCCATGCTCGCATCGCCTAATAGTGCCACGGCGTCACGAGCTGTGCGAAGCGGATTGACGTGCAGCGGCCGGGTCGGAGTGGTCGCGCGCATCGCCGTAGTCCATAACAAAGCGACACTGGCTGAATAGAAGTTCATCCGGGCCTCCTGGATATCGAGCCTTCCGGGCACCGATTGAATGCCCAGCATGAACAACCCGCAAACGATTTGTCCGTCCGTGTCGGATAACTTAAACTCATGCGAACGCCACAAACCCATGATGCTCACCGGATATGGCCGCGAGCCGCTCGCCTTCCCTGCTTGCACTACGCGCCTTCGAGGCAGCCGCGCGGCGATTGAGCTTCACGGAAGCCGCTCGTGAGCTACACGTTTCGCAGGCGGCGGTAAGCCGTCACGTGCGAGGACTGGAAAAGGACGTGGGGCGAGAGTTGTTTCGGCGCCTGCATCGGGCGGTTGAGTTGACGGCGGCGGGCAGGCAATTCGCCGCGGAGCTCACTACAGCATTCGAGAGAATTCAAAGCGCGGTGAAGAAAGTGCGCAGCGCTCCCGCCCAGCGGCTACGGGTGTCGGTTGAGCCTGCTTTCGCGGCCCGCTGGCTCGTACCCCGGCTGGCACACTTCTCGACCGCTCACCCGGAAATCGAGTTGGAGCTCGAGACCTCGATTGAGCTGCGTGTCCTCGGACGAGAGACGGATGTCGCCATCCGATATGTCGATAATGGCGCTCGTCCGCCGCGCCAGCGATATCGTCGCCTGCTCTCGACTGAAGGCGTACCGGTCATTGCCGGGACACGGCCACGATCACCTGGACTGCGCAACGATGCAGCCGTCCTGGGCCATCGCCTCCTTCACGACGATAATGGTAAGTCGTGGCGAAGCTGGTTTACCGCGGCGCGCCTGGACGGGTTCGAGCAGGCGAAGCATCTCTACTTCAGCGACTACTCACTCGCCCTGGCGGCCGCGCTGCGCGGCCAGGGTATTGTGTTGGGTACGGGCGCGTTCATCGAGGCCGAGCTCCGGAGCGGTCGCCTGGTGCGCGTTGGGCAGACTCGCGTGTCACTCGGAGACTACGTGCTGTTGCAATCCAACGAGCGCTCGACCGCATCCCTGCGGCAAGCCTTTGTTGGCTGGCTCGAGCGCGAATTCGAACAGGTGTGACTAGTGGCGCTGCCCCGCCGACGCGTCCCGAACCTGCTTGAACTCGCTCCCCGCATTCCACTGCGGCCAACCTGAAGTCGCCAACTTCCTGCCCAGGTTGTAGAGCAGAACGACATCCTGAGCCTCACCCCGAAAATCCATGCTCGGCGTCCACTCGTCGCCGGGTTGATGATAACGGTGGGCGTAGTAATCCTCGCGATCAGCGCGTCCGGCTGCGACACCCCCGTTCACCAGGTCATCGCCGGCAGACAAGGACATTGCCGGAACACCGCGCTTGGCGAGTGAGAAATGATCCGAGCGGAAGAAGTGACCCGCCTCTGGAGAGGGATCGGGCGTATAAGCCCGGCCCTGCGCCTGCGCCGCCTGCGTCAACTCGGTCAGCAACGTACTCTGCGTATCGCCGAAGGTGCTCACATCCCGCGTGGGTCCGTAAACCCCAAGAATATCCATGTTGATATCCGCGACCGTCGTCTCGAGCGGATAAACGGGGTGAGCCGCGTAGTATTCTGAGCCCAACAACCCACGCTCTTCCGCTGTCGTCGCCATGAAGACGATGGATCGGGGCGTCCGCGGCGCCGAGCCGAACAGCCGACCGAGCTCCAGGAGCGCGGCAACACCGGTTGCATTGTCGACGGCGCCATTCAAAATGCGATCCGCGCCCGCCCCGGGCGGACCAATCCCGAAATGATCCCAGTGCGCGCTATAGATGAGCGTCTCGTCCGGTTTCGAGCTGCCCGGCAAGCGGCCCAGCACGTTTTTCGTCACGATACTCTGATGAGTAACGCGACCAGAGGCGCTCAACGTCGCGCCTCCCAACGGTACCGGCTTGAATTCACGGGTCTGCGCCAGCTTCTTCAAAGTCTCAAAGTCCAACCCGGCTTGCTTGAAGAGCGCGACGGCAACGTCACGCTGTATCCAACCTTCCAGTGGCACATGCGACTGCGCAGGATTGTCGCGAACGATGTCGTACACGGCCGCGGTGTTGGAATTCACCACCGTCGCCCAGCCGTAGGACGCTGCGGCGGACTCGTGGACGATGAGCACTCCGAGGGCACCGCGGCGCGCGGCCTCTTCATATTTATACGTCCAGCGACCATAGTAGGTCATCGCCTTGCCGCCGAAATCGCCGCTTCCGGTCTCGAAGTCAGGATCGTTGACCAGCACAATCGCGATTTTTCCGTGCAGATCCACGCCTTTGAAGTCGTCCCAGTGACGCTCCGGCGCGTTCACCCCGAAACCGACGAAAAGCAGCGGGGCGTTGCGCACCGTCAGCTCGTCGACGTTGGTCTGGGTGGCGCGAATCGCGACCTGCTGGCCTTGGTCCCATTTCTGGGAGCGACCGGCAACCGTCACGGCGAGATCCAGCGGACCGGCGAAAAGAAATTTCACCAGCGGCACGTCCTGTGTCCAGCTCCGGTGGCCACCCACCTCCGGGCCGCCCGGCTGCAGACCAGCCTCCTTCATGCGATCGATAATGAAAAGCACGGTCCGCTTTTCCGCGCGCGTGCCAGGCTCACGGCCTTCAAAAGCATCCGAGGCAAGCAATTTCACATCGATCGACAGGCGCGCCGGATCGGGCTGCAACCTCCCCGCCCCCGCGGCGAGCGGCGCCAGTGCGAGCGTCGCAAGCAACACGAGGCCGAGTTTGCTCCAAAGCGGTGCGCTCACCGGACCCAGAGCGCTCACCAGACCAGGTCGTCCGGTACGACGAAGTCTTTGTAGGGATCGTCCTCGGCGGCGGGGAGCTTGGGAGGCGCGGATGCGGACGGAGCGGCGCTCGAGGTCACGACAGAATGCTCATCCTTCTCGCGGACACGAGCCGCCACTTCGTCAGGGACCAGCGCGTAGTGTCCCTCGTAACGAACGATCACCACTGTGCCCTTGATGATTTGCTCGCGAAGCGTCGGCGTGACGGGCAGGCGTGCAAGGCGCGTCCCGTCGGTGAAATTGAAGTATTCGTCGCTTTCGACCGGCGGCAATCGGTGCTGCTCGATGAGCTGCTTGATTTCCGCGCGGCGAGCCTTTGCGGCTGCCTTCTCTTGCTGACGGCGGTTCAACTCCTTGTCGCGCGCGTTCTTCGCGGCAAGCTCTTTGTTGGCCGCGATTTGCTGAGGCGAAAGAGGTGGCGGAGGTTGATGGCGCGACGGCGGCCGCTTGGCCTGCGTCGCCTCCTTGGCCTGCTTCTTGGTGCCGAGACCAGCCGCAATAAGCTGGTCACGCAAAGACATGCTCATGTCTCGATCTCACTCACCCCACGGATGGAAGGGGGTAGTTTAACCAAGGCCGCGTGTGGTTTTCATTTCGGCGAGAGACAGAACGAGTCACAGCCAAAAAGATAAAAGGTGCGGGTTGCGGGCGGCTTGGGACCCGAGCGCGGTACTAGCGCGCTCAGGCCCCGCTTTCGTTTGTCGGCTACAGTCCAGACCTATGGCCGTTCAATGCCAATTGTTGCGGGTCCGAAAATCCCGGGCTTGACGCTCGGCCTCGTCCCGGGCGAGCCCGTAGCGCTCCTGCAACTTGCCGGCAAGCTGCTCACCGCGGCCTTCCAGCTGGTCTATCTCATCGTCCGTAAGCTTGCCCCACTGCTCTTTGACCTTGCCTTTGATCTGTTTCCACGTACCGGCGGCACGATCGTTGTTCATGGCGATACTCCGTCACTTTTTGACGTAATACCTCGAGCAAGCGGCGTTCCGATTCTACGCAGCGCTCACCTCGCCAGCCGCTTCGGCCGCGGGCAGCTCGCCCACTGCCGCGTGAGCCACGGCGGCTTCCGTCACCGCGCGCGGCTGGCTGGGTCGCCACACCGGGCGGCGGACCAACGTACTCTTGCCAAATAGCGACTCCACCAGGTCGACCGCGAGCGCCGCGGTTTTGTTGCGCACATCGAAGGCGGGGTTGAGCTCAACGATGTCCAGTGAGCCCAGCTGCCGGGTATCGGCGATCATCTCCATGCACAGCTGCGCCTCGCGATAGGTGGGCCCACCCGCCACGGTGGTACCGACGCCCGGTGCAATGTCAGGATCGAGGAAGTCGACATCGAAGCTGACATGCAGATGGGTGTCACTATCGAGATCGGCCAACACGCTCTCCATCGTCTGGCGCATACCCATCTCGTCGATGTAGCGCATGTCGAATACCTCGAGCCCCTGCTCGTGTACGAACCGCTTCTCGCCGGTATCCACGCTACGCACTCCAATCTGGCGAACGCACGCCGCGGTCAGGGACGGACCGGGACCGCCGATGGTGACCAGCTCGGAGGGCCCGAAGCCGCACAGGCACGCGAGCGGCATGCCGTGGATATTCCCAGTCGGGGACAGCTCGCAGGTATTGAAATCCGCGTGCGCATCCAACCACAATACGCGCAGTGGCTTACCCACTTCGCGGCAGCGACGGGCCACGGCGCTGATCGAGCCGATGCTGAGGGAGTGGTCCCCGCCCAGCAGAATCGGCAGCCGATTCAAACGCAACTCGGCGAAAACGGCATCGTGCACCGAGCGATTCCAACGCTCCACCTGCGCCAGGTGTCGGTAGCCGTTCACCGGAGCCTGCCAGGGATTGGCAGGTCCACTGAGATTGCCGAGATCGAAGACCTGCAATCCCCGCTCCTGCAGCGCATTCTGCAGGCCCGCGACCCGCAAGGCCTCGGGACCCATGGAAGTGCCCCGATCGCCCGCGCCGATATCCGTGGGCGCGCCGATGAGGCTCGCCTGCCTGACACCGCTCACGCGAGCACCGCCGCGGGCCGCCGTGCGCCGGCGCCCAGCCCACCCGCCAACAATGCGAACAAGTCCTTCGGATCATCGAGATCGGGCACCAGATCGACCTGCTGTTGCGAGCCCTGCAGCTGGTGATGGATGCGTCGCAAATAGCGCAGCGCCGAGAAATCCTCCAGCGCAAAACCAACCGAGTCGAAGATAGTCACTTCCTGCGCGTCGGCGCGCCCGGGACGCCGACCGGCGAGCACGTCGGTGAGCTCGGTGACCGGAAAGTCCGGCTCCACCTGTTGAACCTCCCCTTCGATGCGCGACTGCGGCTCGAACTCCACCACGACGCGCACGTCACGGCGTCGCAGAATGTCAGGATGCAACTCGGTCTTCCCGGGGCAATCACCGCCCACCGCGTTCAGATGCATACCTGGAGCGATCATGTAGGGTGCCAGAATGACCGCGTTGCGCTTGTCCGCCGTGACGGTAGTGACGATGTCGGCGCCTCGAACGGCCGCAGCGGTTGATGTGCAGCGGATGACACGTAAACCACTCAGCCGCAGTCTGGCGAGATTCCGTTCCAGCTTCTCGGTCGCAGCGGGATCGACGTCATACAGGCGCAGCTCGCGAATGCCCAACATGTGATGGAAGGCAATCGCCTGGAACTCGCTCTGCGAGCCGTTGCCGATCAGCGCCATGACACGGCTATCCGGCCGTGCCATGCGGCGCGCCGCCAAGGCGGAAGTGGCCGCCGTACGCAGCGCCGTCGTCAGTGTCAGCTCCGAAACCAACAATGGATATCCGGTCGCAACATCCGCAAGCACGCCGAATGCCGTGACGGTCAACAACCCGACGGAGGTGTTCTTGGGGTGCCCGTTGACATACTTGAACGCATAGAGCTGCCCGTCGGAAGCCGGCATCAGCTCGATCACACCCACCGACGAGTGCGTCGCGTGGCGCGGCGACTTGGCGAACTCCGGCCAGCGCAGATAGTCAGCCTCGATTTCGCCAGCCAGCTCTTCGATGAAACGGGTCGTCCCCAGGCTCGCAACGAGATCCCGCACGCGGTCAATGCCAATAAAGTCAACCATGAGTCCTCTCCCCGGAAAGCCGCCGCCAGGCCCCTCGCCAGGAGAGGCCGCTACGAGCGGTATCGCTATTGAGTGCATGGTGTGGCGCGGTGCGGCCAAATAGCAGCCAGAAGACTGCTCATAAATGCTACAAAGTTGTTCAAATCGACAGATTACTCTAGCGTTTTGCTATATAATGCCCCTCGAGCCGCCCGCCGCGGGCAACGAGACCGGATCTTTCGAAAACGTGGACGAAATCGACCGGCAACTCATTTCTCACCTCCGCAACGATGCCCGCACCTCCGTCGCGGCGCTTGCGAAAGCCCTGCACGTCTCTCGAGGGACTGTGCAAAATCGGATGGCCCGCCTGGAAGCGGACGGCACCATCGCGGGCTACACGATCCGGTTGAAACCGGCAGTCGAGGAGCACCGGATCCGCGCCTTCATGACCGTGGCGGTCGAGGGCAATCGCGTCGACGCGGTCATCAAAGCGCTCCGCGGCGATCCCGCGGTCACGACATTGCACAGCACCAATGGCCGCTGGGATATCGTCGTAGAGCTCCGGGCAGACAGTCTGGAAGCTTTCGACCGCGTGTTAGGGAGAATCAGACTGATCGAAGGGATCTCACAAAGCGAAACCAGCCTGCTGCTTTCGACATATAAATAGCGGCAAGTTGCAATAGACACCTGACGCACGCACAGTCTTCCCAATGAAGTTCTCGGACCTGGTAAAGCGAATCAGCGGAGAAGGCTCTGATGCCTGGCTTACGCATTATCAAGCGGCAGCGGCGCGCGACCGCGGTGAGGATGTAATCATCCTCAGTATCGGTGATCCGGACATCAACGCTCCTGAGCCCGTCGTCGAGCGCGCTGTCGCGCAACTCCGATCGGGAGATACGCACTACACCCCTGCCGGAGGGCGCGCGGCGCTCCGCGGAGCGATAGCGAAAGCGCACACTCAACGGACCGGGCAAGTGGTTACCGCGGACAACGTCATATGCCTGGCCGGTACCCAGAACGCCCTTTTTGTGGCCTCGCTCTGTCTAGCCGGCGCGGGCGATGAAGTCATTACGTTCGACCCGCTGTACCCAACGTACACCGCCACGATAGAAGTCTCCGGAGCACGCCTCGTGCGCGCGCCAACCGGCCCAGGTCTTCGTCCGGACCTCGCCGCGCTGGAGTCGCTCATCACCTCGCGCACGCGTGCGATTTTTCTGGCGACGCCCAACAATCCGAGTGGCGTGATCCTGAACGAATCTGAGCTCGACGCAATCGGCACACTCGCGCGTAAGCATGATCTGTGGATTGTTGCGGACGAGGTCTACGCGGGACTTGCTCCTGGCGGGAAGGTGCCGAGCCTCGCGCCCACGCTCCCCGATCGCGTCGTGACCCTCGGCAGCCTTTCGAAATCACATGCCATGCCTGGCTTTCGAGCCGGCTGGCTCGTCGGTCCGAGCGAGCTCATCGAGCACGCCCATGCCTTGTCGATGTGCATGCTGTTCGGCCTTCCGGGGTTCATCCAGGAGGCCGCGCTCACCGCCCTGTCCATCGCCGCGGACACGGAGCAGCGGATCAGACAATTCTGCGACGTGCGACGTGAGCGGTTCATGACCGGTCTCGAAGGCGTTCCCAACATCCGCGCCTTCGCTCCGCAAGCCGGCATGTTCCTGTTGATGGACGTGAGCGATACAGGACTCTCCGGCTACGAATTCATGCGCGCCCTGTACGAGAGGCGCCGAGTGTCCGTGCTGGACGGCGCCGCCTTTGGGCGCCAGACGGCACATTTCGTCCGAATCTGTTTCGCCACGGAGCCGGCGATCATCGACGCCGCCTGCGAGCGCATCCGCCAGTTCTGCGCGCAGGACCTGCCGACTTTACTTGGCGCTACAAAGTAAGCACTGCTCGCGCCGGCGAATTCCCTTAGAATCGGGCAGATGAGCAATGAAGACCTGACGACGGTGGCGGAGCAATCCGGCTTTCGCGCCACGGGCCGGACTGACGAGGTGGAGCGGTTATGCGCGGCCTTTGCCCGCGAGTGGCCACAAGCCGTTCGTTGCATCGAGTTCGGGCGCTCCGCGGAAGGCCGGCGGATGCTGGCCTTGCTGGTTTCGCATGCCGATCCGCGCTCGGTGCCACTCCTGATGCTTCAGGGTGGCATCCACCCTGGCGAAAGTGACGGTAAGGACGCGGGCTTCATCGCTCTGCGCGACATCCTGCGCGGCAGCGCCGCCCCGGGCGTGTTACAGCGAATCGCGATCCTGTTCGTCCCGGCCTTCAACGTCGATGGTCACGAGCGCTTCCGCCGCTGGAATCGGCCGAACCAGAACGGCCCGGAGGAGACCGGCTGGCGCACCACTGCGCAGAACTTGAACCTGAACCGGGATTATATGAAAGCCGACGCGCCCGAGATGCAGGCGATGCTCCGGCTACTGTGTGAATGGGATCCCCTGGTTTGTGCCGACCTTCACGTCACGGACGGCGCGAATTTCGAGCCGGACATCTCGCTGCAAGCCGAGCCGATCAACCAAGGGGATCCTCTCCTCTACGCAAGCGGTCGCGAGTTGCGCGATCAGCTCATAGGGAAACTCACCGCCCAGGGCTCGCTACCCCTGCCCTTCTACCCCGATCTTGCGAAAACTGACGACCCCGCCTCGGGCTTTGTGCTCACCGTGTACTCACCGCGCTTCTCCACGGGTTATTTCCCGCAACGGAACCGATTCACGGTGCTGGTCGAAACACATTCCTGGAAGGAGTACGCGCGACGGATCGAGGTGACCCGGAACACCCTGGTCGGACTGGCGGAGTTGGTGGCGGACCACGGCGCGCGCTGGCAGGTCGAGGCCCACGAAGCTGATGAAGCAGCGATTCGAATCGGTGGCGCAGAGGTCACGCTGGACTACAGCTCTTCCTGGCGTGAACCCACCAAGGCGGGCGCGACAACATCGGGACTCGATGCCAGCGGTGCGGAGATCATCGACTTTCGGGGTTATGCGTACACCCGCGAGCCGTCAGCGATTTCTGGGGATCTGGTCACGGTCTACGACCCCAACACGCCGCAGATCTGGAGGGTGCCGTATCGCAACAGGGTAGAGCCCGCGCTCACCGTGAAGGCGCCACTCGGCGGTTATGTCGTTCCGGCGGCTTACGCCGACGAGATCGGGACAAAACTCGCGCTCCACGGAATTTCATTCGAGCGTGTGCCTGACAACGTCGACGGAGTGCGTGCGGAAGTCTTTCGTGCAGCCCGTGTGACGTTCTCCGCCGCACCCTTCGAGGGGCGAATGCGGGCACACTTCGAAGGAAGCTGGGCTCGCGAGACACACTCGATACGGGCGGGCGCGCTGTTCGTGCCGGTTGCACAGCCGCTCGCGCGCCTCTTGATGGCGCTGTTGGAGCCGCAGGCTCCCGACTCCCTCGCCGCCTGGGGATTTTTCAACGCCTGCTTTGAACAAAAGGAACATATGGAGCCCTACGTTGCCGAACAAATCGCACGGCAAATGATTGCAGAGGACCCCCGCCTGCACGACGCCTTCGTGGATCGGATCGCGCAAGATCCCACCTTCGCGGCTGATCCGGCCGCGCGCCTGGATTTTTTCCTGAAGCGGCACGCCTCACGGGACGATCGCTACAACCTGTACCCGGTATTTCGGGTGGATGAGATCCTGGCGTCGGCTGGCGAATGAGCATGTTGGACAAGTCATGGCGTACGGCGCCCGCACTGGGACTGGTTGGCTTGCTGCTCGGCTCGGGCGTGCTCGGCTCGCCGCCAGCGTCCGCGCAAACTCCCGACCCCGCGGTAACAACTGACACGGATGAGGATCAGGCAAACGACAAGCCCAACGGGTTGCTACTCGACATCAAGGACTACTACACGGCCCCCCTGCACTGGAACGTGCGAGACTGGGCGTATTTCGGCGGCGCGGTTGCCGCGATCGCGGGGGCTCATCACTACGATTCGCAGGTACGCACCCACTTCATCAAGCAGGGCGCGAGCGCCATCAGCAATAAAACCTATGATCTGCAAGATGCCGTGCCGAGCGTGGCGGCCGTCGCGGGAACCTGGCTCTATGCCAACCTGATCGATAGCGGCCCGGGGCACCATGAGGCCTGGCAAATGGTGGAGGCGGGAGGATTGGCGGGCGTGACCAGCTATGTTTTCAAGTTCGCCGCGGCTCGCCAGCGACCTGATCAGACCGACGACCCCAACAAGTGGCGCGCCGGCGGCTCCTCCTTCCCGTCATTCCACGCATCAGCGGCTTTCGCCATCGGGGCCGTGCTCGCGGAATCAGGTAATGACGATTATCGATGGATCCGACGCTTTCTGGGGTACGGAGCGATCGCCGGCTTCACGGCCTTTGAGCGCTTGAAGCACAACGCCCATTGGCTGTCCGATGACGTTGCGGGCGCGGCGCTTGGAGGCGCCACAGCTCACTTCATTCTCACGCGCAACGCCGAGCACAACGAGGAGATGAACCGCTCCGCGCTCTCGGTAGTGCCGCTGCCCGGAGGAGCGATGTTGACCTACAACCTGGAAATCAAATAGCGTTTGATATCAGGGCTCCCGATGTATATCGCCGCCCGCCCACCTGAGTACGCCCTGACAGGGCTGGAGTGTGCGTGGAATGGCGGGGAGAAACCCCATGGTGCGGACCAACGCGAACGCACGGATGTCTGCGTGGGGGAATGCTTCGTGCAAAACCAGTGCTGCGGCGAAGATCGTGCGACCTTTCGTTATGACGTCATCGACGAGCACGATCCTCTCGGGGGGCGTCAGGTCCGGCGGCTCGGTCGCGATCGCGAATGAATCATAGTGCTGGCGAACCGTTGGCCGGTCCGCATTGAGAGCCGTTGCGGACTTTCGGACAGGCAGGACACGTCGGAGCCCGGTCCATACAGACCCGCCTAGCCCGATGTCCTGTAGCGCGCAACCCAGTCGCTCCGCAACCCACGGAGGTGATCCCTTGCGCGCAGACGTCGGCTTGGGCCGAGGCGACGCTTGGGAGGCGATCGAGCTTCCCGGCACAGGCACCAGAACCGCCGTTCTTTCAAACAGCCGGGCCCAACCTTCGTTGCGCAGCACCTGTTGGTGCACCTCGGCCGCATAGGCCGGCAGCCACATGGGGTCGATCAACTTTAGACGCGCGCACAGACGCCGGGATGATTCCGAGGCGTAGTTGGCGCCTCTGGGCGAATAGATGTAACAGGACCAGAAAGACAGGCTGTGCAAGCGCGGTTTGAATGCGAGGCGTTCATTACCTCTCCCGTCCGTCTTCCCGGCCGAGGTCGACCGAGGACTGCTTGGCCAGGCCCTTGTCCTGACTACTTTGCGCCTCCTTTGACCGCATTTGCAGCCACTCTTGCACGGCTCGGCGTCGGACTCCCGCAGAGTCCCGCGGCGGGAGGGCTTGCGGTTGGGAGGACGCGTGAGTCGCCTGCGCTCCAGCGGGCAGTAATTCGTGCGATGGCCTCGCCTGCTCGGCCGTTGGCTGTTCGTGCTGTGCGTTCGCACGCTGGCCAAGCGAGCGCTCCTGTTTTGTTGGCACGTGGTCGCCGCGCAGGCGCTCTTCTTTGGCACCCCCCTGTTCGCCTCGTAGGCCCTGTTGCTGCACGCCTGTTTGCGCGTTGCGCGACAGCTCTTGCTCTGGGGTTGCTTGCCCGCCGCGTGAGCGTTCGCGATATGCGGCTATTCGCGCGCGATACTCTGCGCGCAAGCGCTCGGCCGCTTCCTTTGGCATGCCCTGTCGTTCGAGTTGGAAAAACTCCATAGGGATATGTACGAGCGGCTTTCTATCGATGCCCTGGGCGGCAAGCGTGCGATGATCCACACGGAGTGGGAGGTTCGCTTCCCGAAACGCCTCATTGGTGAGCGTCGCCCATCGCTCGCGCATAACGGAGTACTCCTCGGCATGAGGCGTGAGTCCTTGCTGCGCCCGCAAGACCGCGCGCATGTCGAGCCCCGCTTTCGCGCCAAGCCCTGTCTCGGAGACCTCACGCGTGGTAGCCAGCATGTGCGCATGGAAGTTGGGCGAATCGCGCCCCGGCTTGGGATCGTGGATCGCCAGATCGACCGCAACACCATAGCGGTCCGCAATCTCACGCGCAAACGTGCGAGCCAGCGTGAGACGTTGCTCTGGATTCAACTCGGACGGAAGCGCCACCTCGAACTCACGTGCCACCCGGGAATCGCGTCTTTTCTCAGCGGCCTCCGCTGCATTCCACAGACTTACCCGATTGCGCGCCCACTCCATGGGCGCCTCGCCGAATCGGGAGGGCAGGAAAATTTCCTTGTGTCGGACATCCTGCCGCTTGGAGTGGTTGTGAACCTTTCCTGTGCGCTCATCGCGGATGATCTCGCCCGCGCGGTAGGCCGCAGCGCCCGTGGCTTGCTGCCCCATGGAGCGCTTCACAGGGGCGATGTTGAAGTGAAAGACTGCCATGTCTGATCTCTCTCCTTGCGCTTTCAGCGGGAGAATGCGACGCGCAGCCATTCCGCCGAGGAGGCTGTCTTCAGATACCCGGTGAGATCGGGCAACTGCTCCAGCTCCGAGGGCATCACGGCCGACTCCGTCACATGCTGCTCACTGACGTTCGTCGAGCGGCGTGCCGCGCGATTGTTCCAAAAACCCTCCCGATCGCGGCCCCGTGAGGTTTGCCGGCGGATGACTTCGCGCTCGCCAATCAAGCGCGAGGCAAATTGGGAAGTGCCGCCATGCTCGCTCCCTGAGCAACGTAGGATGAGGGTATTGCCGCAATTCTCGACAATCGTCTGCGCTTCACCAGCGCCATAGGTGCTGGAGACCTGCGCGACAGACTGAAACCCCAGCACACAACGCCCGCCAAACTTGCGCAGTCGCGCCAAAGCGTCTTTCAATCCGTCGATCGCACCCAACGCGTCCAACTCGTCGACTACGAACCATAGACGCTGATCCTCATCCGGACAGCTCATGGTCTCGACGATGGCCAAGCGCATCCAGGTCGCAATGATGGATCGCAAAGCGGCGATCTGTGCCGCTTTGTAGGGAATGAACAACACTCCCTGCCCATGCTGCACCCAGGCGCGGATTGAGAACGCCGGGGCTCGCTGATCCTTGATATAGGCGAGCGCCGCAGCGGCGGAGCCGGCAACCGAGCGGATTGACCCGAACATGCGGGCGTTTTCGGGTTCCAGAAACGGCTGCGCGGGCGTGTCAAATACGATTGGCCGCAGCTCAGAGCTAGGGGCGATTGCAAGCAGTCTCCAAAGCTCCGCTACATCGCGCGGACCACGCTCATGGCAACGTCGAATGACTGCGGTTAGAAATGTGCGTGCATAGCCCCGCCACTCGCGCCCGGAAGGGTCCTCCGTCGAAGGGATCAGACCGCCTGCTAGCTGGTCGACGTCGTAAAGGTCCCGAACCTCCGCGAATGGATCCCACTTGACGGCGTCCGGCTCGAAAGGATTGAGAACAACATCACCCCGGTAGCGATGGTAAAAGGAGAGCAGGTATCCGCCATCGGGGTCGGTGATCACGGCGCGATCGCCGCGCTCGAGTGCGCGCCGCAAGAGCTCGCGTATAGCAGTCGACTTGCCTGTTCCAGTAGTCCCGATCAGCTTGAAGTGCTTCGTCTCATCCAGGGGCTCGATGGGGACTCCCGCGAGCGAGACTGCCTCGCCGCCCGGAGCGCTCGTCCAGCTCGCGAATCGTCGCCAGGCACCGTGGCCTCTGACAACCCTCGCGCCTCGCTTATGAGTATCGCGCCATCGGGTGCGCCTCAGCAGTGCGGCTGCCAATAGCACCAACAGCAGCGCCGATGCCACACCCAAGCCGGTCCATCCACTCGTCCACTCGATGATCCTCATGCGCAACATCATTCAATACCCCTTTACAACCAGGTAATCGCCAGCCTCTCCATAGGCGGGGGCTTTTCGATCCACGCGTACACAGAGCCGATTTGCTACACCACAGCGACGTAGATCGATGCGCGCGCCACGCTGCTCCAGGCGCGCGACTGCTGAGGCAAGCTCATCTCTTTTCGCACTAAGCGCACTCACCTCGCTCGACGATGGCAGGAACCACCATGCCAGGGATAGAGGGATGGCTGAACACACCAGCGTCAGCCCAAGACTCCAGAGCCCGATGCGCAGATTGGCCGATCGTCGCAGCCGGCGCAGCGCTTCGGCAGACCGTCGGGTCTCGTTCACCACAATCTGCAACTCCTCCACCAGCGTGTGGCGAATCTCATCGCGCACCACGGTATCGAGCTCGCGCACGTGCGCATTGAGTTTCTCGAGCGCCGTCTCTGCGAGCGCTTGTTGCGCGTGCGCGGCCTCCATGAGCAACCCGAGTTTGATGGTTTCGTCTTCCACGTTTCGCTCCGAACCTAGCGATCGAAGGTGTCCGGGGCTCTGCCCTCGCCGGCGGAGCGGCCCGCTTCCGAGGATGCATCACCGCGGCCTCGAAAAATTTCCCACGCTCTCCTCGCAAGGTCCTGCACGCGGGAGAGCTTTTCGCTCTCCAACTTCACCTCCGGCGGCGACAAGGCGACCCGTCGCCAGTACGGAGTGGAGGCGAGTTTGAGGAAGCCCCTGAGGTCCGGTAGCTGCTCGATCTCCGAATCCAGCACGGCATACTCGATGTTGACATGCTCCGTATGGCTGACGGTCGGCAGGATATGTAGCGGTTGCCTGGAGCGCGACTCAGTGGTGCGGATCACCTCGCGCTGCCCGATGAGCTGTGAGGCGAAACCAGAGGTGCCACCGCGCTCGCTGGCCGAGCAGCGCAGGATCAGAGTGTTGCCGCAATTTTCGACAATGGTCTGCGCCTCCGCCCGGCTGTACGTGCCGGAGACCTGCGCGATCGATTGGAATCCAAGGAGGCAGCGGCCCTCGAATTTGCGCAGGCGCGCCAGGGCGTCCTTGAGCCCATCGATTTTTCCGAGCGCATCGAGCTCATCGATGACAAACCACAGCGGCCGCTCACCCTCGCCCCGATTCATGGTCTCGAAGATCGCCAGCCGCATCCACGCCGAGATGGTCGAACGCAAGGCTGCGATCTGTCCGGCCTGGTAAGGAATGAACAGCACACCCTTGCCGTTGTTCACCCACTTGCGCACCGACAGCTCGATGCCACCTTGGCGCCCAATGAAATCGAGCGCCTCCACGGCGGAGCTGGTGACCGACCGGATAGAATCGAACATCCGGCTATTGTGCTCATTCAGAAAAGGCTGGGCCGGCGTGCCTTCCAACAAGATCCTGAGCTCGTCTGATTGGGCGCTTACCAACAAGTGGTAAAGCTCACCAACATCCTGGATGCCGGCATCGCGCGTCTGCGCGACGACCGCCCTGAAGAAGGTGCGCGCGTAACCTCGCCAGCTCGCCTCGGGCCCTTCCTGGTGCGGGATGAGCGATCGCGCGAGCTGATCGATGTCGTAGTCGTTCGTGATCTCACCGTAAAGATCCCACTTCGCCGCTCGCCGATCGAAGGGGTTCAGAATGACATCGCCGCGCTGCTGGTCATAAAAGCGGTTGAGATAACCGCCGTCCGGATCGGCGATAATGGCACGATCGCCTCGGCTGAGCGCTCCACCGAGTAACTCACGGATGGCGGTACTCTTGCCGCTCCCGGTCGTTCCAATGAATTTGAAGTGCTTGGTCTCGTCCTCTTTTGGAACTGGGATTCCTGCCAAGGTGAGCGCCTGCCGATGGTCGTGCTTTCGCCAACCACGCTCTGTCCCCCGAAGAGCAGCTCGCCCCCTCTCGGCTGACGTATCCGCCTTTCCGCCAGTGCCTGCTTCGGAGTCAAAAATCGAAGCGCCCCGCCCATAGGACACCCGTGAGGAGGAGGACTTTGCGAGCACCCGACCGCTCACATAACCCACCGCAGAGCACACTCCGACGCCCGCGACAAGTTCCATCAGACCTCCCCTTGCCACCCCCAGCCAGTGCAGTGCGGGTTCAAGAGCCGTCGTCGCGATGCCGGACACGACCATGGCGGGTACGGCCAGAACCGGTGACATCAGTAACTTCTGCATCCGCGCCCGTCCTTTGACCATGCCGGCGACCATGGGAGCGGCGACGACGCCGTAGCCGAATGCAAAACCCGTCCACCCGTGGGTTAGCGCATACACGCCAGTGGTCAGTGTAGAGAACATGACGCCCTACCCCTCCTCCAGTGCCCGGCGCTTGCGCGCCGGTTGGAACCAGATCTCCTTGACGAACCGCTCGTGCCTCTCGAGACCACACTGGATCACGACATCGACCAACAGATACAAGAGACTCTTGATGTCGGCTCGAGCGAGATCTCGCCCGCCCGGGCTTTGTTTCACCAGCAGCACCAATTGCTCGAAAGCAAGCTCTGCGCTCGTGGCATGCACGCTGGTGATCGAGCCTGGGTGGCCCGAGTTCACGTTCCGCAGGTAGTCGAAAGCCTCCTCGGCGCGCAGCTCCGCCAGCAGAATCCTGTCGGGGCGCATCCGCAAACAACATTCGAGCAGTTGCTTAGGCTTGATACGCGCCTGACCTTGATCATCCTTACTGTAGAAGAGCCGCACGTGGTTGGGATGTCGCTCGAGCACCAGCTCCTGCGCATCCTCGATGGTGATCAGCCGCTCGTTCGTGGGAATTTCCTGGATCAACGCCTTCGTCCAGGTGGTCTTGCCCGATCCGGTGGGGCCCGAGACCACGATGTTCTTGCGAGCCCTGACCGCGAGGCGCATGAAGGCTTCGTATTGCGTCGACGCCAGCAGACGTAGCAATTCGGCCTCGGTTTCATCGAGCGCATCGCTCGCGGCGCGCGTGTTCCGCAAAATGCCTCGAACGGCCAACTCGTCGATTGACCAGACCGTGTCCGAAGGACGCCGGATCGTGATCGCCACGCAACCGCGCGTCGTTGCCGGTGGCAAGACCACCTGGATGCGCTCACCGCTGGGCAACGAGGCGGACAACAAAGGACATGATTCATCGACCCGTTGACGGCTCGAGTGGGCCACCAGCTTGGCCAATCGCCGACACCAGTCGAAATCTGCAAACGGCAATGCCTCGCGTCGCCAGCCGTCCCGCGTCTCGATGAAGGCTTCCAGCGGACGATTGATGCAAACCTCTGTCACACTCGAATCCTCCAACAGGGGTCGTAGCGCCCGTAGGGTCAAGTCGAGTGCGGACGGACACGCGGACGCACCATCCGACTCCACCGGCCGCGACACCGGAGCCACCCGCTCAGAAACCGCCTGTGCGGAGCTCATAGACGGGCCTGAAGTCGAGATCGCGTGCCACCAGGATTTGGATCCGATCGCCCTGGTGCTTGATCACGGTTGGCGCGATGTTGATGGTTCCCTTCAGCACGTCCGTAAGAGCCTCCTGTGAGGTCGAAGGGTTGTAGATGATCCCGCCACCACCGCGCGAAGCGGATTGCACCGCCGCCTGCATGGCGCCGTTGATCACCGAGATCAACATCGCCGCGCCAAAGCGATCCCAGAAATGCCGGTTCACCTGCCCGGGAAGTCCTGAGCGCCCCAGCTCGTCGGTTCCCGGCGAGTCCAGCGGGACCAACACTCCTGTTGGCGTCCGCGCCTCCGTCCAGAGGACAAAGACCCTGGCCGCGCCGTTTTGCACCTCTCCGCGGGTCTCTCCAACCAGCTTCGAGCCCCGCTCGAGCAAAACCACCTTGCCATCCACGCCAAACGTATCGGTTGCGGTGATGCAGGTCGTCATTCCCGGCAGCGTCGAGTCGATGGCCGTCTCCAGGGTGCAGTCAATGAAAGCCCCCTTCGGCAACAATAACTGTTGAGTTGGAAGCAATAGCGCCCGCTCGGGCGTGGTGACGCGCGGCCGAAGGAGCTTTCCGAGGCCCTCGTCGGCAGTAGCTGCGCTCGCACCCTGCTCTGCCGGAATCCGATTGCCGGCGAAGGGGCTGGTATCTGTCCCGACTTGACCCATCGCTGTAGCCGATGGGGACGACTGGGTAGCTTCACGGGAGAAGGCCACGCCGGACAAACGCCGGTCGGACACACCCTGTGGGTGAGGTGGATGATAGGGGTCCGCTGCTGCATAAGATGACGCGCTGTACGTTGGCAAAGAGGTCATGCCGTAAGGCTGCATCGCGCCCGGCCAGTTCGATCTAGCCTGCCCCGGCGGCGGATCGGGATAAGCCGGTGGAACCCCGATTCCCTGGGCAGCACCAGAGGAGGCAGAGCCCGTTCGCGGATAGTCACTCAGTGGGGTCGCGCTCGCCGGAGCCCGAGGCCCGCTCGCGGCTAGGTCTGGTGTGCCCAACGGGGGTAGCGGCATCTCTCCCTGTGCGCTGTTGGCCACCGAAGCGACCGCCGCCTGTTGCATGCGCTTTTGCCGACCGAGGGCATTTGCGTAATACCAGGACAACGCGCCTACCCCAAGCGCAATCATCAGTCCGGCGGCCAGTAAGTTACTGACTCTCGACTGCAGCGAGCGCACGCTGTTGACCAGTGGCGTACCGCGCTCTCCGGACACCCCGACCTGATCGGCGGTCTCATTGGCCGCTCCGCGCTGTGGCGCCCCGTCCGCGTCAGATTCGCGCTGGGTCATGGACGTGCTCCTTGGGTGACCCGCTCGACCGTCGGAGCGACTGTCCCCGATTCGAGCCGCTCGCCAACTCCATAAAATGACTTGTTCACTATGCAACCCCGGAGGAGACCACGACGGAGCACAAAGCGTCGTGCGACCCTGTGGATGACCACATCTCCGGAATCTATGTTGAAATTCAACAGCGACTCGCTCCCATCGTCATTGCGAACGAAGATCGCTGGCAACTCCGCGTGCGCGCCGAAGCGCAGCCACGTATGCACGCCATCATCCCAGGCGGCGATCGGCTTCAGTGCGGGAAAGCCGCAGTACCAGTAATCGAAGTTGCGTGCACGCTGAAGCTTTGCCCCATCGAGGTCGCGCTCAACCCTAGTGGCCGTGTCCACGACTGGCGGCGGTTTCGGATAGCTGAACCGCAACACATAGGTCACGTCCGGCTCGCGCGAGTCAGGGCGCTCCCCACTGGCGGTGTAATCAAACTGATACTCCCGCCGATTGGTCAGGATGGTCAGGTTGGTATTGACCTTTGAGGCCTTCGGCTTCAGGAACAGATGATTACCCTGCGATGCGAAGGCAAGCCCCTCGATATCACCCGCTCCCAGGCCCACAAAAGTCTCGTCCGCCTCGAACTCGAGATCGATTTGGTAACCGACATAGCCAACCAGTCGATAAACCCGGTCGCTGCTGTAGGGCATGACCCGAATTCGCGCGTCCGACTCACTCGTCACGGGCGACGGCTCGATGCACTGCCCTACAGCCGGAATAAACCAGAGTGCGATCGCTGCCGCGGCGGCGGCCGGGTTGCCTCGTTCACACCTTCCATGATGATTTCGCATTGACAATTCCTCGATCTCCTTATCGGGTTCTGGCTGACGCGGTGCCAACGAGCACCTCAGGCTCGGAAACCATCTCCAGGATCCGAAACCCCAGCGGGTTCCAACGACGGGTCACCGGATCCTTCGAGGGCGCCGTATAGGTGTACTGAACGGTTGCTATCCAGTGGGTCACGTGCTCCTGGCCGTCGAGTCCGTCACGCTCAGCCTTCACATAGCGCACCTGAGCCAAGTCATTGAGACCATTGCCCCGTTGAAAGAAGCTCACGGACTCAACCTCCGACCGCACGGTACTGCCATCTTTGTGGACGTTGAGTGGTGAAGCGGGATTGTTCTTGTTCCACAGCGTGGACCACGCCTGGTTGCGCCGAGCGCTGTGAAATGCGCCGCATTCCTGGTAATCGCTTTCCGCGGTCGCGAAGTTGAATCGCTCGCAGATGGTGATGTAGTGCGTCAGGAAATATCGGCTGACCGCCTGATCCATAGTGGCCGTTCCGGCATAGACCGGAACGACGTCGACAATCCCGGTACTGTTGTCCACCCGGATCACGAACGGCTCGATCCTCTGCAACGGCAGCAGCAATAGCAGCGCGACACCACCCGTCACTGCACAAACCCAGCCCGCCCCGGCCACACGCCACGCCACCCGGGCGGTGCGGCGCGCCTCCGCCAAGCGATCGTGGTCCCACGAGGCTGCCTCCCGGAAATAGTCCTCCAGCGCCGGTTCCCCACCCCCTACCCTCATGGATGCTCCCGGGCACTGCTTGCGGGCGACCGTGTCGATCCTTGTTGGTTGTGGAGAACATTGATCGGCCGCAACCGCGAGTCGCAGCGCACCGCATAGGACGAGCAACCACTCGCGATCGCGAGCCATGCAATGACGCAAAACAGTTTCATGACTTCTCCTTGTCTGTTGAACATCGGGTGGGTGCCTCCATGGCTATAGCACCCGACGCACTATGCGCCCGGGCGCGCGTAGACCCCAGCCGATAGCGCGGCTAACGGTCCCAAACGAGCTCAGTGCCACACCATTTGCCAACCCCGCGGCAAGCGGCATGACCTGCCGCATCACGAGAAAGACCAATACCGACACCAGAATCATGTCCAAGGTATCGGCCGTCGTGACTCCAGGACCACGCGCCAGAGTCTGGCCGGCATACGAAGCGACAATCTGCAACAACAACGTGGACACGAGTACCGTCAAGATGATGATCAACGCATAGTTCGTCAGTTGCGCAATCCATGCATCGAATAGCCTCTTGGTGCTCTCGAACAGAAGCGCGGTGAAGAACAATGGTCCCAGTGCAAGCAATACGGACGAGGCGATGCTCGCTAGCGCGATCAGAAACATCGTATAGACGCAAAGCAGTCCGACAAAAAGCCAGATCAGTATTCCGGCGATGTTGTTACCCCAGTCATTGAATATTCCCGCCCTACCAAATAGAGAACCCGCGACAGTACCGCCGCGATTCCAGATCATATCGATCGTTGCCACAGGATCAGGCGCACCGGTGAGTGCCGCCACGAGTTGTGTCGGCGCCCGATAGAACGTGTCGACAATGATGGAGTTGTACAACCATGAATGCAGGGCCACCCCCAGCACGACCGCCAGCGTGATGATCCGTTTCAGCCCCGCGACAAGCGGCTCATCGATCTTTCCGGTCAACTGCATGTAGCCCCACACCATTACGTAGATGATCGCGAAGGTGACGATCGCGGGCTCCAGGATCGAGGCCATCTGTGCGGTCGTAGTCCCGATGTAACTCGCCAGCTCCCGGTTGAGCCACGTCCAGAATGTTTGAAAGAAGCCCACGATGCACCTCTCGATCTCACGTCATGGCGTGGGCTGGAAGCGCGTGGCGAAGTCCCCATGCGCGACCACCACCTGCTCCCGCGCCTGGAGCTCGTTCGCCCATTGCTGGGCCTGAACGCTTTGATAGAGCGTCTGCAGCTTGGTTTGCTCGTTTTGCAGCATTCCCATTTCAGCGCCTATCCGGGCGTGCAGATCCAGAGAAGCTTTCTGATCGCTCGCACGGCCGATGGCATCGATCAATTGCTGCAAGGACGCGAATCGCATGCTGCTCGTGGCCAACGCCTGATGCGCAATGGCTTCCAGCATTGCGACGGTCTGCCGATCGGATTGGAGTTGCTGGCCCACTGCAGGAGCGAGGCTTGCAACCTGCTGGGGCGTGAGGATGGCATTCCTGGTCAGCGCGCCATTGAAATCCACCGACAATGGCGAGTAGCCGCCGGCGGCACCCAGCGCGCTCTGCAGCGAGCCCCAATCACCCGGAAGATAGTTGCGCACAGTGCCCGAGAGAAGGCGCTCCATTCCGCGACCACCGACGGTCGACTGGTAAGCCGCTTGGGCCTGCGCAAGATCTGCGCGCGCTGTTTCAAGCTGCTGCTCGAGCGTCTGCACTTCGGAGATCAGCTGAGTGACGGATGCGACGTCGATCACCGCAAATTGCGCATGCGCT
This sequence comes from uncultured Steroidobacteraceae bacterium, assembly GCA_964400085.1. Lineage (GTDB taxonomy): Bacteria > Pseudomonadota > Gammaproteobacteria > Steroidobacterales > Steroidobacteraceae > 13-2-20CM-66-19. Next base: position 5,011 of record CAYNTW010000045.1, on the reverse strand, counting down.
ACAGACACACAACAGCTACCGACCACCAGGAACAGAACCGCCCGCATCGCCGACACGCGGCGTCCCGACAGACATCTTGCTGAGTTTGACATCGAGCTCTCCTTGTTGATGATGGATAAACCTGGCACTCAAGGCGCCGCGAACGGCTGCATGAAAATGGGTAGCCAACGAGAGGCGTCGCAGCCGTGCTCGGCCATGATCCGATGCATGCGCTCCACCTGGGTGGCGCGCCCGGAGATCACGGCCAACTCCGCGTCGAAGTGCCGCAGATCGAGTTGGCACACCACGCTGTGATGGCCTTGCTTTACCAGAAACATGCGCGAGCCGGGCTGCAGGCGCTCCTTGATCAACCGGAACTCGCGCTCGCTCAGCCCGAATCCTTCCGTGTATTCCACGTATGCGGCCTCGGAGTTGGGAAAGAACACCTTCGTGGGCGTCTGCTCGATGATGGTGCGGCTGATGGGACTATCGAGCACATCACTGGCGCTCTGGGTCGCCAGACACATCACGCCATTGAGCTTCCGCCAGGTCTTCGGCCCGTCCTTGGCGAAGCTTTCGAATGCCGGATCGGCCAGCAGCCGCCAGAACTCGTCCATCCAACAGACCAGGCGACGGCCGTCCAGGAGCTGGCGAACCAAATGAAACAAGTAGAGCGTCACCGGAGCACGTACGACGTCGCTATTTAGAAAATCGGTGACGTCGAACCCAATGACGGACCTGCCCGACAGTCTGCCGACGACCCGGTCTTCCGGATTGTCAAAAACCCACGCGTAGTCGCCGTCGCTCACTTCACACCATCGTGCGAGGCGAGCAAACAACCCATTCGTCTCCGTGGTATCCAGAAATTCGAGCAACCTAGACAAGCGTCGTGCCCGGGGATCGAGCGCGAGTGTTCCGCGCAGTGCCTGGTCGAGATCGAGGAGCTCCTTGGCCGTCAAAGTCGCATGGCCGCCGGGGCTGACGAGTGTCCGCAGCCACTCCTTCTGAAACTCCAGGTGATCGGTCGTGGGCGGTAGCTGCAGTGGATTGAATCCAGTGGGGGCCCCGCTTCGGATGGGCAGATACTCACCCTCGAGCGCGCGAACCAGTATCTCCAGTCCACGGTCTTTATCGAAAATGACCTGGGTCGCGCCTTGCCGGTGCAGCATGGCCACCAGGAAACCGATGAACACGGTCTTGCCTGAGCCGGTAGGGCCGCAGATGAAGGTATGCCCCGTGTCTTTGCGGCTACCCCCGTCGGGATCCGACGGATCACTCGCATGGAGTGAGAAGTAGTAAGGTGAGCGAGCGCTCGTGCATAACAATGCGAGCGCGTCACCCCAGTGATTCCCGGCAGCCCGCCCGGAGGGATAGTTATGAAATGGCATCATGGCCGCGAAATTGCGCGAGGTCAGCGGCGCCTTGCGGGGACGCAAGGCAAAATTCCCTGGCAACTGGGCCCAGAATGCCGCTTCGAGTGCCAGATCCTCCCGGGCGACCGTCATTCCTGTGTCCGCGAGATAACTGCGGGCGAGCGCAACGTAATCGTTCAGGATCTTCAGGCGTCCGCAATCCAGCGGGTTTGTTGGCCCGTCGCTCACGTCGGCCAGCACCTGGAGGCAGAAATGATGATCGCCCATGACGAACTCATTGCTCGTCAGAGCATCGAGGGCCTCCTTGAGCTCAACGGCCTGGGAAACAGCAAAATCCCCAGCGTTTTGCAACCGATGGAACTGGCGCTGCAGTAGACCCTGGCTAGCTCCCTTGGTCAGGAAGGTGAACGACTGAGTCAACACGAAAGAAAATGGCGCGGAGAGCAGCCTGTTGTACATCCCGACCATGGCGGGCGTCGGATACTCCTTGATGCCCAGGATGGCGCCGACGCGCGTACCCGTAGGGGTTCGATACTCAATCGCTTCAGCCCCAAAAAACAGGCGAGTCGTCGTCAACGCCTCGTTCACCGGACCTCGAGGCAACGGCATGCGCTGCCATTCGCCGTTGATGAGGGCTCCGAAATACTCCAACACCGAGGAATACCACGAGTTGCCTGCACGATAGGCCCCCAGCAGCTCAGGCTCGTATCGGGCCAGAGACGCTCGCACAGTCTGCGAAAGCTTCGAGCACGCATCGAGCGCATCCACGAGCTCGAGTCGTGACTCGTCCGGACGTGTTCTGGAGACCAATCGGGCGATCAGGCCTGTGGCGGCGGTAGCGACCGGCCGATAGATCAATGTCAGATAGAGCTCGTTTATCATGAGTGTCTCCGTAGCGAGGCGGTCGCGGTATTTCGTCGCAAGATGCCGTGCAAAGCCCAGCGAGGATGTTTCTCGCAATCCATAACTCTCGCGACGCCGGACAACATGAGTCCAAAGAGCCACGTTCGGACTCGCGATATTCCGCCACAAAACGTTCAGCCGCTCGTGCAGCGTGTTGAGCTGCTCGTCGTCTGCGCTCTCGAAGCTCGTGCCTGCCAGGCGAAACACCTGCAGGTAGTCGCCGAAACCGGTTTTCACGACATGCGGCGAAATATGCGAGCTGCAAGGGATATGACGCGCGGCCGTCATTTCGCGGTGCAGGGCCGGAGCGCGTTTCCACGTCAGCATGACGGCACCACGCTCGTATGCGCGATCGCGGGCACGTGCACTCGTCCGCGTGCGCGGCGGCCACTTTTTCCAGGCAAATCGATCTCCAGCGGGCTGTAGCTGCTCGCTTTCCAGACGCGCAGATTTCCCAGCAGCGCTGGCAAGCGGGTACGCCCCCACAGGAGAACGAGGTCGAAGAATCGCGGATCGCGCGCGCACAGGAGTGCGGACAGACCGTGAATGGGCGCGCTCAGCAGCAGCGTCAGCAGATTTCTCGTCAGAAGAAACGCTTCCATCGTGAAAACTAGGTTGAAAAGGAGCGCTGCATAAGTCACGCCCCACCGCATGGGCGGACGGGTGGCCCCGACGAACAGCGGCTCGGCCCGCAGACCGGCGTTGCGAGTGTTTGCCATGACTTCAGACTCCGAACATCGTCCGCACCCAGTTCACGATTTGCGGCGCTCCGAAGGCCATGGCGATACCCAGAATGGCGCCAATGCACCACGCCCATGACATGCGCGCGGCCATCGCCATCGCGCCAAGGACCATGACGAGAATGATGGCAATGGGAGTGAGCCATGCCAGGATGTTGTTCTGGAGAGCCGTCGCGCCGGTCATGAACGGCGAGGCTTGCTGCGCCATAACCCACCCCGGCGCGCTCATCACGAGCGCCACGAATGCGTTGATCACGAGAGCGCCTTGGTATCGGGCGTCGCAATCACTATGTCGTCCGTCGGACGCGTTGTTGCTGTGGACGCGAAGTCGTTCTTTCATTGCCTACTCCTTTGGCGAGGGTTGATGGAATTCGGATAGTGTTTGAGTACGACAGAGGCCGCGCGCGGACTACGCCCCCTGCCTCGGGCGCCGTCATGGTGGCGGCGCGGTGGTACGGCGGCCCGAGCGTTGAGAGTTCTTCTCGTAGGTCGTGGCCCCATTCTTCGCGGAAGCGCCCGCCTCCACCGCGGCACTCGTGTCCCCCTGGGCGATGCCCGCGCTCATAGTGGTAGAGGTAGCGCCCACCGCAGCCTCGTTGCCAGAGGTAGACTTCGCGTCTTTTATTTTCGCGTCCGCGCTCAACTTCAACCCGAGACTGGATTTCCCATCCGACTCCGCTTTCCCGTCGTGATCCGATTTACCCGCCAAGATGGCTCTGCCGTTGAATTCTTCCCGCTTTACCTTGCCGGGCGCCCCAAAGCGGAACCCTTGCACGACGAAGTCGTGGTCGTACTGCTTCTCTCCTTGCTTGTCGGTCCAGTTGTTGGCTCGCACCTGGGCCTCGACGATGAGCTGGTCGCCTTTGCGCGTATTGCGCACCAGCGCCTCACCGAGTGGACCAAACGCGACGAACCATAGTGTCGTCACGATCTCACGTGGAGCACCCTTTTCGTCTTTTCCGGCGTAGTCGTTGCCGACGAGACAGAAGCGCGTGTACATCACGTCGCCCTTGGCGACAGCCTCAGGATTGCGCGCCAGATTTCCGACAGCGGTCAGTGTGAAACTATTCATGCCGAATCTCTCCGTGGTCTTCTTCGCTTCCGTGTTGAAGTGGACGAGGAAGCTTGCGGAGGCCAGTCTAATGAGCGGCGCGCGGAAGAGAATCCCAATAGCCTCTGTGTTTGTATAGAAACAAAAAACGCATTGCACAATGTTTTCTTGCGCCTCGAATCGTGTATGGTGTCGTCGTCATCTTTTTTAAGGACGATGGACGATGGATCCAACAATCACGGAAGGTTCGATCGAGGAATGCCTCGACGAGATCAACGACTTCATCGCCACGCTCGATCGGTATCCGCCGACCGCCGTCGCAGTCGCGATGAGCGTTCACCTGCAGAGCCTGTTGCGAGCGCTGCTGGAATGCGACCTGTGCACGCGCCAGCAGGTGCGCGAGTTGGTTGAGGAGATCGAACGCGAAGTATTCGAACCGAGCGAGGCCTGATGGCCGCGCGAATCAACAGGAGCACACCCGGAGGCGCTTGAGCACGCCGCCTGGGACACGACCGCGCATGCTCACCGGGGCGGCTTGTTGCTGGAAACCAATGGACAGTCTTTGCGGGCTGTAGAACGACTCGCCGCTCCCAGCGAGGCTGTCGGCCCGTGATCTGCCGGCGTGCCCGATGGGCCCGACCGCGGACTGTTTGGCCCAGCGCCGCCCGGTTGGGGGGATGGACGTAGGGCCTACGGCGCACCCCGGTCACTGTTCTGGCACCCGCCCTCAGCCTTACCGCCACCTGAACGGTGCAGCAAACCCGTGGCGGGCGCCCTGAAACGCGCTCCTTGTCTCACTAGTGCTCAACCTGTGAAGAAACCTCTGCACAGCGGGCTAAATTTGTTGTAAGGTGCAGCCCGGCTCGTGATCCTTTCGTTCTGTCTTACTCTGGCTTGTGTCCCGCCCCATCGGCGAGTATCCCCGCCAAAGCCTGCCACCTCAAAAGAATCCCGAACCGGGGAGG
>CAYNTW010000044.1:25807-41068 GCA_964400085.1 uncultured Steroidobacteraceae bacterium | reverse complement strand
GGAAGTGACCATGAATACCACTCGCTCACGCGATGCCAGTCATCCGCCCAGAACATGAGCGCCCGTAACGATGCGGGCAGCTTGCCACGGCGCACGCCGGCGCGGACGCTGATTACATAGTTCCCTCCATCGAGTTGCGGCTCGACGAGAATGGGCCAGCCGTCGACTTTCCCCAGATAGGCGAGAGCCTCCTCCAATGTTGGAAAGGTCTGCTGCTCGTCGCTGCGCACGTCGCGCACGACGTAACGGTCGCTCACCGCGTGGTAAGCCAGCTCTCGCCGCAATGTGAGCTCCACTATGTTCGCGTTGAACCAGAACCGCCGCTCCCTATCGACACGAGTCTCTAGATCAAACGTCAGGGTGACCCCGTCGCGCAAGGCGTCTCGGATCGCAGGATTCACCGGGTACTCGACGCGCGCATGCAGGAGGAACACGCCATTGTCGATGTTGACGTAGGCAGAACGGACCTCGAGCACGCCATCCAACGCATCCGCATAGGCGAAGAGGCTCGCCACCGTCAGAGCGAGCACACCGAGAGCGAGAACGAGCCGGCGAAGCGAAGAACGTGTCAGATGGCCACGTAGCATGAATGCAACGACAGACCCTGCAATGGAGCTTGGAGTAATGATAAACGCTTAGGTTCCGAGCGTTGTCTTTTCGAGACAAGCATAATAGAAGCCGTCGCTGTCCGCCTCCAAACCTGGCAGGAGCTGTAGCCCGGCGGAGACAGTTGGGGTGCTGCCGGCGAGCGCGACGGTGAGCGGAACGAGCTGGGCGCCTGGCTGGCGACGTAGGAAGTGCTCGATCACGGCTGTGTTCTCGTCCGGGAGCACTGAGCAGGTGGCGTAAAGGAGCCGGCCGCCTCGGGCCAACATGCCAAAGCAGACCTCGAGGATCTCGAGCTGGGCCTTGGAAAACGCGGGAATGTCGCCTTCACGGCGCAGTAGCTTGATGTCCGGGTGGCGGCGGATGACGCCCGTCGATGAACAGGGGGCGTCCAGCAGAACGCGATCGAAGGGCTGGCCGTCCCAGAATGTCGCGGGCTGGCAAACGTCGGCGACGGCTAGGCGGGCGCTTCGTTTCAGCCGTTCGAGATTCTCCGCGATACGCTGCACGCGCTGCGCATCGATGTCGACCGCGACCAACTCCGCCAGATCGGGGGTGTGCTCGAGCAAGTGCCCCGTTTTTCCACCGGGAGCCGCGCATGCATCCAGAACACGCATTCCGGCACGGGTATCAAGGAAGGGAGCTGCCAGCTGGGCACCCGCGTCCTGTACAGAGACCACCCCCTCCTGAAATCCGGGGAGCTCCGACAGAGGAACAGGCTCGTAGAGGCGCACGGCTGTGGGTGTCCAGGAAAGAGGCCGCGCTTCGACGCCGGCGGCCTTAAGCTCGGATAGGTAGTCCTCCCGCCTGCGCCGCGATAGATCGACGCGCAGGACCATAGGCGGGTGCGCGTTGCTGGCCTCCAGGAGCCCATTGACCTGCTCAGGCCAGGCCGCCGTCAATCGCTTCACTAGCCAGGATGGATGGGCGGTACGTCGGGATAGGTCCGCGTCCACTCGGCCAAAGAGATGAGCGCGCTCGGTGACAAATCGGCGCAGTACCGCGTTCACGAGGCCAGTGGCGCGCTCCTCCTTCAGGATGCGGGCAGCATCCACGGACGCGTGAACGGTGGCCTGCGGAGCATTGCGCGAGTATTCGATCTGATGCGCGCTCGCGACCAGCAATGCGTGGAGCCGCGAGGTAAGACCCTTTGGACGACTCAGGAGCAGGTCGACAGCGGGCGCTAAACGCAGATACCAACGTAGCGTCCCAAGCGTGATAGCCCGGACAGCGGCGCGTTGCGCGCCAGAGTCAAACGGTGCGAGGGCTGCGTCAGCGGATCGGCCATTCGCGACCACGGCGCTGATCGCCCGCGCCGCGTCCGCTAGCGCCGGCGCTCCTGGGGCCCAACGGATTTTACCCAAGGCGTTTGCCTATGAGGTCGATGGCGGTTCCGCGGACAAAGTCGCTGGCGGAAACGGGCTTCCGCCCGGGGCGTTGGATCTGGTGCAAAGCAAGGCGGCCGAGACCGCATTGAACGAGCATCGAATTGTCCGTAACGGCTAGGATCGTGCCTGCATCAGGCACGCCATGACCCCGCGCCAGAGTACCGGCCGTCGCATCCACCGCCGTGGCCCCGAACACCCGGAGCTGCTCGCCGTCGAGACGGGTCTCTGCCACGGGCCAGGGGTTGAACGCCCGCACTTGGCGCTCAATTGCGAGCGCGTCCCGGCTCCAGTCGATCAATGCCTCAGACTTCTCGATTTTGGCCGCGTAAGTCACGCCCTCGGTGGGCTGCCGCACGGGCTGGAGGGTTCCAGTGGCATGCCCCTCCAAAGCCTCGAGCAGCGCCGACGCACCCAGGGGGGCAAGCCGATCGTGCAGGGCCCCCCCTGTGTCCATACGAGTGATCGGAACGTCCTTTTTGATCAGCATGGGCCCTGTATCCAGCCCAGTGTCCATGAGCATGATCGTCACGCCTGTGGTCGCGTCTCCGGCCAGGATTGCACGTTGGATGGGGGCCGCGCCGCGCCAACGGGGTAATAGAGAGGCGTGAATGTTGAGGCACCCCAGCCGCGGCAGGGTCAACACCGCCGGCGGGAGAATGAGACCGTAGGCGACGACAACCAGCACGTCTGGATGCCAGGCCGCCAAGTCGGCACGCCCGGACTCACTTTTGAGAGTCTCGGGCTGCGATACCGGAAGCCCATGTTCCAGGGCCGCAACCTTCACCGGGCTTGCCGCAACCTGGCGCCCCCGACCTTTCGGGCGGTCGGGCTGGGTGAGCACACCGACCACGGTGTGGCCCGAGCCCAGCAGCGCCTTCAGCGCGGGGACCGAAAAGTCGGGTGTCCCGGCAAACGCAATGCGCAACGCACTCACGGAAGCGCCGGGAAGCTCGCGGCCGCGAATTGCGCGATCAGTTCGCGCGGCGAACGCCGGTGGCGCCTTGGCGAGCCCGAGCTGCCCGCTCCTTGCGCTCCTTCTCGAGCTTCTTACGGATACGCTCTCGCTTTAGATCAGAGAGGTAGTCGACGAACAGCTTACCATCGAGGTGATCCATTTCGTGCTGGATACAGACCGCGAGCACATCGTCGTAGTCCCGCTCGAAAACCTCGCCATTGCGATCCTGCGCGCGAACGCGGACCTTGGCGGCGCGCTTCACCTCGGCAAAGTTCTCGGGAACCGACAAGCAGCCCTCTTCCGAGACCTCCTCACCTTCGCGGGAGAGAATTTCGGGATTGATGAAGACCAGCGGCTCGTTATGGTCCTTGGAGACGTCGATCACGACCAAGCGCTTGTGGACGTCCACCTGCGTCGCCGCCAGACCGATGCCGGGAGCGGCGTACATCGTCTCGAACATATCGTCGATCAGCCTGCCCAGCTCGGCGTCGAACCGAGTTACAGGCTGCGCGCGGGTTCGGAGGCGAGGATCGGGGTATTCGAGGATGGTTCTGAGGGCCATGGTTAAACTCTAGGGTCTAGGTCATTGGACCACGACAGGAGGTCCAATGTTCTGAACAGATTCTAAAATGGGGACATCGTCGCCACTTTCCGACGCTATGGCCACTCCCGTGACCGGCTGCACAAAGTTGACATTAAATAATATGCCCATCAGCCGCGTGACAGTATAACAACTAGACTCACCTAGCAGGCCGCCACGCTTGGGCACCTGCTCAAGGCGCCTGCGCGGAAATCGGGAGAGAGCATGGTCTCGAGTCGTGTCATCACTGGAGCTCGCGTCACCGCGAGCGTTCTGGCCCTGTCCGTCACCCTCGCTGGGTGCGCTTCGCGGCATTCCCGCGAGGACGAGAACGTCAGCCCGCCACCGGTCAGCCAGGCCCCGGCCCAGGCGGGTCCAGCCGACATGACCGCCACCGAAGCAGCGATCGCGGCCGCGCCGGCAAATGAAGTCACCTCGTCTTCAGCCCCTCCCGACGCCTCGGTCATCAACCCGAGCGCACCTAAGAGCTACGTCGTCAAGCGCGGCGATACCCTCTGGGGTATTGCGTCGCTTTTCCTCAAGGATCCCTGGTTGTGGCCGGAGGTCTGGTATATCAACCCCCAGGTCGCCAACCCGCACCTCATCTACCCGGGCGACACCCTAGCTCTCGCCTACGGTGCGAACGGCAGGCCCGAAATCCGGCTCGAGCAGGGTGGCGCCGCCCGTCTCGACCCGAGGCTGCGTAGCAACCCGCTCGACGGTGCGATTCCGACTATCCCCTATCAGGCCATCGCAGCATTCCTGTCGCGGCCGAGCATCCTCACCTCCGAGCAGGTGAGACATGCGCCGTACGTGCTCGCGTTTCGTGACGAGCACGAAATCGCCGGCGCAGGTAACGAAATCTACGTCAGAAATCTGAATGGCCCCGAGCGCGCCCGATACACCGTCGTCCACGTGGGCGACCCGCTGCGCGATCCTGACGACGGGAAGGTCGTCGGTTACCAAGGCGTATACACCGGCACTGCCCTGGTCTCAAAGCCCGGAGAAGTGACGAAAGCAGTTTTGGTCGACACCGCTCGTGAAACACTGCGCGGTGACAAAGTGATGCCGGTCGATACGGACGTTCCTTTGAACTTCATGCCCAGCGCGCCACGCGGTAACGTGAATGGCCGGATCATCGCTGTAGTCGATGGCACTGTGCTCATCGGTCAATATCAAGTCGTAGCGATCAATCGTGGGACTCGCGACGGGTTGGCGAACGGAAACGTCCTCGCGATCGATCGGACCGGCGAGCGCGTGCGCGATGTCTACAGCAAGGGCGCGAGCCTGACACGCCCCGGAGCTTCCTTTGCCAAGAAGGTCAAGCTCCCTGACGAACGGGTGGGTACCCTCCTCGTGTTCAAGACGTTCAACCGCGTGAGCTATGCCCTGGTCGTTGGGGCCACTGACACGATTGAACTCCACGACGCGGTTCACAACCCTTAGTCGTTTCTACACAAACAGGTGAATTTCTCCCCGGAGTCAGTCATCCGGCGCTCATCTATGCTTGTCCCGCATGGAAGCGACCAGACTCCGAGCGATGTTGGCCCGAGCACCGGGCCTGACGGCTGAGAATGTGCGCGACTTGTTCGCGCTCAGCGGCGGCGAATCCCATTTCGAGGCATCGGCGCGCCTGTGCCGTCAGGTCAAGATGGCACCCGCGGCGCTCGCATTTCTGACTGCACCGGACGAGAGCGCCTTACGCGCGGATCTGCACTGGATCGAATCGAGCGGTGCGCGACTGTTGTTGTGTACCGACGCCGAATACCCACCGCTGCTAGCCGCAGCCCCCGGTGCCCCCGCGGTACTGTTCATTTTGGGCTCTGTGGAAACCGTTCACTCACCGCAACTTGCCATAGTCGGATCGCGCACTCCCACACCCGCGGGGCGCAAAACGGCGCACGATTTCGCCGCGGAGCTCTCGAGCGCAGGACTCACGATCACGAGCGGGCTTGCGGTCGGGATCGACACAGCGAGTCACGAGGGCGCATTGCTTGGCAATGGGTTGACAGTGGCTGTCTTTGGCACCGGCTTGGATACGGTCTACCCTGCCGAGAACAGACGGTTAGCCGCTCGCATCCGGGAGCGCGGCGCACTCGTATCGGAGTTTCCGCCTCGCACGGGGCCACTGCGTCGCAACTTTCCACAACGCAATCGCGTCATCAGCGGGCTTTGCCACGGCACCCTGGTGGTGGAAGCGGCCGACCGCAGTGGCTCGCTCGTGACGGCGCGGTGCGCCGCTGAGCAGGGGCGGGAGGTGTTCGCCATACCCGGCTCCATCCACAGCCGCCTCTCGCGGGGCTGCCACAAGCTGATCCGCGAGGGCGCGACACTGGTCGAAAGCCCCGCGGACGTTCTCTCGGAGCTGCAAGTCACCCCAATAAAACAAAGACTTACATCCACAGCTAGAGCGCTCGGAAGCGCGACCGTATTGGACAAGGAGTATGAAATGCTGTTAGATGCGTTCGGCTTCGAACCTGCAACCATCGATGTTCTGGTCGAGCGTACGGGCCTGCCCGGCGAATCGATTGCCTCGATGCTGCTGATTCTCGAGCTCGAAGGCTGCGTGGCAGCTCTCCCGGGCGGTCGTTATGGCCGCATACCTAAATGATGATCGGCAGCGTTCTCGACATTCTGATTTACGTTTTCGACCGCTATATGCTCGATGAGGTACCCGAAGTACCCGAACGAGAGCATCTGGTGCGGGACCTGGAGCGTGCCGGCTTCGCGCAGGCGAACGTCGAGCGCGCGCTGGATTGGCTGGCGGATCTCGCCTGCGAGCGCGATCGCCCACCCTTGCCTTTATCCACCAAGGACAAAGGTAAGGGGCCGACGGTCCGCATCTTCTGCGACGGCGAGCTGGCGCGGCTGTCGACGGAGTGTCGCGGGTTCCTGATCACACTCGAGCGCCTGGGCATTCTCTCGCCGCAGCAACGGGAGATCGTGATCGAGCGCATGTTGGCCCTGGATGCGGACGAGCTCGATACGGAGCAGCTCAAATGGGTCGTGTTGATGGTGTTGTCGAGCCAACCCGGACAGGAGTTGGCGTTCCAGCGATTGGAGGATCTGGTATCCGATGCGCATCCCAACGCACCGCACTAAAGCACCCGGCGCGCGCTGAGGCGTCGATGCAGGTCCGCGGCCCGTCCGCGGTTTTTCGTTTTTGGCAGTAAGCAATGGCAGACAACCTGGTCATAGTGGAATCGCCCGCCAAGGCGAAGACCATCAAGAAGTACCTTGGCAAGGACTTTGAGGTACTCGCCTCCTACGGTCACGTGCGTGACCTGGTGCCCAAGGAGGGCGCCGTCGATCCCGATCATGGCTATGCCATGAAGTACCAGGTTCTCGAGAAGAACGAGCGCCACGTCGACGCGATCGCCAGAACACTGCGCAAGTCGCGGGCACTGTACCTGGCGACCGACCCCGATCGCGAGGGCGAGGCGATCGCCTGGCATCTGAAGGAGATTCTCCAATCACGCGGCGATCTCAAAGGGAAAGACGTCCATCGTGTCGTGTTTTACGAGATCACGCGCAACGCCATCCGTGAGGCCGTGGAGCAGCCGCGCGACTTGTCGCTCGATCTGGTGAATGCGCAACAGGCGCGTCGGGCGCTCGATTACCTCGTCGGCTTCAATTTGTCGCCGCTACTTTGGAAGAAGGTCCGTCAGGGCCTGTCGGCAGGGCGTGTGCAAAGTCCCGCTCTGCGCATGATCTGCGAGCGCGAGGAGGAAATTCTTGCCTTCGTCCCGCAGGAGTATTGGACCATCGACGGCGAAGGCTCACATTCCGCGCAGGGCCAGCCCGGGACGGGCCAGCTCGCAACAGGCCAGTCGTTTCCGCTGAAGCTGATCGAGTACCGCGGGCAGAAGGTCGAGCAGTTCAGCTTCAAGAGCGAGACCGTAGCGCGCGAGGTGGAGCACACCATTCAAGCCGCCGCACGTGAGACGGCGCTGGCGAATGGTGTCGCGACAGGCAATGGCACGGATGCGCCCCTCGGGCAGCTCCGCGTCTTGTCCATTGACCGCAAACAGCGCCGCCGCAACCCCGCGCCGCCGTTTACAACTTCAACCCTCCAACAGGAAGCCGCTCGCAAGTTGGGTTTTAACGCGCGGCGCACGATGCGCATTGCGCAGCAGCTTTACGAGGGGTTGGACATCGGTGAGGAAGGTAGCGTCGGCCTGATCACCTACATGCGTACGGACTCCGTCTCGTTGGCGGCGGAAGCGATCCAGGAGATCCGCCAAGTGGCCACCCGGCTGTACGGCAAGGACGAAGTCGCCGACGAGCCGCGCATCTACAAAACCAAGTCGAAAAATGCGCAGGAAGCGCACGAAGCCATTCGGCCCACGTCCGCGGCGATCACACCCGCGAGTCTCGAGGGCAAGATCGAGGATGATCATTACCGGCTTTACTCTCTTATCTGGAAGCGCGCCGTCGCTTCACAGATGAATCACGCTGTGTTCGATACCGTGGCCGTCGACATGCTTGCCGGGTCGGACGGACCCGCTCGTCATTTGTTGCGTGCCAACGGCTCTACGCTCGTGAAGCCCGGTTATATCTCCGTGTACCAGGAAGGTACCGATGACATGAAAGCCGATGAGGGCGATCACGTGTTGCCGCCGATGAGCGAGGGTGATCTCGTCGATCTGCTGACTTTGCGCGGCCAACAGCACTTTACCGAGCCCCCGCCGCGCTACACGGAAGCCTCGCTCGTGAAAGCGCTCGAGGAGCACGGCATCGGCAGACCCTCTACTTATGCAACGATCATTTCGACACTGCAGGATCGCGAATATGTCGAGATGGACCAGCGACGGTTCGTGCCCACGGATATTGGCAAGATCGTGGGCCGCTTCCTGACAGACCACTTTCATCGGTACGTGGAGTACGGCTTCACCGCCGCGATGGAAGACGAGCTCGACGCCGTCTCGCGTGGCGAGGAAGAATGGACCAAGCCGCTCGACAAGTTCTGGAAGCCGTTCATCGATCAGGTCGAAAAGATCGAGAAGAACGTCACCCGGGAGCAGGTCGCGCAGGCGCGCGAGTTGGGCAAAGATCCGGCGACCGGCAAGCCCGTGACGGTGCGCATGGGCCGCTTTGGGCCGTTTGTCCAGATCGGATCGAAGGATGACGAGGAGAAGCCGAAGTTTGCCGGCCTGCGTCCAGGGCAGAAGATGGACACGATCAACCTCACCGAGGCGCTGGACTTGTTTCAGCTTCCGCGGACCCTCGGTGAAACCGCCGACGGCGAGACGATCGTGGCGAACGTGGGGCGCTTCGGGCCGTACGTGAAGTATGGCAGTAAGTACGTCTCGCTGAAGGAGGACGATCCCTACACGGTGACTCTCGAGCGCGCCCTGGAAGTCATCCGTCTCAAACAGGAGGCGGACGCCAACCGTCTCATTCTGGATTTCCCGGACGATGGCATCCAGGTGTTGAATGGACGCTACGGGCCATATATCACCGACAAGAAGAAGAACGCGAAGATTCCGAAAGATCGCGAGCCCAAGAGCCTCACCCTGGAAGAGTGCCGTTCACTACTGGCGCAGGCACCCGAGCGCGGTGGACGCTTCGGGCGGTTCGGACGCGGTAAGAAGGCGGCGGCGCCTGCGGCCGCAGTGGCTGCCGGTGATGGCGCGACCGCCCCGGCAGAAAAGGTGGCTGCCAAAGGGAAGAAGAAGGCTAGCGCGAACGGTAGTGCGCGGGCGAAGGGAGCTCACGCGACACATGGGGCGGGGGCGCATCGGGCGGCGGGCCACGGCCCAACTGGAGGACATGGCACCCCGGCGCACGGGGCGCACGGATCGGCAGCCGCGGCACCACGCGTAGCGGCACGCGCGGTTGCGAAGAAGGCCGAGTCATCAGCGCATCCCGGCAAAGGGTCCGCGAAGGCAAAGGGCAAAGCGGCAGCGCACGACGGGCACAAAGAAGCCCATGACGGGCATAAAGCGGCCTCGAGTAGCGCGAAAGCCAAGGCGAGCGCGAAAAAGGGCAAGGCTGCCAAGTCACCCGCCGCGGGTAAAGCTCCCTCGAGCCGCGTGCGCGGCGTGAAGTAAACGAGAGATTGACACCGTAGAGTCGGCGCCCGGGTGCCTCGCCGCGATGGCGAGCACCGCGATATCTTGCTTGCATGAAATACCGACACGCTTACCACGCCGGCAACTTCGCGGACGTCCACAAACACGTCACGCTGTTGGCACTGCTTGCTGCCCTGAAGCGCAAGGACAAGGGCTTTCTCTATCTCGAGAGCCACGCGGGGCGCGGTGCGTATGTCTTGTCACAGGGAACGCCGGAAGCGCAAACGGGTATCGAGCGGTTTTCGCTCACAGGCGCCAGCTCGGACGAGTTGCACCGATACGGGACGTGTCTGGCCGAATATCGAGCGGAATTGCACAATCCCCACGCCTACCCCGGCTCACCCCTGATCGCCGCGCGCGAGCTGCGGCCTCAGGATCGCGCCGTGCTCGTGGAGCTCGTGCCAACTGAGGCACGGGCGTTGGAGCAAGAGTTGGCCGGAAGTGCCCGGGTCCATGTCGAGCAAGGGGACGGATTTGACCGCCTGCGTGCCTGGCTACCGCCCCCGGAACGCCGTGGACTCACTCTCATCGACCCCCCCTACGAGGAGACGAGTCGGGATTTTTCCCGCGTGACGAGCGCGGTGACCGAGGCGCTCCGCCGCTTCCAGACTGGCGTTGTGGCAGTCTGGTATCCCATCAAGGATGAGCATGCGATCGCCACCTGGCAAGCAGGGCTCGCGCGGGAGCTGGACTGCGAGACACTGGTGGCCGAGTTATGGTTATATCCACGTGATTCCCGCGTAGCCCTCAACGGATCGGGCATGCTGATTGTGAACCCGCCGTACCTCCTGGCTGAGCGCATGCGTGTATGGTTGCCGGAACTGCATGCGCAACTGGATACAGCGCACGCCGGCGGAACGAGCATCCGGATACTAGGCTAGATGTTTTTGCGTTGATGTCGATGAGCGCAAACGCAGCACAAACGATCGATCAATATGGCGTAGTGGGTCATCCCGTCGCCCATAGCTGGTCACCCTTCATCCATGGTTTGTTCAGCCGCGAGACTGGTCAGTCCATGGCTTACCGGCTGTACGATTTCTTGCCGGAGGAGTTCCCGCAGCGCGTGCGGGAGTTCTTCAAGGACGGTGGGCGCGGACTCAACATCACGTTGCCCCACAAGATCGCCGCCGTCGATGTCGCCGACGAGCTCACCGCGCGGGCGGCGCATGCCGCCGCCGTGAACACTCTCGCGGCCCGAAGTGACGGCACCGTTCTCGGCGACAACACCGACGGCACCGGGCTCGTCCGTGACCTGTGTGACAACCAGGGTATCGTCATCACCCATCGGCGCGTTCTCATTATCGGAGCGGGAGGCGCCTCGCGCGGTGTGTTGGCTCCGCTATTGGCCCTTTCACCCACCGAGATCGTGATCGCGAATCGCACCACCGAGCGCGCCGAGACACTGGCGAAGGCATTTTCGAAGCTCGGCACGACGCACGGTGTTGGATTCCGCTATATCTCCGGCGGCGCGTTCGACGTGATCATCAACGCCACTTCCGCGAGCCTGAGCGGAGATCTTCCGGCCGTTCCACCGAGCGTGGTCGGGCCGGAGACCGTGTGTTACGACATGGCTTATGGAAGAGTCGACACGCCCTTCCTGCGTTGGGCACTGAAGCTCGGTTGCACGCGCGCCTTGCAGGGATGGGGCATGTTGGTCGAGCAGGCGGCGGAATCTTTCCGGATCTGGCGGGGCGTGCGCCCCTCGACTGCGCCGGTGCTCGCCGCGCTAAAGGAGCGCGCCATGCTACCCAGCATGAGCGCGCATTAGCGCTCAGCGCATCGTGACGAGCTCTTCGGCGACGGTGGGGTGAATCGCGACCGTATCGTCGAAGTCGCTCTTGGTGGCGCCCATGCGTACGGCAACCGCGAAGCCTTGCAGCATCTCGTCGGCGCCATCGCCGACGATGTGGACACCGACGACGCGCTTCTCGGGACCGACGGTAACGAGCTTCATGTCACAACGCGGTTTGATCTCGGTCAGGGCGTAGTACATCGGCACGAAGCTCGATGTAAACACTTTCACGGCATCATCGCCGTATTCGTCGCGAGCGGCGGCCTCGGTGAGGCCGACCGTTCCGATCGGCGGGTGTCCAAACACCACGGTCGGGATATTGTTGTAGTCGAGGTGCCGCCCCGCCATGCCGCCGAAGACACGGTCGGACAGGCGACGACCCGCCGCGATCGCCACGGGTGTGAGCTGCGCCCGACCCGTCACGTCGCCGATGGCGTAGATGTGCTCGATGTTGGTCACCTGGTACTCGTCGGTTGCGATGTAGCCGTACGAGTCCAACTTCACGCCGGCGCGCTCGAGGGCGAGATCCTCCGTCACGGGCCCGCGCCCGATGGCCCATATCAAGGTGTCGAACGGCTTGAGGCGCCGGCCGTCGCGAACATCGAGCTCCAGGGTCCCATCGCTGTTGCGCGCCAGCGCTTGCGGCCAGGAGTTGGTGCAGACCTGCACACCGTCCTCGCGGAGGATCTTCAGTGTGGCCTGACCGATCATGCTGTCGAATCCCTTGAGACAGGTCTCGCCCCGTAGGACGAGGGTCGTTTTTGCCCCGAGCGCCCTGAGGATCCCGGCGAGCTCAATGGCGATATAGCCGCTGCCGACCACGGCGACACGCTCCGGGCGCTCCTCGAGCTCGAAAAAGCCGTCCGAGGTGATCCCGAGCTCGGTGCCGGCGATCGCGGGCAGCAGCGGTCTGCTGCCTGTGGCGATGATGATGTGCTTTGCGGTGAGGCGGCGATCGGCCACCAGGACTGTATGGGCGTCCAGAAATCGGGCGCGACCGCGTACGAGCTCGACTTTGTATTTCGCCAGCAGGCTCTCGTGAATGCCGTTCAGGCGCAGTACGTAGGCGTCGCGCTTCCTCTTCATCAGGGGCCAATCGTGCCCGGCGGCGGTCACCCGGAATCCATATTCGGGCGCGTCCTCGAGACCCGCCGCCAGGTCGGCCGCGTTCCACATGACCTTCTTCGGCACGCAGCCGACATTCACGCAGGCCCCACCCAGGCGGCCTGATTCGATCAGAACCACGCGGGCCCCGTATTCCGCGGCGCGCTTGGCCGCCGCCAGTCCCCCGCTGCCACCTCCAATCACAATCAGGTCGAATTGGTCGGACATGTCGCTCCAGCCGCTGGCCACATCGCAATCAGTCCATGTTACATGGGGTCGGCGGCGCGGAATCCATCCCCTTGCCGTGAGCCGGCCCCCTCGTAGTACCATCCTTGGAGCCGGTGAACCGCCCGCCATTCATGGCAGGCGCTCGGCCTCGCCCGACCGCATCGAGATGTCCATGGAAAATCCCCTGCTGCGGCATGAGCCCTTGCCGCCTTTCGCACTGATTCGCCCCGAGCACGTCGAGCCCGGAGTGCGCGAGCTGCTCGCCCGCGGCCGCGCCCGGATCGAGCAACTTGCGGCCTTGGAGAGGCCGACCTTCGCAACCGTCGTGGAACCCTTGGAGGACCTGCAGCATCAGGTCTCCCGTGCCTGGTCGCCCGTCAGCCACCTGAACGCGGTCTTGAACTCCGATGCGCTCCGCGCCGGCTATAACGCCTGCCTACCCCTGCTATCGGCTTACCAGACGGATCTGGCGCAGAGTGAGTCGCTCTATCGGGCCTATCGCACCATCGCCGAGGAGGAAGGCGCCGCGCTCGCTCCCGTGCAGCGCCAGGTCATCGAGCATGCACTCAGGGACTTCCGGCTTGCCGGTGTCGGCCTCCCCACGGACCGCAAGGAGCGCTTCAAGGCGGTGATGCTGGAGCTCACCCAACTACAGGCCAAATTCGAGGAAAACGTTCTCGATGCCACGAACGGCTGGAGCTATCCCGTCCACGATGCGACCGAGCTGCGCGGGCTCAACGAGATGCTCGTCGAGCAGGCGCGACGCCGCGCGCACGAGAAGCGGACCGAGGGCTGGATTCTCACTCTCGATCAACCAACCTACGTGGCGGTCGTCACGGATGCCGAGTCCGAGACACTGCGGCGGGCTTTCTACGAAGCGTGGACCACGCGCGCTTCCGAGAAAGGACCGAACGCCGGCCGTTGGGACAACTCGGCAGTCATGGAAAACATACTCCGTCTGCGGCACGAGGCGGCCCGGCTGCTGGACTTCGGCAACTACGCCGAGTACGCCCTCTCCACGCGCATGGCCCGCACGGTGGAAGAAGTTTTGCAATTCCTCCACGAGCTCGCGCGTGCGGCCCGACCTGCGGCCCTGCGAGAATTCGCGGAGCTGGAAGCCTTCGCGGGGCACCCGTTGTCGGCATGGGATGTCGGTTTCTATGCCGAAAGGTTGCAACGCAGCCGCTACAACGTCTCGCAAGAAGAGCTGCGCCCGTATTTCCCACTCCCGAAGGTACTGACCGGCCTGTTTGAAGTTGCCGAGCGGCTGTTCGCGATCCGCATCCGTGAGCGGCAGAACGCGCCGGTGTGGCACCCTGACGTGCGCTTCTTCGAGATCGAGAGCGCCAGCGGGCAACCCGTGGGAAGCTTCTATCTCGACGCCTACGCGCGACCGAACAAGCGCAGCGGCGCGTGGATGGACGAGTGCATCGGCCGTAAGCGTCTGGATTCGGGATCAGCCCTGCCGGTGGCCTACCTCGTGTGCAATTTCCTGCCTCCGAGCGACAGCCGCCCGGCGCTTCTGACCCACGACGACGTGTTGACCATGTTCCACGAGTTCGGCCATGGCCTGCACCACATGTTGACTAAGGTCGACTATCCCAGCATCGCGGGGATCAACGGCGTCGCGTGGGACGCGGTGGAGCTGCCGAGTCAGTTTCTGGAGAACTACGCGTGGCATCCGGAAGTCCTGCGGCAGATCTCCGGGCATTTCCAGAGCGGCGCGCCGCTGCCCGAGCCGATGCAGTCGCGACTCATCGCCACCCGCAGCTTCCACGCGGGGCTGCAAACCATGCGGCAGCTCGAGTTCGCGCTGTTCGATTTCCGTCTGCACGCCGAATACGCGCCGGAGCGCGGCGGGCGCATCATGGAGATCCTGAACGAAGTGCGACGCGAGGTGGCGGTGGTCCCCGTCCCCGAGTGGAACCGTTTTCCCAACAGCTTCGGACACATCTTCGCCGGCGGTTATGCCGCCGGTTATTATAGTTACAAATGGGCCGAAGTCCTCGCGGCGGATGCGTTCTCGGCATTCGAGGAGACCGGGGTGTTCGAGCGCGCTACCGCGCAGCGCTTTCTGGACGCTATCTTGACCAGGGGCGGCAGTCGTGACGCTCTCGAGGCCTTCATCGAATTTCGGGGCCGCCCCCCAGACATCCGTGCGCTGCTCAAGCAACACGGCATCGACGCGTGAGGTACTGCTGGGTACTGGTGCCGGCCTTGGCCGCGGCGCCTCTGGCTCATGCTGAGACGCAGTACGTCATCGAACAGCTCGTGGTGAACGTCAACAGCGCTCCGGACAGCTCCGGTACGCGTGTTGCGACCGTCAAGAGCGGCGATGCCGTTGAAGTTCTCGACCGACAAGGGGACCAGGTGCACGTGCACCTGGCCAACGGCACCGAGGGCTGGGTGAGAAAATCCTATCTCTCGACGGAGGAGCCGTTACAACATCGGCTCAGCGAGCGCGTCGGCGAGATCGAGAAACTCAAACAGGACGTGGCGCGGTTGGAGGGAGAGTTGGCCAGCGCTCGCGCGGG
>CAYNTW010000044.1:10287-25707 GCA_964400085.1 uncultured Steroidobacteraceae bacterium | reverse complement strand
GGTACTGCCTAGACTGTCGAATCGATGTTCGATCCGAAGGGGACGGCTGTCGAGCCGCGCACACCACCCATAATGAAAAGCGTTCGGCGTAGCGATTTCGACGTAACCAATACCGTCCAGGTGAGCTCACCGCAGGCGGTTCTCGAGGCTGTCGAAGCGCTTTATCGGCCGACCTGGCCCACGCTGAAGCTCGCGCCACTGGAGCAGGCTTTCGAGCACTTCGAGCGGCTGTTCGCGGGTGATGTGCCCGGGTACTTCGGTGTCGATACCGTCTATCACGACCGTCAACACACACTGGATATCACGCTTGCGCTCGCACGGCTCATCGTAGGGCACGAGCGGATGCAACCGGAGGACGCTCGGCTCGGAAGTGAGCGCGCGGTGATCGGCCTGATCATCGGCCTCTTCCATGACGTCGGGTACCTGAGGCGCACGGACGAGCAGTCGCGCAATGGAGCGGAATTCACTCGCACTCATGTCTCTCGAGGCGCCCGCTTTCTCGAGGAATACCTACCCGTGCTCGGCTTCGAGGCCTGGGTACCGGTGGCTCGCGAGATCATCCATTTCACCGGCTACGAAGTGCCGTTCCCGCAGATCGAAGCCAAGGTGCGGGACCCTCACGATGTCATGCTCGGCCACCTGCTGGGGACGGCGGACATGGTCGCCCAGATCGCGGACCGCTGTTATCTGGAGAAGTGCCGCGACCGCCTGTATGCGGAGTTCGTGCTGGGCGGTGTCGCGCTCCCGGTGGCGGCGAACGGCGGCAGGCAAGTGAAGTATGCGTCCGGCCTGGACCTTTTGCGGCAAACGCCGGAGTTCGTGGCCGAAGTCCGCGCCAAGCGGCTCGATGGAGAATTCAAGTCCGTCTATCACTTTGTCGAGGCGCTCTACGGCGGTCGCAATCCGTACCTGGAGGCGATCGACCGGAACATGGAATACCTGCGACAGATCCTTCGCAGCGAGAACTGGCGTCTGTTGCGGCGTAGCCCACCCATATTCGCCGCCACCGCCGACCCGATGTCTACCATGCGTGGCCTCATGCTTGGCTACATCAAGCGCGTCTGGTCGGGCCAATCCACCGAATCCTGACCTGCTGAAAAACATCTTGCGCGCAGGGGTGTAAATGCTGACTTACCCCCACGAGTACGGCGTTTTGCCGCTCATTGGGGGCTCATTCGGGTAGCGTTCCCGGGTGAACGGCGGTTAAGATCCGTCCCGAACTATTACGGGGATCACCGGCGGCACACCCGCCGATTGCAGTATTTTCACGTGACCGCTGTCAGCCTCAAGTTGAAGTACGCGAGCGCGGCCTTTCTGGCCGTTCTGCTCGCGATGGCGGCTGTCACCGCACTCCTGGTCTGGCAGCACGATACGGCTACGCGACGCCTTGGCGCGATGGCGGAAGACACCGCGCGGGAGCGCGTCACCGTGGAGCTTCGGGCGCGCGCCTCCAGCATCGCCGCCCACGCCGCTGATTCCATCACCAACGCGATTCGGACGGCTGATACCGTCACGATCGCCCGACGCCTGTTGCCGTTCGTAGAAGACCCGACCGTCTCGGCACTTACCGTCATGGATAGCACGGGTGGCGTCGTCTATTCCTGGCATCGCGGGGTGCAACCTCAGAAGGGCGTATTGCAGGCAGAGGCCACCCAGCCGATCCGCACCCTGGTGGAGAACATTCCCGGCGCGGCCACCCCCGAGACCCTCGGAACGGTGAAGGTACTGCTCGAGCAAGCTGAGCCCGCTCCTCCGAGGAGCCTCATGGGGCGGCTGATCGCCGCGAGCGCCTCGCAATCGCGTCTCGCTCTGGCGCTCGCCGGGATCCTTGCGCTGCTCGTCGGCCTCGCCGGGGCCGCCATCGCGTGGCGCGCGGCCCATAAGATTGAGCGGCCGATTGACGCCCTGATCAAGAGCGCCGAGCGGATCGGACAGGGCGACTACACCCGCCCGCTCGAGGTGCGACGCCGTGACGTGCTGGGCGACCTGCAGCAAGCCCTCGAGCGCATGCGCTCACGCCTGCGGCAGTACACGATCAATAAGAGCTACCTGCACAGCGTTCTGAACAGCATGACAGACGCTGTATTCGTCACCTCCCCGGACGGGGTGGTGAAGCTCGCGAATTCGGCAGCTTGCAAGCTCCTCGGCTACAGCGAGGAGGAGATTCTGGGGCGCGGCATCGCGGCCATGCTGGACGAGCGCGAGCGCGAGAATTTCGATCTCCTGCAAGCCGCCCAGGAAACCCGGGAGACCGTCGTCCGCACGCGCAGCGGGCAGACCATCCCGGTCTCGCTCACCGGCTCCCGTATCGAGAGCGATGACCCGCAGTTTCAGGGCAACATCTTCGTCGCGCGCAATATCACCGACCGCAAGCGCGCCGAGCGCCGGATCCGCTACCTCGCGCGATACGATGCGCTGACGAAGATTCCCAACCGGATGCAGTTCCATCACCTGCTGCAGCAGACCATCGCGCGCGCGCTGCGCAGCGGCCAGGTGGTCGCACTGCTTTACCTCGATATGGACCGGTTCAAGGAGGTGAACGACACCTTCGGCCACGGCTCTGGCGATCGCATGCTCGAGGTTCTCGCGGAGCGCCTGACACGCTCCCTCCCGAAGGACACCATCGTCGGCCGCCTCGCGGGCGACGAGTTCGCATTGTTCGTGGATGGGCTGCCGGCGGACTCGGACAACCGCGGGCCCATTGCGCACCTGGCGCGCTCAATCCTCACCGAGGTCAGTCGCGCATTCCAGCTCAACCAACACGAGGTCTTCCTGACAGCGAGCATCGGCATCGCGCTGTGCCCGCGTGACGCCGAGAACGTCATCGATCTCATTCGCAACGCCGACGCGGCGATGTACTACTCGAAGCAGAATGGCGGGAACACCTTCGCCTTCTATTCGCCGGAGATGAACGCCGCGGCGGTCGAGCGGCTGATGCTCAAGAGCAAGCTGCGCCGCGCGTTGGAACGCGACGAGTTGGTCATCAAGTACCAGCCCAAGGTCGATCTGCGCAACGGTCGCATCATTGGCGCGGAAGCCTTGCTGCGCTGGCGCCTGCCGGGTCACGGCGATATTTCACCCTCGCAGTTCATACCGCTGGCGGAAGAGACCAACCTGATCCTGGAGATCGGGGAATGGGTGTTGAACAAAGTCTGCATGGACTACCGCCACATGCAGAGCGAGGGCGGCGACCCAGGTCGGGTGTCGCTCAATCTCTCACTCAAACAGCTCCGCCAGGCGAGCTTCATCCTGCGCTGCCGCTCCGTGTTCCGCCGGCACGGTGTCTCTCCCACGGCCTTCGAGCTGGAGATCACCGAAACAACCTTGATGGCGGATGCGAAACGGACTGTGCGATTGCTGGATGAGCTCTATGCGATGGGCTTGCACCTGTCGATCGATGACTTCGGCACGGGCTACTCCTCCTTGTCGGCGCTCCAGCAGTTCCCGATCGGGACCTTGAAGATCGATCAATCCTTCGTGCGCGACGTGAGCGAGGATGCCGGGGATGCCACCATCGTGCGCACCATCATCGAGATGGGGCGCAGCCTCGGCATGGAGGTCATCGCCGAAGGCGTGGAATCCCTGCGCCAACTCGACTTTCTGCGTCGCAATGCCTGCCACTTCGCCCAAGGAAAGCTGTTCGGTGAGCCGTGCTCCGCGGCCGAGCTCCTGGCGCTTCTCACCCGGCAGGCTTCCGGCACGGCCCCGTTCGGTCACCTGTTGCGCCACGTCGAAGACGCTTCCAGCCGCTCGGCCTGAGGCCTTCGGAGGCGAGATGGTAGCGCCCCTGGCGCGACAGAGCGCGCGCGAGCTCAACCCATGTTGAACCTGACGAACGTCCGGCTGAGCCGCGGCCCGCAAGTCCTCATTGACCAAGCCAGCCTGGGAATTTTCCGGGGCGAGAAGGTGGGCATCGTCGGACGCAACGGATCGGGCAAGTCCACACTGCTGGCGCTCATCAAGGGCGAGCTGACTCCAGAGGCTGGCGAGTATTCGGCTCCACCCAACCTGGCTCTCGCGGCCGTGGCCCAGGAGCTACCGGAGTCGGATGCGCCCCTGGTGGAATACATTCTCGACGGCGACCTCGAGCTGCGAGCGGTGGAAGCGCAACTCCAGCAGGCCGAGCGCGCCGGGGATGGCGCTCGCATCGGCGCGCTGCACGCCGAGTACGAGCACCTCGCCGGGTACTCCGGGAGAAGTCGGGCCGCGGAGCTCGCCGCGGGCTTGGGATTCGCACCGGAGGAAATCGAGCGCCCGGTGCGCCAGTTCTCCGGCGGGCTGAAAATGCGTGCGAACCTGGCACGGGCGCTGATGCGACGTTCCGATGTGCTGCTGCTCGATGAGCCCACCAACCACCTCGATCTGGACGCGGTGCTTTGGCTCGAGCAGTGGTTGCGAAGTTATCCTGGCACGCTCCTCCTCGTTTCCCACGATCGCGAGTTCCTGGATGGAGTAGTCACCCGGATACTTCACATCGAAGCGGGCCGGCTGAACTCGTATGCCGGGAACTACAGCTCGTTCGAGGTGCAACATGCGGCGCGGGGTGAGCGCACGCGCGCGCTCATCGCCCGGCAGGAGCGTGAGCTCGCGCGGGTGACTAGTTTCATCAGCCGGTTCCGGGCCCAGGCCAGCAAGGCGCGGCAGGTTCAAAGCCGTCTCAAGGCTCTCGCGCGTCTCGGAGAGATTGCAGCAGTACAGCCGGAATCGAGCTTCGAGTGGGAGTTCGAAACGCCGGCGAAACTCCCACGCCCTTTGCTGACACTCGAGCGCGTGGCAGCGGGTTACGGCCCCCGAAAAATCATCGAAAACGTCTCGCTCACAGTGAATCCGGGCGACCGGATCGGCATCCTCGGGCGCAACGGCGCGGGAAAGTCGACCCTGATGCGCGTGCTCGCCGGGCAACTCGCTCCGGTCACTGGAACAGTGACGCCCGCTCCGGACCTCCTGACCGGTTTTTTTGCGCAAATCGAGCTGGAGCACCTGGATTCGGAGAATACGGCCTTTGGTGAGCTCGGCCGCCGTGGCGGCCCGGAAGTCGCCGCCTGGCCCGAGCAGCACAAACGCGATCACCTGGGTCGATTCGGATTTCGGGGCGACCGCGTCTTCGAGCCCACCGGGCGGTTTTCCGGCGGCGAGCGCGCGCGACTCGCGCTGGCGATCCTGGTCGCCCGCAAGCCCAACCTGCTGCTGCTGGATGAGCCAACGAACCATCTGGACCTGGACATGCGGCACGCTCTACTGCTCGCGCTACAGGACTTTCCGGGCGCCGTCGTCGTCGTCTCGCACGACAGGACCCTGCTGCGCGGGGCTTGTGACAGTTTCCTGTTGGTTGCAAGCGGCGCGGTGGCGCCATTCGACGGCGATTTGGATGATTATGCCGAGTGGCTGGCGAAGAGCGGGAAGGCGCCACGTCCGGAGTCGCATGCAGCGGCGGTTCCAACGCCTTCACGGCAGGAACAACGGCGACTGGAAGCCGAGGCCCGTAATCGACTCACACCCCTGCGCAATGAGCAGCGGCGTATCGAGAGCCAGCTCGAGAAGCTGGCTCGCGAGCGGCAGCAGCTGGAAACCGAGCTCGCCGACCCAGCCACTTATTCGAGCAAGCCACCCGAGGAGGGCCGTCGGCTCACCGTCCGCCATGCGGAGCTGTCGCGTGAGATCGCCACATTGGAGGAGCGCTGGCTCGAAGTAAGCTCGGAGCTGGAGGAGCGGTCGGCATAGGTTAGAATCACGCCATGCCGTTCAGCTCGAGGATGTCGGCTGCGCCAGTCACGCGTCGACGTCGCTATCGGCGCGCAATCTCCATTGTTCTGGTGGGGATCTGGATCGCCGTGGCATGCTGGGAAGCGAACAAGCCGCTAGCTCCAGGTGTGCGAACCCATTCCGCGTGGCACTCCATGCCCACGCAGGACGTCACCTTCATAGCCGACATCACTTCGGCCGACGCGTATGGCCGCGCGGTTTCCAGCCAGGCCATTTTCGACGAGACGCTCAAGATCGTGCGCTCGGCGCGGCAGTTTCTCGTCCTCGACTACTTTATGTTCAACAATCGGCACGGGGACCTCGATCCGACGTCGCCATTGCTGCGGCCCCTGTCCGAGCAGTTACGCGACGCGCTGATTGAGCGCCGCCAGGCGCTATCTGGTCTGAAAGTGCTGTTCGTCACCGACCCCATCAACGAGCTCTATGGGTCAACGCCGTCGCCCGACCTGCGCTTGTTGCGCGCGGCGGGGGTCGACGTGGTGGTCACTCGCCTCGATCCCCTGCGCGATTCCAACCACCTTTATTCCAGCGCGTGGCGCCTCGCGATCAACTGGTGGAATCCCAGTACAGAGGGCGAGGGCTCGCTGCCGAATCCGCTGGACGACTCCAACACACCGCTGCCCTTTGGAGCCTGGGCCCAGCTCATCAACTTCAAAGCGAACCAGCGCAAGGTCATCATCGGAGATGACGGCAAAGGGGGCCTGGTGGGGATCATTGGGTCCGCCAATCCGCACGACGCCAGCGGCGCGGATTCGAACGTGGCGGCGCGTGTGAGGGGACCGGTGTTGCGATCGTTGCTCGAGAGCGAGCTGGCGATCGCGCAGCTCTCCGGCTGGAAGGGCACCATAGGCGCACTACCGCCAACACAGACCTCCGGCGCAATCGACGAACGCGACAGCGAGAGCGATGTCCTTTCCGGGAAATTGGCACGAGTGCAAACCCTGACAGAGGGAGCAATCCAGGACGCCCTGCTGGAGCACATCGACGCTGCCGTAAAAGGCGACTCCATCGATATCGCGATGTTTCGCGTCGCCGATAGAGATGTGGTGGAGGCGCTGCTGCGCGCGAGCCGGCGTGGCGTGAACGTTCGCCTCATCCTCGATCCCAACAAGGATGCCTACGGCCACACCACCTCGGGGCTACCAAACCAACCGGCTGCCAGCGAGTTGGTTTCAGAGAGTGACGGGGCAATCCACGTGCGCTGGTATCGCACCCACGGCGAGCAGTTTCACACCAAGCTGGTCATGATCTACGGCCCGCGACGCCTCTGGCTGACGCTCGGATCCGCGAGCCTCACGCGACGCAACCTGTTGGATTACAACCTCGAGGCGAACGTCGCCGTCGACGTGGCCCGCGGCTCGCCGCTCGCGCTACAGACCCTCGAGTACTTCGATACGCTCTGGAGCAATCGCGCCTCGTTGGGCATCGAGTACACCGCGGATTTCGCGGCTTACGCCGATCCGGCGCAAGGGCGGTACTGGTTCTACAGGTTTTTGGAAGGAACCGGGATGGCGGATTTCTAGGCTACCTGGCAGTCTCGCCCGTTGTTCCACGGGCGATCATCGCGATGCGTACGGCCTGAACCGATTGCGCGGACAGGGAGTCGAGCGCCGCATTGGCCGCGGCCTCGAATGCAGCCACGACCGCGCTGAGTCTATTGGCGGCCGCGGTGGCCGTGCCCTCAGCGACAAAGCTCGCGATGACCTCGCGACCCTCCCGTCTACCCAACATACAGTCGAGCACAACGTGAACGTCGGGCGCTGTGCCCCCGCCAGTGTAGTCGGCATCGAAGCGGCGCACGGTCACTTGCATCACGTAGTCGGACGGAAAGGAGCTCGCCGAGTCGCCGACCGATTCCCACAGCCCGGAGCCGCGTAGTTTCTCGACCGCGAGCGTCTCGACCAGGGTGGCGGTCGGAGCGGCCCAGCGGCTGGCGAGATAGAAGCTCATGCGCCGGTCGGATTGCACCAACACGATTTGTGCCGATTCGAGTCCTGGCGCGGTGATTGGAGGATTGAGGCGCAGGGATGCCTTGACGGGGGACGTGGTGGGTGTGCCCTGAAGAGGCATCGCGCGCAAAAAGTACACCTGCTCCGGGCGTGCGTTGCTGTGGAACAAGCCACTGCATCCGGCGGTGGCGATGGATAGCGACATCGTCAGTAAGATGAGCAGGCACGCGCGTGAAGGCCAGCCTGCTCTGCGGTCTTTCGCGACTGTCACCGGGGGATCTCCACGCCCTGCTGCGCTGGTTGGTAGAGGAGCTGCGATGGATTCTCGCGCAGGCTGTTGCTGAGCGCGCGTATCTCTTGCGCGGCCGCGCGACCCTCACGCAAGAAGCGCTCGAGCTCCGGCAGGCCGTCGCGCGTGAACGAGCGAATGTCCTGGCGGTTGTCGGCGATGATCTTGTCAATGAGATCGGTCGCTTTCGCCAGGTTGTCGGACACGGATCGCAAGCGCTGCAGGGTGACCTCGACGTCCGGACCGGCTGTGTCGATCACGCTGCGCAGGTCTTTGGCTGACGCGGCGATCTGTGCGGTCGCCCCTCGCAACTCGTTCAGCAAGCCGTTCAACTCGTGCAGAGTCTGGGGGAGACCGACGCTCGCCCGGTTGATGTTCCCGAGCGCGCCGGAAAAAGCTGACAGGTTGTCATCGCTCAACAACCGGTCCGCGCGCTCTATCAGGTCACCCGCCGCTGTCACCAGGTCCGGCAAACTGCTCAGGAAAGCCTGAAGCCGCGAGGGGCGGGCCCGGATCACCGGATATCTGAAGCTCGGGATCAGCGGAGGCTCGGGTTGACCCGCATGCTGCCGCAACAAGTCGATGTAGAGCAGCCCGGTGACCCCCTGTAGTGAAAGTTCGGCAACGGTCATGTCCGAAACAGGCGTCGACGCATCGATGTCAACCACGACCATGACGCGACTCGAATCGCGTGGGTCGATACGCATCTCCACCACGCGACCAACACCTACACCCAGGTAGCGCACGGCAGCGCCACGCTCCAGGCCGGCGACAGTGCCGTCAAAGTAAACTTCATAGCGGTTGTAGTTGCGATGCTCGCGACTGTCGGAATACCAATAGACGAAGAGTGCCCCGATGAGGGTCACCAGGAGCACGAAGGCGCCGACGGCGGCGTAGTTCGCGCTACGCTCCATGTTGACCTAGCCGCTCACGCGCCCGCTCTCCATGGAAATATGACTGTATCCACGGATGGGGATTGTTGACAATGCCTTCGAGCGTATCGACTTCCATATGGCGATCCACGATGACCCCGACACGATTGCAGGTACGGAAGATCGTGTCCAGATCGTGCGTGATCATGATAACGGTGAGTTTAAGTTCCTTTTGCAGGTAAAGAATCAACTCATCGAATTCCGCGGCGCTGATCGGATCCAGACCGGAGGTCGGCTCGTCCAGGAAAAGTAGCTTTGGATCGAGCGCCAGGGCACGGGCCAGGGCGGCCCGTTTGACCATGCCGCCGGAGAGCTGCGCAGGATACTTGTCAGCGGCATCCGCCGGCAGTCCCGCGAGTAGAATCTTCAGCATGGCCAGTTCGTCGCGCGCGCACGGATCGATGTTCACGTGCTCGATCATGGGTAGCTGCACGTTCTGGCGCACTGTGAGCGCCGAGTAGAGCGCCCCCTGCTGGAAAGTGACGCCATAGCGTGCCTTCACTTCATAGAGCTGCTTCGAGCCCATCCGGGTGATGTCGTGACCGTCGATCCGGATGATCCCGGCCTGCGGTCGCTGCAGGCCCAGGATGCTCCGCAACAGGACGGACTTACCGGTGCCGGAGCCGCCCACGATGCCAAAGACTTCGTCCGCGCGCACCTCCATGTTGAGCCGATCGTGCACGAGCTGGGTCCCGAAACGGTTCACCAACCCGATCACTTCGAGGACCGGATAGATCAAATGTTCATCTCCAGGAACAGCACCGCGAACAGCGCATCCGCCAGAATCACCTGAAAGATGGCCTGCACCACGGCAAGCGTGGTCAGACGGCCGAGCTCGCGCGAGGAGTCCTGCACTTGTAGGCCGCGATAGCAACCGGCCAAGGCGATCACGACGGCGAACACCGGTGCTTTGATCACTCCGACCCAGAAAGTCGTGGGTGCGATCGCCTCCTGCATTCGAGTCACGTATTGCGTCAAAGGTATGTCGAGCAGCAGCCGACACAACAGGGCGCCACCGGTGAGCCCAATGATATCCGCAATGACGGTCAACAACGGCAGAGCGATGACCAAGCCCAGTACACGGGGAAGAATCAGGACCTCGAAAGGATCGACGCCGGTCGCATAAAGCGCGTCGACTTCCTCGTTGAGCTTCATCGATCCGAGCTCGGCTGCGAAGGCGCTGCCCGAGCGACCGGCCACGATGATGGACGTCAGCAGCACGCCCAGCTCGCGCAATACGCCGATCGTGACCAGGTCTACGACGTAGATCACCGCACCGAAGTTGCGCAATTCCTGTGCGCCCATGTAGGCGACGATCACGCTGATGAGGAATGCGATCAGGGCGACGATGGGGATCGCCGTGATTCCAGTGTCATACACGTGCCGTGCGATCGAGGTCGGACGCAGTCGCCGCCAACTCGTGAAGCCGCGCACGCCGGTCACGCTCATCCGGCCAAGGAAAGCGAGGTCGCGGATCAAATCGCGCGTGAACAGGACAGCGTGGCGACCCAGAAACTCGAGTGAGCGAATCGCGGGAGCCTCGAGCTCCTCGATGGGATTCAGCGGGACGGGACGATTTCGCTCCGAGCAGGGCGGACTTTCACCTCGCAGTGTCTGGTCGACGAGGCGGAGCTGGTCCGGAGGCGCCCCTTCGAAGACGACCTCGGCGCCAGCGGTTCGCGCCGTCTTGATGAATTCATGGAGACGCCAGGCGCCCGAGAGATCGAGCACGGCCAATTGGGTGGTTGAGATCCGGATATGGCGCGCGCCAGCCACGTCCACAGTCGCCAAAGCGGCATCGATCTCATCGAAGCGCAGCGCACGCCATTCGCCTGTCAGCTCGAGCTCCAGCGCTTCCGCGGAGCGCCGGACCTCGAGCATGCCGTTGCCAATCGCGGGCACGCCTAGGTCTTGCTGTGGAGATGAGCTTCCAGGAGCCAGAGGTTCTTGTCGGTCTCACGGGAAACACCCGTGAAGAGATCGGACGTGTCGGCGTCGCCGAGCTTGGCCGATTCGTCGATAGCCGCGCGAACCTTCCGACCGAAGTCAGCCACCACGGCTGAGAGTGCCTCCACGTGCGCCATGCCGTCGGAGATCTCCTCCGGGTACGGTTTCAGGGATGTAGCGCGCGAGACAGATGTGAGCGTGCCTCGGGCGGTGCCACCGAGGGCGGTCACCCGCTCGGCGATGGTGTCAATCTGGTCCTCGACGGTTTCCGCGATCTTGTCGAACAACTCGTGAAGGGCGATGAAACTCGGGCCCTTGACGTTCCAGTGCGCGTGCTTGATCTGGGTGCCCAGATCGATCGCATCCGCCAGTCGAGCATTCAGCAGCTCGATGGCGCTCTTACGGGTTGCCGCCGGAATATCGTTTTTGGTGTCGAACATATGAAATCCTCCTTTGTGTTACGCGCACTGTAAAGGTGCCCGCCACGCCGGAGCCAATCGGTTGTTCGGATTGGGATGATAAACGAGGTCTATCGGCTTTCAGTAGCTATCGTCGCGATAGCGGCGCAACCAGACGGCTGCGTAGGCGCATCCGGCCGTGAAGACCAAGCCGAGCCACAGATCGATGTTGGTAAAGGCCGGGCCGATGTGCACCCGGTCGTAGAGGGCAGGAACGGAGACGATCGCCGCCTGTGCGACACTCGTGAGCGAGCCCACCACCGCACTTTCCAGGTGCAAGCTCCACCAGATGCCACTGCTACGATAGCCGATGAGGCTGGAGAGGTGATGGGTACCGAAGGCGATGCGCTCGACGATGATGGCGAGCAGCGGCACCAGGGTAACCCACAGGTAGACGTTCCGCCGAGCCCAGGCGGAGGCGAGCAACAAGCAGCCAAAAAACGGTGCGTACCAGAGGATGGAGATCACCAATCCGAGAAACATCAGCACCTGCGTCTTCAGGAACGCGACGGTGTCCCACACGACTAGCTCGGGAGCATGTCCAATCAACGCACGCAGGTCCCAGATGATCGTGAAGAGCACATCGGTGACCAAGGCGAGCGCGAAAGTCCCCAGTGGCACGACGACGCAGGCGACACAAAGCTTCGAGGCGACGGTGGCACCGTCGCTGATCGGAAGGGATTTCCAGAACAGGATGCTGCGGTCCTTGCGCTCTGCGTACAGGCAGTCGACCAGGTAGATACTCAACACCAGGAGCATCACCAGGTAGAACGGCACCGTGAGGCCCCACTGCGCCAGGGCGAAAATACTGCTCTTGACTTGCGGGTCGAGCCATTCAGAAGGCTCGCCGGCATCGATCTTCATCGCCCCGTGTGTGAGCAGCGCGCTCACCAACAGCAGAGCGCTCACGATGAGCGGCGCGATCCACAGTGAGCGGAATTCCCAGAACTCACGCCGCAGCAGGGTATAGAACATTCGCACTGAAGGGTGGCTCGCCAGCCAGGCCCGGGCCGCCGGTGGCAGGCGCTCGCTCGAAGAAACCGCTGTTGGCGAGCTCACGCCGCGGCCTCCTTCTTCTTGTTGATCTCCATCTTCGCCACGAAGAGGTCCGCGATCGAGGGCGTGCGCACTTCACCAAGCGAGGCGAGCTCGGCGGCCGTTCGCCCTTCGAACACCATCACGATACGACCGAAAATCTCGTGCTCGTAAAAAGGCTTCAACCCGCGAGCCCGATCGGCGTTGTCCGGCGGTACGGTGAGCTGCACGTAGCGTTCGGCAAGCCCTTCCACCGAGCTGTCGAGCACCACCCGCCCCCGATTGATGAAAATGACATCGGTAAACAGGTTCTCGACCTCCTCGACCTGGTGCGTCGTCACGAGGATCGTGCGCTCCTTGTCGAAGTAGTCGTTCAGTAGTGTGTCATAGAATTGACGGCGGTACAGGAGGTCGAGGCCGAGAGTCGGCTCATCCAACACCAGCAGCCGCGCATCGATCGCCAGGATCAAGGCGAGGTGCAGTTGAGTCACCATGCCCTTGGAGAGCTCACGCACCCGGCTACGCAGGCGAATGTCGGTGCGGCGCAGGAATTCCATGGCACGCGCCCGGTCGAATCTCGTGTGCACGCCGGCGACGAGCTCGAGCGCCTGACTGACACGCAGCCAACGAGGCAACACGGCCACATCGGCGATAAATGACACTTCGCGCATCAACTCGTCGCGACTCGAGCGGGGATCGAGCCCTAGCACCCGCAGGTCTCCCTGGAAACGAGTGAGTCCCAGGATTGCCTTCAAGGCGGTCGTCTTGCCGGCGCCGTTCGGTCCAATCAGGCCGACGATGCGGCCCGGCCCGACGGTGAAGCTGACATCCTCCAGCGCCGGGGTGGTGTGATAGGACTTGCTCAATCCGCGTGCTTCAATGACTGCTGTCATCACCTTGGCCCGGCGTGGAAGGGAATGGCGCCGCGGGGGCAGCCGTTCCGTTGCGCAGCAGCTCGGTCGCTGACAGTCCCAGGCGTTGGATGGTCGCGTAGATCTTGGGCCATTCCTCCTCCAGAAAGCGCTGCCGCTCGTCCTTCATCAAGGCGTTGCGCGCTCCGGTGCTCACGAACATTCCCAGGCCGCGCCGCTTCTCGACCAGCTGCTCGTCGACCAGCTGCTGGTATCCCTTCAACACTGTGAGCGGATTCAGCCGGAACTCCGCGGCGACGTTACGCACCGACGGAAGCGGATCACCCTCTTTCAGTACTCCCTCCAAGATCATCGCGACCACGCGGTCCCGCAGTTGCCGGTAAATCGGCAGGCTG
The DNA here is from genome assembly GCA_964400085.1 of uncultured Steroidobacteraceae bacterium. Lineage (GTDB taxonomy): Bacteria > Pseudomonadota > Gammaproteobacteria > Steroidobacterales > Steroidobacteraceae > 13-2-20CM-66-19. Next base: position 12,067 of record CAYNTW010000044.1, on the reverse strand, counting down.
TCGTCCCACTGCGGATCCATCAGGCCCTTGGCAACCTCTGTGGCGGAAGATTAGCGGACTAATCTACCAAAACAGCCGGCTGGGGCTGACCAAACCATGCATGCGCAGGCTGAACCGAAAGCTTTGCAGTCCACGGGGTGGTGACGACCGGCTCGTTGCGCACGACCGCCGTTGAGTGGACAAAGCTGAAGCTCAGGGCGAGGGTGATCACCACCGCCGCAGCACCGCACGCCAGCACCTTCAACCCATTGTTCATAAACGTATTCATGGTTGCTCTCCCGTCTCCAGACTCGAACGCTCTGCCCCATGCAGGGCGCCGACGTCATGGTGTTATATATAACTACATCACTAGATGAGTGTCAAGCCAGCTCACTAAAACTTTTCGCAGGATGCCGTTCCCGTTCGGCGACTTGGGCCTGGCGGCTTGCTTGCCCGGACGAAACCCTCGGTTCCGCACGGGCCGGCTTTGACGCCCGGACTCGTCCGGCGCTTCGAACCCAAGTCGGCCGGCACTACAGAACGATTTCGCCGGTCGCGATTCGACACCGCCGCTGAGCCTCGGCAGGGGCCAGCTGCGGCGCCCTGCGTCGGGATCAGATGTGCCTGGACGTCAACTCAGATGCAGGAAATTGCGTGGGGGTTTGTGGCGGGGTAGAAGATGCGTCGCGCGGGCGGGGCGCGTAGAGTGGTAGTCGATGGACCTTCAGGACGACGGCGAGCTGATGCTGCGTTATGCGCGTGGCGACTTGCGCGCTTTCGAGACGCTCTATCAGCGCCATCGCGGCGGCCTGTACCGGTACCTTTCGCGGCACACGCGTAACCAGGAAGCCGCGAACGATCTGTTCCAGGAGGTCTGGAGCAAAGTGATCGCGAGCCGCGGGCGTTATGAGCCGCGGGCCAAATTCCAGACTTTCCTGTATCGGATCGCACACAACTGTTTCGTCGACTACTGTCGTCGAGCAAATGCTCGCGCGGAAGTCAGTGGCGACGGACAGGAGGACTGGCAAAGCTCGTTGCCGGCACCTGATGACGACAGGCCGGACGCGCGCGCCGAACAGGCGCAAGCGATCGCGCGTTATAAGACGGCTCTCGCGCAATTGCCGGCCGAACAGCGCGAAGTGTTTCTTCTGTACGAGGAATCCGGTCTTTCACTCGAGGAGATTGCAGTCATTACCGCCGTGGGCCCCGAAACAGCGAAGAGCCGTCTGCGCTACGCGGTTGCGAAACTGCGCGGTGCGCTGGGCACCGCGGGAACCGCCACCGCGGCGAGCGTATCGGCGGTAGTTCAGGAGCGAGGCCCGTGAGCGACTCCGAACAGGACGATGAGTTTGAGGCCTACCTCAAACGGCGTACGCCGATCGATAAGCGCACGATCCCACTCGAGCAGCTCGAGCCGCCGCCGGAGCTCGATCGCATCGTCATTGGCAAAGCGCGCAAGGCCATTCAAGGGGCTTCCTCGCTCAACATGTATCACGCTCCGAAATGGGCGCTGCCGGTCGGCCTCGCGGCGACCATTCTCATCTCTTTCGCCGTCCTGCTCGATCTCGGTGTTCGGGCGAAACGTAACGATGCGTCGCTGCAATCCGCGCTCAGCCAGAGTTCAACGGCAACCCGTTCGCAGTCGCCGCTGAAACCGGAACCAATGCTGGTGTCGCAATCCTCGGCTGTCCGGCCGATGGCGACCGGCGCGGCCGCGGATGCCTCGGGCGGGAATTCCGCATTGGCGGCGAATACCGCGTCGGCCGCAAATACCGCATCGGGCACGAATGCCGCATCGGCC
>CAYNTW010000044.1:0-10187 GCA_964400085.1 uncultured Steroidobacteraceae bacterium | reverse complement strand
GGCGAATACCGCGTCGGCCGCAAATACCGCATCGGGCACGAATGCCGCATCGGCCGCGAATGCCGCATCGGGCACGAATACCGCATCGGGTGCGAATTCCGGATTCGCTGCGGATGCCGAGGCGGCCGCGAAAAAGCCATCGGACTACCAGTCTCGCGCGGCGCGATCCTCGATTCCCGCGATCGCTGCCGCTCCACCGCCGGCTCCGACGACAGCCGCGGAAGCGGGCTCGAGTGCGGCACTCCCTGCCGCAGCCGAGCGGGACTTCGCTTCGGATCGAGCGCGGACTCGCCTTGCTCGAGCTGAGAAAGCAGCCAAACGGGCAAGACCTGAGCAGGAAGCGATGGCGGGCACGTCGTCGACGTTGGAAGAGGCAGTCATTGTGGGCGAGCGCCGCCCCACCGCCCCTGAACCCGCGCCGGCGGCGATCGCAGCGCCGCCAGCCGAGTCACCGTCCCTAGCACCCGCGCCGACTGCCATTGATTCATCGCCAGTATCAGCCGCACCCGCGCCAGCCAGGTCCGCTGCGGCGGTCACACCCGCGCCAGCAGCAACCGCGTCCGGCGGAGCCGCCATCGCACCAGCCACGGCCGACACGAAGGCAGCGACCTCGGCCGCACCCCCTCCACCAGATCAGTCCGGATCAAACACCGCGAAACGTGAAAGTCCAGATCCGGCCGCCTGGCTCGCGCGGATCCAAAAGCTCCGCAGCGACGGGCACACGGCCGCGGCGGAGCGCGAAATGAAGCGCTTCCGGAAGCTCTATCCGGACTATCCGGTGCCGAGGGCGGACCAGTGAAGCACGCTCGGCCACCGGCGCCGGCACGGGCGCTGTCGCCTAGGCGCGTGCTGCCGCCCGAGCGCAATAGCCGCTAGAATTCCCGGCCCTTTCAAAGCGAAGTCACGCACCATCATGAAGCCAGCCCTGAATGTCGCGATCACCGGTGCCGCCGGCCAGATCGGTTACGCTCTCGCCTTCCGTGTCGCCTCCGGCCAGTTGCTCGGCCCGGATCAGCCGGTGAATCTCCACCTGTTGGAAATCACTCCCGCGTTGCCAGCGTTGCTGGGGGTGGTGATGGAGCTCCAGGACTGCGCGTTCCCGACTCTCAACAAAATCGTCCCGACAGATGACGCCAAAGTGGCTTTCCGGGATTGCAATGTCGCCATGCTGGTCGGCGCCCGCCCGCGCGGCCCCGGTATGGAGCGCAAGGATCTACTCCTCGCCAACGCGCAGATTTTCTCAGCTCAGGGAAAGGCCCTCAATGAAGTCGCCCATCGGCAGGTAAAGGTGCTGGTGGTGGGCAACCCGGCCAATACCAACGCTCTCATCGCCCGAGCGAACGCGAAAGATCTCAACCCGCGCAACTTCACCGCCATGACACGCCTCGATCACAATCGCGCGCTGTCACAGCTTGCGCAAGTGACAGGCAAGCACGTTACTGCCATCAAGCGCATGACCATCTGGGGAAATCACTCGGCTACGCAGTATCCAGATATCAGCCACACCACCGTGGATGGCAAGCCAGCAAAGTCCCTGGTGGACCAGAAATGGATCGAAGAAAGCTTCATCCCAGTAGTCCAGCAACGCGGCGCCGCGATCATCAAAGCGCGGGGCGCTTCGTCCGCCGCCTCCGCGGCTTCGGCAGCGATCGACCACGTCCATACTTGGGTGCATGGAACCGCCGCGGGTGACTGGACCAGCATGGCCGTGCCGTCAGACGGCAGCTATGGCATCAAGGAAGGGGTGATTTATTCGTATCCGGTCACCATCAAGGATGGTGAGTACCAGATCGTTCAGGGCCTATCGGTTGACGAGTTCAGCCGCAAGCGCATGGACGCGACAGATGCGGAACTGCGCGAGGAGCGCGAAGGCGTCAAGACGCTGCTCGGCTAAAAGCCCGTGCGGACGGCCAGGGACGGCCACCCTTCCCCAGGAGTAACATTTCATGCTCGGCGCGATCATCAGCCTCCTTCTCATCGTCGCCGCGGCGTTTGCGGTCACCCAGATCGGCGGCATCATCACGCTGCTGTTTATCGCGGCGGTGCTATTCCTGGCCTACAAACGGCTATCACTGTTCGCGTTCACGGCGACTTTCACCGTGTTGCTCGTCGCCTATACGGTGTTGGGTGCCTCGAGTGCTCCCGCGGGAGTGTGGAAGGGCTTCCTGTGGGTCCTGTTGGCATTCCTGTGGCTGCTCAACGTCCGGCCGCTGCGCAAGGCTCTCATCACGCGACCGTTCATGAAGGCCTATCTGAAGCTCCTGCCCTCAATGTCCCAAACCGAGCGCGAGGCGCTCGAAGCGGGCACAGTCTGGTGGGACGGGGAGCTTTTCACCGGCGCGCCGAAGTGGTCGAAGCTGCTTTCCGCACGCCCGCCACAGCTCTCGGCCGAAGAGCAGGCGTTCCTGGACGGCCCGTGCGAAGAGCTGTGTCGCATGCTCGATGACTGGAACATCACCCATGAGCGCGGTGACCTGCCGCCGCAGGTGTGGGATTACCTCAAATCACGTGGTTTCTTCGCGATGATCATCCCGAAGAAATACGGCGGCCTCGAGTTCTCGGCCTACGCGCATTCCTGCGTGCTCGCCAAGATCGCAAGCCGCAGCACCACGGCTTCCTCCACCGTCGCCGTACCGAATTCACTCGGCCCGGCCGAGTTGCTCAACCACTACGGCACCGAGGAGCAAAAGAACTATTACCTGCCACGGCTGGCGCGCGGCGAGGAGGTGCCCTGTTTCGCACTGACCGGTCCGCGGGCCGGCTCGGACGCGGCCTCCATTCCCGATACCGGGATCGTCTGCCGCGGCATGTGGCAGGGTCGCGAAGTCATCGGACTGCGACTCAACTTCTCCAAGCGCTACATCACGCTCGCGCCGATCGCCACGGTCATCGGCCTCGCCTTCCGCATGTTCGATCCGGACAAGCTGCTCGGCGACAAGACCGACATCGGCATCACGTGCGCCCTGATCCCGCGCAATACCCCCGGCATCACGATCGGCCGCCGTCACTTCCCCATCAATATCCCGTTCCAGAACGGGCCTATCCAGGGCAAGGACGTGTTCGTACCGCTGGATGCCATCATCGGCGGACCCAAAATGGCCGGCAGCGGCTGGCGCATGTTGGTCGAACAGCTCTCGGTCGGCCGTTGCATCTCGCTGCCCTCGAACGCGACCGGCGGCGCGAAGGCCGGCACGTGGGCGACGGGCGCGTACGCGCGCATCCGGCGACAATTCAACATGCCGGTCGGGAAGTTCGAAGGTGTCGAGAGTGTGATCGCGCGGATGGTCGGGTTGACCTACACCATGGATGCGGCACGCTCGGTCACCGCAGGCGCCATCGACGGTGGGGAAAAGCCGTCGGTTCCTTCCGCGATGCTGAAGTATCACGTCACGGAGATGGGGCGCCAGGTGGCCATCGATGCGATGGACGTTCACGGCGGCAAGGGCATCTGCCTCGGCCCCAAAAATTATCTGGCACGCGGCTATGAGGTCGTGCCGGTCGCAATCACCGTCGAAGGCGCGAACCTCCTCACCCGCAGTCTCATCATCTTTGGGCAGGGCGCGGTGCGCTGCCACCCATTCGTCTTGCGCGAGATGAATGCCGCCCGCAACCCCGACCGGGCCAAGGGGGTCGATGATTTCGATCGCGCCCTGTTCGGGCATATCGGCTTCACGATTTCCAACGCCGTGCGCTCGTTCATCATGGCGCTCACGCACGCGCGCTTTACCACGAAGCCGGTGCAAGGACCAACCGGCCGTTACTACCAACACATCGTGCGCTTCAGCGCATCCTTTGCCTTCGCGGTCGATGTCGCGATGCTGACGCTCGGCGGCTACCTGAAAAAGAAAGAGAGTTTGTCGGCGCGGCTCGGCGATGTCCTCTCGTGTATGTACCTCGCCTCGATGGTGCTGAAGCATCACGACAACCAGGGGCGACCGGAGGAAGACCTGCCCATCGTGGAGTGGGCGTGCCGCAACCTGCTCTATCATGCGCAGGAGCAGTTGTATGGCTTCCTGCGCAACTTCCCGAATCGGCTCTTGGGCGGGGTGATGCGTTTTCTGATCCTGCCGCGCGGCCGAGCCTACTCGGCCCCTAGTGATCGCCTGGGCCGCAAGCTCGCGGAGCTGGTGATGAACCCGACCGATGCGCGCGAGCGCCTCTGTCAGTACATGTATTGGACGCTAGAGCCGACGAACCCGTTCGGCTTGTTGCAGGAGGCGCTGCTGCTCACCCAGACCGTCGAGCCGTTGGAAAAGCGTATCCGGGTCGAGGGTGTCAAAACCGGCAAGGTCACCGCCCTGGATTTGCCCAGTCAGATCCAACAGGCCCTTGCGGCCGGCATCATCTCCGAGACGGAAGCGGCCACGCTGCGCGATTACGACCGCAAAGTGATGGAGATCATCAACGTGGATGATTTCGCGCCGCACGAGCTCGGCACCCAGGCTGAGCCGGTTCCACAAAGCGCACCGGTGCGCTCGAGTGTGCAGATCGCCGGGGGTGCCTCAGCCCGCGGCGCGTAGCCCGCAGCGCGCGTTTGAGGTCGCAGGGAGGAGCTGCGGGGATGACCAACACGGACGCGGGTGCGACGGAAGCGGCTGATGCGACCACGCCAGGCGTGGTCGCCGGGAGTGCGGCCGAGCCAAGGAATGTCGCCCACAGTGCAATCGCGGCCAGTGGAGAAGCAAGACCGGCCGCAACGAGCGCGATGGATGCCGGCGCGAGCGCACCTCGACCAAACACCGTGCCAGCCGTATGTGCCAACTGTGGCGCGCATGTCAGTGGCCGGTACTGCTCGGAATGTGGTCAACGCGTAGAACATGCGCTGCACTCGGTTTGGCACTTTGCATGCGAAGCAGCCGAGGACCTGACGCACGCGGACTCGCGCCTGTGGCGCACGTTGACGGCGCTTCTGTTCAAGCCTGGTTTTCTGACCCAGGAGTTCCTCGCCGGTCGGCGGGCGAGTTATTTGCCGCCACTGCGTTTGTATTTGGTACTGAGCGTGTCCTTCTTCCTGTTGGCAGCAACGCTCAACCAGACTGGCACGGCCCGGGTCGTGTTCGTCGATCCCAGTGATTTCCCCTCGGCACCAGTTTCTGAGCTGCCGCGCCAGGCGATCGAGCGCGCGCGCCAGCGCACCGCGCAAGATTGCGCGAAGCTGCGGTACACAGGACCGTGGCAGTCCCGACTTGGTCCGGCATTGCGCACGAGTTGCCAGCGAACAGTGGAGGATGGTGGCCGCGGGCTGACCGAAGGTTTTTTCCACAATCTGCCGCGTGCGCTCTTTCTGACGGTTCCGGCCCTCGCGCTGGTGATGGTGCCCCTCTACCTGCGATCACGGCGCTACTACATCGAGCACCTCCTGTTTGTGCTGCACGATCACGCGTTTGTCTTCGCGCTGCTGGGGCTGTTTTCCATTGTTGCGGCAGTATTGCGCCTCGTCCACGTACCGGTCGGGCCGCTGGAGTATGCTGTCTGCGGGTATATCCCCTGTTATTACTATCTCGCGATGCGCCGCGTTTACGGGCAAAGTCGCGTGTACACGCTCGCCAAGCTCATCGTGTTGGCACTGGCATACCTGGTCGCGGCGATACTCGTACTCCTTGCCACGGCCCTCTATACCGTGGTAGCACAATAGCTGTCGCCAAACACGGAATATTTGTTAGTCAGGAACAGTGCGACTAAGCTTCGGGCGCGGCGCAGGAAGCCTGCCTGGCAAATGATCTCCTGGGCCGCATTATCAACGTTTGCATGGAGAGAGTCGTCATGCGTATGTTCGCAATCGCCACCGCGCTGGTCCTCGCGGCCGCCTCGATCGCCGTGGGACAAGCCCAGGAGCGCACGCCCTCACCCAAGGGCGCGAAGGTCTTCATCATCAGCCCCAAGAACGGGGAAACAGTGACCAGCCCGGTGACGGTGAAATTCGGCATCAAGGGCATGACCCTCGCGCCCGCGGGGACCAAACAGGAGAACACCGGCCACCACCATCTGCTCATCGACACCGATCCACCGGCTGACATGAGCCAGCCCCTGCCCGCTACGGACAAGATCGTTCATTTCGGCAAGGCCCAGACCGAAACCACCGTGACGCTGCCGCCGGGGAAACACACCCTGCAGCTCCTGCTCGGGGACGCGAACCATATCCCGCACAACCCGCCGGTCCTGTCGAAGAAGATCACCGTCACGGTGAAGTGACGAGCCCACCTTGAGCCGGTCGGGATTCCCCGCGGAGAGGAATCCCGGCCCGTTCCGCCGGCACCGCACCAGCTGCCCACGACCGTGATAGCGTCCTCCTCTAGCGAAGCTGGGGAGGGCGCCACAATCCATGACCCGCGCGGTTCTTCACGTCGATATGGACGCGTTCTATGCGTCCGTCGAAATGCACGACGATCCGAGCCTGGCGGGAAAGCCGCTCATTGTCGGTGGAACCGAAGGTCGAGGCGTCGTGGCGGCGGCGAGCTACGAAGTCCGCAAGTACGGCGTCCACTCGGCCATGCCGATGAGTACGGCCCTCCGCCTTTGTCCGCACGCTGTCTGCGTACGGCCGCGGATGGCACGCTACAAGGCGGTCTCCGATCAGATTTTCGCTATCTTTCATGAAGTTACGCCTCTCGTCCAAGGCCTGTCGCTCGATGAGGCCTTCCTCGACGTCACGGACAGCCAGGAGCTCTTTGGGGACGCCGTCGCCATCGCGCGGCGAATAAAAGCCCGCATCCGGGAGATCACCGGGCTCACCGCTTCGGTCGGCGTCGCCCCCAATAAGCTCATCGCCAAGATCGCCTCCGATCTCGACAAGCCCGACGGGCTCACGATCGTTCCGGAAGATCGCGTCCACGAAGTGCTCGATCCGCTTTCCATACGGCGCTTGCCGGGCTTGGGACGCAAGAGCGGGATGAGAGTCGAGTCAGTCGGTATCCACACCTTTGGCGAGCTCCGCGGCGCGCCGGATGCGCTATTGAAGCCGTTGTTCGGCCGATACACGCAACGCGTCCGGGAACGCGCGGCAGGCATCGATGATCGTCCAGTGCTCCCAGACCGCGACGAGAAGTCCCTGAGCGCCGAGGAGACATTTCAGCGCGATATCGGGGATCCGCGCGTTCTGCAGGCTGAATTGACGCAGCTCGCCGGCAAAGCTTGTGAGCGGCTGCGCGGCAAACAACTCATGGCAGGCTGTATCGGTGTGAAAATCCGGCGCGCCGATTTCGTGACATTCACCCGGCAACGAGCCGTCGCGCCACCGACACACGATACGCGTACTATCGCGCATATCGCCCGAGAGCTTCTCGCCCGCTGGCTCAAGAGCGCGCCTGGTGCGAAACTTCGGCTCCTGGGGGTGGTCTTGACTGACCTGAGCCCAGCGTCGCAACTCGGCCTTTTCGAAGACGCGCCACCGCACACATCACGCCTCGACGCGGCGCTGGATGAGGCCCGCGCGCGTTTTGGCACTGGAGCGCTGCGGCGTGGCAATACGATCAAATAGCTGCGAGCCATGTATCTCTCGTTTTTCGGACTCAACGAAAAGCCGTTCGCCATCACGCCGGATCCGCGCTATCTCTATCTGAGTGAGCGCCACGCCGAGGCTTTAGCTCACCTGCTCTACGGGATCAATGAGGCTGGCGGTTTCGTGCAGCTCACGGGTGAGGTGGGCACCGGCAAAACCACGATCGTGCGCTCACTGCTCGCGCAGGTTCCGAAGAACGCCGAGATCGCCCTGATCCTGAATCCGCGTATGACGGCGACGGAGTTCCTCCTCACCATCTGCGAGGAAATCGGAATCGGCGTGCCGGATGCGTCCATGGAGAGCCTGAAGGATCTCGTGGACGTTTTGAGTCATTACCTCCTGCGCGCGCACGCGACCGGACGGCGCGTCGTGCTCGTCGTGGACGAAGCGCAAAATCTCGCGCCCGAGGTGCTCGAGCAGGTCCGCCTCCTCACCAACCTGGAAACCAACACGCAGAAGCTCCTGCAGATCATTCTGATCGGCCAGCCGGAGCTGCGTGAGCTGCTGGGGCGAAACGAGCTGCGCCAACTCGCGCAACGCATCACCGGCCGTTATCACCTGCATCCACTCTCGCGGGATGAGACCGCCGCGTACGTGCGACACCGCTTGCGCGTGGCGGGCGCAACGACTGACATCTTCAGTGGCGCGGCGCTCAGTGAGGTCTATCGCCTCTCGGTCGGAGTCCCACGGGTCATAAACGTGATCTGTGACCGCGCCCTGTTGGGTGCATACTCGATGGACAGTCACCGCGTCACGGCGACACTCGTGCGGCATGCCGCCTCCGAGGTCTTCGGCAAACGCATCGCGCCGAATTGGTTACCCTGGGCTGCAGCCGCGAGCACGGCCGTAGTCTTGTTATGCGCGACTGTCGCACTCTGGAGCGCGCATCCATGGAAGACACAAGCCGCACCCACGGCCGCGGCAGCAGGGCACACTCCTCCCACGGCAACACACATCGCGGGCGCCGCCAGCGGGCCCACAACGCTCGTTAAATCCAACATGAACGGCTCCGCGCCACCTGCGGGAGCCGCGCACGCGGCTGCTGTTGGCACCATCGAGCGGACACAGCCGTTGTCCGAGCTCTTGGCACAGAACGCGAAGGAAACGGATACCGACAGCGCCTTCGCCAAGCTCTTCGGGTTGTGGGGAGTCAAGTACGTGCCCGGCGGAACGGACCCGTGCACCCAGGCGGCGAAAGAAGGCCTGGATTGCTTGAGTCAGCGCGGCTCGTTCGCGCAGCTACGCCTGTACAACCGACCAGCGATCCTGCTTCTGAACGACGACAGCGGCGCCTCGCACCAGGTCGTGCTCACCCGATTGGACGATGAGCACGCGCGTATCGAGCTCGGCGGCGTTCGTGAAATGATTGGGATCGGCGAGCTGTCACGTTATTGGTTCGGTGATTTTGTCATGTTGTGGCGTCCGGGTACGAGCCAGGTGAAGGCGCTCTCACCGGGGATGCACGGTGCTGATGTACGCTGGCTACGGGAGAGTCTCCAGCATCTCAAAGGACTGCGCGGTGACGGCCCCGTGAGTGATGTGTTCGACACCGAGTTGGCCAATCTGGTGCGGGACTTCCAACGCCAGCATCGGCTTGCGGTCGACGGCATCGCCGGGGTCCAGACGCAGATCGCACTAGCGAGCGCGGTGGCCGGCTCCGATGCGCCACTGCTGTACGCTGCCGACACTCATGGCGGGTGACCGATGTCGTTCATTCTGGATGCGCTGAAAAAGTCTGAAAGCGACCGCCAGCGGCAAAGCGGCCCGGCACTGTTCGAAGTGCGCGTTGCGCCGCCGAGGAACTCGCTGCCACTTTGGGCAGTGGGTCTGGCCGTGCTGCTGGCCGTCAACCTGGTGATCGTCGCGTGGGTACTCCTGCGTCGGCCGGCGGCAACGGAGCCGCCCTCCTCGAGCACTGCCGCACAGGGCACCGGTGGCCCACTGCAGCCGACCCAGGCGCCAGGTGGCTATGCAGGCCCGGGAGGGCCCAATTCGGGGGTGCCGAGCTCCGCGGGTTATCCGGGGCCGCAGCAGGGCTTTGGCACGAACCCGTCCAATCCGACGGTGCCGGTGAACGGAACGGCTCCAGCGGCCCCTGTGGGCCAGACAGCGGGAATGAGCCAACCAGGGGGAATGATGGGGCAACCTGGGAGCATAGGGCCATCCGCCGGCATCTCGCAGCCTGGGGCCGTGGGCCAGGGCGCTGGCCCGGGCGGCGCGTCCGCCAGCTACAGCCAGCAGGCAGCCAATGTGAACGGGGTAAACGGGAGCGAAAACACCCCAGGCGGAGCCGCGGACGTGGGGGGCGACAGGCTCAATCCCGATGACTATGCCCCGGCGGCCGATCCACCCCCCATGCCGGGTTTCGCCAATCGTGTGACCCGGTCAACATCCAATGGAGTCCCGCTGTACCAGGACGCCGCGCAGACCGCGCATCTCCCGAATCTGCACCTCGATCTGCATGTGTTCGCGGCCAACCCGCAGCAGCGCTTCGTGATGATCAACACGCACAAGTTGCGCGAGGGTGACTCCCTCCCGGAAGGAGTGCGTGTGGAGAGCATTACGCCCGACGGCGCCGTTTTGTCCCAAAATGGGACAAGATTTCTGCTGCCGCGGGAATGATGACGAGTTTCACAGAATACGCCGGCCAGTGACGACAAACGTCCTGCCGCACGGCATCGTCGCTGGA
>CAYNTW010000043.1:32872-41341 GCA_964400085.1 uncultured Steroidobacteraceae bacterium | reverse complement strand
GTATAGATGGCGTTGCACACCATCTGACTACCCAAAGAAGTCTCGCTACGCAAGCGCGAGTAAGTACGCTGGTGAAGAGCCACGCGGTTCCAGCAGCGATGCTCCCGTACGACTGGCACGAGACGATTGCACGCGTCCGCATACGTCGTGCGCAGCGCGTGCAGCGCCGCCGCTTGAGCACACGTGAGGTTCAGACGTATCGAGGCCGTGCGCAGCATGGGCTAACGGCCTTTTTATACAACAACATCTCTCATGGGTTGCATTCTAACCCACGTGGTGCGCGTCGCGCACCTGCAATTCCTCCCCTGACTAATGAAGTCAGGGGTTTCCTGGCGGATAAAGAGCGCTACGCGGCCCTGCTACTCGCGGGCGATAGACGTGTGCGTTTCAAACACCCGCAACGAAGAGAGTCTATCGAGCTCATCGTGCAACGAGGCGGCCGGGAAGGCCGCCTCGCGCCGGATCACTACTGGACGACCATGCTCTCCACAGCCGTGCGAGCACTCTCCACCCCCGCACTGTTGTAGGCCGTCATGGCGAAGTACCACGTCTTCGCGGCAAGTCCACTGAGCACATAACGGGTCAAGCCGGGGTTGGCCACGGTGACGCTCTGCCCCAACTGCGAAGTCGTTCCGTAGTAGATGCGATAACCGGCCAGATTGGTCAACACTGTGCCGTCGCTGTTATCCGTCGGCGGAACCCACGAGAGGGTCGCGGACCCGGTGGTCGTGGCCACCGGAGGCGGCGGTGCTGTCGCGGCGGCGGGCTGTACCACGATGGAGAAGGCCGACAAGGAGCCCTTCATATAACCATCGTAAGCGGTAATCACGATGTTCGAATAGGTCCCGGCGTTGGCGGCCGAAGGTGTCCCAGTCAGGCGACCCGTGGCGCTGTCGAAAGTGGCCCAGGACGGCCGGTTCACGATGGCAAATCCGAGCTTCAGCCCGTTCGGATCGGTCGCGGTCGGCTGGAACGCATAGGTCTTTCCCACGACCACGCTGGCTGCCGGAGCGCCACTGACCACAGGCGGACGGTTCTGCAGCGGCAGCACGGTGATCGTGAACGGCGTGAGCGCAGCGCGCGCCGATCCATCACTCACCGAAATGGCGATATTGGCGAACTTCCCCGCGTTGGCCGGGAGCGGCGTGCCATACAATCGACCGGTGGCCGTGTTGAACTGCGCCCAGGAAGGCTTGTTGGCGATCGAAAACGTCAGTGTCTTACCGACGGTATCCCTGGCGCCGGGCTGGAAAGCGTAATAGTGCGCGGCCACCACGGAAGTTGTGGGCGCCCCAGAGATCACAGGCGCGGCGGTGGCGACGGCCCAAGGTGAAGACAGAACTGCGCAAACTGCTACTGTACGAAGAAACGTACGCCGTGAGGGAGATACCACAGCGATGTTGGAAAAATGCATTCTCTAACCTGCCCCGTTTGTGAGTTGAACGACACAAGGGCAGGCAAGCGCGCGGCGACGTCCCGGACTTCGATCCGGGAGATCAACCTCGCATGACGGCACACCCGCGGCTCGTTGGCCGCTCGGCAAGGCCGGCAACCCCGCTATCTGAAGCGCGCCACGATGGCGTGACCGGCTTCAGACCGGAGGCTTTGCGTCCCCGTCTCGCGACGGGTTTGCCCTTTGGTGAACGCAGTACACAGGCGTGCAAAAACACAAGCAATACGTAGGTTTACGGTAAAGTCGCCGACCGAGCGCGAATCGCCCGGAAACGTGATGCGGCTGGCAGACTCGCACTCGAGCGCCCCAGATGTGACGCGCTTCGCCGCAAACCTCGCTCGATCTTCCGCTCGACTATCTGAGCCAGGTCGCCCGATTCATCCAGGTCGCCTCGAGCCGCCCGTAGTCCTGCGCATCGAGGGGTTGCGAGAAGTAGTAGCCCTGCAGGAAGTCGCAGCGGTGCGTGGCAAGGAATTTAGCCTGCGCTTCCGTTTCGACACCCTCCGCGACGACCTCCAGACCCAGGTTGCGCGCGAGACTGATGATGGCGAGTGCGATCGCCGCGTCATCGCAGTCATGCGGGATGTTGCTGATGAAGTCGCGGGCAATCTTCAACGAGTCCAACGGTAGCTGCCTCAAGTACGACAACCCCGAGTAGCCGGTACCGAAATCGTCGACGGCGACCGACACGCCCAGCTGCTTCAGCAACGTGAGTGTCTCGATCGCCTGTGTCGGATCGTGCATCAACATCGATTCGGTGATTTCCAGCTCGATCTTGCCCGCCGGCAGGCCCGAAGACTCGATGATCCGGCGCATGTGGGCATCGAAATGGAGCTGTTGGAACTGGCGCGCCGACAGGTTGATGCTGATGCAGTGGACATCCAGACCCGAGTGGGCCCAATTTCGCATCTGCTCACAAGCCGCTTCCAGGACCCACAGGCCCACGGGTACGATGAGGCCGGTCTCCTCCAGGATGGGAATGAATTCCCCGGGTGATACCAACCCCCGCTCGGGGTGCCGCCAGCGAAGCAGAGCTTCCGCGCCGCGCAGCTTGCCGGTCTGTGCGGATACCTTGGGTTGATAGTGCAGCAGGAACTCGCCGCGCTCCAAGGCTCGCCGCAAGCCGCGCTCGAGACTCATGCGCTCACGACCGCGCTGGTTCATTTCGGGCGCGAAGAATTCGTAGAGGTTGCGCCCCCTCTCTCTGGCCCGGTGCATCGCCAACTCGGCATTCCGGATCAAAGTGTGTGCATCGCCGCCGTCGGTCGCGAATAAAGACACGCCAGCAGTGGCGGAGACGAATGCCTCACCGTCGGACAGCTCGAAAGGTTGCGCCAGGGAATGCAGCACCTGTTGCAACACCGGCACGACCTCCTCGACACGGTCGATGTTGGACAAGACGATGGCGAACTCATCCGCGCCCAGGCGACTGACGCTATCGTAGGCCGTGACGCAGGCAATCAGTCGCTCGGCCACCTGGACCAGGAGCTGGTCACCGCTGGCATGTCCGTGCGCATTGTTCACCAACTTGAACCCGTCGAGGTTGAGCACCACGACCGCGATTGGTCGATTCTTGCGCTGGGCCCGGGAAATGGCCTGGGAGATCCGATCCCGGAAGAGTTGCCGGTTGGGTAGCCCGGTCAGTGGATCGAACTGCGCGGCATAGGCGAGTTGCTCATCGGCGCGTCGCCGGCTGAGCGCCGTGCCGATGATATTCGCGACGCTTTGCACGAAATTCGTCACTTCCGCGTTGATCCTGCCCGCGCCGGCGCTGCGCACCTCGAGCAGGCCAAACGGGCCCTGGGGCCCGGAGATCAACGCAGTGAGTCTGCTGTCCGGGTCCTGCGCGCCCGGAGGCGCGCCGAAGCTTGCCCTGGATAACAGGCTCAGCCCACCCTGGGCGAGCTCCAGGACCCGGCAATACTCGAAACCGAGCGTCTCACCGACCAGGCGTACGGCGTTCGCCATGAGCGCATCGGCGTCAGGATCGGCGAGCGCCCGCTGCCCGAGATCCGCAATCAACTTCTGCCGGTGCTCGCGCTCGAGCGCCTCCTTGGCGGCCAGCGCGAATTGCTCCTGACTCTCACGGAGCTTGCGTTCACCGCGACGCTGCCCCAGGAGCGAGGTAGCCAGTCGTGACAGACTCTCGAGCGCTCTTCGTTGCGCGGGTGTGAGATCGCGGGCCCGGTGGTCCATGACGCAAAGCGCACCCAGCGCGAGCCCGCGTGGGTCCCGCAATGGCATGCCCGCATAGAAACGGATCCTCGGGCCCGACACGACCAGGGGGTTGCTGCGGAACCGGGCGTCGCGAGTTGCATCCCGGACTTCCAGAATCTCGCTGCCGAGGATGGCATGCGCGCAGAACGCAATGTCGCGGGGTGTCTGACTGATGCCGGTCAGCCCGTGGTTGGCCTTGAACCACTGCCGCTCGCGGTCGATGAGACTGAAGAGCGCGATCGGCGCATCGCAGACCTCCGCAGCGAGCGTCGTGATGCTGTCAAAGAGCGGATCGCCGGGCGTATCCAGAACGTCGCACTCGTATAGCGCGAGTAATCGGTCGTGCTCATTGTCAGGCAGGGACGCGCTCGACATCGATGGTCCTTAACAGACGTTGAACGGGCCCAACGCAGGGGGCCAGCGGGTCGCGCATCCTATGGCTTGACCCATGATTCAACTGCCGGGAGTCCCGGATGCCTGATGTAGGGAAATCTTGTCTTCAGCTCCCGCTTCGGCCGGGGCGTGGGATGAGCAGCTCGGACCGAAGCGGAACTCAGGTGTGCGCTTGCGTGCGGCCCGGCATGAGGCTGGCGATCACGGGAACGAGTCTGCGCGAATTGCGCCCCTTCCCCACAAAGGCCGAGGCACCCGCGGCGAGAGAGGCAACCTGGTACACCGGCTGGTCACTGGTCGAGTGCATCACGATCAATGTCTGCGGACATAACTCCTTGATGCGCCGGGTAGCCTCGAATCCGTCGATACCCGGCAGTGTGATGTCCAGCACGATCAGATCAGGAGGATCGACGCGGCACAGGGCCAGTGCTTCCTCCGCGCTCCCAGCCTCCAACAGGCGGCAGTGCGGATACTCCGCGGCAACGAGAGTCATGACCGTCTCCCGGATTGCGGCGTGATCGTCCACAACCAGGAGCGTAAAGGCCGGCGCCACGGCTGCTTCGGAACCAGCAGGATCGGAGCTACGCATGCGAAATCATCGAGAGGGAGCGACAGCACCGACTCTAGCCGCAAGTGATCGCACTCGCCTGTAGGGAATTCTAGACGCTGGAATTACTCTAGAGACGTTACACCGTGCTGAATGGCCAGCTTGATCAGTCCCGCAAGATCCGAAACGTGCAGCTTTTGCATCATGCGGCTGCGATAGGTGTCCACGGTTTTGGGGGACAGGTGCAGCATCGACCCGATCTTGGCGCTCGAGTGACCGTCGGCGACCAGCTTGAAGATCTCGCGCTCGCGTTGGCTCAGGCTACTGAGCGGGCTCGTCCCACTCCGATCACTCACCCCTTGCGCGACGATCTCGGCGACCCTGGGACTCAGGTAACGTCGCCCTGACTGCACCACTCGAACCGCCGCGATCACTTCGCGGCTGGCGGACTCCTTCAACAGGTAACCCCGCACGCCCGCTTCCAGTGCATGGAAGACATGTTGTGAGCCTGCATGCATCGACAGGATCAAGACCTGCACTTCGGGACTGTGCGCCAGGATCTGCCGGGTTGCCTCGATGCCGTCCAGCTCCGGCATGGAGATGTCGAGGATCGCCACCTTCGGCGCCAGCCGACGAATTTCCGCCACGGCCTCCCGACCATTGGCGGCAGTACCCACCACCTCGATGTCTGGCTGCGCATCCAATAGTGTTGCCAGGCCATCACGCACGATTGCATGGTCATCGGCGAGAAACACGGTAATGGCGGACATACAGGCCAGTACTCGCCCGAGAACCTACTTCGGGACAGGCCAATTCAACTCGAGGGTGACCCGCGTTCCCAGTCCAGGGGTTGCCTCCAGGCTCAACCGGGCCCCGATCGCCTCCGCCCGCTCGCGCATCGTGGTCGTGCCCATTCCGTACCCTCCTATCACAGCCTTGCGAGTTGTATCGAAGCCGGTACCGTTATCGACGATGCTCAACACCACGGCTTGCTCATTCTGCCACAACGAAATCGAGCATTCGCGCGCCTGCGCGTGTTTGACGACGTTGTTCAAAGCTTCCTGGGCGATACGAAACAGCGCGATCTCCTCCGTAGGGGCGAGTCGCGGCTGAGGCTCCACGCCTGCGACGGTCACCGCCAACTCGGCCCTGCGCCCCACCTGGGTCGCGTGCTCCGTCAGCGCCGCCAGGAGCCCCAACTCGTCCAGCCCGGGTGGCCGCAACTCGACCATGATGTCACGGAGATGGCGCGTAGTGTTCTCCAGCAACTCCTGCGAGTCTTCCAGGCGCTCCCGCACCTTCTCGGTGGTCGTTTCGGGCAACGCGCCATCGATGATGGTCAAATTGAGGCTCAGCGCGGTGAGCTCCTGCCCCACCGTGTCATGGAGCTCCCGCGCCAGTGTGCGCCGTTCGGCTTCCTGCACCGTGAGCAAGCGGTGGGAAGTGGCTTGCAAGCGACGCGCGTACTGGTCCGTCGCGGCTTCCGCCTGTTTGCGCACGGTGATATCGATCCCCACCCCGATGAGACACGGCGAGCCCCGGAAGTGGATGCGTCTGCCGGTGAAGAAGTAGGCTTTCCCGGTACCGTCTTTCGCGATGAAATCCGCCTCGACGCACGATTCACCCTGCTCGAACACAACGCGGATTTCCCGGGCGACACGCTGCCGGTCCGGCTCCTTGAAAAAATCCAACGGATGCATTCGTGCGATCTCGGCATCCGAGTAGCCGGAAACGGCCGCGAAATTCCGATTCCAACGCAAAAACCGTCCGTGCTCGTCGTAGAGATAGAGAACCCCGGGCGTGCTCTCGATCATCGCGTGGGAAAACCCTTGCTCCCGTTCCGCAATAGCCTGCGCGTGCCGCCGCGCGGCCTCGCTGGCGAAATGATCCAAAGCGAACGACACATCGTCAGCGACCTCCTCCAGGAGCGCGACCTCCTCGTCCCGGAAGAAACCGACCTCCTTCGCATAGACCGACAAGACGCCGCGGACCCTCCCAGCGCGGCGGATCGGGAACGCCGCTGATGCCGACAGACCCCGACGTTGGAAGTCCGGTCGCCAAGGTATCGTGGCGGGATCGTTGAAGGCATCGTTGCAGATGTAGGGCTTGCCTTCACGGAATGCGGTACCGCTCGGTCCGCGTCCCTGCGGCCGTTCGTCCGCGTAGACATCCAGGCCCTCGAGGTGCTCACCCTCTTGACCACAGACCGCAACGGGCAACAGTTGCTCCGTGCGGGCCGAGCGCCAGCCGATCCAAGCCATGCCGAACCCACCCTCCTTGACCAGGATCTGACACACTTGACGGAACAGAGTCTTCCGATCGCGCGTCCGCACGATCGCCTGGTTGACCTGACTGCGGGCGATGTTCAGCCGATTGACTCGCTCGAGCTCCCTCTCGGCCCTCTTGCGCTCCGTAACGTCGTTGATGGTCAGGAAGGCCAGTTTGCGACCAGCACAGGTCACCCGCGAGCCGGAATACCGGAAGATCCGCGTCCAACCCGGTGCTACACGCCGGATTCTCAGCTCGAGCTCACGGAGGACTTCACCGCGCAAAATACGCTGCAGGGGCCATTCGTCGGGGGGAATGACTGTGCCATCCAGCGCGGTCAGCTCAAATAGCTTCGGCAGCTCGGGAAGGCTCAGCAGCGCCTCATCGGGACTCGCGAAACCATACAAGCCGACGGCAGCGGGGTTGAAGTAGATGTGCTCGCTGGTGCTGTCGAGGATGACGAGCCCCTCCGACAGGTGCTCCACGACGACCCCAGGCGCCTGTAGCATCAACGTTTTCTGGAAGCTCAACCTCTCCGCCAGGGTCGCCTCATCGACTGCGATCCCTGCTGCGGACGCTCGCGGTGAATTCGCCGGATTCTTGGCCACTCGTGAGGTACCGGTCCCAAGACCTCCACACGGTTGTCCATCCGTAGGGTTTTGTCAATTCAGCGTGGGGGGGAGGCCAGGGGTGGCCCCTGGGGAATTGCGCTTGCGGGGAAGGCCTGGTCGGCCCGGCCCGCCGATCCCGCAACGCAACAAATTACTCCGGGGCCCTGAGGGCCCCGGATGCCAACACCAGATTGTTTCAGGCCCGTGCTACGCGTTCACGTACATGCCGGAGACGGAACGGCGCCTGCGGGACTGGGGCTCCGCCTGGCGCCTCGCACCCATTCTCATGCCAGAGTCGCTCATGAGCTCACTCTTGCGTTGCGCGAGCCGCTCACCCAGAGCCTTCAAGTCCATCCTGGAGCCGCGCGCCTTGGCAAACATGCCATCGCGCTTCTCCTCTTCGTTGACATGATGTTTGATCATCTCGGAGAGAACGGTCACCTTCGCATCGTAATAGTCATCATCAGGGCCGGAAGCCTCGATCTCGGCGATGAGCTTCTTCGCTCCGTCGTGCTCGACTTCCGCCTCGTGGTGGATGTCCTTCTCCTCAGTCGCTTCGAGGAATGCAGGATAGAAGATCTCCGCCTCAATCTGGGTATGCACCTTCAATGCCTGGCAGACCTGCTGCGCGAGTGACTGTTTACGGCTGTCCGAGCGCGTCGACTGGAACTGCTCGAACAACTGCTCGACCTCGCGGTGATCGGCCTTGAGAAGCGCAATCGCATCCTGCTGCCGGCTACGTCCGGCGGCGCTGCTGCGTTTCGTTCGATTGCTCGTCTTCCTTGCTGCGTTCTTTCTTGCTCTGGCCATTGGCTGCTCCCAGGTGCTAGCGGTAGTCCCTTCAGTAAACCCTCTGATGCTGTCGCAAAACATCAGCCGGTTCCCGCTGTTCGTGTCGGTGTGTCTCCTACAATTGACTTTGCGACCGCGGCACAACCTGCCGCAGGCGGGCAAATCCACATCCATCATGAGCATTCCAG
>CAYNTW010000043.1:0-32772 GCA_964400085.1 uncultured Steroidobacteraceae bacterium | reverse complement strand
CCGCGGCACAACCTGCCGCAGGCGGGCAAATCCACATCCATCATGAGCATTCCAGTCATGAGCATTCCAGGCGTATTCGGGAGCGTGTGCGTCCCTGACACCAGAGAAGACGTTCCTGATACGTTGGTGGCGAATTGCTCGTATGCTGACGGTGCCGTGCGGGAACTTCCTCTTGGGTGGGAAGTAAGCATAGACGATCACGAACTGGCCGATTCGCACGCGACGCAGTTCAAGCCCGGTCGATCTCACCCGAGACCGCACGGGTGCGATTGTCGGGTTGCACCACGCCTTTGCGATACCGCGATAGATGTCCAGCTCCCGATCGCGCGGCTTTCCCCACGGCTGCTGAGAAACGAAATGGAGGCATCGTGCGATGTCGCTACGGACGCGCGACCTCAACAGAAGACGAGGTAGCGATTCCATGCAACACCTCCTCCAAAATGCCGTCCAAGTACTCTTTCAGCGCGGCCATTGCCTTCGCGGGGTCCTCTTGCGTGGAGACGAAATCGAAATCCTGGATCTCCCCAGCTTCCATAGCCAGGAAATCCGCATGCGCCTCGCGCGTAAGTTGCGCCCAATCGATGTCGTAGTCCTCGTCATCATCGGCCGGGAAGATTTCCACCTCCAAGGGCCCGCACTGTTGTGGGCCTCCTATGGGGGCGCTCTCATCGGCTTCTAACTGCACGCTGCCTTCTGCCGTACTCATAAATAACTCAAGTTTGTTACGACGTTACCAGACTACCATTCACGCTAGCGACCGCAAGGGCGAACGACTGGATATTCTGCGCAAAATTGGGCAATGACGTAAGTTGATGTGCATAATTTCATCGTGCCGCAATGCACCGCGGACGTGGGTGACGCACGCTCGTTTCGATGCTGATCATGCGTCCACAAGCAAGCTCGCTAGCGCGCGAACTGAGCGCGTGCATGGGCGACGGTCGCGTATCAGTGTGCGCCGCCCGCCTCCGTCATCCCCAGCTCGGCCAAGATCTCATTCGTATGCTCGCCGAGCCGTGGCGAAGACCGGCGCAACGCCAACTCCGCGTCCGAGAAAGTTATTGGCGTGCGCACGGAAGGAACTGTGCCTCCCGCGCCGGTGGGCAAATCCACCCTCATCTGGCGATGGACGACCTGCGGGTCCGAGAACACATCCGCCAGGGTGTTGATAGGGCCCGCGGGAATTCCTCTTTCCTCCATGGCCTGCAGTACTTCGTCACGCTCGCGCCTGGCCAACGCCGTAGCAAGCGCTTCGATCAGCTCGGCGCGGTGCACCACACGGGTGGCGTTGGTCTCAAACCTGGGATCCGTGGCGAGTGACTGCATTCCAAGAAATTCGCACAACCGCGCAAACTGCGCGTCGCTTCCTACCGCGATGACGACGTAACCGTCCCGCACGGCGAACGCCTGGTACGGCACGATGTTGGGATGGGCGTTGCCCATGCGTTGCGGGACAACCCCGGAAACCAGGTAGTTGAGCGATTGGTTGGCGAGAACGCCGACCATCGAGTCGAGCAACGCCATGTCGATGTGTTGCCCTACCCCCGTACGCTCCCGCTGCGCGAGCGCGGCCAACACCGCGATCACCCCGTACGTGCCTGTAAAGATATCCGCGAACGCCACACCGATTTTCTGGGGAGCGCCGTCCGGGTCTCCGGTGAGATCCATGATGCCGCTCATCCCCTGGATCATGAAGTCATAACCCGCACGATGCGCATAGGGCCCCGTCTGGCCGAATCCGGTCACCGAGCAGTAGATGAGTCGTGAGTTGAGAGTGCTCAGGCTGCGGTAGTCGAGCCCGTACTTTTCCAGTCCGCCGACTTTGAAGTTTTCGATCAGGAGATCGGAGCGCTGCGCCAGGCGCCGCACGATGTCCCGACCCTCCGGCGTGCGAAAGTCGGCAATGATGGAGCGCTTGCCACGGTTGCACGCATGGAAGTACGCGGCGTCCAGATTTTCACCCGCGGGCCCCCGCACGAAGGGAGGCCCCCAACGGCGCGTCTCATCACCTTCGGGCGCCTCGACCTTGATGACATCGGCGCCCAGGTCCGCCAGGGTCTGCCCGATCCAGGGGCCTGCCAGGATTCGCGCGAGCTCCAGAACGCGCAAACCTTGTAGCGGCGCCGGCATCAGAACGGATCGATCTTGCCAGTGCTGAAGTTGGTGATCCGGCCGCTCGCATCCTGGGTGAAGGTGTCAATCACCTTGATGAGCTTGCCGACTTCCTGATCCACTGGGGCGGCGCCTTTCATGTTCTTCAGGTCCGCCTTGCTCGCGACGAAGATCGGCTGCACCAGGGCAACAATGACTCCCGCGGATTTCAACTGCACCGCCAGCATGGACATGTATTTGTTCAAAGCGGCTTTGCTCGCACTGTAGTTCAGCGCGATTCCGTTCGGCAGCGGGTTGCCGAAGGAGCCGGCGAAGGAGGTCACGGACACGATCTTCTTCTGGTGTGAGTGCTCCACGTTCGGCAGGAAAGCCTGAGCTACGCGCATCGCTCCCAAGGCGTTCACGTCGAAATCCCGACGGGCGGCGTCGAAATCAATCTTCTCGAAAGGCATGGAGGCAGCCGCCATGTCGGCCGCGAACGTCGCTTCCACCGCGGCCGCATTGTTGATCAGTACATCGATGGGCTGATCCCGGTACTTCTCCGCGATAGCGCGAACGGTGCCGCTATCGGAGACATCGATCTTCTCGACGGCCACTTGGGGGTGATTGGCGGCCAACGCGGCAAGGGCGGCCAGTTGCGGGTCGCCGCCGTTGTGACGCGACGTGGCGATCACGTTCCATCCCTTGTCGGCGTACTGTTTCGCCAGCTCGAGTCCGATGCCTCGGTTGGCTCCAGTGATGAGTACCGTCGGGGAGTCTTTTTTCAGCGCCGCGCTCGCGGTGAACGGCAACACGGCAAGGATGGCAACAAAAAGCAGTGATCGCATCATGGCTCGACTGGAGACCCCTGGAGTGGCTATTCGGGTGCGCATTCTACCGGAGCTCCGGGAAGTCCTCTTCCCAGAATTCGCAAGGATTGCGGGCGCGATCAGCGCCGCGTTGCTGCTCCGCCTGGCGTAAGGCCACACGTCGGATTTTTCCTGAGATGGTCTTTGGCAACGCCGAGAACTCCACCCGGCGAATGCGCTTATAGGGCGACAGCCGCGCGCGTGAGTGCCGCAATATGGAAAGCGCCGTCGACGCATCCGGGGCCGCGCCGGCAACCAACTCAATGAACGCCTTGGGCACTGACAGCCTGAGCGGGTCCGGCGAAGGGACGACCGCTGCCTCGGCGACCGCTGGGTGCTCGATCAGGGCGCTTTCGAGCTCGAACGGACTTATCCGGTAGTCGGACGACTTGAACACGTCGTCCATGCGGCCAACGTACGTCAGGTATCCGTCGGCATCGCGGGAAGCAATATCACCGGTGTGATAGTACCCATCGGACATCGCGTCCATGTTGCGGTCAGATTCATCGAGATAACCGCGCATCAGGGCGAGCGGCTGAGCGCTCAGATCGACGCAGATTTCCCCTTCGTCCGCAGGCCGGCCATCCAGGTCCAAAAGCGTGATCGGGCACCCGGGCAACGGGATGCCCATCGATCCCGGCTTGATGGGCAGACCGGGTGAATTGCCGATTTGTGCCGTGGTCTCCGTCTGGCCGAAGCCATCACGAATGGTGACTCCCCACGCCGCGCGAACGCGCTCGATGACCTCGGGATTCAAGGGCTCACCGGCGCTGGTCGCCTCCACCAGCCCCACACGCCAACTCGCCAGGTCGTGTTGAATCAACAGGCGCCATACCGTCGGCGGGGCGCAGAAGGTCGTCACACCGCAACGAGCCAGCTGGTCGAGGACCCAGCGAGCGTCAAAGCGCTCGTAGTGCAGGCTCACGACACACGCCTGCGCGTTCCACGGCGCGAAAAAAGACGACCAGGCATGTTTGGCCCAGCCCGGAGAGCTCAGATTCAGGTGCACATCACCCGGGCGGAGCCCCAGCCAGTACAGAGTCGACAAGTGGCCTACGGGATAACTGACGTGCGTCTGGGCAACCAACTTCGGGCGCGCGGTAGTGCCGGAGGTGAAGTACAGCAGCAGCAAGTCGTCCGCGCGCGTGGGCTCCGTGGCCGTGAAAGACTCGCTCGCCGCATGCGAATCGCCGTAAGCGAGCCAACCCTCCCGAGGCTCTCCAACAGCAACGCGCACGGCCACGGAAGCTATCCCGTCGAATCGCTCGGTGAGCCCCGCGGATGTCACGACCGCCTTAGCCCTCCCGCGCGCGAGGCGGTCACGTAGTTCCGTGCTCTCCAGGAGCGTCGTTGCCGGAATGACGACCGCGCCCAACTTGATCGCGGCCAGCATCATTTCCCACAGTGGCACCACGTTGGCCAGCATGAGCAGAATCCGGTCGCCGCGACCTACTCCCTGGGCTGCCAGGAAGTTGGCGACCTGCGAGGAGCGACGCGAGAGCTGGGCAAATGTCAGACAGTGCTCCGCGCCGGTAGTCGTCACGACGCGCAGCGCGGGGTTGTTGTTGTCCCGCGCGATCACATCGAAGTAATCGCGCGCCCAGTTGAAATGCTCGAACCGTGGCCAGCGGAATTCGCGTTGGGCGGCAGATGGGGCGTCCCGCAGCCGTAACAGGTGGTCGCGTGCGTGGATGAACTGCTCGGTAGCGCTGCTCATGTCGACGATACCCCCACGTCCAGCGTAGCATTCCCCCGGAGGCCGGCGCCAGGACCGCACTACCTTCGAAGCTTAATGCACGAAACGCAGCAGCCTACCCGCTCGATACCGCTCCTCGACCTCCGCGGCTTCGAGACCGCGGAGCCGGCGCGCGCGAGGCGCGCCGGATTGGCGCGAACAGATCGACATCGGACCCGACCGGATTGCTCTGCCACGGACGACCGCCCTGCCGCCTTGGACGCGGTTGCAGGGCCCGAATCAATGGCCCACCGCATTGCCGGAGCTTCGTCCGCTCGTGCTGCGATGGCAGGTGGCGGCCATGGCCGTCCTGGCGCGACTGTTGCGAGCGTTCGCCTCCGCTCTGGGCCAGCCCGAGGATGCGTTGGAATCGCTGTATCGGGACGAGCCGCACTACCTGATCAAGCTGATCCGTTACCCCGGCCGCGACGCCACTGAGAGCGACCAGGGTGTGGGCGCCCACAAGGACGCCGGGCTACTGACACTCCTTTTGCAGGACGACCACGCCGGTCTGCAGGTCGAGACAGCTGACGGTTGGGTCGATGTGGCGCCTCGCCCAGGCATCTTCGTAGTCAACATTGGCGAGCTGTTGGAATTGGCATCCAACGGCTATTTGCGTGCAACGCTACACCGCGTCGTCGTGCCCGCCGCGGGCACCGAGCGCATTTCCGCGGCTTTCTTCCTTGGCGCACGGTTGGATGCTACCGTACCTCTGCTACATTTGCCGCCGGCATTGGCATCCCAGGCGCGCGGCCCGGAAAGCGATCCCAACAACCCATTGTTCCGGAGTGTGGGGCAGAACTATCTGAAAGGCCGGCTCCGGTCACACCCGGACGTCGCACGACTCCACCACCCGGACCTGATCGGAGCTTTCACGGACGACTCGCCCCGCCTGTCGGCGCGATCGCAATAGAACTCGCCCGAGCAAACGTCTGCGCACGGGTCTAAAATAACAAGGTGACTCTACCTGAACCACTGCGGCTGTTCGTCGCGCGAGGCATTACAGCCTTCTTCATCGCGCTCGGTGCGGCGCACGCCAGCGACATTACCCCACAGCCCCCGCTCGATTCCATCGAGCAACGGGTCAAGCCGTGCACGAGCTGTCATGGCAACGAAGGGCGGGCAACGCGCGAAGGATACTTCCCGCGCATTGCCGGCAAGCCGGCCGGTTATCTCTTCAACCAGTTGGTGAACTTCCGGGATGGCCGGCGGCATTTCGCCATGATGAGCTACATGGCACAGCTCCAGACCGATGACTATCTGCGGGAGATCGCCACCTACTTTGGCGGCCTGCGCGTTCCGTACCCGCCACCCCATCCGACCGCGGTGAGCTCCACAGTGCGCGATCGTGGCCGACAGCTCGTCATGGAAGGCGACCCCGCGCTGAGCCTACCCGCCTGCAACTCGTGCCATGGCAAGCGACTGTTGGGGGTGGCGCCAGTGGTACCCGGGTTGCTCGGCGTATCACAGGATTATCTGACCGCGCAGCTCGGTGCCTGGCGTATGGCTGTACGCGCCGCAGCAGCACCCGATTGCATGAAAGTGATCGTGCAACGGATGCGCCCAGAGGACCTCAACGCCGCGACCGCATGGCTCGCGTCACAAGCGGTTCCCGATGATGCCGAGCCCGACGCGTCATTCGAAACGACACCTCAATTGAAATGCGGCAGCATTATCCAGGGGAGCCCCGGCGAGGCGCCCCAACCCCTGACCTCCGGCGGACCTGGAACGACGGCGCAACCTGCCAGGCCGGACAGCGGGAATGCGCGCGCGCACGGCCGGGAATTGGTCGTCCTGGCCGGGTGCGAGTCTTGTCATACCGCCCGCGGCGGTGCTCCGTTCGCCGGCGGTCGTCCCATCACAACACGATTCGGTGTTTTCTACTCGCCCAATATCACTCCGGACGCGGCGACTGGCTTGGGAACCTGGAGTGCGACGGACTTCTGGCACGCCCTGCACAATGGGTACTCGAAGAGCGGCGCGCTGCTGTATCCAACTTTCCCGTACACCAACTACACGCGGATCAGTCGGCGGGATGCCGATGCGATGTACGCCTACTTGCGGACCATCACCCCGGTGAGGCAGGCGAATCAACCTCACCAACTTGCGTTTCCCTACAGGTATCGGGTGCTATTGGCCGCGTGGCGCTGGCTGTTCTTCCGCCCGGGCGTTTATCAATCCAACCCGGGACACGATGCCGAATGGAATCGGGGCGCCTACCTGGTGTTGGGTCTCTCCCATTGCAGTGCTTGTCACGAGGCGCGCAATGCACTCGGCGCCACCCGCTCCGAAGCCGGCCCAACCGGCGGACTCGTGCTCGACTGGTATGCACCCTCGCTCATGAGTCCCCGCGAAGCGGGCGTTCAACAGTGGGCCGACGCCGACGTCGTGAAACTGTTGAAAACAGGCCTGGTCAACAGTCGCACCGCGAACGCCGCCACCGCGGGGCCGATGGCGGAGGTCGTCGCGGAGAGCCTGCAGCACACGCCAGACCTTGAGCTACAGGCGATGGCGACCTATCTGAAATCACTGCCCATCATCGGGTCACCTGAAGAAGCCGCCGGCCCCAGGGTCGCGGTGGTCCTGCCCCCGGCCGAGCGCGCCGCCGGCGAGGAGTTATACAAAAAGAACTGCGCGAGCTGCCACGGCGATCACGGCGAGGGTCGCGCCCCTGCCGCACCGCCCTTGGCCGGCAATCGGGCGGTGACCCTGGCTTCGGCGGTCAACCCGATTCGCCTCATTCTTTTCGGCGGCTACCCTCCAGGCACCGGAGAAAATCCCCGACCGTTCGGCATGCCGCCCTACTCTTTGACATTCAGCGATGAGCAGATCGCCGAGGTGTTGAATTACGTTCGAGCCTCGTGGGGAAACGCCGCACCTCCGGTGCGTGGGGAGGAAGTCAGCGCGAATCGCGGCGATCCGTTGTGGTGAGGTTCATTGGCGGTCGCCACTGTATACGAGGTCTGCGTCCACAGCATCCGGCTTGCCGTAGGTACGGAATTTCTCGACGACCCGGCGCATTTCCGCGTCGTCGAGAATCCTGACGTTCCCGAGGGCCAGCGCTGCACAATACTGCGCTGCCAGATTCTCCACCTCGCCGGCGAGCGTAAGGGCGGCGGACAGATCGACACCAAGCGCAATCACGCCATGGTTTCCGAGCAAACAGGCGTTGCTCCGACCCATGGCTGTCAGCACGGCGTCGGACAACTCCTGCGATCCGAAAGTATGGTACGAAGCGCACCGGATCTCGATGTCACCCGTCACCGCAACCATGTAGTGAAACGCAGGGATGCCCCTGCCCGTGCACGCGAGCGCAGTGGAGTAACGCGAATGGGTATGCACAATCGCCCCGACATCGGCACGCGCACGGAGCAGGTCCCGATGAAATCGCCATTCGCTCGAGGGCCGGCGACGACCGAACCAGCGGCCATCGAGTTGCATCAGTGGAACATCGGTCGGCTGCAGCTCCTCGTACGGAGTGCCTGTCGGACTGATGAAGAAGCTGCGCTCGTCACGGCGAACGCTGACATTACCGGAAGTTCCGTATGTCAGGCCGCGCCGCGTCAGCTCGCGGCAGGTGGCCACCAGCGCCTCGCAGAGACTTGCGTCGGAGCTGCGCATCAAGATTGGTTTCCGAAGAAATCGAACTCAACCGAATGCCGGTGGCCCAAATGAAGTGCCACAGCAGTGCCGCCGTACAGCGCAAACTCGGCAGGCACGGCCACGAGCTCTGGCCACAACCGCCGCTGCACCAACGGCAGGACTTCCAAATGCGGTAGAAATTCTCGCATAGCTGACCCAGGGGGCTCCGAGGCATTGCCAAGAATACCTCTTTCAGAACATCGGGCGGCCCACCACACCCTTGGCGCGCCGCAGTTCGTCCGCGAGGGGCGCTAAGCCATTGAAAGGAAAGTGATCTGAGCCAAAGCTGCCTCCGCATGCCGGGCCCACGCACGTGTACCCAGCGCCTCAACAGCCCCTTGAGATTCCTTCGCATATGTAAACAATTTGACGCCACGAATCGCGCACGCTCGGGTGCGTGTCGGGTTCAACCTCGCGCGCGAGGCAAAGCTCTTTTTCCAGTGTTTGCCGACGGCTCCCGCCCCGCGAAAAACCGCACGCAGCCGCTCACCTCAGCTCGGTCATCATCTATTTCATACCCGCCACCAGCGGTGCGTTTAGGCATACTCGCGCCAACACCGACACCCCAACATCGAGATCCGCAGTATGTCCAAAAAGGATGCTCCCCAGTTCCCGGCGGGCCTGGACCGTTTCGCGCTCGAGCGCCGGCGCTTCCTCACCGAGGGTGCCCTTTATGGCGTCGGTGCCGCGAGCATTCTGGCCGAGCTCGGCTTGTCCCGGTATGCCGTCGCGCAATCCAGCCCACCGGCAGTCGCGGGGCCGAACGCGCGTCCCGGCATGCCGCCCATGCCACCCGAGCCGGCCGAATCGCAGCCGGCGCCGCTGCATGACCTGCGGGGGAAAGTGGCGTATATCACCGCCTCCTCGGACGGCATCGGTCTTGGCATCGCGCGCGCCGCCTCCAACTCAGGGATGAAAGTATGCATCGGCTATCGCAACGAAGAGCGCCTCAAGGCCGCTCTGCCGTTGTTCAAGCCCGGCAACGCGGGAGTCTTTCCGATCAAACACGACGTGACGGATCGTGGTGGCTGGGAGAAGCTTCTCGAAGCGATCAAGAATAAATATGGCCGGCTGCACCTGGTGGTGAACAACGCCGGCAGCAAGCTGCGCGCAAAGGTCAGCAACGCGAAGCCCGATGAGTGGGATAACGCGGTGGCGGTAAACTACACCGCAACCTACAACAGTGTGGCGGTGTGCCTACCCCACATGCTGGAGCACGGTGAAGGCTCGCACATCGTGGTGACCTCCTCGATGAGTGGACTGCTCCCCGGCGGCAACCTCGGTGTGTACACCGCGACCAAGATTGCCGCGGTGGGACTGATCGAGGCGCTGCGAGTCGAGCTCGAGGGCACGACCGTCGGCACCTCCGCCTTCTGCCCCGGTGGAGTCAACACAGACAACTACATCGGCACGGGCGAAGAGAATCCCTTCCGCGCGGGACAGCCACGGCCCCCCGGAGCGCCGCCCATGCCTCCCGGGCCGCCGCCAGGCATGGACCCGCTGGAAGCCGGCGAGCGCGTGCTCAACGGCGTGATCAACAATGACCTGTTCATCGTGACGCACCCGGAATACATGCCCGGAACCCAACAGCGTTTCGACGCCATGTTGATTTCCGAGCCGGGCGAAGTGCCGCCCGAGAACCGCGCCCGGGCGGAGACTCGCGTGTTGCACGCGGGCATTTATCGCCGCGAGATCGAGCACCGCAGGAAAAACCGCAAGTCCTTCCGCAGCGTCACCGTATAGGTTTGGAGAATCAGCATGGCCAAGAAGCAAATGAAGCGAGTGCCGCGCGCGGGCGGGTTCGATCGGCGTCAGTTCCTGGGCAGTGGAGCGGTGGTCAGCTTCGGC
Organism: uncultured Steroidobacteraceae bacterium; assembly: GCA_964400085.1. Taxonomy (GTDB): domain Bacteria; phylum Pseudomonadota; class Gammaproteobacteria; order Steroidobacterales; family Steroidobacteraceae; genus 13-2-20CM-66-19. The sequence continues at coordinate 22,590 of CAYNTW010000043.1, read as the reverse complement.
GCCGGCGGCCTGCTGGCGAGTCTGGGGTTGAGCGGCTGCGCCACCAAACCGGGCGCCGGGCCGTCCGCGGCAGATCCGGCTGCTAGCTCAGCGACCTCCGCTCAAACAGCGACATCCGCTGCAACCGCAGCCCCCGGGTCCCCAACAGCAGCCTCCGCCACCACGACGCCCCCAGCAGTCGCCGAAGCCGCCAAAGTGGTAGCGCAAGTCACAGCGAACGCGCCTCCGATACCCGGCCGAGTCCTGCCACCAGAGCCAAAGGTGTCACAACCCGCGCCGCTGAAGAATCTCCAGGGCAAAGTCGCGTATATCTCCGCCGCCTCCGATGGCATCGGCCTCGGAATCGCGCGAGCCGCCTCCAACGCGGGCATGATCGTCGTGATCGGCTATCGCAACGAGGAGCGCCTCAATGCGGCCCTGCCGCTATTCAAGCCGGGCAACCCAGGCGTGATGCCTTTCAAGCACGATGTGACCGATCGCGCGGGCTGGTCCCAACTCGTGGAGCAGGTCAAGGCCAAGTACGGCAAGTTGCATCTCGTGGTCAACAATGCCGGCATCAAGACATTGCGGCAGGCGAGCCAGGCGAAATACGACGAATGGGACAATGCGGTCGCGGTGAACTTCACGGCGATCTACAACAGCGTCGCCGCCTGCCTACCGCACATGCTCGAGCACGGCGAAGGCGGTCATTTTGTGACCACCGCATCGATGGGTGGGCTCCTACCGGGAGTGAACGCGGGCGTCTATACATCGACCAAGATCGCAGCCGTAGGCATTATGGAAGCACTCCGGGTCGAGCTCGAAGGGACCAACATCGGCAGCTCGGTGTTCTGTCCAGGGGCGGTCAATACGGACAACTACATCGGCACCGGAACGGAGAACCCCTACCGCGCGGCGCACACCAGGCCCGGTGCACCGCCGCGACCGCCCGGACCACCGGCGGGCATGGACCCGTTGGAAGCGGGCGAGCGCGTGTTGAACGGTGTCGTCAACAACGACTTGTTCATACTCAGCCATCCGGAATTCAGCCCCGGCATGAAAGAGCGCTTCGACGCCATCATGCTCTCGACGCCGCAGATCGAAGAGCCGATTCCCGCACCGCGCATCGGTTATGAGCGGGTGGTCCTGCGCTGCGGCATCTATGAGCGGGAGATTCAGCACCGGGAGACGAAGCGCGCCAACTACCGCAGCGCCAAGGCATAACTGTCCGCGAGCGTCCACGCGGCGCCGACTACTGGTCGGCGCTCCCTCTACCGCCTTCCGCCGAGCGCAGAGTCAGCCCGTATCCCAGGCCTCCTCCATCTTCTTGCGCATGGCCTCATCGGGCAGCCTGCCACGCCCGGCGCGCTGGTTTTCCACAAGATGCTCCACCTTGGTGGAGCCGGGTATGGCGCAGGTCACCGCCGGATGCGAGATCACGTACTTCAGCAGAAACTGACTCCAACTCGTCACGTCGATATCGGCGGCCCAGTCGGGCAGCTTGCGCGTCTGCGCCTGGCGCAACACCGAGCCGAAGCCAAAGGGAATGTTGGCGAGCACGGCAATGCGACGCTCCATCGCGAGCGGCAGCAACGTTTTGGCAGCGTCGCGATTCGCGAGCGAATAATCGACTTGTACGAAGTCCAGCGGGTATTGGCGCATGTATTCGATCATGTGGGTGTGCTGTCCCACCCGCGAGGTCGTGATGCCGATGTAGCGGATCTTGCGTTCCTGTTTCCAGCGCTGCAGCACCGGCATCAGAGCGTCCACTCCCTCCAGGTTATGGACCTGGAGCAGGTCGACCCGATCGGTCTTCAGGCGCTGCAGAGAGCGAGCGAAGCTCTCCTCGCCGGCGCGCGTGGAAGTGCCCACGTCGTCGACGGTCAGCTTGGTCGCAAGAAACAACTTGTCCCGGATTCCAAGCGCCGCCAGAGCCTCACCAATGAGCGCTTCACTATCCCCATAGGCGGCGGCGGTATCGATGACGGTCCCGCCCATCTGCTGCATACGTTGGATTTCCGCCTGGATGGCGGCGCGCTCACTCTCGCGGAATTGGTCCGTACCCAACCCAATGGCGGGCAGCTTCTCCCCTGTTGAGGGGATCGCCTTGGTGATGAGCGGTAGCTGTGTGGCATCAGTTCCCGCTGCGGCCCGGGCAGGCCCCCGAAACGCCATCGCCAGACCGGCAGCCATGCCGGACCGAAGCACATTGCGTCGTGAAGTCATACCCTTAGTCTACCCCGAGGCGACAGGCACGTAAAAAAGATGCGCGAAACCCACAATAGCCTGTAGGACAACCGCGCATTGTCTCGGGAACGGCTGCGCCGAGCTTCGCAATCGCCGTACACTCGATCTCTCGTTTCGCATAGCCGCCAGGAGTACCCTCTGGCACCTCTCGGGAGACCACGGATGACAACCATAAAGACACTGCGCCATTCAATGGTGTTGTTTGCAATGCTACTGGTGACGGGCGTGGCCGCAGCCAGCGATGACGCTGACTACAAGGCGACCATCGATCTGTTTAGACACGCGGGTGAGAGCGCCGCATTCTTCCATGACTGTTACGGTTATGCCGTCTTCCCGACCATTGGCAAAGGAGCCTTTGTTGTCGGTGGCGCACACGGCAAGGGTCGAGTCTACGAGCATGGCAAGTACGTCGGTGACACCTCGCTGATCCAGGTCAGTGTGGGATTCCAAGCCGGCGGTGAGGGATATAGCCAGATCATCTTCTTCCAGGACAAGCGCGCTTTCGATGAATTCACCAAAGGCAACTTCGAGTTTGACGCGGGCGTGAGAGTGGTGGCGATTACCGCCGCGGCCGGTGGGCAGGCCGGTACGCAAGGCGTCAGTGGCGATGTCAGCGCGGGCAAGAAGGATGCAGCGACCGCGGGCCAGTATTACAAGGGCATGGCGGTGTTCACGATCGTGAAAGGAGGCGCCCTGTACCAGGCCTCTGTGGCTGGGCAGAAGTACTCCTATAAGCCGCGCAGCGCGGGATAGCTCGAGGGTCGGCTGCGCTATGGGATTCCAGATCAAACGGATCTACGAGCCCGCGGTACCCTCCGACGGGACACGCGTGCTCGTCGATCGCCTCTGGCCAAGAGGCGTGAAGAAGTCAAACGCGCGCGTCGACCTCTGGATGAAGGACGTTGCCCCCAGCACACCCCTGCGCCAGTGGTTTCAGCACGACCCGGAGCGGTTCGATGCGTTCGCGCGGCGCTATACCAGTGAGCTCAAAGGCAACCCGGCGCTTGCCGAGCTCCGCAAGCTCGGCAAGGCCAAGCCGGTCACTCTGTTGTACGCCGCACATGACCCGCGGATCAATCACGCCCGGGTGCTGCAATCAGCATTGACGGGCCGCCGCGCCCGCCCGAGCGCCAAGCGAACGCGGGCACCAGCTCGGCCAAAACACCGCGGAGCTGCGCAAGATTAGCTGGCTTGTCCAGGAGCTGATCCACCTCCGGGGGAAGATCACCGCCATCGCGCAAGTGCTCGCCCCAACCCGTCATCAGAATGACAGGTGTATCGGCAGATAGGCTCTTCACCGCCGAAGCTACGGCTCTGCCATCCACGCCGGGCATGCGGAGGTCGGTGATCACAGTGTCAAACGGCTCGCCACGCTGAAGCGCGGCCGTGAACAGGTCAATGGCCGCACGCCCCCCATGCGCGACGTGGACCCGGTGCCCGTCTCTCTCGAGAATGGCGCGCATGGACTGCCGGAGCAACGGGTCATCATCGACGACCAGGACTCGCAAGCCCGCGGCTTGCCGCACGACGGGCGCTGCCGGCTCGGCCGCGGCGGCAGCGGGAAAAACCAGCCGAACCACCGTGCCGCATCCCGGCTCACTGTCGATCTCCAGCACCGCGCGATGGCGCTCCGCCATGCCGTAGACCGTTGCCAACCCCAGTCCTTTCCCGCGCATTCCTTTGGTAGTGAAGAAGGGATCGAGGCAAGACGCCCGAACCTCCTCGCTCATCCCAACACCGGTATCGGCGACTTCCACCGTCACGTGACGGTGTGTTCCGTAAAAGCGCAGTGTCAGAGTCCCGCCCTGCGGCATCGAGTCAACTGCGTTGAACACCAGGCTCATCAGCGCATCGCGGATCTCACCCGGTACACCCATGACGGGCGGCACCTGTGCCACAAACTCCTTGCGTACCTCGATGGCGACTCCGTGCGCCTGCGGCCTCTGCGCCGAACGGGGCTGCGTGAGCTCGATCACCTGCTCCAGGAGCAGATCGATCTGGACGGGTACACGTGCAGCATTGGCGTCATGTCCCCGGTAGAAGTCCTTGATGCGTCCCAGCGTGCGCGTCACGTCCTCGATGGCCTGTTGAATGACATGCAGATCATCGCGCGCGTCCGGGCTCAAACTTCGATCATGATCGAGCAGCGATTGGGTGTAGAGGGTGGCCGGTGTCAACGCATTGTTGATGTCATGTGTGATGCCGCGGGCCATCCGCGCCAGGGAGCGCAGCCGCTCCTGCTGCATGCCCGCCTGTTGGCTTTCTCGCAAGTTGCGATAGGCGGCCTCCAGTTCCTGGGTGCGCTCGGCAACGCGGATCTCCAGTAGCTCACGCATATCCGCCTCCGCCCGCTTGCGCTCGGCGATTTCCCGTTCCAGACTGGCGTGGGCCCGTTGCAGCGCCGCGGGACCCGGCCAACGCAGCGCTGCCGGAACGAGACGGGCCAGCAGGATCGCGCTTGCGACAAACGCGAGCGCCGTAACGGCCTTCACCGCCCCGGAAAGCCACCAGACCGGCTGCCCGATCGTCCAGATCTCCACCAGGTGTGTGACGCCACAAGCCACGAGCAAGACGGTGAAGCACACGAATACCCAGTTGAATTGCAGGTCCGTGCGCCGCCGGATCAGATAGATCAACGTCAGCGAAACCGAGAAGCAGGCGCCCGAGATCGCCACATCGACGAGACCCTCGAGATAGCCAGGCATTGCGCTCCGTCCTTACGCTGGATGATTCTCGAGCCACTACCATAGCCGCATTTCGGTCCGACTTGTACGTGGTTAGGACATGAGAGACCAACACGACACACGATTTGAGCGCGGCGGCATCCATCGCGCACAGGTCAGCGCCACGCACCCGCGCGCGCCGGCAGGGGCAGGCTAAGCTCGCGATCCGCGATTCAGGCCTCGGTGCGCGCCACGCACGTGCGGCGCCGGGCGCTTGCCCTTCGCGGGAGTCCCAGCCGCGCGCCGGCCCAGTCCATCCAGAATGGCGCATTGCTGTTGCGCGCTGGCCAGAGTGCAGCGCCTGCGCAAAGCTTTCAGTTGGCTTTCCAGGGCTCGCAACTCTGCAATCCGCTGAGTCACGTGAGTAAGGTGCTCATCCAGCAGCAGATGGGCGGCGGCGCAGTCTTCCTGCGGCGTGTCGCGAACACGTAGCAGTTCCCGGATCTCCTCCAGAGTCATGTCGAGTGTGCGGCAGTTGCGGATAAAAGCCAGCCGCTCGAGGTGCTCGCGGCCATAGAGCCGATAATTGCCGCCGGTGCGCCGGGCTTGGGGCAGCAGACCCTCGCGCTCGTAGTAGCGGATGGTCTCGGCGGGACACTGGGCCTGTCGGGCCAGATCGCCGATCTTGAGGCTCGGATTCACCATCGCTTGACCTTGGAGTTACTACAGGGTTTCAACTATACGCTTTCCACGCGCGGTCGAGCCTGCCTCAATGTAGGATGCCGCCCCAGAATACGCCATTCGAAGCCCGTAACAGAACTGTCATGCAGATCCACGACCACACCCCAAACGTCTGGGGACGCACGTTTTTCTGGGGCGGAATCGCACTCGGTGTGCTCCTGGTGGCCGCCTTCCTCACCCGCGGATTCGGCCTCCTGGGCACCAACAACGCGACGGATACCGGCCCCCAACTGCTGGTTCGCACAGGCGACAAGATCGTCATTCCCGAAAGCTCGCCGCTGCGCAAACGGCTCACGGTGAGCGCGGCGCAATCTGAGGAGGTCAGCCCCAGGCTCGTGCTGCCTGCCGTGGTCGAGTCCGACCCGTCGCGCACGGCGGCAGTCCTGACACCCCTCGGTGGGCGGGTCCTGGAAATCAAGGTGGCGCTCGGGGACCGGGTTCGCCGTGGGCAGGTACTGGCCGTGCTCGACTCGCCGGATCTCGGGCAGGCGTACGATGATTACGAGAAGGCCGCGGACACCTTCGAGCTCACGAAGAAGAACCTCGCCCGCCAGGAAGAGCAGTTCAAGCTGGGCACGGCCTCGACACGCGATCTCGACCAGGCCCGCAGTGATAACACTCAAGCGACCGCCGACTACGCCCGCACGCGGGCGCGCCTGAAGATACTCGGTGTGCCGACCACGGACGGCAAGCCGCATTCCACTGTGCTCACCGTACAGGCGCCTGTTTCCGGCAGCGTCACTACGCTCAACGTCGCGACGGGCAACATGGTCAACGATCCGACCCAACCGATCATGACCGTGGCGGATCTCAGCACAGTCTGGGTCACCGCGATGGTGCCCGAGAAGGACTTGGCCGTGGTTGCCAGGGGCCAGGACGCGGACGTTTCCCTGTCCGCCTATCCAGGCAAAGTGCTCCATGGCAAGGTGCTCTTCGTCAGCGATGTCATCGAATCCGACTCCAGGCGCGACAAGCTGCGCATCGCGTTCGCGAATCCGGATGTCGCGCTGAAGCCGAACATGTTCGCCTCCGTGATCCTGCGCGGACAGAAGCAAACGCGCGTCGTGCTGCCAACTTCTGCGCTTCTGATGAACAATGACCGCACCACCGTGTTCGTCGCCACGGCGCCCTGGACGTTCGAGCGCCGCATCATCAACGCGCAGCTGGAGGAAGGACCCACCGTCGCACTCGACTCCGGTGTGAAACCCGGCGAGCAGGTCGTGGTCAAGGGCGGAATCCTCCTCAATGATTGACCAACTCGTCGGGTTCTGTCTCCACCGGCGCGTGGCGATGGTTGTTCTGGCCGCGCTACTGCTGGGATTCGGGGTCTATGCGTGGGAGACGCTCTCGGTTGAGGCCTATCCCGAGCTCGGCGATGTCGCGGCCCAGGTCACCACGCAGATGCCGGGGCTCGCCGCCGAGGAGGTCGAGCAACTGATCACGGTGCCTTTGGAGCGCCAGATCAATGGCACGCCAGGGCTGCTCCTGATGCGCTCCTCCAGCACTTTCGGGCTGTCTCTCATTACCGTGTTGTTCCGCGACGGCTACGAGGACTACTGGGCGCGCCAACGCCTGCTCGAGCGCATCAGCCAGACAACCCTCCCGGTGGGCGCGGCGCCCGCGCTCGACCCCGTTGCCGGCCCCGGCGGCGAGATCTTCCGCTATACCCTCGAATCGGACACGCGCAACCTTCAGGAGCTGTCGGAGATCCAGCGTTGGATCGTGATCCCGGCGCTGAAGTCGGTGCCAGGTGTGGTCGACGACACCAACTTCGGCGGCTTCACGAGCGAATACCAGCTCGACCTGGACCCCAGGCAGCTCGAGCACTACCGCCTGGGGATCACGGACGTCATCAACGCGATCAACAACAACAACACCAACGCCGGGGGTGGACGCGTCTCACGCGGCGACCAGAGCTACGTGATCCGCGGCGTTGGCTTGATCCACAGTCTCGCCGACATCGGCTCGATCGTCGTAACCCAAGTAAACGGCACCCCCGTGCTGGTACGCGATCTCGGCAAGACTACGCTGAGCCATCAGGAGCGCGAGGGAATCGTCGGTAAGGACAACAACCCGGACACGATCGAGGGGATCGTCCTGATGCTGAAGTATCAGAATCCCTCGCGTACCCTTGCCGGCATCCACGCCAAGGTGGCGGAGCTCAACCGCCAACTCGCGAAACAGGACGTGCGGATCGTGCCCTACATCGATCGCGACGACCTGGTCCATATGACCGTAAGTAAAGTCGGCCGCACCATTGCCGAGGGCGTCGGACTGGTATTTCTGGTTTTGATCATTTTCCTCGGCAGCCCACGCAGTGCCTTCGTGGTCGCGGTCTCCATTCCGATGGCGCTGGTCTCGGTATTCGCATTCCTGAATCTCACCAAGGTCTCGGCCAACCTGCTCTCACTCGGAGCCATCGACTTTGGCATCCTGGTCGACGGAGCGATCGTCGTGACCGAGGCCATCCTGCGCCGGCGCGAGGCGACCCCGCAGGAAGAGCTGAGCGAGAGCGAAGTGAAGGCGGCCGCGGTGCAAGTTACCAGGCCCATCTTCTTCGCGAGCCTCATTATCATTACGACCTACCTGCCGCTTTTCTCCTTCGAGCGCGCGGAGGCGAAACTCTTCACCCCCATGGCCTACACCATGGGCTACGCGTTGTTCGGGGCACTGTTGACCACCCTGGCTCTAGTCCCCGGCCTCGCCTACTACGCATTCCACAAGCCCGGCGAGGTCTATCACAACCGCTGGCTCGCAAAGCTGACGCACGGGTATGAGCGGGTGCTGCAGATCTGCCTCGACCAACCGCGCATCATCTACGGGGTGACGGCCTTCGCACTTTTCGCGGTCGTGGCTCTCGGCGCCACAGTCGGCCGCGAATTCCTCCCGGACCTGGATGAGGGCTCGCTGTGGTTGCAGGTGCAGATGCCCACCGGCCTCGCCCTGAACCAGGCCAGCGATATGGCCAGTGACTTGCGGCGCGCCGTCCGCAAGTATCCCGAAGTTTCGTACATCGTCACTCAAACCGGGCGCAACGATGACGGCACCGACCCTTGGACCATGTCCCACATCGAAGCACCGGTCGGACTTACGCCGTATGAAACCTGGCCGGGGGGCGAAAGCAAGAAGGAGTTTATCAATCGACTCTCGACCGACCTCGCCAGGGAGCTGCCGGGCTACAGCATCGGCATCAGCCAGCCGATCATCGACGGTGTGAACGATCTGATTGGGGGCGCGCATAGCCCCCTGGTCATCAAGCTCTATGGGAACGACCTCGACATGCTGCGCGATGTGGGCCGACAGATCGTGGCGGTCCTTTACAGCATCCCCGGTACCTCCAGCGCGTCGCTATTCCAGGAGCCCCCGATCCCGCAGATCGAAATCAAGCTCGATCACGAGAAGGCTGCCCGTTACGGGATCAACATGACAGACGTGCAGAACGTCATCCAGACAGGCGTCGGCCAGGCGCCGATATCAACCGTCTATGTCGGCGAACGCACTTACCCTCTCACGGTTCGGTACACCAGCGAGGCACGTAATACGCCCGACGCACTCGGCAACCTGCTCGTAAACACGAGCAGCGGCTCACAAATACCACTCGCGCAGATCGCCACGGTCAGAGTACGCTCCGGCGAGAGCACGGTGACTCGTGAGAACGGACAACGCAACCTCACTATCCGAATCGACAATCGTGATCCGGACCTGACCTCGTATCTGAAGGAGGCGCAGGCCCGGATCGCCGCCCAAGTGCATTTCGATCCTGACAAGGTCCGCCTGGAATGGGGCGGCCAGTTCGAGAACCAGCGCCGCGCGGAATCGCGCCTGCTCGTGATCTTAGGGATGGTCATGGGGCTGATGTTGATTCTGCTCACGGTGGGCACCCACTCCTTCCGCCAGGCGGCCTTGATCCTTGGAGTCGTACCGTTGGCAACCCTCGGTGGCCTGATCTCGCTGCACCTGACGGGCCAGACCCTCAATGTCGCCAGCGGCGTTGGTTTCATAGCGCTATTTGGCGTAGCGGTGCAAAATGGCATCATCATGGTCGCGAACTTGAACCGCTTCAGGAAAGCCGGGTTCGAGCTGCACGAATCCGTCATGAAAGGGGCAACCGAGCGCCTGCGCCCCGTCCTGATGACCGCGACCGTGGCGACGCTCGGCATGCTCCCGGCTGCCCTCCACACAGGTGTGGGAAGCGATGTGCAGCGTGGTATCGCAACCGTTGTGGTCGGTGGACTTGCGGTGGCGACTATCCTGACCCTGTTCGTGCTGCCGTCTATGTATCACGTCATTGAGCACTGGGCCGAGTCCCGCTATGGGCGCACCGTATGGCATCCAACATGAAAGCGCTGACTCGGGCTGTGCTCACGCTCACGGCGGGCGCGCTCGCAGCGGCGGGCCCGTGCGGGTGCGCCCTGGGCCCCAATTTCAAACGACCGACACCGCCCGACGCGACTGACTACGGGAGTGCGTCGACCCGCGCCGAAATGCCTTCGGCACCGGTCACTGGCGGCACCGCGCAGCATCTGGTGCCCGGCATGGATATTCCGGCGCAATGGTGGACGGTCTTCAAATCAGACAAGCTCGACGAGTTGGTCGAGCAGGCAATGAAGGCCAACCCGAACATCGGGGCAGCCAGGGCAGCTCTGCGACAGGCGCACGAGCTGTACCTGGCGCAGCGGACGACGTTTTGGCCCACCGTCCAGGGGCAGTTTAACGCGCAACGTGCGAAAAACGCCGTAGGCACCATCGCCAACCCAACCTCCCTGCCACAACAGAATCCCTACTACAACCTCTACACCGCACAGCTCACGGTCAGCTACCTGCCGGACGTCTTCGGGGCAACTCGTCGCGCTGTGGAGGCGGCACGCGCGCAGGACAACAGCACTCGCTTCCAACTCGAGGCCACCTACCTGACCCTGAGCAGCAACGTGGTGGTGACCGCGATCCAGGAAGCCGGCCTGCGTGGACAGATCGCCGCGACAGAGCGCCTGTTAGCTTTGCAACACGAGCTTACCGAGAAGGTACGACAGCAAAAGACCCTCGGCACCGTGAGCAACCTGGAGGTCCTCACACAGGAAGCCACTGAAGCGCAAACCGCGGCCACACTGCCCCCATTGCAAAAGCAACTGGGGCAGACGCGTGACGCGCTGACCGCTCTATTGGGGCAGCTCCCCTCCGAGGAGCCGCAGGAAACCTTCCAACTGGATGAGCTGACCCTCCCGGGCGAGCTCCCCGTGAGCGTGCCTTCGAAGCTCGTGGAGCAGCGGCCCGACGTGCGCCAGGCAGAGGAAAATCTCCATGTCGCCTCAGCGCAGGCGGGCGTAGCCCTGGCGGACCTCCTGCCGCAATTCGCCATTACGGGTAACTGGGGCACGACGGCCTTGGCAGCGAGCGACCTGTTCAAGACGGGCACGGGCTTCTGGAGCGTCGGCGCTTCACTGACCCAGACCCTCTTCGATGCGGGTGCCCTGATCCATAAGCACCGCGCGGCGGATGCCGCTTTGGACGAGGCGGGGGCGCAATATCGGGCGGCGGTGATCCTTGCGTGCCAGAATGTCGCTGACACCTTGCGCGCGCTACAGTCTGACGCCGACGCATTGCGAGCCAACGCCGAAAGTGCTCGCGCAGCGCAGGCCGCATTCGATCTCGCTCGTAAACAGCGCGAGCTCGGAACGATCAGCTTCGTCTCCGTTCTCAACGCGGAACAAACCTATCAACAAGCCGAGCTGAGCCTGGTGCAGGCTCAGGCCAACCGGTACGCCGATACGGCGGCACTGTTTCAGGCGCTCGGCGGCGGCTGGTGGAATCGCTCGCAAAAAGGCACGTTATGACCGACCTCATTGTGCGCACGGACCAGGATGGTATTGTCACTCTGACATTGAATCGCCCGGAGAAGTGCAACGCGCTCTCGAAGGAAGTGTTCGAAGCACTCGATGAGCATGTCGAGACCATCCTGCGACAAAGAAAGACCGTGGGGGTGGTCGTCTTGCGTGGCGCCCAGGGAAACTTCTCGGGCGGCTATGACATGAACGAAGTGCTCGAATACGTCAAGGCGCACGCCAAGCCGCACTACCATTCCGAGGTCATCGAGAAACTCGCGAACCTGCCGCAAGTCGTGATCTCCGCGGTCGAGGGGCATTGCTCGACGGGAGCGTTGGAGCTGGCGCTCGCGGCCGACCTCATCGTCGCCAGTGAATCGGCGTGTTTCAGCGACGTGTACGCCCGCTGGGGGCTAACGCCGATCTGGGGTATCACCCTGCGCCTACCGCACCGGATCGGCACGGCCAAGGCGGCCGAGATGATGTTGACTTCCCGCAATTACTCGGGCCGGGAAGCCCAGGCCATGCACCTGGCGAACTTCTGCTTCCCTGATGACCGCTTCGAGGCCGACCTGAGCGCCCTCTGCGCCGACATCCTGGCCAACTCCTGGTACGCCAATCACGTCATCAAGCGGGCGCTCATCGACACGGATGGTCTGACATTGCGAGAGGCCTACGGGCTCGACCTGTTCAAGAACGAAGGCCTGGCGCCAGATGCGGCGCAGCGGGTGGCAAAATTTTGTAACCGAAAGCGCAAGAGCTAGCGGCCCTGCGGCGGCGCGCCCGAAATGCGCTTCAGCGCCGACGACCGCCGCTTTCACGCTCCCGGTGTTGCCTTCCCCGCGCGCTGCTCCGCGGGTTTCTGACGACGCGCGAGATTCTGCGCGGTGTTGATGAGCGCAATGTGCGAAAACGCCTGCGGAAAGTTACCCACGAGCCGCTTGGCGCGCACGTCATACTCCTCGGAGAGCAGCCCAACGTCGTTGCGCAACGCAAGCAGCCGCTCGAACAGGCGCGCGCCCTCCTCTTCCTTGCCGAGCATGATCAGGGCGTCCGCCAGCCAGAAGCTGCAGGCAAGAAACGCCCCCTCGCCGTGGGCAAGGCCGGTTTCGACTTCCGCTGGGTCGTGCCGCATGACAAACCCGTCTTGCAGCAGCCGCCCTTGCACCGCACGCACTGTCCCCGCGATGCGCGGATCATCGACAGGCAAGAATCCGGTGGTCGGTAATAACAGCAGACTCCCATCGAGCCACTTCGAGCCATACGACTGCACGAAGCTCCCCAACTCCGGATCGTAGCCCTTCCGGCAGACCTCCTCATGGATTTCCCGTGCGACCTCGCTCCAACGTTGCACCGGACCCTGCAGCCCAAATTCGCGTGCAATGCGCGCGCCACGATCGAATGCCACCCATGCCATCACCTTGCTGAACGTGAAGTGCCGCTCCGGTCCGCGGCTTTCCCAGATGCCGCGGTCGGGCTCCCGCCAGATCCGCGCCAGGTGCTCGAGAAAAGCCTGTTGCAAGGCCCACGCGTCCGCGCTGCTGGCCAGTCCGCCGCGCTGCGCCTGGTAGAGCGCATCCATGACCTCTCCATAGACATCGATCTGGATCTGGCCATGCGCACCGTTGCCAATGCGAACCGGCTTGGCGCCCTCATAGCCCGGCAACCAACCGATCTGCCACTCCGTCAGCCGCCGCTCGCCCGTGATGCTGTACATGATCTGCGCCTGCGCGGGCACCCCCGCAACCGCTCGCAGCAGCCAATCACGCCAGCAGCCAGCCTCCTCGTAAAAGCCGGCGTTCATCAGCGCCAACAGCGATAACGTCGCATCGCGCAACCAACAGAAGCGGTAATCCCAATTGCGTATGCCGCCGAGTGTTTCGGGCAGGCTGGTGGTAGGAGCCGCCACGATTCCACCTGTCGCGGCGTGGGTCAGGGCTTTCAACGTGATCAGCGAACGCATGACGGCGCCGCGCCGCTCACCCTTGTCGATCCGGGCTCGCTCGGCCCATTCGCTCCAAAAGCGCTCGGTGGCTCGCAAAGCTTCCTGGGCATCCTTCGGATCGGGCGGCGCCAGGTGTGACGGCGCATAGGTCAGGGTAAAGGGGACCACGTCGCCCTTGCCAACAGTGAACTCCCCCTCCAGACGCTGCTCTTTGTGAGCCAGAGCTACCGGAGCGCGTAACACAACCTGATCCGGCCCTCCGATCGCACGTAGAGTGCCATCCTCCTGGCGATTGATCCAGGGCACCAATGATCCATAACCAAACCGTACGACCAGCTCCGTGCGCAAGACCACGCGGCCGCGCTCACCGATGACGAGTCGCACCAGGTGCGAATGACCCCCGCGCGGGGGCATGAAATCCACCAACAGAACAACGCCCTCCGACGTCTCGAACCTCGTCTCGAGAATGAGCGTATCACCGCGATAGGAGCGCGTCGTGCGTGCCGCCGCGGCGGGCGCGATCAACCAACGTCCATGTTCGGGACCACCCAACAGCGCAGCGAAGCACGCATCGGAGTCGAAACGTGGCCAGCAGAGCCAGTCGATCGATCCATCGCGCGCCACGAGCGCGGAGGTCTCGCAGTCACCGATCAGCGCGTAGTCTTCGATGCGTGAAGGCATGAGTCACCCCTTTCGATCGCCAAGCCTCTTCAAACTCCCTGTGGTGCGCCTCCGTCCCGAAATCGCGGTAGCGCGCGGAAAAGTGAAACGTCTCCACGTGCTTGACCCCCGCCGCACGCGCGATCTCGCCCGCCTGCGTGGTCGTCAAGTGTGCCTTTCTGTTCGCGAGCTCCTGATCGGCGTCGAGAAAAACGGTCTCTATGAACAACAGATCCGCGCCCCGCAGGAACTCCTGCAGCTTCTCGCGATTGCGCCCGTGCCCGCTCACATCAGTCACGTAGCAAACCTTCTGACCCGGCACGAATTCCAACACGTCACGTTTGAGCTCACCCAGCGAAAATGTCCGCTCGCGCGAACCCTCGCGGGTACGCCAGCGCACCCGTATCGGCGCATCATCAGGCTCGCCGGCGCGCACCCGCCGCTTCAGCTCAGTCAACCAGGGGCCGGAGGGCAGGCCGCGCTCTTCGAGTCGGCTCTTCCAGACATTGATATGAGTGGTTTCCTCGAAAGAGAACGCGAGAGAAACGATGTCGTGATGCTCGAGCGGCAAGGCCCTGACACGAAATTGTTCATCCTCCAGCAGCAATCCCTCGTGCGCTGGACTGTCGGCCAGGGGCTCGCGCCGGAACTGCTCGCGGCCGCGGAAGCGCGCGCGCTCCACTCGCCCGTCGGGATGCAACTCGCGAGCCTCGATGACGAAATCCGTCTCATAGTTCTGCACCAGGTTCCAGGTGTAAGCGCACAGCTTGTGCTCCACCTGGGATACAAAACGCGGTGGGCCATACAGGCGAACGCCCGTGGCGCGTCCCAGGCAAACCCGAATCAAGTGATCGAAGCCTGCGAAATGATCCATGTGCGTGTGACTGACAAATATGTCGCTCACGCGCAGCAGCATCCGCACCGGAAGCACCGAAACGTCCCCGATATCGAACAACACCGCGCGGCGCTGGTACTTGAGGTCGATGCAAACGCCCGGATCACCCCAGACACCATTGACCAGCTTGGCCTGGAAGGCGGATTTCATGCGGCACACCCCGCAACCAACGCGCCCGGTCCGCAGCGCGGTTGCCGCACGCGATCCGTGACAACAGGGACTCGGCCTTCGCGATGATAGGAACGATCGATCGGCACGGATTGAAAAAGGGGGAAAAATGAGAGCGAGGATCTTCGCGGCCATGGCCGCCGCAATTGTCCTGTCAGGGATCCCGGGGCAGCCTGGCTGGGCATCCGATGTCTGCGATCGCGCCTGCCTGACCGGCTTGGTGGATCAGTACCTGGCGGCGCTGGCGGCCCACGATCCCGGTCGGTTGCCGCTGGCGCGGGTGGTGCGCTTCACGGAGAACGGCCAGGAGTTGCGCCTGGGAGATGGCTTATGGGGAACCGCGAGCGCCCCCGGCAAATACCGTCTGTACGTCGCCGATCCCGAAGACGGCCAGGTCGGCTTGTATGGGACCGTGCTCGAAGCGGACACGCCGGTGCTCATGGCCCTGCGCCTGAAGGTCGATTACGGGCTCATCAGCGAAATCGAGACCATCGTGGTCCGCTCGGGAGGCACCGGCAGCGGACTCTTTCCACCGGCCGGCAAGACGATGGAGGAGAAAGGCACGCCTCGACCGCAGTTCCTGCGCACCGTCCCGGCCGCGCAGCGGATGAGCCGCGAGGACCTGGTGAAGGTCGCCAACTCCTACTTCACCGGCTTGGGAGGCAACACCGGGCGTAACACGGCGCCGTTTGCTCCCACCTGTGTGCGTTGGGAGAACGGCGTCCAGACCAACAGCAATCCGAACCTGCGCCCCAACGCCAAGGGCTTCAATGTATTGGCCTTGAGCTGCGAGGACCAGCAGAAGAGCGGTTTCTATCCATTCGTCACCGCCATCCGCGATCGGCGCTTTCCGGTTGTCGATCGTGAGCGGGGACTGGTGATGTCGTTTGGCTTCTTCGACCACAATGGGCGGCTGAAGGAACTGCACCTCACCAACGGAGAGACCGTCCCCTCCCCCGTGCGCTCCCCACTCACCCTGGAGATCTCCGAGCTCTTCCAGATCGACAAGGGCAAGATCGACCAGGTCGAAGCGGTGTTGCAAAGCGTGCCGTATGGAATGCGCTCAGCGGTGTGGGACCAGTCCTGCTCACCTGGCGGCGGTTGACACCGAGGGCAAGATGAGACGCAGGTGCACGTCCCGCGAAGCGCCGTAGGCGCCATGATTGGCGTCGGCCATCAGCAGGCCGCCGCGCCAGGGTAGGATCGCCTGGTTCTGGGTGCTGGCATCCGCCAGCACCGACTCGTGTGGCGCGCCACCGATCCACTGAAACATGGAAATGCGACAGGGTGTGCCGGGATGGGTCGGCGGATTGCTTTCCGGACGCGCAGGGTCACAAGCCTGCTCCTGCTCCGCGACGAGAACGTACGGCGTCCCGCCGTTCCACTCGCCGATGCTGATCTCGTGAATGTCGCGATAGCTCGGTCCGAGCGGATGCGCGATCCAGGGATCACTCGCATCGGCAGGCTGCTCGAACCACGTGACGCCTCGATCATCCGTGGCCCCGCCAGGGCCCTCGTGCTCGTTGGCGGCCGTCACCACGGCGTACTCGTCCGAGCCCAACTTACCGGCCGCGAAGCTGTTCCCGACATTTCCCGGGCCGATGTAGTGTTTGACCCAGTGCGCGGTCCGGGCACTGCCACCCCTGGCGCGCGGGTTCTCGTACCAGAAAATGTTTCCGGTCGGATCCGCGCCCACCAGGTGCGGGAGCGCATCCGAGCCAACTCTCAACACCGCGATCGCATCGCCCACGTCGGCCACGTCGTAGACGATCTGCCAGCGATCGGGATCGTTCTGAAAGGCGACGAACTCGGGCGCCCGCAGGCTGATGGAGCCGGAGCAAACGATGTCTATCTTACCGTCACCGTCGAGGTCCGCGATCCGGATGTCATGACACCCGTGCTCCGGATTGACGACATGGGCGCGCCATGGCCGGGTCACCGCACCTCGGTGACCACGGTTCAGGGGATTTTCGAACCAGACGATCCGGTTGCCGATCGAAGCCACCACGTTCGGATATGCATCGAGAGATACAACCCACCGCGACCGTTGCCGACCACCACGCTCGGAAAATTCCTGGAGGTGAAGTAATCGATCGCCTTCTCCAACGCCTCACCCTCCGGCACGTGGCGATCGATCACCACGTCGGTCGCAATAGATTGCGCCCGCGCCGACGGCTCGGCCACGACGATCAGCCAGCAAAAAGAAATCAGCGAACCAACAACCTGTCGCTCCATCATTTGATGCCAAGCCCCAGCAATTCACGTGCCGGCACTTCCCGGCCGTGCAATCGGATCTGCCCCAGCGTAGCATCGGCCCAACCCCGGCCACGCAGTATCCTCCATGACCGAGACCTTCGATGCGATCATCATCGGTGCGGGCCAGGCCGGGCCGCCCTTGGCTGGGCGCCTCACCGGAGCCGGAAAAACTGTGGCTCTCATCGAGCGGCACCTGTTCGGCGGCACGTGTGTCAACACCGGGTGTACGCCAACCAAGACGCTCGTCGCAAGCGCCAAGGTCGCTCACCAATCGAGGCACGCACTCGATTTCGGCGTTCGCCTGGAGGGCGCTGTCTCGGTCGACATGCCGGCCGTGAAGCGCCGCAAGGACGCGATCGTGAGCCAGTCGCGGGACAATCTGAAAACCTGGGTCGAGCGTATGGAACGCTGCACCGTCTTCGAGGGGCACGCCCGCTTCGAGTCCGCGCGCGACATCCGCGTCGGCAATGCCGTGCTCAGCGCCAAGCAGATCTTCATCAATGTCGGGGGCCGGGCCTTTGTGCCCAAGATGCCCGGGATCGACAGCATTGCGTACCTGACCAACACCTCGATGCTCGAGCTGGAGTCCGTTCCACGGCACCTGGTAGTCGTGGGCGGCAGTTATGTCGGGCTCGAATTCGCCCAGATGTTTCGCCGTTTCGGCAGCGCCGTGACGGTCATCGAAAAGGCGCCGCGCCTCGTCCAGCGCGAGGACGAGGACGTGTCGGAAGCGATCGAGGCGATTTTCGCCGCTGAAGATATTGCCGTTCGCACCGGAGCCGAATGCATTCGCTTCGAAAAGCGCGGCGACGAGATCGCCGTGGGGGTGGAATGCAGCAAAGGTGAGCCAGTGGTGGTCGGCACACACGTTCTGCTCGCGGTTGGACGGCGTCCCAACACCGACGACCTCGGCCTCGAGCGGGCCGGAGTTGCGGTCGATGAGCGAGGCTACATCACCGTGGACGAGGAGCTACGGACCAATGTTCCCGGAATCTGGGCGATGGGTGACTGCAACGGCCGTGGGGCATTCACCCATACGGCTTACAACGACTTCGAAATCATAGCCGCCAACCTGCTCGACGGCGGCAAGCGCAAGGTGAGCGATCGAATCCCGTGTTACGGACTCTTCATTGACCCACCGCTGGGCCGTGCGGGTCTCACGGAAGGCGAGGCGCGCTCAGCCGGGCGGAAAATCCGCATAGGAAAGCGGCCCATGACACGCGTCAAGCGCGCCGTCGAAAAGGGAGAGCCGCAGGGGTTCATGAAGGTGATCGTTGATGCCGATACCCACCTCATCCTCGGTGCGGCCATCCTGGGTGTGGATGGCGACGAAGCGGTTCACGGCATACTGGATACGATGTCCGCGAAGGCCGAATACACCACCTTGCAGAACACTGTTCACATCCACCCAACCGTTTCTGAGCTGATCCCTACCGTCCTGGGCGAACTTCAACCCTAGCCCTACCGAGGCGGGAAATTCGCCAAAACGGCAGCCACCGCCTTGCGGATCGGCTCCTCCGACTGGTCGATGTCCCGGCGACTGAGATCCTTCTTCGCCCAGCCGTGCCACATCGGCCGGTGTGTGTGCGCATCGAACACATCGACGGACAAAGTGCCCTCGCGAACCTGTCGCACGTCGAGGTTGCTGCCCCAGTAAGGACCGCCCCACCATCCTGGGCCCCAGCCCCAGCCGCCCCAGCCCAGGCTAGCGTACGGCTCGGGATAGGAGTTGATGTCGGTGCGTTCCTTGGAACCAACGGTGAAATCCACGGTAAAGTCAGCGCTCGCCGGGTCGTTCACCTGCCTGTAGCCCTTGGCGACGAGATCCTGGCTGATCGCGTCCTCCGTGCGCTGGACCACCAGGGGATTGTGAACGTTTTGATGCTCCCGTCGCATGATCGCGAACGTATGGAAATTCGTGAAGCTCGCCTGCCGATCGTAGTCGCTGCCGACCTGCATCGTTGCACAGGCCGCCAGGGTCAAGATCGCGGCGAGCAGTCCAGGTAGAGTCGGTAAATGTCGTTTCATACCCATTGGACAAGCAACACTAACAAAAGTTAACTTGTTGGGCCCAACTTCCGCGCCACCCGGGCGGCGCGGCCCTGCAGGAACAGCCGTTCTCGAGCATTGCCGGCAAGCCCGGCCGCTCGCGTGAACTCGGCCAGGGCCTCGTCATAGCGACCCAGCTTCTCCAGCAGGTCGCCGCGCACGGTTGGAAGCAAATGATAGTCCCGCAGCGCGCGCTCGTGGCTCACCGTGTCAATCAACTCGAGCCCTGCCGCCGGCCCCTCGGCCATACCGACCGCCACGGCTGAGTTCAAAGCGACGATGGGCGACGGCGTCAACACCATCAACGCCGCGTAAAGCGCCGCAATGCGCTTCCAGTCGGTCGCCTCCGCTGTCAGCGCACGTGCATGGCACGCAGCAATTTCCGCCTGCAGGACGTAGGGTCCTGGGGCGATCGCGAATTGCGCGTAGCTGGGAGGGCGCGCGCCATTCAACCGCGCGGCGCGCTCGAGAGCGGCGAGACCGCGATGAATCAATAGCCGATCCCACTTGGCGCGGTCCTGGTCGAGCAACAATACGGGCGCCCCTGACCTATCCACCCGGGCGCGCAGGCGCGAGGCTTGGATCTCCATCAGGGCAACCAATCCGTGGACTTCCGCCTCGTTGGGAGCCAACTCCGCCAGAATGCGTCCAAGCCGCAGGGCGTCCTCACAGAGCGCCGGGCGCGCCCAATCCTGCCCGGCGGTCGCGGAATATCCCTCGTTGAACACCAGATAGATCACTTGCAGCACGGAAGCGAGTCGCTCTGAGAGCTGCGCGCCACCGGGAATTTCGAACGGCACCCCCGCTTCTGACAAGGCGCGCTTCGCACGGACGATGCGTTGTGCCATCGTGGCCTCGGGCACGAGAAAAGCCCGCGCTATCTCCTCCGTGCTGAGTCCGCCAATGAGACGCAACGTCAACGCGACCCGCGCCTCCTCCGAGAGCACGGGGTGACAAGCGGTAAACATGAGCCGTAGCAAGTCATCGCCGATGTCATCATCGAGTTTGTTGAAGTCGACATCGCCGGGCGCCTCGAGGGTGTCGATCTCGTACCCGAGTTGTTGGTGCTTGCGATCCGCGAGAGCGAGATGACGAAGTTGGTCAATGGCGCGATGTCTGGCCGTTGCCATCAGCCAGGCGCCGGGGTTGTCCGGGATGCCGGACTGCGGCCATTGCTCCAATGCGGCGACCAGTGCATCTTGCGCGAGCTCCTCGGCGCGGCCGACATCCCGAACGAGACGCGCCAAGGCGGCGATGAGCCTGGCGGACTCGATCCGCCAGACCGCTTCGATAGCCCGACGAGGATGGGCATGATGAGGATTGGACGCCGTCATGGCGTCCAATCACAACATCGGCTTACCTATGCACGCAAGTCGCGGCCGTTTGCGGACTATCAAGGCTTACCCTTGCGCTCGTGGAAGCCTTCGGCCGCCTTCTGTACCTCCGGCGTGAAGTCCTCGAACTCCTGCACCTGACGGATTTCGATGACCTCGTTGTCGGCCGCGGGGCAGCGCGTGGCCCATTGCACCGCCTCCTCCTTTGACTTCACCTGGATCATCCAGTATCCCCCGATGACCTCCTTCGCTTCGGCGAAGGGACCGTCGGTCACCTTTGGCTTACCCCCGGCGAAGGAGACGCGAGCTCCCATCGACGGGGGGTGTAGCCCATCCAGCGCCAGCAGAATGCCTGCCTTCTGCAGCGCCTCGTTGTACTTCATCATCGCCTCGACCCGCTTCGGGTCATCCGGCAGGGTGCCTGGCGCGGCCTGCTCATAGCCCTTGGGGATCATGATCATCATGAAGCGCATGTCGTCTCTCCTGTTTATGGCGTATAACTTGCCCTACTGAAAGCACGTCGAACGAGCGCAGTCCAGATCGACAAGCGTGACAAGGCACATGGGATGCTCGCCGGGACCGAACTTGAACGCCGGTCTGTCAACACCTCCCCGCATCCTTCCTGGCCGGTTGGCGCTGGGAGGAGTGGCGCTGCTTTTCAGCGGTTGCGCCGGAGGTATTCTCGATCCCGCCGGCCCGGTCGGAAACGCCGAGCGCACCATTCTCTTTGACGCGCTCGTCATCATGCTGGCCATTGTCATTCCGACCATCGTGGCCACGCTCACGTTCGCTTGGTGGTATCGGGCCTCGAACGCGCGTGCCCGCTATCTGCCCACCTGGGCCTACTCCGGCCGTCTCGAGCTCATCGTGTGGTCGATTCCGGCGCTGGTGGTCTTTTTCCTGGGCGGCATCGCCTGGATCAGCTCACATCGGTTGGACCCCGGTCAAGCGCTGCCCGCCCGGCAAGGTCCGGTCGAGGTCGACGTGGTCTCACTCGACTGGAAGTGGCTGTTCATTTATCCCCAGCAGGGGGTCGCCAGTATCAACCGCATGGTCGTTCCCGCGGGCGTACCGCTGAAAATCAGACTGACCTCCGCGACGGTGCTGAACGTGTTCTTCGTGCCCCGGCTCGGCAGCATGGTCTACACCATGTACGGCATGCTGAGCCAACTCAATCTGCAGGCCGACCAGCCAGGCGACTATCCGGGACTTGCCGCTCATTTCAGTGGTGACGGATTTTCCGACATGCGATTCGAAGTGCAGGCATTGCCGCCCGCGCAATTCACCGCCTGGGCCCGGGGCGCGCAGGCGAACGGCCCCTCTCTCGATGACGGCGCCTATCGGAAGTTGCTCATCCAGACCCAGAACGTACAGCCCTACACCTATAGCGCGGTGCAGCCTGGGTTGTTCGACGCCATCTTGCATCAGCAGCTACCGCCCGGCGAGGGACCCTCGACGGGACAACCGAGCCCGGATATCAAGCCCACGCGGGAGTAGCAACGTGCTCGGTAAACTGACATGGCAGGCGATCCCGTTCGACCAACCCATTCCGCTCGTCTCGGCGGCGGTGGTGATGCTGGCCCTGCTGGCCGTGCTGGTGTGGGTCGTCGCGAAGGGTTACTTCCCCTACATCTGGCGGGAATGGATCACGAGCGTCGATCACAAGCGGATCGGCATCATGTACTGCCTGCTGGCGCTGGTCATGCTGCTACGAGGTTTCATCGACGCCCTCATGATGCGCTCGCAACAAGCGTTGGCGTTCCATGCCCCCGGATATCTGCCGCCGGAGCACTACGACCAGATCTTCTCCGCGCACGGCACCATCATGATCTTC
>CAYNTW010000042.1:0-41848 GCA_964400085.1 uncultured Steroidobacteraceae bacterium | reverse complement strand
GGACGGTTATCAGCGCAGTCGTGACGAGTGACACCGGACGCATCCAACACCTTGTACAAGGTCGACCCATCGGCCAGCCTTCGTCAGTCTTTTGGCCGCAGGTCAAGCTGCGTGCCGTCTAAGCTGTAGCGATCGTTTTCGCAGACGTACTCCGCGATTTGATAATTTGGATTCTTTTTGTACCTGTAGGTGAAGGTGTAGGGCCTTACGAATACTGTGGGGTCTTCGATAGCGAATTTGATCTCCATCATGTCGGGCCCCGTCAACCGCAGGCGCTCCGTCAGTTCCTCCTTGTTGGAATGCGGTATGCCGAGGAACAGAATATCCTCGCGAATCCCGCGTGTCTTGACTACGAGTGTGTCGCCCTCCCATTGTGCAACGGAGTATCCGAAGTAGCCCGGCACAATGTCGTCCCAGGACGGCATTTTTCCGCCGAGGTGAATACGCCGGACTTGCATCTGCTCTTCGGCGAGGATCACCAGGAGTCTCGGAGTCTGGACAACCTCGAACGGGAGAACCGCGGACATCATTCCCGGCATCCCCTCGGGCAAACACCCGCTACCCGCCTCTTCAACGGGCTCGTTATTGTTCTCACGGCTTTTTTCCAGGCGAGCCTTGTACGCGCTCGCATAGGGCTCCTTGAGCTGCGGCGGACCGCCAGGTTGCATGTATGCCTCCCCTGCACCTTGGCCGAACAGCTCCGCGGGAGACTTTGCGGGCGCATGCAGCGGAGGATAACTCTCCCACACTCCGGTGAAATCCGGCCGGGCCGCCGCGCCGCCGCAACTTGCAAGCCAAAGGCACGAGACCACGATCAAGGTGTTGTGCTTCATGAGCATATCGTCCCGGTGAGATCGCATGGACTGGCAGCGAGATCGCGGCGATCGACAACTGCCTCAGTTCGCTTTGAGTACGACACCATTGGGCAGCGTCACCGAGTAAATGAGGCCGCCCGGCTGGCCATTTCGCAGCGGAAAGATGCCCACCGTCACCGCATCGCCCGCCTTGATGGTGCTCATCTTCCACCCCCAGCGGCCGAGCTCGTTCGGGCTGCTGCCCTCCAGGGCATACAGCCTGGATGCGCCATGCCCATCGGGCACGTCCACGAACAGGTAGGTGTGTGGATTTTTCCATTCGACATTGCGCACGACGCCCTTGATGGTCGTGAACTTGCTCTTATCGAACATCGCGAATGAATGGTGCGCTTGCACCGCACCCGAGAAAACGGCGCCGCTCGCCACCAACAGTGCGAGTGCCGGCCAATTCGAAGTTCTACGCAGCATCAATGTCATCCCGGGTTAGAATGTTCGAGCGATGGACAGTCCAACAGTGCGCGGGCGGATGAAGTTGAAATAAGTGGGATTTACGGTCCCGTAGCCTCCCCCGATGATGCCCCGCCGGTCGGTGACGTTGTTGAGGTACAGATCCACGGTCCAGGCGCTCCGCTTGGCGCTCGCGCGCAGGTCAGTGGTCGTGTATGCAGGCAGGACTTGTCGCTGTGCCGTGTCTGTAAAGTCGCCGAAGCGATCGCCGACATAGGTTACGGTTCCGCCGCTCGAGAAAGTGAATTCCCCGACTGGAAATTCGTAATCGACCGAGGCATTGCCCGAAAGCCGGCTGCTGAAGGGCAGTCGGTAGCCCGAGAGGCCAAAGGACGCACTGTCGGGGGGCATGTCGCGAGTGAGAACCGCTTTGTTATAGGCAACCCATCCGCCGAGCCGCAAGCCGCGTTGTGGAACGACCTGAATCGAGAGCTCGACCCCTTGGCTTTTCGCGCGGCTGCCGTTGGTGTAGTAGGAAATCGAGCTCTGGGGATCGATCAGCCCGACTTGAATATTCTTCCAGTCGATGGAGTAAACGGAAAGCTCGAAAGAGAACGTGCGGGCGAACGCGTCGCCCTTGATGCCGACCTCGCTGTTCACCGTCGTATCGGGCGCATATTGCGGGGGCACTTTGCCGCTCGAGATGATGAGAGGGGGATTGACGCCGCCCGCCCGATAACCCGAGGCGAACCGTGCATAGAGCATCATGTCGGGAGTGAACTTGAATCGTGGCGTGACCAGATACGTTGATGCATGATCCCGGCCAGAGAGATCCGGATGCACCAACGGTGGGTCCTGGCCTTCGAACAAAAGCACATAAGGCCCATCGTCCTCAGAGGCGTAAGTCTCACGTATTTGGCTATAGCGCCCGCCGAGCTGCACGTCGAATCGGTCAGTGACGTGATACGTCAGGTCGGCGAAGCCGGCCGCCTCGGAGTAAGTGGTGTCTACAATGAACTTTGCGAACACGCCCAAAGGCTGGGTGTTGTCATCGGTGGCGATCCAGTCTTCCAGGGTCGGCGTCGACTCGTGTGTATAGAATCCGCCGACCAGCCAATCGAAGCGCTCGCCGATCGAGCTGGTGAGGCGGACTTCCTCGGTGAATTTCCTGGTGTGGGCGGTAAGGAAGTCGAGAGTGTTCTCGGTCGGATAAGCCGCCGCGGTCTGCGGACCGTTGGAAGCGGTCACATCGTACTTTGACGTGATCCGACTATCGCCGTAGCCCGTGATGGAGACCAGGTCGACGGGGCCGAGCTTTGCGGTAGCTATCGCGCTGAAGGCCGCCAATTTCTTGTCCAACACGCTCGAGTGCGGCAGAAAGCTCTGTTGCATATCTGCGAAACCCGCTACCGTCGTCGTGTAGGGCGAGCCGAACTGCTCCGTCTTCTGCAACAGCGCGCTCAACTTGAGGGAGAACAGGGGCGAGGGCCTCCACAGGGCAGCCAGTCGCCCGCCGCTCACATCGGTTTCATCGAGGCCTCGCTCACCCGAGCGAATGTTCTCGATGTAGCCGGGGTCCCGGCGCCTGAACCCGCTTGCGAGCACCGCGAACGTGTCGCCGGCCGGGAAATTGACTGCGCCACTGACGTCGTAGCCCGGTTGCGTGCCGTACCTGACGCCGGAAAGGCCAGCTTGAATCCGGCCGGAGAGTGCGTCGAGTGTCGGATCGACGGTCACATACTTGACCAACCCACCCATACTGGAGGCACCGTAGAGTGTGCCTTGAGGTCCGCGCAGCACCTCGATGCGGGCCAGATCGCCTGGATCGATCTCTGGCGCGATAAAGCCGCCCCCATACGACGTCGAGGCGCCGTATGGCACGTCATCTACCATGAACCCCACTGTCGGATTGCCAAAACCTGCTGGCGCAATTCCGCGAATCGCGACCATTGCGCCCAGATCGTCGGAAGCGAGCGCAAAGCCAGGCACTTGAGCGTAATAGTCCTGGATACGATAGTTGTTCGCGTCCGCGAGCGCGGTACCGCCGAGCGCAGTCACCGGGACCGGCACGTCCTGCAGCCGTTCCTCGCGCTTTTGCGCCGTGACCAGGACTTCCTCCAGCTTTTCAGACTGGCCTGCGGAATTTTCCGAAGCAGCCCCCGAGGTCGAATCGGAGTGCATCTCGGGCTGTTGAGCATTCTGAGCCAGCCTGAGCCCCTGCGCGAATTGGGTCGGCAAAATCCCTGTGGTGGGCGCGCCTGCCTCACCTCGGGTTTCTGCAGGTCCCACGCCCGGCTTCACGATGACGATCATGCGGTCATTCACGACCTTATAGCCGAGGCCCTGTTTTCCCAACAGGACATCCAGCGCTTGCGACGCAGTGAGCGAGCCGTTCACGGGACCCACGATTACGGTGGAATCGACGCTGTCGCTGAAGAGAGCGATCTGGAGGCCGGTCTGCTGGGCGAGATCCTTCAAGGCCAGGTCGAGGGACTGTCGTGGAATATTGAGCTCGTACTTCCTCATGCTGGCCTTGGACGATGCTGCGACGGACATGCCGAGGACCAGGCACACTGCCGCCAACGCCAATGACCTTCTCATACTGACTTCCCCCCCCCGATCTCTAGATTCGGATGTTGGAATGTAAGACCGGGGCAGCAACCGGAGGAGGCCCCCAACGGTGGCAAATTTTTCTCAATTTACCGACTCGATGGTTATGTCCTGGTCGGGGGGGCGCAGGACCCTTACGGCAACGACCGTTTGCACGAACGCGAGGAAGGATTCGGGATCGGAAGTATCGAACACACCACTGACGCGGCGTGCGGCCAACACCTCGTCGGCAATGCGCAATTGAACCCGGTTGTAACGATTCAAGGCGGAGATTGCCGTCGCGAGAGTAACGTTGTTCAGTACGAGACGGCCCTCTGTCCAGGCGAGCTCACGATGGCTGTCGACTGTACGAACGGCCTCGAGCGCACCTTTTCCGGCCAGGGAGAGTTGCTGGTTTGCAGACAGCGGAATCGCCCCGGGGCCGCGGCTTGCAGCGCTACTGCCGCCCTGCGAGGCGGACTGCGGTGGATAGCTCAAACTTGCAGGGCGCGGCAGCGGCGAAACCAGGACTCTGCCTTCGGCGACGGTGACGATGATGTTCTGTTGGTAGTGATCCACCGCGAATGCAGTTCCCACGGCGCGAACAGTCGTGCCATCGGTCTCTACGGTGAACGGCCGCTGCGGATCTTTCGCGACCCGGAACAGTGCTCGGCCCCTCTCCAGCACGATTCTTCGCGTTCGCTCCGCGAACTTCACGCGCAGCTTAGTCTGGGGATCGAGTTGCAGCATGCTGCCGTCGCTCAAGGTCAACTGCCGACGCTCGCCGCGCTCGGTTTCGAGCGTCCGCCCACTCAAGCTAGGAAGCATCAGTGTGAGGGCCCCGATTCCCAACATGGAGGCGGCAACCGCACCCACCACAACCCTTCTTCGGTGCGGCCGGTCTCGTCGCTCCCTCCCCTGCGCCGGGATCGCTCTCTCCTCCGGGAACTCCACTACCGTTTCCTCGGCGGAGCCTGCGGTGCTGATGCTTTCCCAGCGTTCGAATTGTGCAAGAGAGGAGTGGACGTGTGCGATGCGTAACATTTCAGCGACGTGTACCGCCGACTCGCGCAACCACCTGACGAACTGCTCGCGTTCGGAGTGAGACATCTCGGGCGATTGCAGCTGCAGCCACCATTCTGCCGCCTCAGCGCAGGTGCGCGCGCGTCGCTCACCTGCGTCCATGATGGACTGCTCCGGATAGCTCGGATTCCAACTCGGCTCTCAATTTCTCATAGCTCTTCCTGATGCAGCGCTTGACGCTACGGGGGGAGGTCCCCAAGCGGGCGGCAATCTCGGTGTGCCCGAGACCTTCGGCAAATTGCAGTTTGAGCACCTCACGATACCTGGGGGAAAGCGTGTTGATCGCCCGTTCGATCTCCCGCTGCGAGCTTTCGCGAGCGGCATCATCTTCAGGTAAGTCCTCGACAATGAGATCCGCCAGCCAGTTCGAATCGTGAGGGTGGCGGGATCGTGCGCGAATAGACCACTCAGCGGCGACGTTGGAGGCGATTTTGAAGAGATAGGCCTGCGGCTGTTCGACGAGCTCAGTCTGGCCATAGCGAAGGAGGCGGAGGAACACTTCCTGGGAGACATCGTCCAGGTCCGCCACGGGCAGAGCCGTCTTTCCAATCAGGAATCTACGCAATGGCGTGCGCCAACGATGGAACCAGTCGCTGAGGCGTCGCCTTGCTTCGGTGTCACTCATGGCGCAGTCGCGGGTTGGACGGATACTGTAAGACCGGATGGATCGCAGCGGCGGGCCCCCCAACGAACCAAATTTTTCAGACCATTGACAACCTCACGGGCATCAAGGATGCGCTGCCCGTCAACGCGCGCCACGCAGCGACATGAAGACTGATTTCAGCTGCGTGTGATGATGGATGGCCTCCTCTCCGAGCTCATGGCCGATGCCGGACTGCTTGGTACCCCCGAATGGAACGCCTATGTCCAGGACGCCGTGGGTGTTGACCCACACGGTGCCTGCCCGGAAGTTTCGGATAAACCGGTGAGCCCGGTCCAGGCTTTGTGTCCAGACACTGGCGCCGAGGCCAAATCTGGTGTCGTTCGCTCGCCGCAATACATCCTCCACATCCGTGAATCGGGCGACCGTGAGCACCGGACCGAAGATTTCCTCCTGGACCACTCGCATACCGGGATTCACATCGCTCAGCACTGTGGGCCGGACATAGGAGCCCGCGGCACCGGCCGGCGAATTGCCGCCGCACACGAGCGTTGCTCCCTCCTCGCGCCCGGACGTGATGTAGTCGAGAACTCGAGCCTGCTGTGACTTCGAGACGAGAGGACCCATCTCGGTCGTCGCAGCCAGCGGCGAGCCGAGCTTGATCGAGTCCGCGATCCTCGCTATACCCGCGACCACTTGCTCATAAAGTCTCTCGTGCACGAACAACCGCGATCCGGCACAGCAGTTCTGGCCATGGTTTGCGAAGATCCCCATGGCCGTGCCGGGAATCGTGACCTCCAGATCCGCGTCCTCCAGAACCACCATGGGCGACTTCCCGCCCAATTCGAGAGTGCAGCGTTTGAACTGCCTTGCGGCCGTTTCGCCGATCAGCCGGCCCACTTCAGTCGAGCCCGTAAAGCTGACTTTGTCCACACCCGGGTGAGCCACCAGGGCGGCTCCGGCGGTTTCTCCATAGCCGGTCACGATGTTGATGACTCCGTTCGGGACGCCGGCTTCCGCGATCAGACCGGCAAGTCTCAACGCCGTGAGCGGAGTCTGCTCGGCGGGCTTCAACACCATCGTACAACCGGTCGCCAACACCGGGGCAATTTTCCAGATCGCCTGTCCCAGTGGCACATTCCAGGGCGTGATGGCACCCACCACACCGACCGGCTCGCGCACGGTCATTGCAAACATGTTGCCGAACGGAACCGAGGGCTGCAGCGTCTGGCCATGGAGCTTGGTCGTCCAACCGGCCATGTAGCGCAGATAGTCGACCGAGAGCTCCACGTCGAGAAAGCGGGTCGAATTGAGAATGCGCCCGCTGTTCACGCTTTCGATTTCGGACAGCTCCCGCGTGTTTGCCTCCAACAGATCGGCAAGCCGCAGCAGCACTCGCTCCCGCTCCACGGGACGCATGTTCCGCCATGGGCCCTCCTCGAGTGCACGCCGCGCCGCAGCTACGGCTCGATCGATATCCGCGGCCGCGGCCGCCGGCACCGCACCCAAGGTATCCCCATTGGTCGGGTCAATGACCGCGATGGACTCACCGGAGGCGCTCTCCACGAACCGGCCGTCGATGAAGAGTTGGTGACGAGCCTTGAGAAACGTCCGCGTCGTCTCACTCACCGCGGAGAGATCGTTTTCCAACACATTCATTGCAAATGCCTTCAAAGATGGCCGAAGCGCCGTGGCGAGCCCCATGGTGCCACCTACCCGGGCGGAGATTGATTGCAGAACAGGCCCCGGCCTTTGCAGATTCGGCCATCCCTATCTGGAACTCGAGGCCTTCAGAATTCTGTTGTGCAGTGAGATCAGGTGGGCGTGCATGGCACGGCGTGCACCCGCCGCGTCGTGCTCGAGGATTGCATGCAGCACGGCTTCATGCTCGCGCTGCGTCACTTCCAACCCCTCCTCGAACATGATCCGCAGCCGCCAGAACAGCTCCGAGCGCTCCTGGAGAGGCCGCAAGACATCCGACAGGATCTTGTTTCCGGCCGCCTCGACAATGATGCCGTGGAAAGCGCGATCGATGACACCGTAGGCTTGCCGCTGGCTCTGGCTGGTGAGTCCCCGCGATCGCTCGAGCAGCCGCTCCAACTGCGCACATTGCTCTTTACTGATGCGTTCGGCCGCCAGCGCTGCGACGTTGGGTTCGAACGATAGTCGTGCCTCCAGCAACTCCAACACATCGTTCAGCGAGTCCATGCGGATGACGAGGCCCTTTTGCGGAATGACCTCGATCAGCCCTTCCGCCTGCAGCCGGTGAACGGCCTGGTGCACCGGCATACGGCCGATTCCCGTCAGCTCACACAGGCCGCCCTCGGTGAGAAATTGTCCCGGATGCAACTCGAGCGAGAGGATGCGGCTCTTGATCGCCTGATAGGCCTCCTCCGCGAGCGTGGGGCGTCCGGAGCGTCGCGCGACGGTGCCACTGCGGGAGCGCGCTCCTTCCCGGGAACCCGCCTGCGGCGACTTTCTTGTCTTGTGTTTCATACGGTGTAATATATTACAAAATATCTCACTACGCTCACGAGAATTGACGCATGACGTTGCCCCCGCCGCCCGAAGGCCCGGCCGCGCCGGCCCTCGCCGAGCTTCTCATCCATGAGAGCACCATGGCTTGGCGCGCGAAATCGCTGCCTGGCGTATTTGAAAAATTGCTCTGGCGCGATGAGGCGAGCGGCGCCTCCATCGCGCTCATCAAATTTGCCAAGGGTGCGAGCATCCCCAAGCCCCACAGCCACGCCTCGAACCAGTTCATGTATTGCCTCAGCGGCAAGTATGAATACACGGCCACCGGCGTCACGCTTCTGCCCGGATCGTTCTACTGCAATCCCAAGGGAAATGTGCACGGCCCGACTCTGGCGCACGAAGAGACCGTCGTGGTGGAAATCTACGACGGGCCGCACTATCCCCAGATGCCGGATTGGTATACCGACGAGCGCGACGCACGGTGAGCACCCTGAACCAACACCCGGGTGTCGAGATATGAGCGTGCTGTTCGTTCCTGCCGATGAGTTGCGCAATCTGGCCGCCGCTTTGCTGCAGTCCGCTAGGGTCCCGGTCGAGCAAGCGACAGCGGTTGCCGAATGCCTGGTCAATGCGGACCTGGAAGGGATTTCATCGCACGGCGTGATGCTCCTGCCCATGTATCTGCAGCGCATCCGTGCCGGTAGTGTCTCGACCACTGGGGCACCTGCCATTGTGGAAGACTACGGCGGCCTGGTCGTGATGTCGGCCTCTCATACGTTGGGACAGATTTCGGCAAGATCGGCCGTCGATCTCGCCATCGCCAGAGGTGGGGTTTACGGTATTGCGGCCGTCGCCGTTCGCGATGCCTTTCACTTTGGAACGGCATCGGCCTGGTCACGTCGCATTGCCGCTGCCGGAATGATCGGCTTTGCCTTCTCGAACACTCGCCCCCTTATGCCGGCTCCGGGAGGCGCCGAACGGGTCGTCGGCAACAATCCCCTCTCCATTGCGTTTCCCTCGGCTACACACGAGCCGGTGGTCGTGGACATGGCAATGAGTGCAACCGCCATGGGAAAGATCCGTCTCGCCGAGGCGCGCGGCCAAGCTATTCCGGAAGGCTGGGCAACTGACGACCAGGGCCGAGCGACGACCTCCGCGAGCGAGGCGATCAAGGGGATGCTGCTGCCTGCGGCCGGCCCCAAGGGCTTCGGGTTGGCTGTGGCAATAGATCTTCTGTGCGGAGCCCTCTCTGGAGGCGCGGTTGGCTGTGCGGTTCGCCCTCTCTATGCGGAGTTGGACAAACCGTATGGCTGCGCGCATGCGTTCATCGCCATAGATGCCAGCCGCATCGGCGGCGGGCGCGGCATCGCCGAGGCGGTCGACCGGTTCGCTACCTCTATCCGCACGTCGAAAAAAGCGGCGGGGACGCAGCGAATCTACGCCCCGGGCGATCTGGAGCGCACGCGATGCACCGAAAGCGCAGGCCGTTGTGCGCTTGCCAGCGAAGTGCTGGACCAACTCAACGAACTAGCGCGGCAAGCCGACATTCGACAACAGCTCGTCTCGACGGGCACCACTTGAGACTTTCGCTCCCATGAAAACCCAGATCACCTCCGCGCAACTGGCCAAGCCCAATGGCCACTTCTCGCAGGCCACCGCCATCGAAGCCCGCGGCAGACTGTTGTTCATCTCCGGCATGACCGCACGCACGCAAGATGGCTCCATCGCCGGAATTGGCAATATCGAAGAACAGACTCGACAGGTCTGCCGCAATGTGAAGGCCGCCGTGGAAGCCGGCGGTGGAACTCTCGAGGACATCTGCCGCGTAGACGTCTACGTTCGCAACATGGAACACTTCAGCGTGATACACAAGGTGCGCCAGGAGTTCTTCAAGCCACCGCTGCCCGCTTCGACCATGGTGGAGGTCTCCAAAATGGTCTCGCCCGACTACCTGATCGAGATCAGCGCGATCGCCGTCATACCGGATCCGAAGGGTTGATGTTGAACGACCGCAAGTTGCGAGGACTCTATGAAGTATGGAACGGTCCGCACCGGCGGATGCGAGCGCGCAGCCTGCCTCCTGAGCGAACATGCCGGCATCCTCTTGCCGCTTGAAATGGGTGACCTGGTCAGCATCATCGAACGCGGTGCCCTTGGCGTTGCAGAAGTTCGAGCCCTCGCGGGCCACGTCGATACGGAGCACTTCGAGCTGGCGGAAGTCGAAGTGTTGGCTCCGATACGCCGCTTCCATCGTGACGTTCTGTGCACAGGATGGAACTACTGGGATCACTTCTACGAAAGCGAGGGCAAGCGGGAGGGCCAGGATGTGCCAAAACCGACCGCGCCAACCTTCTTTACGAAGGGCCCCGATACCGTGATCGGCCCTACCGACCCGATCGCCTTCGACCCGAACGTCTCCGCCAAGTGGGACTATGAGGCGGAGATTGTCGTGGTCATCGGCAGAGCCGGCCGCAGCATCCCGAGGGAAAGCGCCCGGGAGCACGTGTTTGGTTACTGTCTGGCCAACGATGTGTCCCAACGCGACCTGCAGCGGCGCCACGGGGGACAATGGCTCAAGGGTAAGAGCATTGATGCCACCATGCCCCTGGGTCCTTGGATCGTCCCCCGAGATGAAGTCGACCTGGCGAGCGTCACATTGGAATGTGAGCTCAATGGGAACCTCATGCAGCACGCAAGCGTCGCGGACATGGCGTTCGGGGTGGAGGAGTTGATCAGCGAGCTGTCCTTCGGAATGACTCTGAGAGCGGGCGACCTGCTACTCACAGGCACTCCCAACGGAATCGGCAACGCTCGCACTCCCCCGGTCTACTTGAAAGACGGTGATGAGGTCATCGTTCGGGCTACCGGTCTCGGAGAGCTCCGCAACACCGTCCGTGCGATGCCCTTGTCTGCGTATCGGGAAGGTACGGAATAGGAGAAACCGATGGACAAAGCACTACGCGTTCATCGCTTTGTGGGTTACGGGCTCGAAGTCCCCGAGATCAACGTTGCCGAGCATTTCTTCGGCGCCTTCGGTCTGCAGACCCGGCGTGTCGGGAATGCCCTCGAACTTCGCAGCCAACGCAGCGCGAGCAACACCGGCGAAGCGGAAATCCTGGTCGCCAGGGGTGGCACACATAAGCGCCTCCAACATCTATCGTTCGCCGTGGACACCGGTGAATTGGATCACTTCGAGCAGCACCTCAAACGGATGGGCATCCCGGCTGGCACCCCGCCGTTTGGTCGTGTTCGCGCGGGCCTGTGGTTCCAGGACCCCTGGGGCACCTGGATCAATCTCATCGAGTTGGCCCCCATCCCGCCAAGCCCGGCGGCCCCATCCTCGACCGGGCAACCCCGAGTCGATCGTCATTTTTGGCGTGAGCTCAACCGCGATATCAAACCCAACAAGCTCGGGCATGCGCTCGTGTTCACGCAGGATTGGGAAAAGGCGGAAAGCTTCTTCGTCGCGGCACTCGGCCTGCGCGTATCGGATCGGGCCGCCGGCAAGGTCACATTCCTGTCCGCCGGCGGCGGCGTACGCGATCACCACTGCTTCGGGCTGATCAACAGCACGCACCGGGGAATTCAGCACAGCAGCTTTCAGGTCGACACGTTCGATCACGTCGGCCTGGGTGGGCTGCAGATGTACAACGCAGGGTATCAGGAGAGCTTCGGTGTCGGCCGGCATGCTCTCGCCTCGAACCTGTTCCACTACACCCGCGATCCCTGGGGCAGTTGGATCGAGTATTACGCGGATATGGATCAGATCAGCGAAGCGTGGGTGACGCGCGACTGGAATGAGCTTCCCTACATCTGGCCGCAGTGGGCGCCTGAGTTCTGGCGCGACGAGATGAACGGCAACCACGAGCCCCGTTGACTCCCGCATGATCGAGCTCGACGTCCATGCCCACCTCGCGCCCAGCAACCCCGCACGTTTGGCCGAGCTCCCGGGTATTCAATGGCTAGCGCAAGAAAACACCCTGGTCGTCGATGGCCACAAGCTCGGCGTCAAGGCACTGTTTGAACCGCAGCGGCTAGTGGCATGGCTGGACGGCCAGTGCATCGCGCGGGCGTTGGTGTCGATCCCGCCACCGCTGTACCGCCAGCACCTGTCCGCGCAAACCGCCGCTTTGTGGGTGCGCTATCTGAACACGGAGCTCTCCGCCGTCTGCGCGCAGACCGCGGGCCGCTTGGAGCCCCTGTTTTTCCTTCCCATGGAGCACCCTTGCCTACTCGCCGAGCTGCTTGAGGAAGCTCATGTCGGGCGTTACGCCGGGTTGGCATTGGCCGCGGGAGGGAGCGCGTCGATCGAGTACTCACACGAGCACTATCAGGTCGTTTGGGATTGGGCCAACAGACATTCGAGCTTCATCTTCATCCATCCGGGAGCCTGTGGAGATTGTCGGCTCGGGCGGTTTT
The DNA here is from genome assembly GCA_964400085.1 of uncultured Steroidobacteraceae bacterium. Classification (GTDB taxonomy): domain Bacteria; phylum Pseudomonadota; class Gammaproteobacteria; order Steroidobacterales; family Steroidobacteraceae; genus 13-2-20CM-66-19. The sequence continues at coordinate 29,419 of CAYNTW010000042.1, read as the reverse complement.
ACCTCGAGAATCTAGTTGGCAATCCATTTGAAACTGGCGTCGCCGCGGCGCATTTGGTCATGGCGGGCGTACCGGCGCGGTTCCCCGCCATTCGCTTTTGCCTCGCGCACGGCGGGGGCATCTTTCCCGCTCTCGTAGGCCGCTTGCAACGCGGTTTCGACACCTCGCGTCCCGGAATTGACACCAGAGTGGAAGCACCTCTGCAAGCGGCGAAGCGCTTCTACGCAGATGGCATCGTGCACCACGCAGCCGCTTTGCAACTCACACAGGCAATACTGGGAGCCGACCACGTGTTGTTCGGCTCGGACTGGCCCTTCCCCATGGGCCTGAATCAGACACTGTAGCGTTGGCCTAAACTGCAAAGTTTCCGACCGATTTGGTCGTTCGCCTCATTCGTAGTGCTGTGCCAGCATTCGTCAACTGACACCCAGCCAAGGCAACTTTGTGGCTCTCGAACGCCGTTCGCCGCCGTCAACGAAAATGGATTTCATCTATCTGTCCGAGCCGGACATGATCCGCGCAGGCGTCATGGACATGGCGCAGTGTGTTGATACGATAGAGGAGATGTTTGCCCTGCTCCACAGCGGAGACTATCGAATGGCGGGCGCGAACAACAATTCGCACGGCTCGATCATCGTCTTTCCCGACGAGTCTCCGTTTCCGCACATGCCGAAGCCAACCGCCGACCGGCGCTTCATGGCCATGCCGGCCTATCTCGGCGGCAGCTTCCGTACCGCGGGGGTCAAATGGTACGGCTCCAATATCGAAAACCGCCACAAAGGCCTGCCGCGCTCGATCCTGATGTTCGTCCTCAATGACGTCGATACCGGGGCTCCCCTGGCCTTCATGTCTGCCAACCTGCTCTCGGCCTATCGGACGGGAGCGGTGCCCGGAGTGGGCGCGCGCTATCTGGCACGCAAGGACTCGAGAGTGGTTGGCATCCTGGGTCCGGGTGTCATGGCGAAGACGTCCCTGGCCGCCTTTGTCGCGGTATGTCCGCACATCAACGCGGTAAAGGTGAAGGGCCGCGGCCAGAAGAATCTGGAAGCGTTCCTGACCTGGCTGGGGGACACCTTTCCGCAAATTACTCGCGTCGAAGTGGTCGACACCGTCGAGGCCGTCGTGCGCGAGTGTGACATTGTCACCTTTTGCACCTCAGGTGCGACCGGGGATCCGGCAACTTACCCCATGATCAAGCGCGAGTGGGTCCGTCCCGGAACCTTTTTGTCGATGCCCGCGGCCTGCAACATCGACGAGGGCATGGAATCTCCGGAGATCCGCAAAGTGTTGGACAACACTGGTCTTTATGAATGCTATCTGCAGGAGCTGCCGCCACCGGTCCATCGCTTCATTCCCGCGGTGGGCGTGCGCTTCATGGACCTCGCCGTCGAAGGCCGAATCGCTCGCGAGCAGCTCGAGGATCTCGGCAAGATCGTGGCCCGAGAGGCCCCGGGGCGCAGGAATGATGAGGAAATCATCATCCTGTCCGTCGGCGGCATGGCGGTCGAGGACGTGGCCTGGGGTACCGTCGTCTACCGCAACGCCGTCGCAAAGGGCATCGGTGTCAAGCTGAATCTCTGGGATGAGCCCGTCCTGCGCTGATGTCCTCTCACTCATCGACCACTATCGCATGACTGAAATCGTCAAAGTCAAAACCGGCAACCGGTTCGAGGAGCTCGGCAGCTATTCGCGCCTGGTCGCCGTGGACAACCTGATCTTCGTTTCCAACACTGCCGGACGCAATCCGCAGACGAAGCAGATTCCCGCGGACCTCACCGAGCAGACACTGCAGGTTCTGGCCAACATCGAAACGGCCTTGTGAGCTGTCGGCGCTACTCTGTCCGATGCCGAGTATAAGGTTGAAATCGACATGATCGCGTATCGGGGCGCTTCCAGGGCGAAAGTCACGGAAATCAATCTGACTCCTCCAGGAGCCTGAAGTCGTACGACGCTCGAGGATCGCCTCTTTTGGTTCCCCTCATCACGCCAGTCGAAACATCAAGCGTGGCTCCAACAGCGACCACGGTCGTTGTCATCGGCGCGGGCATTGTGGGTCTCACGGCGGCACTGAATCTCGCCGAGCGGGGAATCCCAGTAGTCGTCCTGGAAAAGGGGCGCGTTGCAGGGGAGCAGTCCTCGCGGAACCTGGGCTGGGTTCGTAAAATGATGCGCGCAAAGCACGATGTGCCGATGTCCCTCGCCTCCGAGCGGCTCTGGGCGCAAATGCCGGCGCGTGTCGGGGCGGATGTCGGCTATCGGCAAGCCGGGATTCTCTACGTCGCACGCACCGAGGCGGAGATGGCGAAGCATGCCGATTGGCTCAGTTCCGTCCGGGACTTGTCACTCGATTCCCATCTCGTGAGTCCCGAGGAAATCAACGACCTGGTACCGGGCGGTAAGGGTCGCTGGGTGGGTGGTATCTATACACCTTCAGACGGGCGCGCGGAGCCGCAATTGGCGGCCAGCGCCATTGCCAGAGCGTTGCTCGGACATGGAGGCGCCATTGTTGAGAACTGCGCCGTCCGAACCTTGTCCATGGCGGCGGGCCGGGTGAACGGCGTCATTACAGAAGCCGGCGAAATCCGTTGCGATCAAGTCCTCCTCGCGGGCGGGGTGTGGTCGCGCCGCTTCCTCGGCAACCTCGGTGTTAGGCTCCTCACGTTGCCGATTACCGCCACGGTCGCGCGGACCGCACCGCTCAACGGTCCCACCGAAATCGCGGTGGGCGGGCCGGACTTCTCATTCCGCAAGCGCCACGACGGCGGTTATACGATCACTCAACGCGGCGCCATGCCGACACCGATTACATTGGATCACTTGTTGATCGGCACTCGATACATTCCTATGCTGCGGGCCCAATGGGCGAATGTACGCCTTTCTCTCGGCAAGGCATTTCTGGACGACCTCGCCCTTCCCCGCCGCTGGAACGCAACGGGGAGGTCACCGTTCGAGCGTGTCAGGGTCCTGGACCCCGCACCGAGTGACGCACTGAATGCCGAAGCGCTGCGCAACCTCAGCCAGGCCTGGCCCGTATTCAAGGACGCGGTCCTGGAAGGGACCTGGGGCGGCATGATCGATGTGACTCCCGACTCGCTGCCCGTGATCTCGCCGGTGCGGAAAATTCCGGGGCTGACTCTGGCATCCGGCTTTTCAGGGCACGGATTCGGCACCTCGCCGGCGGCGGGACACCTCGCAGCAGATCTCGTATCCAATCAAACGCCCATCGTGGACCCGGCGCCTTACCGGCTCGAGCGGCTGTAGCTCAAATGAGATCGATCTTTTGAGCGTTGAGCCCATACCGGGGCAAATAGCGATGAATAAACTCACCCTGGATTCTGCCACGCTGCGCCGGAGTGTTGGCCTTGCGCACCAGCGCATCCATGAGAGATTCAGCGCGAGAAAACGGCAGAATGCCCTTGAGGTCCGCCCAAACAATCCACAATGACTTGCCATCCGGCGCGATCCACTTCGGGACGATCTGCGGCCCATAAGCGCGAGCGCCAGAATCATCTGCCGGCGTCCACGCAGCATCTTCGTGGATCTGACTCCATGGACCCCAGGGTGTGTCGGAGATCCAGAAGCCAAGGTAGCTGGGCTTTCCAAACTCCGTCCCGTCCGGCGCACACCCCACCCCGGCACTGGCCATCATGTAAACGCCCAGTGCTTCGTTGTAAACGACGCTGGGTAACCACGATTCGAGCACCAGATCACCAGGGAACAGGTTCGTTCGATTGACCCACCCTCTGGGGAAAGTATGAACGACCACGCGATCTTGAATGTCCTCGACCCAGAGGGCGCTCCCGTCGCCCCGCCTTCCTCCGAAATACTGATAAGCGCGGCGATCCAGAATCTGTCCGACCGGCACGCGGAACAAGACGAGCTCATTCATTCGGCCGTCAACGTTGCCGTTCAGCCCATAGACATAGACGTACCCGTCGCGATTGGCGCGGTAGTTGCGCCCCATCTGTAGAACCGACAGTAACGAAAAGCACTCGTCCGGCTCCTGGAAAAAAACGAGTCGCTCCTTCGACTGCCTGCCCCAGTCCTCCCAGATCACCGGAGAAGTCCCATCCTGATTGCGCCAGGTGCTGCCGCTGTCATCGGAGTAAATGAGCTTGGCGCCGACCCAGTGCCGAGGTCTGTCCTCCGCAGGATCGAGGGTCGTGAGGAACTGATATATTCGCGTGCCAATGGCCAACAGGCCGTGCCCGAAATAACGCGGCGCTTCTTCCGGCCGCGTCGAGTCATTCAGCTCGGGATATCCGCGAACTTCCGCAAACGCGCCCGTCTGCAGCTTCTCCAAAGTCCACAAACGACAGTTGTAGAACCCTCGTGCGGGATCCAGCCAGCCGGGGCCGTCGTTGACCACCAGAAAGAGCCGGTCCTGCGCATCCCAGGTCATATCGAACCGATCGCCGATTCCTCCGAGCCGCAGAATCGTTTCGTCGCGTCGCGCGACGCTTTGGATCGCAGGCCTTCGCACAGGCTCGCGGATGCGTGCCGAAACGCTCCGAACGCACCCTACAACGCCGAGAGCCGCCGCAAACACCTGTTTCAGAGCATGGCGTCGGGTCGACACGAGCGCGCGCCGGGTGAGACTCAAGGCCTCGACCAGGCCCAGCCGGTGATGCGCCAGCCGTCCGGGGTCTTGTGCAGGGCAACTGTAAACAAAGCCCCCACTTCCTTGCCCGGCTTCCCGTGCTCCTTGAAGTTGAAATCGGTGGGCGCCACGACATAGGCGCGATCGCCCGTAATGTCCAGTCGCCGGATCTTGCCTAGCGTCGTGATGCCATCCGTGAGACCGATCTGTCGATTGTAGGCTTCCAACTCCGCGACCCACTTCGCGCAACTGCCGGGACCGTGCCATTCATGGGGCGGAAACTCATCGACGATCGAGGTCTCAGGCGCGCATGCGGCAATGGCCGACTGGGTATCGCCCCTGTTGAGTCCCTCCATCCATTGGCGCACCGTTTTCATGACGTCGTCCTGTTCCGATGCGACCGCGGGACCGCCGATCGCAGCGGCCAGGACAACAGATAAAAGGCATTTCAGAGTCGTCTTGTTCATCACAATCAGCCTCATCAAGAGCAAAACCAGGGGGAGCGGAGGCCGCGCCTATTCTGACAGCAGGGGCCAAGCCGGATTGATGGCAAAATCGGCAACTATCTTTGCAGATTGGGCCACGATTCGCTCGGGCGCCTGATTGCCCGCGACGGCTGCGGCGCCTATATTGACAGCGTGATATGCATTACAACAATACACGCCAGGACCGTCAGATGAAGACCCTTACGGCAGCTCTTGTCGCCTTGACAGTCACCGGGGCCGCGCATGCCGACGCCATCGACGACTACATCAACGCCGAGCTGACGCGTCAGCACATTCCCGGCCTGGCACTCGCCATTATGCAGCATGGACAGCTCGTGCGCGCGCAAGGGTATGGTTTCGCGAACCTGGAGCACCAGGTCCCCGTCCATCCTGACACCGTGTTTGAAACCGGTGCGCTTGGCATGCAATTCACCGCTATCGCAGTCATGTTGCTGGTCGAAGACGGCGCGCTCCGGTTGGACGACCCCGTGCGAAAATACCTGCCGGCCGCGCCGAAAACCTGGGGGCCTATCACCCTACGACAACTTCTCGACCACACCTCCGGCCTCCCGACCACGCCGAGCGGTGAGTTCCGCCGCGACTACACCAACGACGAGCTGCTCGGTATCATTTATAAGCAGGAGTTGAACTTCCCCGCCGGCACTCGCTGGAGCTTCAGTTACACCGGGTACCTGATTCTGGGCATGCTGATCAAGAAGGCCACGGGCGAGTCCTACTCGGATCTGCTCGCCCGACGAGTCTTCGGGCCACTGGGCATGCACACTACCCGCCTCATGGACTATCTGGCCATTGTGCCCAATCGCGCGGCCGGCTATGAGCTCAGGGACGGCGCGCTGCGCAACCAGGAGTGGGTCTCCTCGACCGCGAATTCGACCGCGGATGGGGCTCTCATCTTCTCAGCTCTGGATTACGCCCGCTGGGAGTCGGCGCTCTTCGGCCAAAAACTCCTCAAACCCAACTCATGGACCGAGCTTACGCAGACAGCTCGCCTGCCCGGCGGGCGCACCTATCCCTATCGGCCCGGCTGGTTCCTCGAATACAGTGCAGGCCAGGAGGTCTGGCGTCAGAGCGGCAGCTGGCAAGGTTTCCAAACTTACGCGGTTCGCTTCCTGGGGGAGGAGCTCACGGTTCTCGCGCTCGCCAACAGCGACAATGCCCACCCTGCCGCGATTGCGCGCCACGTCGCGGGACTGTTGAATCCGGCCCTGGCGCAGCCCCCCGGACGCCCGATCGAAGATCGTGAGCCGCAGCTCACCCAGCAGCTCACGGCCGTGTTGCACCAGGTCGGCGCCGGCACGCCGCCCTACGCCGAATTCGCGTTCGTCTCCAAACCTGAGTTTGACGAGACCATGGCCGATAAACAGAAAACCCTCCAGGAGTTGGGGTCACTGCGCCAGATCGCGCTCTTCTCGCGCGAGGAGCTCGGCGGCGAGCAGATCTACCGATATCGGGCGCGCTACGACAACGGACTGTTGGACATCACCCTGGGCCCGACAACCTCGGGAAAGATCTCCCGACTCGAATTCTCCCGCGCGGACGATTGGAACGACCCGATACAACAGTAGTGCGCTCGAAGTGAGTGGGCTACACCGCCACGACGGCATGCCGGATTTGCCCGATACCTTGCACGCCGGCTTCAATGACATCCCCGGGCCAGAGCCATTCCTGGGGTTTGCGTCCCGCGCCCACGCCGGAGGGAGTTCCGGTGGCGATGATGTCACCCGGCTCGAGCGTCATGCCGGCACTGATGTCCGCGATCAAACGCGGAATCTTGAACAGCATGTGGCGCGTGTTGGATTTCTGCTTCATGACGCCGTTCACTGAAAGCCACAGATCGAGTGCGTGCGGATCGGTGATCTCATCTGCCGTCACGATGCAGGGCCCGAAAGGGGCATAGGTATCCTGCCCTTTGGAATAGATCCATTGCCCCGCGCGCCGGCAGTCTCGCGCGCTGATATCGATCACAAGGCTATAACCGAACACGTGCGCGAGCGCATCCTTCTCACTGACCCTGCGGCAGGTCGTACCGATGATCACCGCAAGCTCCACTTCCCAGTCCAGTTGCTGGGTGATGGCCTTGTTGTGCTCGACCGCTTCCCCAGGGCCGATGACCGTCGTGGGGGGTTTGGAAAAGATGACGGGCTTGTCCGGCAGGTCTTTGGCGGTATCCAGTGAGCGGCTGGACTCCTCCACATGCTCCACATAGTTCAGGCCGATGCCGAAGATGTTCTTACGCGGCCGTGGAATGGGCGCCAGAAGGCGCACATTCTCCACCGGCAGATTGGCGTCCAAAGGGCGGCGCACGCAAGCCTGCAACGCAGCCTCGAGGGCGCTCACCGCATAGGGGCCCGCCTGTATGAATTCCAGCATCGAGCTCGGCAGCGCAACGTTTTCTACTCGTCCCAGCCGCTCGACATCCACGACGAACGGTCCATCGAGGACACCCAGACGTGCCGCAGCCTCGGGAGAGCTGCGATAGCTGACCAACTTCATGCGTCACCCCGTACAACTGAAATCTGCTGTCCCCCGTGATCGGCATAGGCCTCCTCGCGGTACAGACCGAGCGAGCGGATCACCGGAAGGTCGTTGAAATTGAACAAGCAGGCATCCTCGGAAGGCGAGGCGTTCGCATGCTCATGCCAGGCCCACGAGGGCACGCAAAAGATATCGCGCTCCTGCCAGTCGAAGCGGATCCCATCCACGATTGAGAATCCCTTGCCCTTAGCCACTTGGTAGATCTCGCTGCCCGTGTGGCGGTGACACCGGGTGTGCTCGCCGGGGCGCAGCAACTGCATGGAGCTCCGGGCACAGCGAGTCAATGCCTCGTAAGTGGGTCCCCATTCATATTTGAACAGGGGTGAGTACGGCTTCGACCAGCTTCCGGTGGCAGGCACGAGGCCCGGCCCTCCCCAGGCATCCCGCATATCATTCAACGGAAAATCGACCGTTTGATTCATATTCGGATGGACGCAATAGAAGTTGGCTTCCATCGCATTCACGAATGGAATATCGAGTCCGTCCTGCCAGATACACGGCGCCCCATCGGGCTCCACACCGTGCTCATGCCAGGTACCATTGGGTGTCAGCACCAGATCGTTCACCCCCAATGTCATCTTGTGACCGTCCACGATGGTGTAGGCGCCCCGCCCTTCCATGATGAACCGCAACGCGGACGCGCTGTGAGCATGCGCCGATGCTGCCTCTCCCGGATGCATGACTTGCAGGCCGGAATACAGCCATCCCACCGCGGCAACCACCTCTCGCCGCCCCGGATTGTCCAGGTACACGACGCGTCTCCCGGCCTTTTCAGGTGACACCAGATCCACAGACTTGAGCACATGAGTACGCAGATCCCGGTAGCGCCACAGCACCGGAACCGATGCCGATTTTGGAAACCAGGGCTCAATCTTGTTCGCGACCGTCCACAAGGCCCCCGTCCTCAACCGCTCGAGCTCGCTGTAGTAGGCCAGGAGCTCGGGGGTATCCTCGACGTTGGCCCGCCCTGGGACATCCTCGCGATAATTCTCTCGTTCTGCAGCCATGACGTTACCTGGTTGATCGTGCGACCGAAGACTGTCAGGGATTGGTAGGCGAGACGGCATTCAGCGCCGGGAAGCGTTCTTCCAGGCACCGGCGCACATCATCCGGCCATGGAATGGCCCGGTGCTCCAGCAACGAGGTTGCAACCAACACCTGGCGCGCGGTCCACTTCAAGCCGTCCACCCCGTTCACCTCGTGCGCGATGTGCAGCGACGACCGGCCGAGCTTCACCACGTTGAGCGAAAAACTCAGTCGTTCTCCGAAGAGCGACGGACGGCGGAACTGACAATCGATCTGCACCGTGGGCGTACCTATCCGACGCTGACTGATCAGCTGCGGCAGAGGGACACCGAGAGACTCCCAGAAGTCCTCGACCACTTCATTCAGAAGGTTGAGGTATGCCGGGAAGTACGCGATCCCTGACGGGTCGCAGTCCCCGAATCTCAACAATCGTTGCACGATGAAGGGTTCCACCAACGCCCCCTGACTCCTCTTTCGCGATGTCACGCCGAGCACGTCCGTCCCACACTCATCCCGCAGGCCCGGGCTTGGCGCCGCGGCCCAATTCGAGCGGGGCAGGCGCGCCGTTTGAAACGACGTCTCCCCCGTCACGGGCTGCCTGTTCACCTTGCGCGCCACCCTCGTCCACCCGAGTAGCGCCAATCTGCAGGTAGATCGCGGGTCGATGCCGACGCAGCCACAGGGCTTGAATCGCGCCAATGATCGCCACAACACCTAGCAGGTAGGGCAGGCGATTCACGACAACCGAGTCGACGCCCGTGATGGAGGAATAGTTGAGACAGGCCAGATACACTGCGATGCCCATGACCGCTCCCCCCACGGCGGGTGCGACGGTCGTGCTCAGCCCCATCGTACGTTTCTTCAGGAAGAACAGCGGAATCGCGAGGGCGGTAACGGCGAGCAGTGCCATCAGCCCCACCGATCCCAGCCCGACCAAGGCGGTTGTCACATTCACCAGCGGATCCAGGCCCGCCAGGGCACTCGCGCCAATGACAAGAGCCACTATCACGGCCAGCAGGAAGGCCGCGACATACGGTGAGTGATGTTGTGGATGAACTCTCGACAAGGCCGAAGGCAATACTCCGTCGCGAGCGAGAGCGAACAGATAACGCGCAGCGTTGTTGAATAGCGCGAGCGCGGCCGCGAAGGAGCTGGTCAACATCAGAGCGCCGAAAGCCAGCCCCGCCCACGATCCCAGGTGGGCAACACCGCGGTCAGCTACGAAGGTTCCCAAGCTCGAGCGGGCCAGCGCTGCCACGTGCTCAGGCCCGACCGCGATGGCCAGACACCAGGCGGTGAGCACGTAGAACAACCCGACCGCGGTCACACAGATGTACGTCGCCCGCGGAATCGTGACCACTCGATTGCGAGCCTCTTCCTGGTAGATCGCAGTCCCCTCTACTCCCAACATGCTGTTGAATCCGTAGATGGCTGCGATGCCAAATCCGGGAGCAAGTATCACCTTGGGCGTAAAGCTCGCCAGACTGAGCGCCGTGGGACTCGTATGATGGATGATCGCTCCATCCAGGAGGAGGATCAGCAAGACTTCGGCCGTCAGCGCGACGCCGAGGACTTTGGCCGCCAGGGTGATGTGCCGATAGGACAGGAAGATGAGAGCGGCCAGACTGACGCTCGCCCACAGGATCCAGTGCGACCCGACGCCCGTCAGAATCCTGATGAATTGAGCGCTAAAATAGGCCAGCGCGGCCAAGGTAGAACAAGATAGGCAGATATACGAAATCGCGGCAACGTAAGCCGCCGCCAAGCCGCATTCCCTGCCCGCGCTGGCGGTGATGTACCCATAGAAGGCCCCCGCGTTGCGCACAAACGGCATGATCCGCACATATCCGATCGCGAACAACAACATGGCGACGACGGTACACAGGTAGGTCCCCGGGAGACCGGCGCCGTTGCCGAAGGCGAAGGCGATAGGCATCAACCCTACGACGACGGACAGCGGCGCTGCAGCGGCCATGACCATGAAGACGATGTCAGCCGTTCCGAGAACACCTTTTTGAAGCCGTGCATCGGCCGCGCTGCTCATGGGGGCTTCACCTCGTTGACCCGCGCCGGCGCTGATCCGCCATGGCTTCAAGCCGGCACAAGCGCCAACACTCGCAGGGGACTTCCCGAACCCTGCAGGAGCTTGAGTGGCGCCGCTATGACTATCGCACCCTTCGGTGGCAACTGATCCAGGTTGGTCAGACATTGAAGTCCGTACCGGCCGCTTCCGTGCATCAAGGTATGCGCGGGCAAAGGTGGCTGAAACAGGTGTGCCTGCCCGGCATCGGTCCCGATGGTTTCCGTTCCGAAGCCGAGCGCTCCGCGCGCAATCAACAGTTTGACAGCCTCAGGGTCCGGCCCGGGTGTGTGTGCCCCATCCTGCCGGAGGTTCACATATTGTTCACGGGGCCGCTTCGACCAATCCGTGCGCATCAAGACCCATTGGCCCGACGAGATGCGCCCGTATCGTGACTCCCACGCGCCGATGAAGTCCGCCGTCAGCAGGAAGTCCGGATCCGCGGCAGCTTCCTGCGAGCAATCGATCACGACGGCCGGCGCGATGAAGTGCTCCGGTGCAATGGTGTCCACCGAGTTGTTTGGCAGATCTTTCCCGGTTACCCAGTGGATGGGCGCATCGAAATGAGTTCCCGTGTGCTCACTACACGTGAAGTTATTCCAGTACCACTGCGGGCCGCGCTCGTCGTAGCGGGATATCGTTTCCTGCGTCAGCGGCGCCGCGGCCCCGAATTCTGGTGGCAGCGTGATAATCGGAAACTCTGGTGTCAGCGTCTGTGTAAGGTCTACTACACGAACGCGCTGGTCCTTTAGAGCGATCGCCAGGCTTAACAGCGTGTCGGTTGACATAGCGAGACTCTCAACAACTAAGGAGCGGCCGACGCGGGAACACCCGCGGAATTGCGCTTCTTCAGCGAACGGGTGTCGATGTGCTGGCCGTGCGCGAACAGCTCGGCCACCTGTTCCTTCAGAGCGCGGCGATGGATTTTCTGGGTGGACGTGACCGGCAAGCCGTCCACGAATGCGATATAGCCGGGAGCCTTGAAGTAAGCCAAACGTGCGATGCACCAGCGAACGAGCTCGGCCGCCGTCGCTTCGCGATCATCCGCATTCGCGGGCGGTGCTTCGAAATCGATACACGCAAACACCTCACCCCCGCGCAGGGGGTCGGGTACTGCCGCCACGGCCGCGGCTTTGACGCCCGGGTACTCACATAGGACGCGCTCCACCTCGACGGCGGAGATATTCTCTCCGGCGCGACGGATGATGTTCTTGTTGCGATCGATGAAATAGATCTGCCCCTCGGCATCCTGCCTGACCAGGTCTCCCGTATGAAACCACCCGTCCGCCCAGGCGGCTTCGGTCGCCTCCGGATCCTTCAAATACCGCTCAAAAAAGCCGCGCCGCGGCTTTGCGCCCCGCTGCCGCACCAACAGCTCACCGATTTCCCCGACTGAAGCCTCCGATCCGTCGTCCCGGACCAGGCGAATCTCCAGCTCCGCAGGCGGACGCCCGATGCAATTCATCCCCGGATTGCGCGGCTCGTGTGTCGCCGCAATGACCGCCCCGGAGCCGGTCTCGGTCATCGCCCACGCCTCGACCAGTGGAAATCCAAAACGACGCTCAAAGGGTATGTGCAGATCCCGAGGCACCCCGGCGCCAAATCCAAAGCGCACCCGGTGATCGCGATCCTCCTCTGACTCGGGAGCCGCCATCAAAATCGCAGGCATGACGCCCAGGTAATGGATGACCGTGGCTCCGGAACTGCGCACACACCGCCACCACGTCTTAGGGTGGAAGCGATCCAAGGGGATCAGACATCCCCCCAGGGCTATCATCGTCATTGCGGAGGTAGCCATCGCGTTGATATGGAATGTGGGTAACGGGGTCAGCATGCGTTCGCTTCCACGGCGCATCGCACACACTCCACCGACACCGGCGTACCACTCAGCCATCACCAAAAAGTAGTCGTTGGTGAGGACGCACCCTTTCGCATATCCCGTTGTCCCCGATGTGTAGAGAACCGCGCACTCCTGGTCACGCAGCAGCGCCGCCGGGGGGACCTGTGCGCTCTGCGACGCCGGGGGTGTGACTGCGTCTTCGGGGCCGATCACGGTGACGGCTCTCTGCGCTGCGCGTGCCGCCTCCTCAATATCCTTCTTACGGGGAGGTAACACGACCGCGGCGGCAATGTCCGAGTGCTCGATGACATACTTCAACTCGGACGCGCGCAGGTCCGGATTGATCGGAACGACGGAGACACCCAGTGAGTTCAAGGCAAACCAGGTGAGAAAATACACCGGCCGGTTTTCCAGCAGCAGGCCGACACGCTGACCACGGCTATAGCCTGCGGCAGCAAACTGACGCGCCCGGTCCTCCACCCAGACTCTTGCCTCGGCGTAGGTCACCTCTCCGGCCCGTAGACCATAGACCGCCGCCACCTCAGGCAACACGCACAGGAATGGCCGGTCACCGTAAGACTCCTCTGCCTGGAGGAATGCCTCGTACACGCTCTCCGGTCGCTTCCCTAGCCAGCTGAAATGACTCATGTGCCACCGGGAAAGGACTGCATAGCCTGTTTGAGCGCGGTTCCTTCCTCGTCGGCCAGCGCGGCTTCGCGCAGCTTTCGAACCCACTCGGCCGCGTCGCGCCGCCCCATCAATTTGCGCCCGGCTTCCATCACCTGCTGGAATTTGCGGTGGCCGCGCTCGTAAGTGTCGCTGTAGCCCTTGACGAGCCTTCGATTCTTCACCATCTCCAGCGCGAGACCATAGTCGTTGGGCAATGCCGTATGAACCTGCATGAGCCATGCCTCGAGTTGCTCCATCTCGCGATGATGGCGCAGGGTCCAGCGGCGAAATCGTCGGATTCCCGCTACCAAGTACAGACTGAGGAAACCACCGAGCTTGTTCGTGTGCACACGTCGGCCCTTGTTGAATATACGGTCTATGGCGGCAGACAGGCGGGGACGCTTCTCGATCCATGCTCCCAGCGCGCGAGGCAGCGTCCCCAATACCTCGGCTACCCCAGGGTGCATGATCTCCGTCGTGTACAACACCTGTGATGGCTGCGTACCAACTTCCTTACGGATGCGGGCGAGGCGCCCCGAGCGGATCTTCAGATCGGCTACGCGGATGACATCGTCGTATGCCATTGCGACTGCAATCTGCCGAGCCGCTTCCGCAGTCACCGCGAATCCCCAGGAGGTGCCGCCGGCGGCGCTATCGGCCGCCAGCACCTGCCTCAGCCTGCCGAGGTATTCCTCGACATAATGAAGGTCCTGAAAATCCGCGAGGCGGCGCATTCCTGCCGCCAGCATCGCTCGGACGCTCTCGGGGAATTCGTGCAGAACCTCGGTGAGTCTCGTGGCAAACTCCGGATGTTGGATCGTGGGTAGGCTCCCAGTCACGACCGCACTCGTGGCCTCCAGCGTTGTCAGACCGTCCACACCGCTCTCCACATCGGCGTAGGCCTGAGAAAATGCCCTGAGGCTGGGTTTGACTCCGACGCCTCCCAGTTTGATCGCTTCCTCGAAGCTGTCGCGTGGGTACGGCAGCACGCCGGAGGCCGCCAGAGCCCCTAACATCGAGGCCGAGATGACACTCCCGTGCGCCTCGGCGATGGCCGCCATGTCGAGCGCAATCTGGCGGCGGCTTTGACGACGAATCGCCGCAACGATCCGGGTCGGATCGATCAAGCCGTTCCCTGGCGCGGACTTCTCGCTGATCGCGTAGGAGCGATGCGTGGAGCAAATCAAAGTGGTGCGGTCCGGCGTGCAGAAGCCGCGCAGGATGGCCCGCCCGCTCTCCAGAAACTCTGCCGCCAACACCACGTCAACCTGCCCCGGAGTGGGCATCAGCGCGAGAACCGGCCGCCGTCCCGTGTTGGGAAACACTTCCACGTAGTACACGGTCGCCCCGGTCCTCTGGGCGACTCCGGGAACTGACGTGCCTTGGGCAAACCAGCCATTGAGCTCGGCGGTCGCGACGATCCAATCGGCAAGCACCCCTCCTCCCTGGCCGCCAATGGCGAATATGGCAATGCAGATCGGGCGATCCGAGCTCAACGGGATCACGGCCATCAAGCCCCCTCCACGGCGATAACCCGCCCCCGCTCCCGGTGGTGCTGCAGGAACCCAATGACCCAAGCACGCAATCTCGCCAGCAGCCGCTCGCCGCGCGTGGGATTATCGATGACCTCCACCCGGTAGAAGGAAGGACACAGCACCGCCGCGTCCGCCACCTCCCCACAGTTTCCGCAACCGACACATGAGTGATCGATCGAGGCAACAGGATCTTCTTTCAGCGGGTCAGCCGCCTTCTTCACGGTCAGCGAGGGACATCCCGAGAGCCTGATACAGGCGTGGTCTCCCGTGCAAATATCCTCATCCACGCCAAAACGCACGCGGGCCACCCGCTCTCCTCGCTTGATCGCCTCGCGTCGAGCCGGCTTCTCGCGCCGTTGCCGATTGAGCATGCATTCCGAGGAGGCAACGATCACCTTCGGCCCCCGCTCCTTCGAAGTCAAAGCCTCGCGAAAGACGTTCAACATCCTGGCGACGTCGTAGGTGTTGTTCACCTTGCGGATCCATTCCACGCCAACACCCTTGACCGCCTCCGCGATCGGGTTGTTTGTACGCCGGCGGGGATTGACCGCACGTGAGGAAAGGACATCCTGGCCGCCGGTGGCTGCCGAGTAGTAGTTGTCTACGATCAGGATGACATTGTCGGATTTGTTGTAGACGGCATTCGCCACGCCAGATGAGAGACCGTTGTGCCAGAAACCACCGTCGCCCATGACGCTGATGGAACGGCGCGCATCCGGCACATTGAAAGCCGCCGCCGAGGCGGCCCCCATTCCGTAGCCCATGGTCGTGTGTCCGATATGGAACGGCGGTGAGATCGAGAACAGGTGACAGCCGATGTCCGCGGAGACGTGATGAGGTCCCAGCTCCTTTTCAGCCAACTTCAGCGCAGAAAAGATCGGTCGCTCAGGACAGCCGGTGCAAAAACCCGCGGGGCGGGCCGGCACGCTTTCAACGACTGACGCAGGCGCTGCGACTGTATGCGAGGTCGAGGCAGGCAGGGGGACTCCCGGGGCCCACTCCCGGATGTACTTTCCAAACCCCTCGATCAGTGCGGCCATGGTGTATTCCCCATACACCGGCAGTATCCCTTTGCCTGCGACCCTGGTGGTGCATCGCGCGCGCTGCAGAGCGGTGGTGACGGCCTGCTCCAGAAAGTCCGGCTGACCCTCCTCGACCACGAGCACCGAGCGCTTACCGCGGCAGAAGTCCACCAACTCCGCATCGACGAGGGGGTAGGTGACATTGAGGATGTACAGCGGAATCCGCGTTTCACCGTAGCAGTCCGCCAGGTCGAGGCTCTGCAGGGCACGCAGAACGCTGTTGTACAAACCTCCCTGCAGAATGATTCCGCACTCGCCATCGCTCGGGCCGAATCGCTCATTCAACCGCTGACGGCGGATGTACTCGACGGCAGCCGGCCAGCGCTGCTCGATTTTTTCCCGCTCATGCATGAACGAGGCCGGGGGCAACACGATGCGGTTGATGTCGCGCACGGGATTGTCGAGCGCCTGTTTGAGCGTGTACGGCGGCTGTCGATTGTCCTTGGCAACGAACGAGCCGTGCAGGTGGCAACTGCGGATCCGCATCTCCAGCATGACCGGTGTGTTGGAGGCCTCGGACAGCTCGAATCCACACTCCACCGCCCGGACGATCGACTCGAGGTTGGGGCGCGGATCCAGCAGCCAGATCTGGGACTTCATCGCGAATGCGTGGCTGCGCTCCTGCATGATCGAGGACCCCTCTCCGTAATCCTCGCCTATGATGATCAGCGCTCCACCGCGGACGCCGCTCGAGGTCAGGTTGGCCAACGCGTCGGAGGCGACATTCGTGCCTACCGGCGACTTCCAGGCAACCGCGCCCCGAATAGGATACATCACCGATGCGGACAGGCTCGCCGCCGCAGTCGCTTCGCTCGCGCTGGATTCGAAACTCACCCCGAGCTCAGCGAGGATCTCATGCGCATCAGCCAACACGTCCATCAAGTGCGAAATCGGCGCGCCCTGATAGCCCGCGACGTAGCCCACCCCGCACTGAAGCAGCGCCTTGGTGATCGCGAGGATGCCTTCGCCGCGAAACTCCTGCCCCGCACCGAGCCTGAGCTGCTGCACTTCTTTCGCGAATGACCGCTCCGCCATTCACCTGCCCCTTGGGTTTTGATCACACCGACTATCGGACCACCGCGCGGCACCCGTCCAATACAACAATTGGCGCGACCGATAACAATTTGATATCAGTGGCGGCGGAAGAGCATTTTGGCCGCGCCGCGCGCCACCTGCGCTCACCTAACACGAGTACTCAAACAAGCAGTTGACATTGGCCTCCAACATGGCCATCTTTGCGCGCCACCGACGTCCTCGACAGGCGGCACCCGCTCACGACCCCGATACGCCGGCCAGTCATGAACCCTTTCAAAATCTTCAAAGCGGCGGCGATCCAGGCTGCACCGGTGTTCCTGGAAGCCCAGGCCACGGCGGTGAAGGCGGCGGCGCTGATTCGTGCAGCTGCGGCCCAGGGCGCGCAGTTGATTGCCTTCCCCGAAGTTTTCATTCCAGGCTATCCCTATTGGAATTGGATCACCGACCCCGTGACGGGAAGCGCGTGGTTCGAAAAGCTCGTGCGTGCCTCGATTCTGGTGCCTGGACCTGAAATTGCCATCGTCTGCAACGCTGCCCGGGAAACCGGTACCCATGTCGTCATTGGAGTGTATGAGCGCAGCCCCGTTTCCCTGGGCGTTCTGTACAACACCCTCGTATTCATCGCTCCCGACGGGCGGATCATGGGCAAGCATCGTAAGTTGGTACCTACGTGGGCGGAGAAGCTCACCTGGACCGGCGGCGATGGATCGAGTCTGAGGGTTTATGACACGGAGCTTGGCAGACTCGGCGGGCTGGCGTGCGGCGAGAACACCAATACGCTGGCTCGCTTCTCGCTGTTGGCACAGGGCGAGCTCATTCATGTCGCGAGCTATATTTCGCTGCCCGTTGCGCCCCCGGACTACAACATGGCCGAGGCGATCCGTTTGCGAGCCAGCGCTCATTCCTTCGATGCATTCAGCCGAAGCAAATGCACGACATCGTCGGGCATTACAACCGATTCGACGTGTTCAACCTGCAAGTCAACCGCCGGCCTCAGCAGCCGGTCGAATGGCTGGAGGCGGCTGCCCAGCCATTCTGGGCTGCACCCAAGGAAGCTGATCCCGTCGGCCGCGAGCCGCCGATCGAGAGCACCGAGCCTGAAGAAGCAAGGGCCCATTCCAGATGAAGAGCTTGCGCATCGGACAGATCGTCCCCTCCTCCAACACAACGATGGAGACGGAAATCCCTACCCTCCTGCGGATGCGCGAGCTCGTCGCGCCGGAGCGGTTTACTTTTCATTCCAGTCGCATGCGCATGAAGCACGTGACGAAGGAAGAGCTTGCGGCCATGGATCGCGACAGCGATCGGTGCGCGTTGGAGCTCTCCGATGCTAGAGTGGATGTACTCGGCTATGCATGCCTCGTCGCTATCATGAGCATGGGACCCGGTTATCACCGGGTCTCCGAGTCTCGCCTGCACGAGGTGACGGTGAGCAACGAGGGCCCCGCCCCGGTGGTGACCAGCGCCGGCGCGCTGATCTCGGGTATTCAGACTTTGGGTGCGAAGGTCGTCAGCATCGTGTGCCCCTACATGAAGCCACTGGCGAAGCTGGTCGTCGAGTATCTCGAGTCCGAGGGGGTGACAGTCAAAGACTGCCTCGCGCTGGAAGTCCCTGACAATCTCGCGGTGGGACGCCTGGATCCCAACAACCTGCTGGAGATCTCCACCCGTGTGGATCGAATAGGAATCGACGCGCTCGTGCTGTCAGCCTGCGTCCAGATGCCATCGCTCCCCGTCATCGATGCCGCGGAGAGAAAATACGGCGTGCCTGTGATCTCGGCAGCGGTGTGCACGACACATCAGATGCTCACGCGTCTCGATCTGGCCACTCACGTCCCCAACGGCGGCACCCTTCTTTCTGGCGAGCATTGAAGGCGGCCGGTCTACGCGGCTAGGGCGCACGCGAGCCCGCTTTGTATCGAAGTCAGCGCCTCTTCATGCGTGCATAGGCGCTGGGCGACATTCCGGTCCAGTTCTTGAACGCGCGGGACAGCACGGCGGAGTCGGAATAACTCATCCGGCTGGCCAGATCGGACAACCGCGCTGGGTGGGTTTTCAGGATGGCCTCGATTGCCGTCTGCCGATGCGCCTGAAGGATTTGCCGGAAAGTGGTGCCCTCCTCGGCAAGATGGCGACGCAGACTCCTCACGGACATTTCCATCTCGGCGGCCACCGCCTCGATGCCGACATCGGAGCGACCCAGCTTGCGAGCGATCAGCGCGTTGACGCGCGCAGTGATCGACTCGTGCAGGGGGACCGGTTGAAGGAGCTCCCGGAGGTGGCGCTCGAGGAGGCGCGCTGCGTCGGGTTCTGCTGCCTCGAGGCGCCACCGAATGGGACTCTTGAGGTCGGCATTGTCCAGGATCAATTGGTTGGCGTCCCCGTTTCCATGCACAGGAGCGTTGAAGAACCGAGTCAAGGCAGCCATCCGCCCGCTGACATCATGCTCAAATACAACAGCCAGGGGCTTCCAGCGCGGATACGTGAGCTCGCGAACAAAGGTCACGAGCGATGCAATCGCGAACTCAGCATCCTGCCGGCGCGGCCAGATGGAGGGGTCTTCAATGCAATAACGACAACTCGAAGTCGAATTCCCGGGGATCAGCTCGAAAATCGTGTTGGTCTGCCATGCGGATTCGAATTGTGTGAGCTGCACCAGCGCCGACTGCAGATCACGCGCCAGAATGAAGAGAGCGTAGAAGGGTCCAAGGTCCGAGGCACGGAACTCCCCACCGAGCTCGAGCCCGAGGAAAGGCCGGTCCAAGTCCTTCGCCGCGGCTTCGGCCGCCGCCACGTACTGGCGCAAGGGGACCCGCTCGTAGAGGTTGGAGAGTTGGGCGACAGACAGGCCATGGCGACCGAGAAAGGAATCGACAGCCACACCGCGACTGCTCAATTCGCGCACCAGAGGCGCCAGGAACAGGGCGCGTATGGTGGCAGGATCCATGCCCCCCGGACGGGCTTTCGGAAAGTTTGCAAGTGCTGCTGTCACGTTCAACCCCCATTGCATGCAAAGACTTTGGCCGGGAACGCTCACGCCCACAAGTGACAATTATTCAGGCATACACAAGACTTCCGCAACCGACTCAACGCGTTGGTGCCGAACGTTTCTCCTGCAATGCCGCGGCTTGCGCGCCCGGGTGACGGCACTCATACTCCAGAACGCGATGCTGAGGGTCCTTCCGATATGAAAATCTCAGCTGATAGGGCTGAGTCAACGCATCGGCATCGATGATCGTCATCTCGTCCTCCAACTGGTCAGGTGCCGTGAGATGGATCTTCTCCAGGATCCTCATGTTCGCACTATGTGGAATTCCCTGGTAACGAATGTCGTCCCGGATTCCAATCGTCTCGACCTCCAGGATGCCGTTATGCCACTTTCCAGCTGAAAATCCCATGTATCCAGGGTTGACCTCCTCCAGAGGCGGCAATTTCGTATCCGTGAAAATGCGTCGCGTTTGCGACATATATTCCGCCAATATGCTCACCTGACCCGGTGTCTGCAGGATTTCCAAGGGCTCGCGCGCGCCCATCACCGCCGGCATGCCCTCGACCTTGCAGGGCTCCAGATTTCCGGCGCTCGCCCTGGTCGTGTGTGCTGCCTGGGCTCGCGATGCTTGGTAAAGCTGAGAATATTGCTTCTTGAGCGGTGGGGCTGCGACCGCCTGAGTGCCATCCGCCGTCATCCGCATCCACACACCACTGATATCCGGTGTTGCATCACCTGCGAACACGTTCGTGGACGCGATAAGGAGCAGAGTGAGCAAACCTGAGCTGAATATCGAACTGTCGCCGCGCATTGCCAGCGTCCCCTCAGTTGTTGGCGTTCATGTCGTGAACCCCACCCAGCGCCCCAGGAAGATCACGCTGATCCATAAGGACAATGACGTGGCACCGGCTATGCGCGCCGCAAGCGGCGGCGGCAGTCTCTCGTCCCACTCCTCGACGCGCCGATAGATCGTAAGATGAAAGAAGCCCATGTTCACCGCCGCCACGACGATCAGCAGCATCTTCACCTTAAACTCTACGTTGTGCGCGTACTTCGGTGCGCTCGAGATGAACAGCAGCGCTCCGGCCACGAGCGCCACCGCAAATGCGCCCCAGGTATAGGGCAGCACGTCTCCAATGAGTTGACGCACGCCGCGCCGGTGAGACCGATATCCCAACAAACGCAAATCGACTATTGCGATCGTGCCGACAACAGTGGTGATGGCCAGAACGTGCACCACTTCCAGCATCGGAAAGGCTGCGGCACCCTGTGAGATCGCCGTCGCCAGAGCTGTACCGGCGAGCCATTCAAACCACGACTCAAGGTTCATGAAGCGACTCCCGGGTGGTTTCAATTGCTGTACGCAATCCAGCGGCCGCAGAAAATCACGAGCACCCAGAGCACCAACAATGTCCAGGCCAATGCCTTGGTTGGCGCTCTACTGGACTGTGTCAGGGGTCGCAGCAGCGGCCGGCGCAGGCCCAGGCTCGCAACCGCACCGGTCAGTACGAGCACCATCTTGATCCAGAAGGTAACATTCAGGAGCTCGCGGTCGGGCTCCCCCAGCACCATCACCAGACCGGAGAGGAGAAGCACGACCAGCGCGCGCCACATCCACGGAAGATAGCGCTGCGCGACCACGCTCAGGCTCTCATCCGCAGCCACGAGTCCCGCGACCCGCAGCTCGGTGATGAGTGCGCTGCCCACGACGACCGCGATCGCACAGATGTGAATGGATTGCACCGCCGGGATGACCCAGGTGTTATCCCGGATTGCCGCGCTCAACGTTGTCCCATAGATCCATTCGCTCAATTCATGCATTCTCTGCCTGCCCCTGCCTCATTTTGTTATTCTCAAATCCACCGTGCCGTCGGGATTGATGACATTGCGGTTGTCATCGCAGATGTATTCCATCATCCTGTAGGTCGGATCTTTCTTGTAACCGTAGGTGAATTCATACGGCTGCTGCAAAACCGTGGGGTCCGCTATTTTCACCCGGTTCTCCAGCATGTCGGGCGCGGTCAGATGCAACCGCTCCGTGATCACCATGTTCCGCGAGTGCGGGAAGTCATAAAACCGCGCGTCCTCGCGCACCCCCACTGTCTTCACAACCAGAGTATCCCCCTCCCAATGCCCCACGGAATAGCCGTTATAGCTAGGCTTGATGTCCTTGAGCGGGGGCAGATCTTCATTCAGGTAAATGCGGCGTGTTTGAGTCAGGAACTCCGCGAGTACGACCAACTCCTTACGGGTCTGCAGCAATTGGATGTTGTAGACCGCGCCCATGATGGTGGGCATCCCTTCAGGGAGGCACAGCGTGCTGGCGGTCGGTAGAGGTTTCCCAGCCTCATCGGCCGCCTTCCTCCTCGCTTCGAGGGTCTTGTACTGCGTGGCGAAGGGCTCGCGCAGGTGGGGATCACCTGCCGGCGGCGGGGGGTCCGCGGGCGCGGGTCCCGACTCGTAGGGATCGGGGTAGCGTGCCCAGACTCCAGTGAAATCCGGTTGGGCAGCACAGGCGATTGCAATCGGATACAGCGCGAGCGCCGCAACGACCCCCACGCAACGAGCGAGATACCTCATGTATCGCCCCTTCATTGCACAGCCAGGATCATCACGGTGCGCAAATGCTGCCGGCACGAGCACCTCACTGCTTGATCTTCGTGCCATTCGCAAGAGTGACCGCGTCCAACAGTCCGCCTGGCTTGCCGTCCCGGAGCGGGAAGATCTCGACCGTAACCCGATCTCCCGCCTTGACCATGCCCATCTTCCACCCATGACGGGTCAGGTCGTTGACGCTGGCGCACTCCACTGCGTACTCCTGTGTTTTGCCGGTGGCGTCCTTGCCTTGGACGAACAGGAAGACGTGGGGATTGGCCCATTCGACCTTGCTGACATTACCCTGCACCGTCACCACCTTCGTCTTGTCGAACATGGCGAAGGAGTGATGCGCCCAGGACGTCAGGGGTGCGAGGCAGAGGCCGATCGCCACGACGGCCAGGCTCCAGCGGATGCGGGTTGCGTTCATATCACTCTCTCCACAACCGACACCTCGAGCGTGCACGGTTGAGTTACACCGAAGGCCGATGGGACGGCCCTAAAGACACGACAGATGACTGGCTCAAAACCCCCAATGGATCGCTCTTCGTCGCTGGAGCCGCCGCAGCTGGACTGGGGGGCAGACATACCCTGCCTGAATTGTCCTATATTTGCAATATTCAGGAGATTTTCCGCCACATTGTTTACGCATTCTCGCTGGCGCCTGAACCGTGAAGGCGCTGCTTCCCGCGCGGGCGGACGGATGCGAGGCTCATTTCGAGTCGACATCCATGCTGACATGGCCTTGTGGGTCGATGTGGACCCGGTTGTTGTCGCAAATGTATTCCAGGATGCGGTACCGGGGGTTGCGCTTGTATCCGAAGGTGAACACATAGGGTTCGGCGAGAAAGTTGGGATCCTCGAGGGTGATCTGGTCTTCGAGGCGGTCGGGAGCGGTCAGGCGCATGCGCTCGGTGATCTTCAGCTGCGCGGAATGGGGAATTCCGACAAACCGCACGTCTTCGCGGATTCCTTTCGTGTCAATGACGAGGGTCAGGCCCTCCCAGTGCGCCACCGAATAACCGCTGTAGCCCGGGGAAATCTCCTCGGGCGGCGGCATTTTCTCGTTCAGGTAGATGCGCCGGGTCTGGGTGAGGAACTCGGCCAGCACCACCAATTCGCGCGGAGTTTGCAGGATTTCAATCGCCTCGACGGCAGCCATGATGGTCGGCATGCCTTCGGGCACACACAGCGTGGACGGGTCCGCCAGCGGCTTGCCCGCCTGGAGTGCCTCGGCCTTGCGCTGCTGGGCAAGCTTGTACTCTCTGGCGTACGGCTCCTTCAGCTTCGGTCCCCCGCCCGGTGCCGGCGGGGTCTCGGCAAAACGCGACTCGCCATAGGGGTCGGGATACCGCTCCCAGGTACCTGAAAAATCAGGTACCGCGCCGTTGGATAGCGCGACCGAGTCGATCAATCCACCGGGCTTCCCATCGATGAGACCGTGCAGCGTCACCACCTTGTTCTTATCGAACATGGCGAATGAATGATGTGCCCGGCCAGTCGACACGCCCAGCGAAACCCAGGCGGTCAACCCAAGCACTTGCCATCGGATGCGCTTTCGACTCATGCCGCTCGCCCCATAGGACACAGTTTCCAACCGCAGACGCTTGCGGGTCAGCTACGTCCCAACTCCTCGGCAAGCTCGTAACCATTGAGGATCCGGTTGACCAGCGTGCCCGCGGCATCCCAGTCGTAGGAGCGAAACGCTCGCGCTTTCGTGACGAAGCTGGCCCCCGTGAAGAACATCTCGTACTGGTGGTGACGCGAGGCAAATTCCGATCCCACGGCATCCCAGGCGAGCTTGTAAAACTTCACTTTGTCGAGAGCGTTCGCGGCCGCCGACTGCTGAGTGCGCTCGATGAAGGAGGCGATCTCGGGATTGCCAAAGTCAGCAACCGAGGAAGGCAGCATGATCATTCCCCCGCCGGCGAGCTCGCGCAGAGTGTTGAGGATCTTCGGGTAGAGCTGCTGTGTCAGGGTTTCCGCCGCATACAAAGTCGCGCGGTCCGGCACAAAGTAGCGGCCGTGTAGGCAGCCCTTCGCTTCCATCCCCGCCACCAATGCGTCGATCATGCCGCTGTGTGCAGCGAGCTCCCCGAGCGTCTCTCGGACCTGCGGAAAACCAATGACGCCGTTGATTTCGGCGATGCGACGCGCGAGTCCCAGCAGGAAGCGCACCTTCACCGACAAACGAATCATCGCTTGATAGTTCTGGTAGACGTGCGCGGGCGTGTCATGGAACTGCTTCTGGCACATCTCGATACTCTTGAACACGAAGACGCGCTCCCAAGGCACCTTCACGTCATCGAAGTAGGCTACTGCATCGTTCTCGTCGAACCGACTTGACAGGGGGTTGTCGAATATCGAAGGCGATGCGGCTTCGTAAGACTTGCGCGACATCAACTTCAGGCCCTTGCTGCTCATGGGCATCGCAAAAGATATCGCGTAGGGCTCATCCCCTGGCTGCAGCGGTTGGACCGTGCATACGAACACCTCGTCGGCCATGATGGCTCCGGTCGCCAACATCTTGGAGCCGCGCACCGTGATGCCCTGTGAATCCTGGTCGACCACGCCGGCAGTGAGGAACGAGTCCCTCTGATTCGCAGCGCTCTTGGAACGGTCGGCCTGTGGATTGTTGAACAAGGAAGTCAAGTAGAGATCCTTGTCGCGCGCATAGGCGTAATAGTCGGCAAACGCCCGCGCACGCTGCTTGTCATACGCTTCGAACAGCTCGAGGCCCATGTACATTCCGGACAAGCAGGAGCCTATGTAATCGGGTGCTCGCCCAAGGAATCCCGCGTGCAGCCCTGCCCAAGTCTCCAGCGCCCGCCGACGTTTGACCAACTCGTCATACGTTTCCGGCAATTGCCAGATACGATTGATGCGAGCGCCGCTCGCGCTATTGAAGGTCATCACCTCCTGGTTCTCGGGCGCGGCAGCGTAGTCGTACAGGCTGCAGACAGACTGCACCGAACGCGCAAACGCGGGATGCCGCGTCACATCATCGACGCGCTGGCCATCGATGAAAACAGTACGACCGTCGCGCAATCCCTGGCTGTGCTTGGCGCCACTCTTCATGTTTGTGTTTCGGCCCCCAAGTTGTGTGCTTGTATGCTCAGTAGTGCATGGGCAGCGGCCACATCGGCTCATGCTGACCATGGGGACTGAGGCTGTGATATTTGCCACGGAAAAACACGAGCGGATCACCCTCTTCGGCGGCTGCAAATCGCACCACGCGACCGACGAAGAGGACGTGGTCGCCACCCTCGTAATTCGCGTAACGCTCGCATTCGAAGTGCGCGAGTGCGCCCCCAAGTAGTGGCGCCTGCGCATGGCCAATCTCATACGCGACGTTGCTCCACTTGTCCCCAAGTGCCTTGGCGAACTGGTTGGACAGATGTTCCTGCTGGCGTGCGAGAACGTTGACCGCGTACCCCTGGGCGGCCAGCATGGCCTTTAGACTCATTGCCCGGCGATCGACGCTGAACAGCACGAGTGGTGGATCGAGCGACAGCGAATTGAAGGAGCTCATCGTCATGCCAACGACGCTCCCATTCGTATCGCGAGCGGTGATCACCGCAACTCCAGTCGCGAATTGAGACAGGGCTCTGCGGAAGCCACGTTGATCGATATCCACCCCATTCCTCTCGCGATTGGCCAGCGAGGCGACAGCTCTATCCGCTGCACTCGCGCAAGGGTGCCCCTGACCAGGGGAGCCGTAAATTGCAGAGCGGGATATAACCTTTGCAAATTGGGCCACGGTGACCGACGCAGCGTTGTCGGGCCGCGCCGGCCCGCTGTGGTGGTTGCAGGGATGGGCAACTCATAGCATGCTTCGCTCGTTACCAACTCACAACAGTGGCTCGTTTATGCGTAAGGCGGTGGGAGTTTGCATTGCTGCGATTCTGAGTGTGGCGCTGTCCGGGCAGGCGAACGGCGCCGTGGAAGTCGGGATTGCGCCGGTCAAAGTGGGCCCGGGACCCTACTGCTTCGATACAGCGGAACAGCACGACATTCGAGTCGACATCCTCGCTCGGGAGTTGGCTCACGCGTACAGCCTCGCGTTCCTCCCGAATACTGACGCGTTGATCGTGGAGCGGGGTGCTCGCCTGCGCCTCCTACGCAATGGCACGGCGGCACATCCGCTGCTCGTCGCTAGTGCTATTGCCGGTATTCCGATGAGCCCAGATAAGGAGCACACAGGCCCGGACGATGTGCTCGGCATACAGGACATCGCCATTCACCCCGACTTCTCCAGCAACCACCTCGTCTACTACACGCTCAACCGGCCTATCTCCTGGGACCCGGTGGCCAAGAGTTGGCGGGCGGCAATGGTTCTGGTGCGAGCCCGACTCGAGGGCTTGCAGCTTGTCGATTCTCAGGATCTGTTGACTGGCGAAACCGTTGCCAATGTCGGGGGCTCGCGCATCCTGTTCGGCAAAGACCATTTGCTCTACGTCAGCGTGGGAGCGATCAGCGAGGGCGATGCGGAGTCGGCTCAGCGTACCGACAACATCTATGGGAAGGTGTTGCGCATCGCCGATGACGGGCGCATCCCCGAAGACAATCCCTTCACCCAGACTCGAGACGCCCGCAGGGAGATCTTTTCCCTCGGCCATCGCGATCCCCAGGGTCTCACTCTCGATCCCCGCACCGCGAGCATCCTCGCTTCCGAGCACGGTCCGCAGGGCGGGGACAAGATCAACCGCATCCTCTCCGGGCGCAACTATGGATGGCCGAAGTACACGTATGGCACCGAGTATGAGGGATCACCGGTGCCCAAGGTACCCGTTGGACCGGATACGGAAGCCCCGCTCATCGTTTGGCTACCGAGCATCGCCCCGAGCGGCACTGTCGTTTACGACTCCGACCGCATCCCGGGCTGGAAAAACAACCTGTTTGTCGCCAGCGCCCGGCGCGGCGAGATTGACCGCACAGGCGCCCTGATACGGCTCGTGTTCAACGACAAGCTGCAGGAAATAAGACAGGAGTCGCTGTTGGAGAGTCTCCACCAACGTATGCGGGATGTGCGTCAGGGCCCGGACGGCCTTCTATATGTGCTGACCGACGAAGACAACAGCGTACTGATGCGAATCAGCCCGGTTCCCCATCAAGCCAAGTGCCGATAAGATCATCGCGGCCGAGGCCAGGCGGTCCGCCCTTTTTCAGAACTTCGCGATAAATTCGAGCCCCAGAGTACGGGGCTGGTTTACCACGATGCGGGGCCGTCCTACCACTTCGGCTCCAAGCGAGCCGTTATCCGACAGATTGGCGTGCTCGTTCGTCAGATTCTTGCCGACAAATGCCAGCTGATAATTTTGCCACGTGACCGCAATCCGCGAGTCCAACAGCGAGTACGGTGCGCGAGTTCGCGGCACGTACGGGTTGTTGTTGCCGCTCTTGCTCTCACCTACATAAGAGTAGTTCAAGTTGCTGACCAGATCGACACTGGGAGTGAGCCCCTGCGTATACGTCACTCCCGCATTTCCCGTCCAGTCCGGCACCTGGTAAACCGGCGAGCCGGGCTGCTGCGGCGATGTCGCACCCGCTGCGGTGACCACGGCGTGCGTATAGCCGATACCGCCATTCAGCTCGAGTGCCGGGAAAGGACGGGCGTGTGTCTCGAGCTCGAAACCTTCGCTCTTGGCCGCGCCGGCGTTGCCGACGAAAAAGGAGCCGCATGGGAGCACGATGAACTGCTGAAGGTTCTGCCATCTGATGTAGTACGCGGCGCCATCGACGGTCAGGGTTTGGTCCAACCAGGAGGTCTTCGCGCCAACCTCGTAGTTCCAGAGGGAATCGGACTTGTACGTGCGGACCTGCTGCTCGGTGATTCCCAGAGCTGCCATCTGATCCCCGCAGCCGAAAGCCGGCGGGACCGCCATACTCACGCCGCCAGGTCGGAATCCCTTCGACGCCAGGGCGTATACCATCTTGTCGGGCGTAAGCTGGTAGTTGAGTCCTGCCTTCGGATTGATGCCGCTTTGAGTCAGTGTCGCTTCCGGATCGACGATACGCGGGCCGCCGACCACCAAGCCCTCCTGAAAATCAAAGCTCGTCGTCGTATTCCGATACGCCCGGACGCCCGCAATCAGCTTCAGAGGCGCCGTCACCTGGTAGGAGGCCTCTCCATATAGCGCCGGCTCCGTCCTGCGCGTATGTATGCTGTTACCGCCGAGCTCGTCGGGGCTCGCCGGGTTCGTCCCCGGTGCGGGACTTTGCGGCGTACCGCCAAGGGACTCGTTCAACCCCGTAACAATGATGGGCGGCTGGTTGAAGGGAATGCCGGTGGTGGACTCGAAGTACACCCCGCTCACCACTTGAAAGGGACCCGAGAAGTGCGAAACGAACCGTACCTCTTGCACGAATTGGTAAAAGGTCGTCGCCCCTCTCACAGGAATGCGAAGCTGCGTGCCCAGAGCCTGATAGATGTAGTCTGAAAGGTCCTCGACGTCATTGAGTTTCCGGTCCAGATACGAGCTCGAGGAGATGAAATCGCCGAAGCCTGTGTGGTAGGCCAGCGTCAGCGAGCCCAGCCACCATCGATCGGAACCGCCTTCCGGTATGTTGAAGAGGCGCGTCTGCATGAAGTTGTTCGGATCGAGATTCAGGTCCGTGGGCGGCGACGCGGGTGCCGGCACCTGATAAGTCGTATGATCGGAATAAGGTAATCCGTTGTAGGTGCTCTGTTGATAAAGCAGGCGCGGGGTTACCGTGAAGTCGTCCATCACCTTCCACCGCAGGGCGATGGACCCTCCACTCGTAATGGTATCGGCCACGTTGTTGACCGTTTGATAGTCGGTGCCGCCCGGTGTGGCCGGAAACTGTCGCCTGAAGAACCCCGCCTCCTGGTCATACAGACCCACGATGCGCAGCGACAGGCGATCCGCGATGAGAGGCAAATTGACCGCGCCGTCGGCGACATAG
>CAYNTW010000041.1:27750-42914 GCA_964400085.1 uncultured Steroidobacteraceae bacterium | reverse complement strand
GTGATCGAAGCGGTTTGCGATTGCGGGGCAGTGCGGCTGCAAGTGTCCAAGGCGCCCGAGGAGGTGAACGACTGCCAATGCTCGTGGTGTCAACGGCTGGGCGCGCTCTGGGCGTACTACATGAAGGACGAAGTGCGCGTAGTCTGCGAGCCGGATGCGACATCAATCTATCTGCGCGGACCACGGGGGTTGGAGTTCCACCGTTGCAAGCTCTGCGGACTCACCACACATTGGGTTAACGTAGACCGGACGCGACCTCGCATGGGCATAAACGCCCGGCTACTGCCGCGCGAGGTGCGTGCTCAAGCGCGCGTTGTCCAGGGCAGCGGGCCAGGATAGACCGAGGAGGGACTCACGATGTTCGAACACCGCTAGTCAGGCGCCAGATACTCGCCGTGACGGTGCTTCGCTTTCCTCATAGGCCAATAGATCCCCGGGCTGGCATTGCAGAACTTCGCACAGCTTTTCCAACGTGCTGAAGCGAATCGCGCGGGCGCGGCCTGCGTTCAGGACGGACAGGTTTTGCGGCGTGATGCCGATGCGCTCGGCGACAGTATTCAACTGCAGCTTGCGCCTGGCGAGCATCACGTCGAGGTTTACTACGATTGGCACGCGATGAGGACCTGCTTAGATGACCAGGTCCTGCTCGTCCCGTAGCTCGCGTCCCTCATTCAGGATTTGGCTCGCGTAAACGAGCACGCCGCCGGTTATGAGTGCTCCGGCAGGGAAGGATGGAATGATGTTCACCCATTGATCTTGCGCGGCCGCAATCGCGGGCGCCGCGCCAATCAGCGCAATCAGCCAGATCGCGGGTGCAAACATGAGTGTCAGGCCCGCCCGACGGAGTTGGGTGACGTTCTGTGCGGCAAACAACGTGCCCTTGGAAAATGACCCCAGCAATCTGATGCAGTGATACACGACCTTGAGTGTCAGCGCGGCGGCCAACACGTTCTGGACGACCCACAGAAGCTGAACTCTGTCCGTCAAGGACGCCCCCTGAAACACGATTCCTGCCAGAGTCCGGGTATCACCAGGAGAGGGGTTCACTGTCTTGAAGTAGATGCCCAACACGAAGAAAGGGCATATGAAGATCAGGAAGAGCCGTAGCGCCCGGCTGGCGCGCTGGATTGACTTCAATCGATTTGCCGTGATCGTCAACATCGGTCGAATTCCCGTGCAGCGCTACTTCGTAGCCTTCGGAAGACATTAGACGATACTTAATTATCGTTTGTCAATAATTTTGAAACGAAAAACGAGAGCAGCTGCGACCGCCTGTCTGGGTAGTGTTGCCGGCGTCGCTGGCGGCGCAAAGTCAGGACACAGTGAATGGCGCGAGGCGAAGATGATGACGTATCCCAATTTGAAGCAGCTTTCCGACGAGCGGGCAGGCCTGATTCAGAGCGTTGCACCCAGGGTGGGCGCGGTGGTCCTCGGGCGCAGGAGAGTGGTTTCCGGTATTCGGTGGCGAGGCGATCTAATGATCACCGCGGCTGAGGCGCTCAGCGGCGCAGAGCGTGTCGATGTGCGCGTCGAGAATTCCAACACAACCGCGCAGGTTCTTGCGGCGGATTTGAGCACGGATGTCGCCGTGCTGCGTGTCCCTGACCTTGCTCCTGGTGTCGGTGGATTCTCTACCGAGACTCTGCGGGTGGGCGAGACAGTGGCCCTTGTCGGCGGCGGTTATAACGGCGCCGCAGCCGTTTGGGGCAGCGTGCGATATGCAGGTCCTGCGTGGACATCACGACGAGGCGGAACAATCGAGCGACGGCTCGAGATCGATGTCCGGTTTGATCCGGTGTTTGAAGGAGCCGCCATCGTCGATGTGAATGGCACGATCGCGGCAATGGCGGTACCGGGACCGCTCCGACGGGTCCTCGGGATTCCGGCGGAGACAATCGAAAGAGTCGCCGCCCTCGTCGAGAAGCATGGCCACCTTCCTCAACCTTACATCGGAGTGCGCCTCCAATCGCTTTGGGTGGACGAGGCGACTCGAACACGGCTCGGACGCAGCGCCCGCAGGATCGCCGCGGTCAGCGGCGTGGACCCCGGCTCTCCAGCGGCGGCCGCACACATTGAACTAGGGGATTTGCTGCTGACCGTGAACGGCGCACCGGCGGAAAGTCTGATCCTCGCTCAACAGATTGCCAGCCTGGCACCGGGCCAGGAGATCGAGCTCGAAGTGTTGCGCGGCGGTCAACCCCACAAGATCCGTGTTCACGTTGGAGAACGGCCGCAGCAGTGAGGCACTTGTACGGCGCATCTGACGCCCCCAGCTTTGACAGGTGACTGCCATCCTCGTCGCTCCGGACGAATCGTTCCGCCGGCACCTTCATCAACGCCTGGTGCAGGCGGACTGCGAAGACGTCCGCCTGGCCGAACCCCCAGCCGGGTTCGAGGATCTGCTTCTCGAGTGCGGGAACGCAGTGGCGGTGCTCGGTGGACGCTGGCCGGAGTTGCGGCCATTCCTGCGCGTCGCGGTGAGGGCGGAGGGGCCTGCAATCGTGGTGTTGCAGCAGCAGGTCGCATTCGGGAGCACGAGCCCTGACCCCGTACCGCGACTGGGCGAAAGCCGGTCGGGCGTCGCGCTTCGCCTGGGCGCTAGCGGAATGGTGGATGAGCATGCACGTGAAGCGCTGGAGATGGGGGCCCGCGGCGTTGTTCACGCGGACATTTCCGACTCGGGCCTCAAGGCGGCGCTGGCTGCGTCGCGCGCTGGTCTGATCGTGATCGACAGTGGCCTCGAAGCGCCTCGTGAATCGATGAATGGCGCCCCATCACGACCGCACACCGAACGGCAACCACGGCAGCTCACGATGCGCGAGCGGAAAATACTGTCTCTCATTGCAAGTGGGGTCTCCAACAAGGGGGTCGCACGGAGCCTCGGGGTGTCGGTCAACACGGTCAAATTTCATCTGACCGCGGCCTTTCAGAAACTCGATGCAACAACACGCGCCAAGGCAGTCACCGAGGCTATACGTCGCGGCGAGCTGTCTATATAGTCCCCTTCACGGAATCGGGGCGGGCCACAGTGCAAGCGCGAGCTGATGCAGATACGCAAGTACGGCAACTCAGTACCTTCCGTTGTGGTCCTTCACGGCGGCCCGGCTGCGTCGGGCAGCGCCGCGCCTATCGCGCAGGGTCTATCGGACCTGTTCACGGCGATCGAGCCTTGGCAACGAGGAAGTGGCGAGGAGGTTTTGACCGTGGCTCGTCATGTCGAAGACCTGCACTCTCTGATAACGGGACTGGGTGCAACTTCGCCCCCAGCGCTCGTAGGCCATTCCTGGGGCGCGATGTTGGCTTTGTGCTATGCCGCCGCGCATCCGGACAGTGCAGGGCCGATTGTGTTGGTGGGCTGTGGCACATTCGACCCTGCCTCCAAGGCACGCATGAAGGAGATTCTGCACGACCGTACTGATCCGCGCTTGTGGGAGCGGCTCGCTGAACTGGCCGCGTCCACGAACGATGCCGCTGAACTGCACATGAGAAGACTCAAGCTGACGCGAGATCTTTCTGTATACGAGCGCGCCGAGCCTTGGCCCGAGAAGGAAGAATACGAGCCGTTCGATGTGCGGGCTCACGAGCAGACGTGGAGCGACATGATGCGGCTGCAGGCCAATGGAACCTATCCCAGCGCCTTTACCGGGATCACCTCGGACGTTTTGATGCTCCATGGAAGTTATGACCCTCATCCCGGGCGGATGATCCACGAAAGCCTCCAGCCCTTCATACGAAGGTTGGAATATCAGGAGCTGGATCGTTGTGGGCATAGCCCATGGCTGGAGCGTTTTGCCCGAACCGAATTCTTTTTGGCGCTGAGGACTTGGCTCTTGGCAAGGAGTCAAGAAAACCGCCACATTATGCAAGGCCTATGAGTCAGTAGGGAAACTCCGTGTCGTACCTCCGCCGGCGTGGGACCACGCTTCTGACGTTACTCCTGGCCGTTCCGTTACTCGTTCACGCAGCGGACGGTTGCAAGTTGAATCGCCTTGCCATGGTTCCTGTCACGATGGACGGCCTACGGCCGACCGTCGAAGCACAGATCAACGGCAGCCCAGCGCTATTCACGCTGGACAGTGGAGCGTGGTGGAGCATGCTCAGTCTCGCGAGCGCCCAGCAGTATCAACTGCGCCCGGACTACGGCCGCGTCCCCGGACTGTATGTCCGGGGTGTTGGCGGGAGCGCAGGGGTTGGGGTCACCACGGTGAAGACTTTCACGATCTTCAAGGTTCCGTTCCACAACGTCGATTTCATCGTGGGTGGCAGCGAGCCGGGCAAGGGTACGGTAGGCCTTCTCGGTCAGAACATCCTTCGCATCGCTGATATCGAGTACGACCTGGCGCAAGGGACGTTGACCCTGTTCAAGCCCCAAAACTGCAAGCACGTCGATCTGGTCTATTGGGCAAAACCGGGTGACGCCTATAACGTGATCGATATCGAGGAGACAACTCCGCTCGAGCCTCATACGACGGGCAGGGTCAATCTCAATGGGGCCAAGGTTCGCGTACTGTTCGACACCGGGGCCGATACTTCCATCGTCGGGTTGCGCGCCGCGGCCTCGGCGGGCAAGAAGCCTGGTGATCCTGGTGTGGAGCCGGCTGGGTCCAGTACCGGAATCGGTCGTAAATCTGTCCAAACCTGGATAGCCACCTTCCCGGTACTGAAGATCGGTGACGAGGAGATCCACAACGCCCGCCTGCGGTTCGGGGACCTCGGCCCGTTTGACATGCTGCTGGGGGACGATTTCTTCCTGTCTCATCGAGTGTATGTGGCCAACAGCCAGCACAAGCTCTACTTCACCTATAACGGTGGACCCGTATTCGCGCTGAACGGACCCAGAAAGGCACCCGCGGCCGCGGCCGGTTCGAAAACGGCGACTGAAGGCGATACCGCGCCGGGCGACACGGCAAAGTCTTCGGCTGAATCTTCGCCCAAACCCGCATCGGACGGTGCTCCGGCGTCGAATGGAGCAGCGGCGTTGGATAGCGACGCGGCCGCGCCGGCAAATGCAGCCGATCTTGCCCGTCGGGCGGCGGCGTTCGCCGCGCGCCGCGATTTCGAGCACGCGTTGCAGGACTTCAACCGCGCGTGTGAGCTGGCTCCTGGCGAGGCCAGTTACTACTACCAACGTGCGACCGTCGAGTTCGCACTTCGCCAGCCCGAGCCCGCCTCAAACGACCTGGACAAGGCGCTTACTCTCAAACCCGACTACGTGGAGGCGCTGGTGACGCGGGCCGAGTATCGGCGTTTCAAACGAGATACCGCCGCTGCGTTGGCTGACGTGGATGCTGCGGATCGGGTGGCTGCGAAGGAGGCGGATGTGCGCCTCACACTCGCGATGCTCTACGGAAGCTTGGATCGTCCGGCACAAGTCATCACCCAGACAAATCTCTGGATAGCTGTCCACGAGCAAGATCCGCGGGCGGCCCAAGCCTACAACGAGCGTTGTTTTGCACGCGCCGTCCTCGGCCAGGAGCTGGACCAGGCGTTGCGCGACTGCAATGCCGGTTTGCGGCTGAGCCCTCACACCGCGAAGCTTCTCGACAGCCGTGGACTGGTGAATCTGCGCCGCAACCAGCTCGACAAGGCGATCGCCGATTACACGGAGGCACTCAAGATCAACCCGAAAATCGCCTGGTCGCTGTACGGACGCGGTGTCGCCGAGCTCCGCAAGGGAATGAATGCTCAAGGAGAGGCTGACATTGCCGCAGCCAAGGCGCTCGCCCCACATCTACCGGAGTTCGCGCGGCGGATCGGTGTCAGTCCCTGACGACCGCGGCGCCACGCAGGGATTCTCAATGTTCGAGATACGTGTGGACGATCTAACCGGCGAGCCGACCCGCGCTCTCCTTGCCCTGCACCTTCGAGGAATGCACGAGAGCTCGCCTCCAGGCCACATCTTCGCGCTCGACCTCTCAGGTCTACTGCGACCGGAAGTCACCGTTTGGAGTGTGTGGGATGGGCCGGCGTTGGCGGGGATCGGAGCCATGAAGGAGCTTGGCGACGGCACAGCCGAGTTGAAATCGATGAGGACTCATCCGGAGCATCTACGCAAAGGTGTTGCAACCGCGCTACTCGAGCACATCGTTGCTGAAGCGCGTCGACGCGGTCTGTGTCGGCTGAGCCTGGAGACGGGGAGCGGCCCCGCTTTCGAGCCGGCGTTAGGGCTTTATCGAAAGCACGGATTCGTGGATGGGAAAGCCTTCGCGGATTACCGACGGAGTGATTTCAATCAATTCCTTCATCTGGACCTGTGATTGCCGCGTGTTGGTTTATCCGCTGCGCTCCCGCAAGGCCCGGCGCACGGCAGTCGAGGCCGCATGGAAGCTCTCTGCGGTGTAACGCACCAGGTCGCGTCCTGCGTTCTTCGCCTCGTACAGGGCGTGATCCGCTTGGGCGACAATCTCATCGAGCGAGCACGCTTCATCTCCTGTCATCGCCAGCCCGGCGCTGATGCTCACGCGAAGATCCGGCTGCTCCTCGGCAAGGGACGGCATCATCGCGGCTTGCAGCCGCAAGTGGTCGAGCACCCCGACGGCAACATCGAGCGTGGTGTCAGGGAGGACCAGCAGGAACTCTTCACCACCCCAACGTCCCAGTGTATCCCTGGGGCGGAGCGAGGCGGTCGCTAGACTGGCGAAATCCTGCAACACCCGATCGCCGGTGGCGTGACCGAAGCGGTCGTTGATGGCTTTGAAGCGGTCCAGGTCGATCAGGGCGATGCACAGCGGTTGCCGAGTCGCGAATGCGGTCGCCAGGGCCTGTTTGGCGATCCCTGCGATCCGCCCGCGATTTGGCAACCCGGTCAGGCTGTCCTCGGAGGCTAGACGAATCAGCCGGCGGCGATAGCGCCGGTTGACCACCAGTAGATAAAGTAATAGCGCGATGACCATCACGGCGACACAGCCGCAGATGACGACCCAACGCAGCTCGGCCTTTTGCCGCTGCGCCCGTTCGTGCGCCAGCGCCAGCTCACGCTGCAACAGGTTGTTGCGCTCGATCTCACGGTCGGTTTCGAATCGGGCGCGCAAGGATGCAACCTGTTGGGCGCGCTCGGCCTCGATGCCGGCCATGTAACGTTTCAAATACTCACTCAGGTCGCGGTAGGCCTCGGGATACTTCCGCAGGCTCGCATAGGCCCGGGCGCGCAGCTCGTACGCTTCGGGTACCCGACGCGGCTGTAGATGCGCGCCATCCTGACTGAGTGCCTCGTTCAAGCGCACCAGGGCTCGATCGGCGTGGCCTTCGGCCATATCGAGACGCGCGAGCAAGGGTTGGGCTTCATTCTCGATGTCGACCGACTGGGAGCTCGTGAAGATCCGCAGGGCGTTTTCGCAATCGCTCCGCGCGCCAGTGAGTTGTTGCAACTCGAGCCGCACGCGGCAGGTCGCGAGGTCGGCGAACCCGATACCCTGCTCGTCGTGCAGCTCTACGCTCAAGCGGCGCGCGTGCTCCATTTGCTCCAGCGCGGCGTTGTAATCGCGCATCTCGCTGAAGATCTGCCCGCGCAAGTAGTAAAGTACCGACAGAGTCAGGGTGGCGTTGTGTTTGAGCTCCCAGTCGATG
Organism: uncultured Steroidobacteraceae bacterium; assembly: GCA_964400085.1. GTDB lineage: Bacteria > Pseudomonadota > Gammaproteobacteria > Steroidobacterales > Steroidobacteraceae > 13-2-20CM-66-19. The sequence goes on along the minus strand of CAYNTW010000041.1, from coordinate 35,348 downwards.
TCTTCCTGGTTCAGCGCCAGCGCCTGTTTGAAATCGCCAACGGCCCGCATCACGGGCGACAAAGCCGATGCCGCCTCGACACGAACCTCGGGGATCGACTGGGCAACGCCGGCGCGGTAGGCCTGGGTCAACGTGAGAATCGCAAGATCGGCGCGGCCCCGCCGATTCTGTATACGGCCGATCGTCACTTGCAGGCACAGATCCGCGCGCGATCCGGGGAGTTGCAGACTGCGCGCCTTCTCCAGCGCGCTCAGTGCGGCATCGATGCGGTCGGAGTCGTAAACGTTCTCCGCATAAGCCATCTGTAGAGTGAGGTGTGTGGAGTCATTGGCTATCGGAGCGAGCTCCAGGCCCTTCAGTGCGGCGGACTGCGCTTGCTCATCGAGCTCGAGGAGGCTGTACGCCTGGGCTTCGATCGCGTACAGCGCCGCGATGCGTGCTTCATCCGGATGTACGGCGCGCTCCGCCGTTTCAATCTGCGCTTTTACCGCCTCGATGGCCTTCTTGGGATCCTGGCTGGCGAGATCCTGCAGGGTGCGCACGCCCGGAGGAGATAGTTCCAGGCAGGCCGCCCGCGCGGCGTGGGCGACACCATCAATAAGTGTCGCGGCCAGCAGCAGTAGCGCCGCGAGGAGCAGGCGCGTCGCTGGGCGCCAGGAAATGGGGGAGGGAAGGGTCATGTCTGACCCGACGTTACTTCGGTTCCGTTCCGTGGACGCTTGGGGATTTCACAATCCCGGCACCCCCGTTCCATGCTGCAAAACAGCAAATCGTCGGCAACTTGACATATTGCGCTCTCCGATCAGGGCCTGCCCACCGGATGCGAGGCAGGCCTCATTTGCCGAGCTGAGTCGGGTAGGGAGGCGCGGATTTCAGCGGGAGCGTTTTTGCCGTTTTGAGCTGCTGCATCACTGCGGCGATGGCGGCATCGAGCTGGTTGTCACTTCCCCGGTTGACCGCCGCCGGATCCAGTTGGATTTCCATGTCGGGGGCAACTCCCTCGTTCTCCACCCGCCATTCGCCGGACGGCGTGTACATCCGGAAGAACGGCACAGTCAGAAAGCCGCCGTCGATCAAAGGCGGATTCGCGGCAATGCCGATCAAGCCGCCCCAGGTACGGGTGCCGACCAACTTTCCCAGCCCGAGGCTGCGGAAGCTGAAGGGAAGGTAGTCGCCGCCGGAACCGGCGTCCTGGTCGATCAACATGACCTTGGGGCCGTAGATGGCGCCGGCGGGTGTGTTGAAAACCAGGCCGTCGCGGTCCTTCCAGCCCGACAGGTACTTGCGGTTCAACACTTCGAGCACGTAGTTTGCCGCCTGTCCGCCGCTGTTGCGCCGGTCGTCGATGATCAGGGCGTCGCGATCGCTCTGCGCGAAGAACATCCGGTTGAAAAACGCAAAGCCGTTGTCGAAGGTATCGGGCAGGTATACGTACGCGATCTTGCCGCCGCTCGCGCGCTCCACGTATTCCTGGTTGTGCGCAACCCATTCCCACTGGCGCAGTCCCGTTTCGCTGCCGGTGGGAATCACGGTCACCGTACGTGCCGTCGCAGTGGTGCCGTTACGGCTCACCGTCAGCGCCACCTGCTTGTCGACCGTGTTCTCGAGCAGGGAAAAAATGTTGATCGTGGCATCCAACGGGTGCCCGTTGATGGCGAGAATATAGTCGCCCTCGTTGACGTTGACTCCCGTGGCCGCAAGCGGCGCCACCAGGAAGGGGTTCCAACGGTCGCCACGGTATATTTTGGCGACCTGGTAGAGCCCTTTGTCGATGTTGAAGTCGGCCCCGAGCAGGCCGATGCCCGCGGGCCGCTCCTGGTGGATATCGCCGCCGCCAGTGCGGTTGTGACCCACCTGCAGCTCCCCGATCATCTCGACCAGCAGCTCGTTCAGGTCCTCGCGCCGCTGCACGAACTCAACCAAGGGCTCGTAGCGGGCGCGCACCGCGCGCCAGTCGAGCCCGTGCAGGTTGGGATCATAGAAATAGGCTCGCTCCATGCGCCAGACTTCGGCAAAGATCTGGCGCCACTCCTGGCGTGGGTCGACGAGCATGCGCAGCCCGCCCAGATCGACGGGTTTGGCATCGAGCTTCTCGTTCGCGTCGGCGACCTCGAGCTTGTTCTCTCCGAGGGTGAGCAACAGCTTGTTGTGATCTTCGCTCATGGAGACGTCCACCAGGGCGGAGCGGAGCGGCTTCTCCGCGCGATCCTCGAAGTTGTATCGGTAGAGGTCCGCGTCGGCTCCGCGGACCAATGGCGGCGGTTCCAGGCTCGAGCCCGGCTGCTTGCGGGCGAGATAGAACAGGGAGCCGTCGGCGGCGATGAGCAGTCGCGCATAGTTGCGTTCCGCGACGGGTATCGGAACGAAGCGCCGCGCCAGCCCTTCCAGATCAACGCGGGTGGGCTTGCCGGGCGCGCCGGCCTTGTCAGGCTTCTCGGGTCCGCCTCCACGAGGTAGGCTGTTGGTTCCGACCTGCTTGCCGGGCCCCGGCTTGTCCTCCTTGGTCTTGTCGGTCTTGGCTTTGGGCGGCTCCTCGTCGCCGCTTTTCGGCGGTAGCGGTGAACGGCCGTCGGCGGCCAGTACCGCCGCGTAAATGGCGCTGCGGAGCGGACGCTCCTGCGTCGACATATCCAGAGAGCTGCGCGAGGGTCCGGCATCGATCGATGCGGTGAAGTACAGCAGGTTGTCCCCGCCGAACATCGGGTGCTCCGTCTGGACCAGGCGGTCTGCAAGGTCCGAGGGCTGTCCGCTGGCGAAGCTGTAGAGCCTCACGTGATTCAGGTAGTTCTCGCCCGCGACGGTGTAGGCGATCCATTGGCCGTCCGGTGAGAACTCCGGCTCGAATTCGCCACGACGCGGGCTGGTATCGATCAAGGTGATTGCGTCCGTTTTCAACTCGAGTGCAAAGAGATGCAGATGGTTGTCCTGGAACAGGACGCGCCGCTCATCGGGCGACCAGCGCAGCAAAGTGAAATAGCTGGCGATGTTCGTATCGTGAGTCAGGGCGTGGCGCTCCGGCTTCTGCAATCCAAGCGCGTCGCGGATCAGGAGCGCCTGCGTGCCGCCCTCGTCACTGAGGTATGCGATTCGCTGGCCGTCTCTGCTCCAGCGAGCATCTGACTCCCGCACACCCGAGGTCGCTGTCAGGTTACGAACCGGGCCATCCTTGACTGGAACGCTGAAGACATCACCGCGGGCTGTCACGAGAACCCGCTTGCCGGTGAGGGAAAGGTGCGTTGCGGTGATATTCCTGACGACGTCCTTCCATTGCGGCCGCGCCTGAATTTCCTGGGTCGCGAGGTTAATCGGCACGGGTTTGATCTCACCGGTGTCGAGGTCCAGGACTTTCAAGAGTCCGCCGGTCTCGAACACGATGGTGTGTCCGTATGCATCCGCGTTGCGGACGTCCCACTGGGTCTCGTGTGTCAGTTGCCGGACGGTATGGGTGCGCGACTCGTAAAGAAACAAGTTGGCCGCGCCGTCGTTGCGATCGGACATGAAGGCGACATCGTCGTCGATCCACATCGGGCTCTTGTCAGAGGCATTCTCGTGCGGGATCTTCTCGAGCGCGCCGGTGCCAGGGTCGATGATCCAGATGGGGGGCGTGTCGCCGCCGCGATGTTGGCGCCACCCGTTGATGCCGGCGTATGCAAGTATGTAGGGGCGGTATGCTAATCGCTTCCCATCCCGCGACCAGGTGCCTTCTACCGCGACAGCTTTCATGACCTTTCGCTCATAGCCGCCTTCCAACGGCACCTCATAGAGCTGGCCGCTTCTGCTGTTGGCGACTTCGCGGTCGGAGGCGAACAACACACGTTTGCTGTCGGGGCTCCAGCCGGTGACCGTGTCTGCCGCGGGATGCCAGGTTAGACGGCGCGGTTGGCCGCCCGTAACCGGAACCACGTAAACGTCGATGTTGTTATCGTAGCCGGCGGAGAACGCGATCCAGTTGCCGTCAGGGGAGAAATGCGGTCCGAGCTCGGATGCCGGGTGGGTAGTGAGCCGTGTCGGGTGTCCGCCGTCGCGGTCGCTGATCCAGATGTCTCCCGCGTAGACGAACGCCAGGTGGTCTTTTGAGATTGCCGGCTGGCGTATTAGCCGGGTGCCCCCATCGTCCGCCGCCGCCGTGTTGCTGAGAGTCGAAAAGAAGAGCAGGAGCGCGAACGTCCTGGCCAAGAGCCCGCGATGTTGCATTTCGTTCCCTTGCTGATGCGGCCTCACCCCCGGTGAGGCGAACATCGAACATTAGCAAGCGAGGCCGTGGGCTGCAGCGGTTTTGGTGCGGCTCATCGATTCTGCTTGACTCATTGCCGCTTTTCGCGCTGGGTCACGCCCGACTCGGTCATCCGATATCCGGTCGAGGCGTTTTTATAGAACGGTCGCCCTGGGTCTCGAGGGGTCAGCGGTGAAGCGCTCACTTCGCGGTCTGCTGTGGATTTTTTCGATTTTCAGCGTCGTACTTGCGGTACAGCCCGCCCGTGCCGACGTGCTATTCGCCGTCCGGGTGCTTCGGGAAGAGGGGTGCGGCGGTACTTTGCCACCCGCTCCGCCGCTTCACCGCAATCCATTGCTGGACCGGTCGGCCGAGGAGTGGGCAGCCGGACGTGGTTTGTCGCAGGCAGTGGAGCTGAGCGGCTACCACGCTGCGAGCACGGCGGGTCTGCATGTGCGGGGTCCCGATGACGCCATGCTTCAACTGCTGAAGCGGTCGGGTTGCGGCACGCTGGCCAGCCAGGGGCTGCATGAAATGGGACTGTATCGGCGCGGGTTCGATGTGTGGATTGTGCTCGCGACGGGGCACGAGTTGACCGCGGAGTCCCGCGGACATGAGCCGAGTCCGCCGGCACAGGCGCCGGAAGCACTTGCGCGGCCGGAGGGGCGAACACCGGTGTCGGCAGAGAGTACTGCGCGAGCGGAAGTGGCGGCGCACCCGCCCACGTCCGCGAGCTCGCAGGTTGGAGCAACCGCGAATGCCTTGCCGAGGACTTCGCAGGCGGTCACGTCGCAAGTCCCTGCAGCGGAGTTGCCCGAGGATGCGGCGGTTCCCGCTCCGGCACCCGACGCCGTGGCGGCGGCCGTTCCGGCGCCAAGTCGAAGCTCGAAACCGGCCGTGCCGCCGCCAGTGGCGAAGTCCGCGCTCTCACCGATTCTCGCTACGCGGGCGCTCCAGCTCGTCAACGACGTGCGCGCTCGGGGTACGCGATGTGGCAGTGAAGTGTTTGGACCCGCGCCCCCGGTGACGCTGTCGCCGACCCTCGCCGGAGTTGCTTTTGGCCATGCGAGCGACATGGCCCAGAACAACTATTTCGAGCATAGCGACCTCCACGGAAACACTCCGTCAGATCGCGTTCGCGCCACCGGCTACCAGGAGACGCTGGTCGGCGAAAACATCGCCTATGGGCCAAAAACAGTGGACGAGGTCGTCCAGGGTTGGCTCGACAGCCCGGGTCACTGCGAGAACATCATGGATCCGCGCTTCGCCGAAATGGGGCTTGGGTATGCCACGAGCTATGACTCGAAGCACCGCCTCTACTGGGTTCAGGTGTTGGCCACGCCGCGGAAGGTCGCCAGCCGCTGAGGCTTTCGCTAACGCGCGACGTAATTCTCCATCGGCGCGACTCCGCCCGCGGCCGGGTTGGGCGCGGGCATGGGTCGGCCCGTGACCGGGTTCGGGTAGTGGAACGGTTCGACGAAGAAGCTCGGATACGTCAGGTAGATCCGGGTCGGCGGAAGATCGGGGGGCGGTGGGAAGCTGTCCGGCCGGGTGTTGGGAGTGGCGGCGAATTGCCACCCGTCTTTGTAGGAGGTGTACATGTTGAACGAGGCACGCAGTTTGCGGATCTTCCAGATGCCGCCTTCCTTCACGTACTCGTTCTCGTAGGTACAGTCGCCCCAACCGCCGACCCCCATGACGAACGCTGTCCAACGTCCCTTGCCAGTCTGCCCGTCGGGCGCCACGTCCACGATACCCTGGAATTGTTGGTGATTGATGATCACGCCCTTTCTGATACCGACAGGCCCCAGGCCAGTAACGAGGTACTCGAGGACGCGTTTCTTGCCTAGAAAGACACCTCGTCCTCCGATCTCGAGTGTGCCGGTCTCCTGGTAGAGATCCGCGACATCAGGCCACAGCGCCTTATCCACGTAGTATCCGTATGCGCGTTGGACCTTTTCGATGGCGTCGTGGTCCTCGAGCAATACGATGCGCCTACCGAGCTCCTGCACCCGGTTCCACTCGTCTGTCAACTGTGCGCTTGCGTTCGCCGCAAGAGCCTGCGGCGTCGCATGTGGCACCGGCGGCTCGTCCGTGACTGGATTCCTGTAGTGATAGGGCGGCGTGTAAACCTCCGGGAATGAGCCATAGACTTCCGTTGGCGGACGATCGGGGGGCAACTGTTTGCTTGGTCCGTCTAGAGCAATCGCGCCGTTCTGCCATCCTTTGTCATAGTCCGCCATCACGGTGACGTAGTAGTGCAGTTTGCTGATCTTCCAGACGCCGTGCTCGTTGACGTATTCGTTTTCGTACTCACCTTCACCCCACTGCCCTTTACCGTCGGAGGCGACCTCGACGTCGCTGCGCCAACGTGCCTTGGCCGTACGGTTGTCTGGAGAGATGTCGATGATGGGTTGCAGCATCATGTAGTTGTTGAGCTGCCCCTGTCGGAGCCCCTCGGGCCCGAATAGAGCCGAGAGGGCTTTCAGGATGTGAGCGCGCCCAACATATACACCGCGCTGTCCGAATTCGAAGGTGGCGCCGGAGGAGAACAGGTCCGCCACCTGGCGCCACTGTCCCTTGTCGAAGTAATAGCCGTAGGCGGCCTGGAGATTTTCGAGCGCTTGTCGCGAGCGCAACAACGCTAGTTCGCTCTCGTATGCCTTTACGGTGGCTTCAAGCTTGGCGACATCGTCAGCGGCGCCCGCGTTGGTAACCGCTGGCGCGAGTGCGGTAATGCTCGAACTCGCGAGCGCCAAGAGGATTGCGACGGTCCGGGTGCGCGCGCTCATCGGTCAGTCACCGGGTTCTTGTAATGGAACGGTGGCGTGTAAAGACTCGGGTAGGGTGTGTAGGTCACGGTCGGTGGACGATCCGCCGGGAGAGCTTTCGCGGTGTCGGTTTTCCAATCGCCCGCAGCCGGCGCGAGCTTCGCCCAGCCGTCCTTATACGGCGCGATGAAGTTGGGGTAAAAATGGATTTTCTGGATTTTCCACACGCCGCCCGCCTTGACGTACTCGTTCTCGTAGATGCCATCGCCCCAGGCGGCGTATTTCTGGAATTGTCCCAGGAGCGCCAGCTCCCGCCAACGACCCTTGGCTGTATGTCCGTCGGGAGCGATGTGCACCACGGGTTGTAGTTGCATGTGGTGATTGAACTGACCATACGGCAAGCCCGGCCCGGGATGGCCGCCACCCTGACGAATCAACAGTTCACGGATGTGGGCCTTGCCGACGTAGACACCGTCGACGCCCGTCTCGAACGTTGCGTCATCGGCGAACAGGTCGGCAGCTTCCTGCCAGTATCCGCGGTCGATGTAATAACCGAAGGCGCGCTGCAGCTTCTTGACGGCGTTGGTGTCTTCGAGCCGTTCGGCCTCGGCGGA